>NZ_JBVIDS010000007.1:0-442034 GCF_055572255.1 Streptomyces sp. NPDC030799 | reverse complement strand
AAACGCCCGGTTACATTCCGAACCCGGAAGCTAAGCCTCACAGCGCCGATGGTACTGCAGGGGGGACCCTGTGGGAGAGTAGGACGCCGCCGAACAAATTTTGAGAAAGGCCCACGCCATCCGGCGTGGGCCTTTCTGTGTTTAAGATCGATCGCATGCGCTATGACCTTGTCATCTTTGACAACGACGGTGTCCTCGTCGACAGTGAGCCGATTTCCAATCGGCACCTGGCCGCCTATCTGACCGAACTGGGGCACCCGACATCGTACGAGGACTCCATCCGGGACTACATGGGATCGGCCATGCACCGGATCCATGAGCTGGTGCTGGAGCGGACCGGGCAGCGGCTGCCTGATGACTTCGACGACGTCTTCCATGCGCGGGTGTTCGCCGCGTTCGAGCGGGAGTTGGAGCCCGTGGCCGGCGTCGAGGGCGTACTGGAGAAGCTGGCCGCGGACGAGGTGCCGTACTGCGTGGCCTCTTCCGGGAGTCATGCGCGGATCCGCGTCGGGCATCGGACGACCGGGCTCGACCGGTGGTTCACGGAGGAGCGCATCTTCAGCTCCGAGGACGTGGGGCGGGGAAAGCCGGCACCCGATCTGTTCCTGTACGCCGCTGAGCGGATGGGCGTTGCTCCCGAACGGTGCCTGGTCATAGAGGACTCTCCGCTGGGCGTGCAGGCGGCCGTGGCGGCCGGGATGGACGTCTTCGGGTTCACCGCGATGACGCCGGCGGCGAAGCTGGCGGGGGCCGGTCAACTGTTCTCGTCCATGGGGGACTTGGCTGACCTGCTGGTATGACCTGAACCATCGGTCCGGGCCTGACAATTGTCATGCGGACGTCCGGACGATCGTTTCTACTGGCGGACCCCCTGCGGCGGCCAAGCTGAGGGCATGACGAAGAACACGGGGGCCCAGGGCCGGACCGAGCAGCAGCAGAGCCCGAGCGCGCTGGACAATTTCATGCCGCTGATCGTGGACGTGGCGGTGCCGCTCGGCTCGTACTACCTCTTCAAGGACGCCTTCGGGATGAGCACCTTCGCCGCGCTCGCCTGGAGCAGCGTGGTGCCGGCGGTGCGGACCGTGTGGAGCCTGGTGAGGGAGCGGAAGGCGAACGGACTTGCCGGGCTGATCCTGGCCGTCAACGTCGTCTCGCTGCTGCTGACCTTCGTCTCCGGCGATCCGCGGCTGATGCTCGCCAAGGACGGCGCGGTCAGCAGCACGGTCGCGATCGGGATCCTGCTCTCCGTGCGGCTGGGCCGGCCGATGATGACCGCGGGCCTGAAGCCCTTCCTGGTCAAGGGTGACGCGGCCAAGGAGGCGGCCTGGGCGCGGCTGATGTCCGGGGCGGCGGCCCGGTCCGCGGAGTTCCTGCGCAAGGAGCGGGTCTACTCCGTCGTCTGGGGCCTGGCGCTGCTCGCCGAGTGCGTCGCCCGGGTCGTGGGCGCCTACACCGTCCCCGTGGACACCATGGTCTGGCTGGGCACGGTCTTCCTGATCGGCGCGATCGGCATCGGCATGGTCGTCGGCGGTGGGCTGGCCATCGAGCCGATGGAGAAGATGCTGACCGCGGAGGCGGAGGCGGAGAAGGCCGGTCGGCCCGCCGACGTGGCAGTCGCCGCCTGATCGGCAAGGAAAGCAAAGCTGAAGGAAATTCATCTTTGGCTGGATCTACCCACGGGTAGTCCGGGGCCCTACGCTCGCCGCCATGACTGATGTGCTGCGGCGCGGCAGGGCCTCGCTGGCGTTCGGCTTCTTCGCCCAGGGCGTGACCTTCGCCCTGCTGGTGACGCGCATCCCGGCCGTCCAGGACCGGTACGGCATCTCCGACGCGCTGCTGCCGGCCTTCCTGGCCGCCGTACCGATACTCGCCGGTGTCGGCAGCGTGACCACCGAGCAGCTGGTGAAGCGGATACGGCCCAGCCGGCTGCTGCGCTGGTCCCAGCCGCTGGTGCTGCTGGCGCTGCTCGGTGCCGGGGCGGGCGGGCGGATCGCGGAGCTCGCGGTGGCGCTTGGCGCGTTCGGGCTGGCCGTGGGCGCGCTGGACGCCTCCATGAACATGCTCGGGGTGAGCCTGCAGCGGTCGTACGGGCGCAGCATCATGCTCAGCTTTCATGCCGCGTACAGCCTGGGCGGGATCCTGGGTGCCTCGCTGGCCTGGGTCGGGGCGCACTGGCATCTCGCGCTGTGGGTGTCGTACCTGCCGGTGGTGGCCGTGCTGCTGCCGGCGACGCTGGCGGGGAGCCGGTGGTACGTCGACGGGGATCCGGCGCCCCTGGAGGAGCAGGGCACCAAGGGCGGGGGTGTCGTCTTCAAGCTGCTGCTGCCGTTGTGTCTGGTGATGACCTTCGCCTACATCGGGGACTCGACGGTCTCCAACTGGAGCGCGAAGTATCTGAAGGACGTGCTGGGTAGTTCCGAGCAGCTGGCGACCGTGCCGTACAACGTGTACATGGTGACCACGCTGGTGGGGCGGGCCATCGGGGACTTCGGGGTGCGGCGGTTCGGGGCCGCGGCGGTCGTACGGCTCGGGACGCTGGTGGCGGCCGGCGGGTTCGCGGTGGTGGCCTCGGCGCCCGGGGCGTGGGTGGGGATGCTGGGGTTCACGCTGCTGGGTCTGGGGTTGTGCGTGCTGGTGCCGCAGACGTTCGCGGCGGCGGGGCGGCTCGCTTTTGAACATCGCGGTCCGGGGGCTTCGGATGCGGCCATCGCGCGGCTGAACATTTTCAATTACGTGGGGTTTCTGATCGGTTCGCCGTTGGTGGGGGCGCTGGGCGAGGCGTGGAGCTATCGGGGGGCCATGCTGGTGCCGATGGTGTTGGTGCTGGTGACACTGGTGTACGCCAGGTCGTTCGCTGCTCAACCGGACCGATACGGTGGCGGGCATGAGCGGCCGTGCACAGCTGATGTGGGACGAGGCAGTAACGGGCTATGACTTCGGCCCGGACCATCCGATGGATCCGGTCCGGCTGGCACTGACCCGCAAACTGGTGGGTGCCTTCGGGCTCGACCGGGAGATGGAGGTCGTCGCGGCCAAGCCCGCCGGGGAGTCGACGCTGCGGCTGGTCCACCGGGAGGACTACATCGACGCCGTGAAGGCCGCGTCGGCCGATCCGGCCGGGGCCGACGGGTCGTACGGGCTCGGGACCCTTGATGATCCTGCGTTCGCGGGGATGCACGAGGTGTCCGCGCTGATCGCCGGGCAGTCGGTGGGCGCGGCGGAGGCGGTGTGGCGGGGGGACGCCGAGCACGCCGTGAACTTCGCGGGCGGGCTGCACCATGCGATGCCCGGGGGCGCGGCGGGGTTCTGTGTGTACAACGACGCGTCGCTGGCCATCGCCCGGTTGCTGGAGCTGGGGGCCCAGCGGGTCGCTTATGTGGACGTCGACGTGCATCACGGGGACGGGGTGCAGGCGGCGTTCTGGGAGGATCCGCGGGTTCTGACGATCTCGCTGCACGAACATCCTCGTACGTTGTTCCCGGGGACCGGGTGGCCGCAGGAGACCGGGGCCGGGGCGGGGGAGGGGGCCGCGGTGAACGTGGCGCTGCCGGCGGGGACCGGGGACGGGGGCTGGGTGCGGGCGTTTCACGCGGTGGTGCCGGAGTTGCTCGCGGAGTTCCGGCCGCAGGTGCTGGTGTCGCAGCACGGGGCTGACACGCACTTCGAGGATCCGCTGGCGCATCTCGCCGTGTCGTTGGACGCGCAGCGGGCCGTGCAGGTGGCGTGCCATGAGCTGGCGCACGAGTACGCCGGGGGCAAGTGGGTCGCGCTGGGGGGCGGCGGGTATGCGGTGGTGGATGTGGTGCCGCGGTCGTGGACGCACTTGGTCGGGATCGCTGCAGGGCGGCCTGTGGCGCCGGAGACGGTGATTCCCGAGGGCTGGCGGCGGGAGGTGTTCGCCTTGACCCGGCAGTTGGGGCCGCAGCGGATGACTGACGGCCGGTGGCCGGTGAGTTGGGCGTCGTGGGAGTCGGGGTACGACCCCGCTGATCGCTTGGACCAGGCCGT
Organism: Streptomyces sp. NPDC030799; assembly: GCF_055572255.1. Taxonomy (NCBI): domain Bacteria; kingdom Bacillati; phylum Actinomycetota; class Actinomycetes; order Kitasatosporales; family Streptomycetaceae; genus Streptomyces; species Streptomyces sp. NPDC030799. Next base: position 438,026 of record NZ_JBVIDS010000007.1, on the reverse strand, counting down.
ACGGGCCACTCGCCGGGCGGTGTTTCCGCTGCGGGGGCTTCTTCCCTGAGCCGTCCGGGGGTTTCCCCATGGAGGGAGGCACGATTGCTCGCGGCTGCGGTGGCACGCGTTAGGCCAACCGTGCGCACTTGAGCCGTTCCGGTCCTCGGCCCCTCCCTCATGCGTCACCATCGCATCCGTGTGGACCGGCGGAGCTCTGCGTGCGCATCTGCTGGCTGTTCGGCTTGCCGGGGAGGTCGGGACCTCCCGGGAGGACAGCCTGCGGAGTTATCGGCTGTTCGCCGCCCGGGATCCGCGGGTGTTGATCGGCATCGATCCCGAAGGGTCCTGGGGGGAGCGGGACGTGCTGGGGCTCATGGCGGAGAGGTGCGGGGTTTCGGCCGATCCTCGGCACACTTCTGGCTTGGACGTGATCGATCCGGAGCGGACGCTGGCCGCGCTGGACGCTTTCGCGGCGCGGATCGGGGAGGCGGCCAGGCGGGGTGCGCCCGTGCTGTTCGGGACCGGGCATCCGCAGCGGCTGCTCGGGTTCTACGCCGGCTTGGCGGACGCGCTCTCGGCGGCGGGGTGTGACGTGCTCACCCCCGCGCAGGGTCGCTGTGTCGACATATTGACCCGGTTCGGTCTACGTACGTGTGCGGTCGACTACGCACGAGGTGTCGGGTTGGTGCGGGAAACCGTCGGTGGGCGCCCCGGTTGTGAGCCGGGTGTGCACTGTCATTCGCCGCTGCCGGTTCGGGTCGTGCTGGAGGCCGCGGCGGAAGGCGGAGGGCCGCTGCCCGAGTTGGTCGTAGGGGATCACGGGTGGGTCTGCGGTGCAGGTCAGCTGGGGTTCGAGGCCATCGGTCTGGCTGACACCGACGATCCGGCGCTGTTCGTCGGGGAGGCCGAGGGGCGCGTGTCCGTGGTCGTTCCGGTTGATGACGCCGTGCCGTCTGATCACTACCGGCCGCTCACCCGCTACGTACTCAAACGAGCGTGTCTGTCACAGTAGGCCTGCGATGGGTGCACCTCTTCCCCACTTGCATCACCCGCCCCTACATTGGGGAGTGAGCACGCAACGACGAAGAGTCACCGGAAGGGGAAGCCGGTGGCCGTCGAGTGCGGAAGGTTCAGGTGTGTCATGGCTGCAGCTGGCGAGAGGCCTCTGAACGAGGTTCAGTTCCTTACCGTGGCGGAGGTCGCCTCGGTGATGCGAGTGTCGAAGATGACCGTGTACCGCCTGGTGCACAGCGGTCATCTGCCCGCGATCCGGGTGGGGCGGTCCTTCCGTGTCCCGGAACAAGCGGTACACGAGTACCTCCGTGACAGCTATGTGGGGGTGGAGACGGCCTGACGGCAATCCCAGGGTGACCCCCGGGTGACCCGGGGCACCCCCCTCGATTACGACCTTGGCGCTCGGTTGGGTAGGCTAGCCCCTCGTAGGTCGTGTGGGCCCATGGCGCCCAAACAACCGAGTGATGAGAAGTGAGCGAGGGTAGTCGTGGGCTCTGTTATCAAGAAGCGGCGCAAGCGGATGGCCAAGAAGAAGCACCGCAAGCTGCTCAAGCGCACGCGCGTTCAGCGTCGCAACAAGAAGTAAGGCGACGCGCGCGAGCGTGTCAGCGTGGCTCTGTGGCCTCCCACCAACATTGGTGGGAGGCCACAGGCATGTCGGGGAACCCGTAGGTTCCGAGAGTGAATTTCCGTCACTTGGTGCATCGGGCGGTCATCACAGCGCAACAGCAAACCGCTAGGTTGGCCGTACGCATCCGTACGAAGGAAGGCGCTGATCTTGGGGAAGGTCGTGCTCGTCACCGGAGTGGCCCGGCAACTGGGCGGCCGCTTCGTACGGCGGATCCAGCGGGATCCCGAGGTCGACCGGGTGATCGCCGTGGACGCGGTGCCGCCGGCGCACCATCTGGGCGGGGCGGATTTCATCCAGGCCGACATCCGGCAGCCGGGGATCGCCCGGGTGCTCGCCGAAACAGGCGCCGACACGGTCGTCCACATGGACGTCACCGGGACCGCGCTGGGCAGCGGCAGCCGGGCCATGGTCAAGGAGACCAACGTCATCGGCACCATGCAGCTGCTCGGCGCCTGCCAGAAGTCGCCGACCGTGAAACGGCTGGTGGTGAAGTCCAGCACGAACGTGTACGGGTCGGCGCCGCGTGATCCGGCCGTCTTCACCGAGACGACCCCGCCGAAGTCGCTGCCCAGCGGCGGCTTCGCGAAGGACACGGTCGAGGTCGAGGGCTATGTGCGCGGCTTCGCCCGGCGGCGGCCGGACGTCGCCGTGTGCGTGCTGCGGTTCGCCAACATCCTCGGGCCCGCCGCGGACACCCCGCTCGTCTCCTACTTCGCACTGCCCGTCCTGCCGACCGTGTTCGGCTACGACCCGCGGCTGCAGTTCGTGCACGAGGACGACGTCGTCGAGGTGCTCAGGATCGCCTCGCACGAGCCGCGCCGGGGCACACTCAACAGCGGCACCTTCAACATCGCCGGGGACGGCGTGCTGCTGCTGTCGCAGTGCTCCCGGAGGCTCGGGCGGCCGACCGTGCCGTTGCTGCTGCCCGCGGTCACCTGGGCGGGTTCGCTGGTGCGTACGCTCGGAATGACGGACTTCTCGCCGGAGCAGATCCGGCTGCTCACGCACGGGCGTGTGGTGGACACGGTCCAGATGCGCGAGACGCTGGGTTTCACGCCCAGATACACGACGGCGGAGACGTTCGCGGACTTCGCGCGCGGCCAGGGGCCCGGGCTGGTCCCACCGGAGGCCCTCGCGGGGGCCGTCGACCGGATCGCCGCGCTGGCCGCGCGGGGCGGCGGCCGGCCCACCACGTACAGCGCCAACTGAGGAGCGGCAACGATGGCGGACGCCAAGGTCATTCCGTTCGACGACGACCGGTCCCGTGGGAGCGCCGTGCAGCGCCCGGCGCGGCGCCGCGGCGCGGGCAGCCGGCGCGGCCCCCTCGGCGAGGCCGGGGCCGGGGAGATGGGTGAGGTCCAACCTCTGCCGGGCCGGGCCCAGGCGCAGGAGGATGGGCCTGTGAGCCGTGCCGAGGAGCCTCGGGGGGCGTCGGGGGCCGACGGGCGGGACAGCGGCCTGGAGCGGCGCGTGGCGGCCGGGCTGGCCTTTCTGCGGCGCCGGCTGACCGGGGACTACGACGTCGACGACTTCGGTTACGACGAGGAGCTGACCGACCAGGTCCTGATGTCGCTGCTGCGGCCGGTCTACGAGAAGTACTTCCGGGTCGAGGTGAAGGGCATCGAGAACATCCCGGCGAAGGGCGGGGCGCTGATCGTCGCCAACCACTCCGGGACTCTGCCGCTGGACGGCCTGATGATGCAGGTCGCCGTGCACGACCACCATCCGGCCGACCGTCATCTGCGGCTGCTGGCGGCCGACTTGGTGTTCGTGCTGCCGGTGGTCAACGAGCTGGCCCGCAAGCTGGGGCACACCCTGGCGTGCGCGGAGGACGCGGAGCGGCTGCTGGCGCAGGGCGAGCTGGTCGGGGTGATGCCGGAGGGTTTCAAGGGCATCGGGAAACCTTTCAGCGAGCGGTACAAGCTCCAGCGGTTCGGCCGCGGCGGTTTCGTGTCGACCGCGCTGCGTCAGGGCGCGCCGATCATTCCGTGCTCGATCGTCGGGGCGGAGGAGATCTACCCGATGATCGGCAACGCGAAGACGCTGGCGCGACTGCTGGGCTTCCCGTACTTCCCGCTGACTCCGACGTTCCCCTGGCTCGGCCCGCTCGGCGCGGTCCCGTTGCCGACGAAGTGGACCATCCAGTTCGGCGAGCCGATCCCGACGGACGGTTATCCGCCGGAGGCGGCCGAGGATCCGATGCTGATGTTCAACCTGACCGACCAGGTACGGGAACAGATCCAGCACACGCTGTACAAGCTGCTGGTGCAGCGGAGGTCGGTGTTCTTCTGAGCCGGAGGCGCCGGCCGGTACTGGCCCGGGTACGACGGTGGGGGCGCCCTGCTTGGAAAGGGCGCCCCCACCGTCGTACCCGGGCCGTCGTACCCGTGTCGGGGCTAGTGCGTTTCCTCGCCCTCGATGCCCAGGCCGGGCAGGAGGCCCGGCAGGAGCGGCGGGACGGTGACGTCCGGTGCGCTCGTCGGGGGCTTGCTGGTGGACGGCGCGCTGCTGCCGGGGCCGAGCTTCGGCGGTTCCAGCAGGCCGCCCGTGTTGCCGCCGATGAGGCCCTCGCCGCCGTTGCCGATGGCCGAGTGGCTCGGGTCTCCGGTGCTCGTGTGCTTGCCGGAGGACGGGGTGTGGCCGGCGGAGCTGGGTGCCGCGGACCGGTGGCCGCCGGAGGAACCGGTGGATGCGGAGCCGGCGCCCTGCCGCTTGCCGTCGCTGCTCGGGGAGGGCGACTGCGGGAGCAGGGACTGCAGCGGGGCGACCTCTTGGTCTATGGCGTCGAACACCGACGACACCTGCTCTTTGACGTCCCCGAGCTGCACGGGCAGCTTGTCGCTGAGCGCGCTCCAGGCTTCCCGGTGGGAGCGGGAGAACGCGGACAGGGCCTGGATCGGGCCGAGCGAGCCGGGGTCGGCCTCATAGGCCTCGTGGAGCAGGCGGTGGCCCTCGGTCACGTCGTGCTGCATGCCCGAGAGCGTGCGGCGGATCTCACCGATGGACTCGTGGTCGAGCCGGCCGCCGCGTCCCCGCTCCATCAGCCGACGAGCCTCGCTGAGCCGGGTGGAGGCCTGGTCGAGGTAGGTCTGGCCGCGCTGGTCGTCGCCGTCGGCCAGGTAGTTGAGCTTGAAGTCCTCGATTCCGCGTTTGAGGCCGTACAGCGAGTCGCCGGGCAGGGCGTCGGAACTCGCGGCGGCGACGCCGCCGAAGGCCCCGGCGGCCACGCCGACGCTGAGGCCGCCCGCGGCGAGCCCCTTGGTCAGCCGGGAACGCGGGCGGAGTTTGCCCAGGGGGCTCGCCCGGTGCGCGCCTTTCTGTCTGGGTACCGACGCGTCCGCCGCCCCGGCGCCCTCCTGGAGCATGGCCTCCATCGCGGCCACCAGCTGGGCGCGCTGCACGACCTTGACCTCGGGGTCGAGCTGCGGCCTGGGCAGTGCGCCGAGGTCCGCGGCGAGGGCCAGCAGCTCGCCCTGCTCGGTCTGTTCCTCGGCGGTCGGCGGACATCCCGCCGGACCTACGGACTGCTCGGCCGCCGTGTCCCAGTCGGACTGCTCCTCCAGGGCCTGGGCGAAGGCGCTCGCCCGCCGGTGGGCCGATACGTTCGCGATCACTGGCGGCACCTCCTCTCGTCATGACGGTCGACTCCCCAGGGGGTCCTGAGGGTTGCACGCCGCGACCACTTCCACACGATCGAGTGATCAGGGTCGGCCAAGACGTGACCACAGGGAGCCTGTATCCCGCACAACGACTGGCGCGGCACTTGGGTTACGGACGGCGGATGACCGGTTCGGAAAGGCAACCGGCCTTCACTGAACGTGAGTTGGACATCGCTGTGGGTGTCGGGGCGTGGGCTGCGGCTCAGCGCGCGTCGTCCGGCAGAAGCCGGGCCAGGGTGCGTACGGCGCGGTACTGCAGGGTCTTGATGGCGCCTTCGTTCTTGCCCATGACGCGGGCGGTCTCGGCGACCGAGAGGCCCTGCAGAAAGCGGAGCGTCACGCACTCCTGCTGCTGCGGGTTGAGCCGGCGTACGGCGTCGAGCAGCGCGGCGTTCGACAGGGACTCCAGGACGGAGTCCTCCGGGGAGCGCTCGACCTCGTTGGCGTCGAGCATCTCGCCGGTGGTGACCTCCAGCCGGAAGCGGCTGGACTTGAAGTGGTCGGCGACCAGGTTCCGGGCGATCGTCACCAGCCAGGCGCCGAAGTCCCGGCCCTGCCAGGTGAAGGTGCCGATCCTCCTGAGGGCCCGCAGAAAGGTCTCGCTGGTGAGGTCCTCGGCGGTGGCCCGGCCGCCGACGCGGTAGTAGATGTACCGGTACACCGTGTCGCTGTACTGGTCGTACAGCCGGCCGAAGGCCTCGGCCTCGCCCGCCTGGGCGCGCTCGACCAGGTCCATCATCCGGGCGCTGTCGCTGTCGGCGGCCGGACGGCGGGCGGTGGTGGCGCCGGCGGAGCGTCCTCGTCTGCCGGCCGCCCGCCCGTCACCCGACCACCGCCCCTCGACGACGGCGCTGCGCGCCGGCCCCTGCTCCATGCCGTCGGCCAGTGCGTAGCACGGGCCCACGGGCGCGGCGGCGGCGAAGGCGGGGACGGCGTACGCGGTGGGGACGAGGCCGCGCAGCGTCTCTTTGACCGTTGCGACTGTTGCGCGCAGCGTAGCCAGGCCCGAGGCGTCAACCCCGACGTGTGGGTACACGGGACTCCCAGAGGCAGAGCTTCCATCACGTGCAGTGCGGGACCGTTCACCCGTCGTAGCGACGGAGGGGTACCGGTTTGCGTCTGAGGAGAATAACGCTTCGTGCAGGCACTGCTACACCGAGTTGCTCAAATCATCGATTGCGTCGCTTCTCTTATCGATTGACGCCGCATCAAGTGCCGCAGACTGACCGCTTGTTGATCGAAATGGGGCTGGTTTCGGCGAGGTAGGGCGCGTGTTGAAATGGCCGCGGCATAATCCGGGCGCGGTACCGGTGGGAGCGGGATTGACGCGCTTCTGCGACGGTGATCCGGGTCCGCCGATCCGGATCTATCGGCGCCGGCGGCTCAGGGCGATCGCCGCCGCCGTACCGCCGGCGACCGCGCCGACCCCGGCGGCCGCCGGGATGCCGACCTTCGCCGCCTTCCGTCCCGTGCGGTAGTCCCGCAGCCGCCAGTCCTTCTCGCGGGCGTGCCTGCGCAGCTTGGCGTCGGGGTTGATGGCGTACGGGTGGCCGACCAGGGACAGCATGGGAATGTCGTTGTGGCTGTCGCTGTAGGCCGCGCAGCGGGACAGGTCCAGGCCTTCCGCCGCGGCCAGGGCGCGGACCGCCTCCGCCTTCGCGGGGCCGTGGAGGGGCTCGCCGACCAGCTTGCCGGTGTAGACGCCGTCCACCGACTCGGCCACCGTGCCGAGGGCGCCCGTGAGGCCCAGGCGGCGGGCGATCACCTGGGCGATCTCCACCGGCGCCGCCGTGACGAGCCACACCTTCTGGCCGGCGTCCAGGTGGGCCTGGGCCAGGGCGCGGGTGCCGGGCCAGATGCGGTCGGCCATGTACTCGTCGTAGATCTCCTCGCCGATCGATGCGAGCTCGGCGACGCGGTGGCCCTTGACGATCGACAGTGCCGAGTCCCGGGCCTCCTGCATGTGCTCCGGGTCCTCGACGCCGGCCAGCCGGAACCACGCCTGCTGCCAGGCGAACCTGGCCAGGTCGCGGGTCTCGAAGAACTTCCGCTTGTACAGGCCCCGGCCGAAGTGGAAGAGCGCGGCGCCCTGCATCACGGTGTTGTCGAGGTCGAAGAAGGCAGCCGCCTTGTCGTCGCCGAGGACCGGGAACTCCGGCTCCTCCTCGGCGACCTGCGGAGCCTCCTGCGCTTCCTGGGAGGACTTGCGGGCAGCCTCCGCCGAGGCCTCGCCTGCCAACACGCTGCGCGCCGTGGCGGAGCGCCTACGGGGGGTGAGCCATCCGAGAGCGGCCATGTCGTGAGCATAGCCAGTTTGTTCGGTGCTTCCTGCAGGCGAGAGGTTGGAAGGGTGTGAACTCTCCGCGACCGGGCCGTTAAACCCCTGCCGGACCAGGTGGGGGGCGCGCGGGGGAGCGGTCGGCGGCCGGCGCGGGAGAATGGCCGGTATGAGTCCCCTGTTCCGGCGCAAGGCCGATCCCCGCGAGCGGCTCGTCACACTGATCCGCAAGCCCGGCTGTCATCTGTGCGACGACGCGGAGCTCGTCGTCGAGAAGGTCTGCGGCGAACTCGGCGTGTCCTGGGAGCAGAAGGACATCACCGAGGACCGCTCGCTGCACGATCAGTACTGGGAGCAGATCCCGGTCGTACTGATCGACGGCGAGCAGCACACGTTCTGGCGTGTGAACGAGGAGCGACTGCGTCGGGCACTGACCGACTAGTCCAAACTGGCCCGGAAAGTCGCTTAGGATCGACGGCGGTTTGGTGTCGGGGGCGGGATTCGTGAGGAGAGTGTGCGGTTTTGCCCCCAGTAACGAAGGAACGTCGGTGCGTATGTGCCGGTTCCCGGCGAGGGCGCCCCGGTTGCGTGACCCCGGTCACTTCTGCCGGGCAAATCGGACACCATCTTTGTGCACGCGTTCACAAAGACATAGCCTGCTGTCGACGGGGCGGTCTGGGGACGTATGACCGCCCGCAGCCCCGCTCTACCCGCAGGAGCACCGTGGCAACTGGCCGAACACACCGACCGGCGACCCGTAGCCGAGGGATTCCCGAGGCCACCGTCGCCAGGCTTCCGCTGTACCTCCGAGCCCTGACCGCGCTGTCGGAGCGCTCGGTACCCACGGTCTCCTCCGAGGAGCTGGCCGCGGCGGCGGGGGTCAACTCCGCCAAGCTGCGCAAGGACTTCTCGTACCTGGGCTCCTACGGAACGCGCGGTGTCGGCTACGACGTGGAGTATCTCGTCTACCAGATCTCCCGTGAACTCGGCCTGACCCAGGACTGGCCGGTTGTCATCGTCGGTATCGGCAACCTCGGCGCCGCCCTGGCCAACTACGGCGGGTTCGCCTCCCGTGGATTCCGGGTCGCGGCCCTCATCGACGCCGATCCCGCAATGGCCGGAAAGCCGGTGGCCGGCATCCCCGTCCAGCACACGGACGACCTCGAAAAGATCATCAAGGACAACGGCGTCTCCATCGGCGTGATCGCCACCCCCGCCGGTGCCGCCCAGCAGGTCTGCGACCGGCTCGTGGCCGCCGGGGTCACCTCGATCCTGAACTTCGCGCCGACCGTGCTGTCCGTCCCGGACGGCGTCGACGTGCGCAAGGTCGACCTCTCGATCGAACTCCAGATCCTCGCCTTCCACGAGCAGCGCAAGGCCGGCGAGGAGACCGCCGCGGGCGACGGCGCGCTGCCCGCCGCCGCTCCCCGCGGCGTGGCCGCCGACGCTTCCGCCGACCAGGGACCCGACGGGGACGTACCCGCCGTGATGCCGGCATGAGTCTCCTCGTCGTCGGGCTGAGCCACCGCAGCGCGCCGGTCAGCGTGCTGGAGCGGGCCGCGCTGAGCGCGGACGCCCAGACCAAGCTGCTGCAGGACACGGTCGCCGCCGAGCCGGCCACCGAGGCCGCGGTGCTCGCCACCTGCAACCGCATCGAGCTGTACGCCGACGTGGACAAGTTCCACGCCGGTGTCGCCGAGCTGTCCACGCTGCTCGCCCAGCACAGCGGTGTCGGCCTGGAGGAACTGACCCCCTATCTCTACGTCCACTACGAGGACCGGGCCGTCCACCACCTGTTCTCGGTGGCCTGCGGCCTGGACTCGATGGTCGTCGGCGAGGGGCAGATCCTCGGGCAGATCAAGGACGCCCTGGCCAGGGCGCAGGAGCTGCACACCGCCGGACGGCTGCTGAACGACCTGTTCCAGCAGGCCCTGCGGGTGGGCAAGCGGGCCCACTCCGAGACCGGTATCGACCGCGCCGGGCAGTCCCTGGTCACCTTCGGCCTGGAACAGCTGGCCGTCTCCGCAGCGGTGCCCGCCTGGGCGGAGGGCAAGAAGGCGCTGGTCATCGGCGCCGGCTCGATGTCCTCGCTGGCCGCGGCCACGCTTGCGCGGGCCGGGGTGGGCGAGGTCGTCGTCGCCAACCGCACCTTCGAGCGCGCCGAGCGGCTCGCGCAGATCCTCACGGACGCCGAGGACAACACGGCGACGGCCCGCGCGGTGCCGATGGATGCCATACCGGGCGAGCTGACACGTGCCGACGTCATCGTCTCCTGTACCGGGGCGACGGGCCTGGTGCTCACGGCCGAGGCGGTCGCCCAGGCGGTCGAGGGCCGCACCGGCGTCCCCGTCGCCGAGATCGCCGACAGCGGTCGTACCACCGAGGACGGCAGCGCCCGTACGGCCCCCAAGGCCGGCGTCGCCCCGGCCGCGAAGACCACCGCCACTCCGCTGCCGCCCGCCGGCGTCGGAACCGACGAGAACTGCCCGCTGGACCTGGCCGCCGTGCAGCCCGGCTTCTCCGTCATGGGGGAGGCGGCCGTCGCCGGCATGGACGCGGCCACTTTGGAGCAGCACGCGGCCTGGGTGGCGGGCGGCACGGTGGACCGCCGGGACCGGCGCTCACCCGAGGCGGACGCCGAGCTGATCACCGCGCTCGCCGCGACCGTCGCGACCGTCGGCCGGATCCCCGAGCGGCGCAAGCCGGAGCCGGTGGCCGAGCGTCCGGCGCCCTCCCTCTTCCTGCTCGACCTGGCCATGCCCCGCGACATCGACGCGGCCGTGCACCGGCTGGCCGGGGTGCGGCTGGTCGACATCGAGTCGCTGGCGGAAGCTTCCGCCGACGCGCCGATGGCGGCCGATGTGGACCTGGTCCGGCGTATCGTCTCCGACGAGGTCGCGGCCTTCGGCGCGGCACAGCGGGCGGCGCACATCACGCCGACCGTGGTCGCGCTGCGCACCATGGCCGCCGACGTCGTCGCCAGTGAGATCGCACGGCTCGACGGCCGCCTGCCCGACCTGGACGAACGCCAGCGCGGCGAGATCCGCCAGGCTGTGCACCGGGTCGTCGACAAGCTGCTGCACGCGCCGACCGTACGGGTCAAACAGCTCGCGGCCGAGCCCGGCGGTGCCGGGTACGCGGACGCGCTGCGCACCCTGTTCGACCTCGACCCCGAGACGGTCGCCTCCGTCTCCCGGGCCGGGGACAGCACAGACAAGAAGGACCGACCGGCATGAGTGACAAGGCTTTGAGACTGGGGACCAGGCGGAGCAAGCTCGCCATGGCCCAGTCCGGGCAGGTGGCGGAGGCCGTCCGCCAGGTGACCGGGCGGCCCGTCGAGCTGGTCGAGATCACCACGTACGGCGACACCTCCCGTGAGCAGCTGGCGCAGATCGGCGGCACCGGCGTGTTCGTCACGGCGCTGCGCGACGCGCTGCTCAAGGGCGAGGTCGACTTCGCGGTTCATTCGCTCAAGGACCTGCCCACCGCGCAGCCCGAGGAGCTGGTCCTGGCCGCCGTACCGGAGCGCGAGGACCCGCGGGACGTGATCGTCGCCCGTGACGCGCTGAAGTTCACGGACCTGCCGCGCGGGGCGCGCATCGGCACCGGCGCGCCGCGCCGCATGGCGCAGCTGAACGCGTACGCCCGCGCCCACGGACTGGACATAGAGACGGTCCCGATACGCGGCAACGTCGACACCCGCATCCGGTACGTCCGGGACGGCGAACTCGACGCGGTCGTGCTGGCCGCCGCCGGACTGAACCGGATCGGCCGGATCGACGAGGTGACCGACTTCCTGTCGGTCGACACGGTTTTGCCCGCCCCCGGCCAGGGGGCCCTGGCGATCGAGTGTGCCGCGGACAACGCGGACCTGATCGCGGCGCTCGGCGAGCTCGACGACCCGTTCACGCGGGCCGCCGTGACCGCCGAACGGTCACTGCTCGCCGCCCTGGAGGCCGGCTGCAGCGCCCCCGTGGGCGCGCTGGCCGACCTTCTGGCCGACGGGCAGATTGTCAAGGAAATGCGCCTGCGCGGCGTCGTCGGCACGACCGACGGCACCCGCATGGTGCAGCTGTCCACCACCGGTCCCGTGCCCCAGACGCACGACCAGGCGATGGCACTCGGTCGCGATCTTGCCACCGAGATGCTCGCCCAGGGCGCGGCCGGTCTGATGGGGGAGCGAGCACATTGAGCCCCACCGCCCTTCCTGCCGCCGGTCCTGAACACGGGCACGTCACCTTCCTCGGTGCCGGACCCGGAGATCCGGGACTGCTGACTCTGCGCGCCGTGGAGGCGCTGTCGCACGCGGACGTCCTGGTCGCCGAGCACGAGGTGCTCGACGTGATCCGGACGCACGCCCGACAGGGCGTCTCCGTCGTGCCCACGGACAGCGACTCCTCCTCGGTGTCGCCGCCGGGCACGGGCACGCCCCAGCTGACGGTCGTTGACGGCACGTCAACAACCGCCGCGGCCCCGGCTGCTGCCCGGGATGCCGCTCATCTTGTCATGGAGGCTGCGCGGGGCGGCAGGCGGGTCGTGCGTGCGGTGTCCGGGGACCCGGGACTTGATACGTACGCGGCCGAGGAAATGCTCGCCTGCGCCGCCGCCGGGGTGCCCTTCGAGGTCGTACCGGGCGTGGCGGCGGCAGTCGGCGTGCCCGCGTACGCCGGTGTGCCGCTGCGGGACGCCGAGGGCGCGGACGTCCGGTTCGTGGACGCCCGTACGGCCTCCGACCGGTGCTGGACGGAGGTCGGCGCCTCGGACGGCACGGTCGTCGTCTCCACGACCCTGGACTCGGTCGCCGCCGCGGCGGGTGAGCTGGTGACGGCGGGCCGCAAGCCGGACACCCCCCTGACGGTGACGATCGCCGGTACGACGACCCGCCAGCGCACCTGGACGGCGACGCTCGGCACGATCGCGCAGACCCTGAAGCAGGCGAAGGTGCTGCCGTCCCCCGACGGCGGCCGGCCGGTCATAGCCGTGGTCGGCGAGCGCAGCGCCGCCGCCCGGCGCGACCAGCTGTCGTGGTTCGAGTCCAAGCCGCTGTTCGGCTGGAAGGTGCTCGTGCCGCGCACGAAGGAGCAGGCGGCGTCGCTCTCCGACCAGCTGCGGTCCTACGGCGCGGTGCCGCACGAGGTCCCGACGATCGCGGTCGAGCCGCCGCGCACGCCCCAGCAGATGGAGCGCGCGGTCAAGGGCCTGGTGACCGGCCGCTACGAGTGGATCGCGTTCACGTCGGTCAACGCGGTGAAGGCGGTACGGGAGAAGTTCGAGGAGTACGGCCTCGACGCGCGTGCCTTCGCCGGTATCAAGGTGGCCGCGGTGGGCGAGCAGACGGCCAAGGCGCTGGTCGCCTTCGGCGTGAAGCCGGACCTGGTGCCGAGCGGCGAGCAGTCGGCCGCGGGTCTGCTGGAGGACTGGCCGCCGTACGACCCGGTGTTCGACCCGATCGACCGTGTCTTCCTGCCCCGGGCGGACATCGCCACGGAGACCCTGGTGGCCGGTCTGATCGAGCTGGGCTGGGAGGTCGACGACGTCACGGCCTACCGGACCGTCCGTGCCTCGCCGCCGCCGGCGGAGACGCGTGAGGCGATCAAGGGCGGCGGGTTCGACGCGGTGCTCTTCACGTCGTCGTCCACGGTCCGCAACCTGGTCGGCATCGCGGGCAAGCCGCACAACGTGACGGTGATCGCGTGCATCGGTCCTGCCACGGCCAAGACCGCCGAGGAACATGGTCTGCGGGTCGATGTGATGGCTCCCGAGCCGTCCGTGCACAAGCTGGCCGAGGCGCTGGCCGACTTCGGGATGAAGCGGCGCGCTGCCGCGGTGGAAGCCGGGGACCCGGTGACGCGGCCCAGCGAACGCCGCCCGGGAGCGCGCAGGCGCCGTACGACCACCTGACGGCAGACCCGTGGCGCCCCGCACCCGTGAACCCGGGTGCGGGGCGCCACGGTCATTTCTCTGCCCGCACTTTCTCGACCGGTGCCGCTCGGCGGGACCGGGTTCGGGTCGCGGGGAGGGCTCCGCGTGCGGTGAGCGCGACGGTCGCCGCCGTGGGCACGGCGAGGGCCGCCCAGGCGGGGGTGAAGCTGCCGGTGGCGTCGCGGAGGAGACCGAGGGCGGGCGGGACCAGGATCACGGCCACCTGGGTGATGGCCATGACCAGGCCGAGGGCGAAGCCGGTCCGGCCCGACGGGGCGGACTCGGTGAGGTGGGCGACCCAGGGGCCGTACCAGCCGATCCCGAAGAAACCGAGCCAGGCGAACAGGACCGCGGCCGCCCCGGGGTGACGGCCCACCGGGGTCGTCAGGGCCACGAGTCCGGCCACTGCCGCGGCCATGCTGACCAGGATGGGCAGGTAGCGGCCGGCGCGGCTGTGGTCGCTCCACGCCGCGAGCGCGATCCGGCCGAGTCCGCCCGCCACTTGGACCGCCACGAGGACGGCGGCGGCCGGGCCGGGTCCGAGGGAGGTGGCCTCGTGGAGGTAGAGCGCGCCGAGGACGCCGATGCCGCTGTGCACCGAGACCATGCACAGGCCGGAGAGCAGGATCCTCCGCATGGCCGGTTCACGGAGCATCGTCAGCCGGGCGAGGAGTGACGCGGCCGGTACGTCGTACGCGGCGCCGGCAGGGGCCGCAGGCATCGGCGACGGCATGGCCGGCCGGCGGTAGAGCGCGGTGAACGTCCCGGCGCCCAGGAGTGCGACGAGGCCGCCGGCCGCGAGCGCCGACCGCCACCCGTACGACACGGCAAGAGCCGGCAGCACGGCCGCGGCGAGGGCCCCGCCCAGCGGAAGCCCGGCCTGCCGGACACCCATCGCGAACCCCCGCTGCCCGGGGTCGAACCAGGCCGCGACCGACTTGCTGCCGCCCGGCTGCGCCGTGCTGTACCCGGCCCCGACGACCAGAAGGACGACGAGCAGGGACACGTATCCCTGCGCCAGGCTCCCGGTGAGCAGCCCCAGGCCGACCACGCCCGCACCGATGCCGACGACCCACCGCTCGTCGTAGCGGTCCAGCAGGTCACCCACCACCAGCAGGCCGATCAGCGGCATCAGTTGGGAGGCGGACAGGAGCAGGCCGAGCTGGGCCGTGCCGAGGTCGAGCGCGCGTTCCAGGGGAACGGCCATCGCCCCGATGCCCTGGACGAAGAAGCAGGAGGCGGCCTGGGTGAAGGTGGCGATCCCGAGGACCGTCCAGCGGTACGGATCGCGGACCGCGACCGCCGCGGCGGAGTGGTGACTCATGAGCCCCAGGCTGGTGTAATGGGCTTATGCACCTCAACCCTTACGGCGAGGACGCCGTGCACCTTGCCGCCGCGCTCGCCAACGGGCGCCCGGCGAGCCCCGAGGAGCTGGTGACTCGCTGCCGTGCCGCCGGCCTGGTGGTCGAAGACACCGCCACCGAAGCCGATCTGACGCGCACGCACGCCTTGCTCGACGCATGGGAGGGAGTGGTCGACGCACCGGACGAGCGCCAGCGCGCCGCGCGCCTCAATCTGATGCTGGCCGAGGGCACTTCCCACCCCCGTCTGACCGACCACGCGGGCGGCTGGCACCTGCACTACCGCGACGAGCGCCAGTCGCTCGGCGGCCTGCTGTTCGCGCTGGTCTCGGTGGGCACCGCGCTGCACCTGGTCGGGCGCGGCATGCACCGGCTCGGGCGGTGCGCCGTCACCGAATGCACCACGATCTTCGCCGACACCACGCGTACCGGGCGCCGCCGCTACTGCTCACACCGGTGTGCCAACCGCGACGCCGTGCGCCGCCACCGCGCCCGGCCGGGCGATGCAGCGGGCCGACACGGTGTTGGCAAAGGCCGGGGCCGGGCGGGCGTAGCGTAGAAGGCATGACGAAGTACGGATCGTTTCCCGGTACCCGTCCCCGGCGGCTGCGCACCTCGCCCGTCATGCGCCGTATGGTCGCCGAGACGCGCCTGCACCCCGCCGATTTCATCCTCCCCGCCTTCATCCGCGAGGGCGTGAGCGAGCCCGTGCCGATCGGCGCCATGCCCGGAGTCGTCCAGCACACCCGCGACAGCCTGAAGAAGGCGGCGGCGGAGGCCGTGGCGGCCGGGATCTCCGGGATCATGCTGTTCGGTGTGCCGGAGGAGGCCAAGAAGGACGCGCAGGGCACGGCCGGGACCGATCCGGACGGGATTCTGCAGGTCGCCCTTCGTGACGTCCGTGCCGAGGTCGGCGACGACCTGCTCGTCATGTCCGACCTGTGCCTCGACGAGTTCACCGACCACGGGCACTGCGGGGTCCTGGACGCCGAGGGCCGCGTCGACAACGACGCGACCCTGGAGCGGTACGCCGAGATGGCCCAGGTGCAGGCCGATGCCGGCGCCCACGTCGTCGGGCCGAGCGGGATGATGGACGGTCAGATCGGCGTCGTCCGCGATGCGCTGGACCAGATCGGCCGCGAGGACGTGGCGATCCTCGCCTACACCGCCAAGTACTCCTCCGCCTTCTACGGCCCCTTCCGCGAGGCCGTCGCCTCTTCGCTCCAGGGCGACCGCAAGACCTACCAGCAGGACCCCGCCAACTGGCGTGAGTCGCTGCGGGAGCTGGAGCTGGACCTCGCCGAGGGCGCGGACATGGTCATGGTCAAGCCGGCCGGTCCGTACCTCGACATCCTGGCCCGGGTCGCGGACGCGGTGGACGTGCCCGTCGCCGCCTACCAGATCTCCGGCGAGTACGCGATGGTCGAGGCCGCCGCCGAGAAGGGCTGGGTGGACCGGGACCGGGCCGTCTTCGAGACCCTGACCGGCATCAAGCGCGCCGGGGCGCGGAACATCCTCACCTACTGGGCGACCGAGGTGGCACAGAAGCTGCGGTAGGGGCGAGTGACGGGGGCGGGGCCGCGGGGGCTGATCGCCGCTCCTTCGGGGCGCTCTTGGCGCGCACGGACACCAACGGACCGTCCGGATCGCGGAATTACCGTTGTAGACGGCACGTACGTCTCTAGTCTGTCGGCTCCGAGAGCCGAAGGAGAGCCGCGCCATGACCGTCGCCGAGTCCGCCCCGAGATTCCTCACGACCCTCGCCGAGCCCGCTCCCGTCCCGCCCCTCGCCGCACGGGCTCGCCGTGTGGGCGGGTCGCCCGTGCGGGACATCCTCGCGGTCACCGCACGGCCCGAGATGATCAACTTCGCGGGCGGCCTCCCGGCACCGGAACTCTTCGACCGGGAGGGCATGGCGGCGGCATTCCGGGAGGTCCTGGCGGACGCCCCGGCACAGGCGCTGCAGTACTCCACGACCGAGGGCGAGCCCGTCCTCCGCGCCGCCCTGGCCGCACGCATCACCGCCCGCGGCCTGCCCACCACCCCCGACGACCTGCTCATCACCACCGGCTCCCAGCAGGCCCTGTCCCTCCTGGCCACGGCCCTGCTCGAACCCGGCGACACAGTGCTGGTGGAAGACCCCTGCTATTTGGCGGCACTTCAGGTCTTCGGTCTCGCGGGCGCACGCGTGGTGGCCGTGCCGGGCGACGCGGACGGGGTGGACCCGGCCGCGCTGGAGGAGGCGATCCGCCGTGAACGCCCCAAGCTGCTCTACCTCGTCCCCACCTTCCAGAACCCCACCGGCCGCACGATGCCCGCGCCGCGCCGCACGGCGATCGCCGCCGTGGCGGCCCGCCAGGGCCTGTGGATCGTCGAGGACGACCCGTACGGCGAACTCCGCTACGACGGTGAACCCGTTCCCTGGATCGCCGCCCTGCCCGGTGCCGAGGACCGCACCGTCGTCCTCGGCTCCTTCTCCAAGGTGATGGCCCCCGGCCTGCGCCTCGGCTGGCTGCGCGCGCCCGCCGAGCTGCGCTGGGCGTGCACCGTGGCCAAGCAGGCGGCGGACCTGCACACCCCGACGCTCAACCAGCTCGCCGCGGCCCGCTACCTGGACGTCCTGGACGCCCATGTGGAGCGGGTGCGGGCCGTGTACGGCGCCCGCCGGGACGCCATGCTCGCGGGCCTGCCGGCCGCCCTCCCGCCCGGCTCGCAGTGGAGCCGGCCCGAGGGCGGCATGTTCCTCTGGGTGCGCCTGCCGGAGTCGTACGACACCCTCGCCCTGCTTCCTCGTGTGGTCGAGCAGAACGTGGCCTACGTCCCCGGTGCGCCCTTCTACGCGGGCGCACCCGACCCCTCCACCCTTCGCCTGTGCTTCGTCACGCAGACACCCGAGGAGATCGCCGAGGGGCTGCGGCGGCTGGCGCGGGGGCTCGGCGGCTGAGCCGGCCCGGCTGCCGCCGTCAGTCCCACCAGAAGGTCCACACGGGCTGCCCGACCAGGTCCTTCGCGTAGGTGCGGAGGGTGTCCCGCTCGCCCTGCAGCACGATGTCCGGGCAGAACGCGAAGTGCTCCGCCGCCACCGCCTCGGCCTCCTCCTGCGTGGCCGGCGGGGCCGCGACGGACACGACGAGGGTGTCCAGACCGAGGGCCACGACCCGTATGCCGAAGCGGTCCTCCCAGGAGCGCAGCACCGCGCACATCCGGGCCACGTCGGCCTCGTAGTTCACCGGGCCGGTCCAGCCGATCGCCGCCGGGATGTCGGCGGACCGGCGGGCCGGAACCAGGGCGAGGTGCGCCTCCTCGACGTCCGGCTCCCGGTCCCCGCCCAGCGCGTCGGCGACCTGCGCGGCGCGGGTGTCCGGGTCGGCGGAGAGGGCGGCGGGGGCGGGCGCGAGACCGGGCCATTCGCTCCCGAACGGCTCGATCTCCTCGGCTGTCCCACCGTCCTCCGTCTCCTCCTCCCAGTACTCCGCGAGGACGTCCTCGGCGTCGTGATCGCCCGGGTACGACGTCTCGCCGGGCAGCAGCACCCAGCTCTCCACGCCGTCCCCGGAACCACCGGCCACGAGCACGGGCAGCAGCCCGGCGCGGGCAGCCGGCGCGCCCAGCGCCTTCCAGGTGCCCGGCGCGGCCGGCTTCTCCGCGTACCACAGCAGAGGTTCGTGCCAGGAGCCGTCGTGGGACATGTCGACGAGCCTGCCGGGCGGCAGTTGGAGCCCTAGGGAACGCCCGCTGGGGTCGGTGGCCAGCTTGGGCAGCGGATTGGGAAGAGTCGCCATGTCCGTGACTGTAAAGCCCGGCACTGACAACGCCGTTGACCGGCCTCACCGATGAACCGGCGTTCGTCGAAGCCGCTCTTACCAGGTGGTGCTGTGATGGGGACGGGTGACGGGCGGACGGCGAGGGCGGCGAGGGGAAGGACGGAACGTGCGGATCGGGCGTTACCCGGTGCGATGGCACATCGTGCTGCTCACCTTGTGGACGGCCGTCTGGTTCGTGGTGGCCGAGCGCCACGCCGCCATTTCGTGGCACTACCTGACAACCGGCCAGCAACTCCTGTTCGGCCTGCAGTCGGGCGGCGGCCTCGCCCTCTACGCCAACCATCCCGACCTGCAGATCGGCCCCGTCAGCTTTGTGGTGGCCGGCCTTTTCGCACCGTTCCCCGCCGACGTCGGCGAAAAACTGGCCGACGCGTTCATGTCCGGCCTCGGCCTGTACATGCTGGTTCTGATCGGCCGTGCCGCCGCCGACCACAACCGGGGCACCGGCCTCAACCACAGACGCCTCCAGCAGCGCGTCCTGATCGCCGGCGCCGCCTTCATCCCCATGTGGGTCGAGGTCTCGGTCCGCTTCGCCCACCTCGACGACGTCCTGGCCCTGTTCTTCACCACCCTCGCCGTCCGCGCACTGGTCCGCGGCAACGCCACGGCGATGGGCGTGTTCCTGGCGCTGGCGGTCGACTCCAAACCCTGGGCGGTCGGCTTCCTGCCCCTGCTCCTGGCCCTGCCCCGCCCGCACCGCCTCCGCTCGGCGGCCTGGGCCGTCGCCCTGGTGGCGGTGGCCTGGCTCCCCTTCTACCTGACCCACCTGGACACCCTGCACGCGGCCCGCTTCACCATCCCCAACCAGCCGGCGTCCTCACTGCGCTGGTTCGGCGTGAACGACCCCGTGACCCCGTGGTGGGACCGCCCCACCCAGATGGCCCTGGGCATGGCGCTGGGCGCACTCGCGGTGCGCCGGAACCGCTGGCCGGCGGTCGTGTTCCTGGCCGCCGACGCACGCATCCTGCTCGACCCCAGCGTGTACACGTACTACAACGCCTCGGTCCTCCTCGGCACCCTCATCTGGGACTCGATAGGCCAACGCCGCCTGGTCCCGTGGGTGAGCTGGATCGCGCTGATCTCCCTCTACGGCAGCGCCCTGCTGATCCCGTCGGACGACGCCCAGGGGTTCATCCGCCTCGCCTTCGGGATCGGCTCGGCGGCGTACGTACTGTTCTGGCCCCAGCGGGCGCCACGCGGTGGACGGGGCGGACGGGGCCGGCGCTCGGGCGGGGAGCCGGTCCAGGGCGCCCTCGTCAACAACTGACCGAGGCCGGCCTCCCTCTCCGCCCTTGCCTGCCTCGGCGGCGTGCGCAAGTGGCCGCGGGGTCACAGCAGCGATGGCCACTCCCTCGGTGCGGCGACGAGGGGCCCTGAATCCCTAGACCAGGGTCGTGATGCAGAACGGGTGCCCGGCGGGGTCCAGCAGTACCCGCCAGCGCTCCCCGCCGGGCTGGAACTCGGGCTTGCTCGCGCCCAGTTCGAGCAGACGCTTCTCGGCGACGTCGAGGTCGTCGACGCCCAACTCGATGTGCGCCTGCTTCTCCTGCGCCGGGTCCGGCCAGGTGGGCGGGCGGTAGTCGGCGAGACGGTTGAAGCCGAGGCCGGTCGCGCCTTCCTTGCCGAGCAGGACGAAGTCGTCGGTGGAGAAGAGGACGGACATGCCGAGCGACTCACCGTAGAAACGAGCCAGTTCGGCGGGGTCGGCGCAGTCGAAGGTGACGGCGGCATAGCGGAACGCGGGTGCGGAAGCGGACATGGAAGCGGACGTGGAAGTGGTCTCCGTGGTCATGGGAGAGACGCTAGGACATGACCAGGACAGTTCCGGTCCTGGTCATGCGGGAGACATGCCAGACTTCCGGCCGTGCTCAGTTCATCCGCCCGCCTGCTCCGGCTGCTCTCCCTGCTGTCCTCCCGCCCGTCCTGGACCTGCGCCGAGCTGGCCGAGCGCATGGAGGTCACCGATCGCACGGTGCGCCGGGACGTGGCAAGGCTCCGGGACCTCGGCTACTCGGTCGACTCCGAGGCCGGCCCCTGGGGCGGTTACCGTCTGCGCGCCGGATCCCGGGTGCCGCCGCTGATCCTCGACGACGAGGAAGCGCTGGCCGTGGCGGTCGGCCTGCGCGAAGCCGCCCTGAGCGACGCGCTCGGTGGTGACCAGGCGGCCCTCTCCGCACTGCTGAAGCTGCGCCAGGTGCTGCCCCGGCGCATCGCGGACCGCCTCGGCGACCTGGACGACGCCTTCGTACGGCTTCCCGGAGCCGACGGCCCTCAGATCAGGCCGGGGCTGCTGCTGGAGCTGGCGGTCGCCTGCCGCCAAGGCGAACGTGCCCGGCTGTCGTACACCGACGGGGAGGGGCGGGCCACGGTCCGGGAGGTGGACCCCTACCGCCTCGTCCACACGGGCCGCCGCTGGTACTTCGTCGCGCGGGACGTGACCCGGGGCCAGTGGCGCACCTTCCGCGCCGACCGGGTCGACCGCCTCCAGCCCACCGGCCACCCGGCCGACCTCACCGACCCGCCGGACCCGGCGCGCCTGGTCTCCCGCAACATCGCAAACGGCCCCTACCCCCTGTCCGCGACCGTCCGCCTCCCCGTCCCCATGAGCGAGGCGCTACGGCTGATCCCGCCCACGGTCGGCACCCATCGCCCCGACGGCGAGGACGCCACCCTGGTCGACATCGGCGGCCCCGACCCGGACGGCCTCGCCCGCTACCTCCTCGGCCTGGGAACACCGCTGCGGGTCCTCACCCCGGACCCCGTACGCCAGGCCCTGACACGCCGCGCCCTGGAGCTGGCCGAGGAGAACGCGGCGGCTGCGGAGGCACCCTCCGGCTGACCGACCGCAATACCGGCGGCACGAGTCTCACCACATACCGTTCTCGAATTCCTCAAGCGACAGGTTCCACTGTGACTCCTCATCGGTGAACGGTGTGGGATCGAAGGCGCCGACCACGCGCCGGAAACGCTCGGAGAGTTCCGTTCGGTCCATGTTGTTGTCGTGGCCGACTTCGAGCTTTCGGAACTCGATGAGACTGAAGAGAAGCGATTCGACATCGCGGTGCAGGAGGATATATTGCGATTCGCTCTCAGGAAATGCATAGACTTTGCCCGAGTGCGGGTCGAGGGCGATGAGCGAGGTGAACAGGTAGCCCAGCATCCACCACGTCCGGCTTTCCTCCGGGCATGACCAACCGTAATGATCGAAGCGACTGCCGATGACGAGCGGGTCGAAGCCCGGCTCGTAGGGGTCCTCCGGATCCTCTTTGGATGCGAAGACTTCCGAGTGCGGAAGTCCCACGGAACTGAGGAGGGACAAGGCGCGTGAGTCGACGGGGCCATCGACGGCGAATTGTGGATAGTAGACCACATTGGTCAAGCCGTAGGCGTCGAGCATGGCGGTGGGGGTGACAGTGAAATGCATGGGTGGCATCCTAGCGTGCCGCTAAAGTCCGAGGGCCTTCTTCAGACCACTCACGTACTTGGTGTGTTCTGTGTTGGTGGTCTTCATGTTCTGGTCGTAGTAGTTCGCTGCGTGGGTGACCTTGAATTCCTGTCCGAAATGGTAGCTCAGCCAGCGAGCGCACACCGGATTCTTCTGGCAGGGTTCTCGTTCCGTGAATATTTCTTTAAGTCTGTGCTTTTGGCCCGAGTGAATGATTGGGAATCCGATCATTCGCTCGGAATGTCCTCGCTTGTTGCTGTATCCGACGAGAATTGATTCCCTGCCGCCCGCGTCGACGTAGCGGCCTGCTGCATAGTTCGTCCCATCGAAGTCGTCCCGTGCGACACGGGCTGCCTGCGTGGCCCGGGCCAGATCGCTGGTGGATGCATTGATCTTCTTGGACTTCACCCGGCCTTTATGGGATTCTTCAGCGTAAAACTCCGACTTCTGTTTCTGCGTCGAAGGGATGTAGAAACGGCCGTCGTCGCCGACGATTCCATGGAGACGGCTTCTGTCGTGGTCGTCGAGCTCTGCCGTACCGCCGTCGCTATGCAGTCGCTGCACGGACCCGTCGGCGTGCATCAGGTACATACGCTGCTCGCCGTCCCTGCCCGTCCTGATGCCCTTGGCCCGCAGTCCTATCTCGTTGTCATGGGCTTTGTGCAGATGCGAGACCGCCTTCGCTCGGTTGGGGATCGTCTCCGTGAGGTGTTTGCCGATCTTGCCGAGAGCCTTCTCGCAGCCTTTCAGGGCGCCGTGGATCACCGAGTCGAAGGCCTGGGTGAAGGGGTCCTTGCCCCTTGTGCGGCCGAACAGGCCCTTGGCCCGGCCGAGTGGGGCGGCGCTGTTCGTATGGAGTTCGCCGCCGTGGAAGGAGAGTTTGCCGGCGCCGCTCTCGAACTCTTCGTGGTCGATGTGGAGGTCGCCTCCCGCGCCAGAGCCGCCGGATGCGGAGGCCAGTTCCATGCCACCGCTTCCACCTCCCGCGGAGGCCAGCTTCATGCCGCCGTGTCCATGGCCGTGCCCGTGCTCGCCGCCGCCGCCTCCGCCCGCGCCGGTCGGGGCCGGCGGCAGGGTGAAGGCGTCCTCCGCCAGGTTAAGGACCGCGTCCTCGATCATCGCCTCCAGCTTGGCGTTGACCGGCTCGGTGACCTTCGCGAGCAGCTCGTTCACGATCTGGTCGGCGGCCTCGTCGATGATTCGTTTCACCAGCTGGCGCATGGCCGTGATCTCGGCCGCGCCGAGCACGGCGGACAGGCCTCCGGTGATGAAGGCCGCGCCGATCGAAAGGCCCACCGAGCCTGCCATGACGGCGAGTTCGGCCTCCGCCTTCGTCTTCATGCCGAAGACGATGTCCGCGACGACGTCCAGGGCGTCGGCGAAGAGGCGGGCCAGCTCCGGGATCTTGTCGAGGTGGCCGGCCTTGACCTGGTTCCAGTGGGTCTGCATCGAGTGGACGGCCCAGCCGTGCGAGGAGGCCAGGATCTGCTCGACCGTCTTGTGCGCGTCCGCGCCGTGTCCCTCGAACTTGTCGGCGAACTCCCGCATGGCCGTGGCCATGTGGCGGTAGTCGTCCTCGTCGACGTTCGGAAAGTGGATGCCGATGTAGTCGAGGACCTGGTCCAGCCATCCCGGAATCGTGTAGCCCATCCCCGTGACGCCCCCTCGCCATTCCGATCATCGTATGAGCGGTAAAACCCTAACGATGAACGGGTGTTGATGGGCAAGGGGGCCTGCCGTCTCTATGGCATGGTTGTGACAACACCCCAAGGGCCGGTTCTCAGAGCGGACGCAGATGCACCAGCCTCTCGTCCGTCCCGATCAGGAGTGTCCCGGCACGGGTCACCGCCAGCGCGTGCACCGGAGCTCCGGGCCGGTACGTGCGGACCGTGCCCTCCTCGTCCAGGGTGTGGTGTTCGACCAGACCGTCCGCCCAGCCGATGGCCAGCACCGGCGGTCCGGCGTCGGTGGGCGTCGCCGCCAGGGCCGTAACCGGGCGGGGCCGCGAGCGGACGGGGGAGGCAAGCGGGTCCGCTCCGGGGCTCCACACCCGTACCGTGCCGTCGTAACCGCCGCTGTAGACCAGGGGAATGCCCGGTCCGCCCTCGGGTGTCGTCAGGTGCAGGGCTGCTACGGCGGCGACTCCGCCCTCGTGCAGCCTGGCAGCGAAGGGCCCCGGCTCTGCGTCGGGTTCGAAGAAGGCGTGCACCCTGCCTGTGGCGTCCCCCGCCGCGAGCAGACCCTCGCTGAACGCCAATGCCACAGCACCGTCCTCCAGTTGGACCTGCGCCGCCTCCGCCAGCCGCTCCAGCGGTGCCGGCCCGTCCTCCAGCAGTGCCGCAAGGCCCGTCGCTCTCGGTGCCGAGGGGCTGTGCCGGGTGTGCAGTCGGCCCTGCCCATCCAGGATCAGTACGTCACCCTCGGACGCTGCGGCCACAGCGCGCACCCCCTGTACCGGCTCCGGCAGCCGACCGGACGGAGCCGCGTCCGACTCGCCGAGCAGGCGCACCGTGCCCTGGTGATCGGCCACCACCAGCTTCCCGGCGAGCTGTCCGCGCCCCGACGAGAGCGCGCGTGCCGGTCCCGGCCAGGGAGGGCGGACATCGCCGCGCACCCTGCGCCAGACCACCTGCCATGCGGCGCCCCTGGTCAGCGCGGCGAGCGCTCCCGGCAGCCTCGGGTCGGCATCGTCGCCCAGCGCCGACAGGAGGACGACGGCACGGTCCGCCGGGCTCTGCTCGCGGGTCAGGGATGCTCCCGCCCGCAGCCATGCCGCGCGCAGGCCTCCGTGGGGATCCGAGGAGCGCTCGTAGGCGAAGGACACCTGCCAGGGGTCCGCGGCGCAGACCGCCGCCGGGTCGTCCAAGTCGACTGCGGCGGTAAGGGTTTCGGGTACCGGCTCATGTCGGTCGGCGGGCCGGGTCGCCGCCCACGCCGCATACCGCCCCGGATCCGTCCACTGCGGCTGATCGAGGTCCATCACGGCCGAGGGAACCGCGGTGAGTGTTCCGGCGCTGTCGCTGCGGACCTCCACCAGCAGCCGTACGTGCGGCAACTCCATTAGTGTCAGGGCCAGTTCGGTCACCGCCTCGACGTCCGCCGTCGCGTGCAGGTCCGGCAGTGCGATCACCGTACGGCGCTCGTCGGCGGCCAGTGCGGTGACCAGCTCGCCCGGGGTGCGGGCCGCCACGTGCAGCTGCTCGGCGAGGGTCCAGGCGGCGGTGAGGGCGGTCTGGCCGGCCAGGGGGACGAAACCGTGGATCCGGCGTTCCGGCTGCGTCCCCTCTCGCGTCCCATGCCCGATCAGCCAGGCCAGCAGGGTCGACTTGCCGCAACCCGCGCTACCGGTGACGACACACAGGCGGGGGGCCTGCGGATCGGCCAGCCAGGACAGCATTGCGGCCGCGGCCGGTTCGCGGCCCGCGGCCGGGCGGGACCACTTCGGTGCCTCGGTCACTGGCGGCCCGCCTGCTTCGCCGCGTAGGTGATCAACTCCTTGAGTCCCTCTTCCCGCGAGTCCGCCGTGTCGCCGTAGTCGAAGCTGTGCGTGAACTCCGCGTGGGGAAAGGTCGCCTGGAGCCACACCGCGCAGTAGTGGCCCGGCATCATGCACGGCTCCAGCTCGCAGTAGACGCGCCGCACCTGCTCCGGGGCCACCCCTTGCGCGTGCAGGCGCTGCCAGACCAGTTCCTCGGGATGCGGGCGCCCCGGGCCCGTCGCATCCGTGACGATCTGCTTGGCGCCCGTCGCGTCCACGTACTCGAAGGCGGAGGAGAACGGGAAGTTGAGCGTGTGCCGTACGTCGTCCAGGACCCTCGGCCACCAGCTCTCGCGGTCCTCGAACGCGGCGGCGTCGATCTGCCGCAGTTCGGCGTTGAGTTCGCGGAACGCGGCCGCCGCCACCGGGAGGCTGGTGGATGCGGCGATCACCGGGAGGCGGCGGTCCAGGGCGGCCAGCGAGGCGTTGAACGCCGGGACGCCGGAGCTGACGAACATGTCGTCCTCGTCCAGGCCCAGGAACACCGCCTGTACCGCGCCGTCCGGACGTACGCACAGGTGGGCCAGCGGGTCCGTGCCGAGCCGCAGCCAGTTCTCCCGGCCCGCCGGTGCGGGCAGGCCGTGGTGGCCGGCGGTCATCCCCAGGGTCGGTCCGTCGGTGTCGCCCGCCGCCGTGAAGTACGGCTGGACATGCACGGGCACCCCGGTGTCCGCCAGCATCTCGCGGATCGCGTCGGGCAGCTGGACACCGAAGGAGGCGGGCACCGTGAACCGGCGCATGCCGTCCGCGCCGAAGTGGGCCGTGGACGGGTCGGGGACTCGCTCGGACATCGGGCTCCCTCAGAGTCTGTGGAGATAGGAGACGGCTCCACAGACTCTAAAGGGTGTGCGTCAGAGCTTCTCCGGTGTCCGGATGCCCAGCAGGGCCATGCCCTGGTGCAGGGTGCGGGCCGTGATGTCGCAGAGGAACAGGCGGTTCTCCACCTGCGTCGGCGTCTCGGCCTTCAGGACCGGGCACTTGTCGTAGAAGGACGTGTAGAGGGACGCCAGCTGGTAGAGGTACGCGGCCAGCTTGTGCGGGGCGTACTCCGCCGCCGCCTCCGCCACCGTCTGCGCGAACGCGTCGACGTGCAGGCCCAGGGCGCGTTCGGCGTCGGCCAGTGCCAGCTCCGGGTGGGCGGCCGGGCGGGTCTCGCCGGCCTTGCGGAGGATGGACTGGATACGGGCGTAGGCGTACTGCAGGTAGACGGACGTGTCGCCGTTCAGGGAGACCATCTGGTCCAGGTCGAACTTGTAGTCCCGGTTCGCCGACGTCGACAGGTCCGCGTACTTCACCGCGCCGATGCCCACCTGGGCACCCCGCTCGGCGATCTCCTCCTCGGACAGGTCCTGGGCCTTCTCGCGCACG
The DNA here is from genome assembly GCF_055572255.1 of Streptomyces sp. NPDC030799. Taxonomy (NCBI): domain Bacteria; kingdom Bacillati; phylum Actinomycetota; class Actinomycetes; order Kitasatosporales; family Streptomycetaceae; genus Streptomyces; species Streptomyces sp. NPDC030799. The sequence goes on along the minus strand of NZ_JBVIDS010000007.1, from coordinate 411,004 downwards.
ACGGCCGAGGCGCGGTCGATCGCCTCGTCGAGGAGGTCGACCAGACGGACCGTCTCGCCCTCACGGGTCTTGAACGGCTTGCCGTCCTTGCCGAGGACCGTGCCGAACGCCAGCTGCACCGCCGTGACGTCCTCGCCCAGCCAGCCGGCCCTCCGCGCCGTCTCGAAGACCATCCGGAAGTGCAGGGCCTGACGGGCGTCCACCACGTACAGGAGCGTGTTCGCCTTGAGGTTGAAGACACGGTCGCGGATCGCGGAGAGGTCGGTGGCGGCATAGCCGTAGCCGCCGTCGGACTTCTGGACGATCAGCGGGACCGGGTTGCCGTCCGGGCCCTTGATGTCCTCGAAGAAGACGCAGAGGGCGCCCTCGCTGCGGACCGCCACTCCCGACTCCTCCAGGAGGCGGCAGGTCTCGGCCAGCATGTCGTTGTAACCCGACTCGCCGACGATGTCGGGGTCCCGGATCTCCATGTCCAGCTTCTCGAAGACGGAGAAGAAGTAGATCTTCGACTCGTCGACGAACTTCTGCCACATGGCGAGCGTGTCCGGGTCGCCGGCCTGCAGGTCGACCACCCGGCGGCGGGCGCGCGTCTTGAACTCCTCGTCGGAGTCGAATTTCTTCCGCGCGGCCTTGTAGAGGCGGTCGAGGTTCGACATCGCCTCCTCACCCGTCACCCGGGCGTCCTTGTGGTCCAGCTCGTGCGGGTGCTCGTCCAGGTACTGGATGAGCATGCCGAACTGGGTGCCCCAGTCGCCGATGTGGTGGCGGCGGACCACGTTCTCACCGGTGAACTCGAGAAGCTGGACGACGGAGTCGCCGATCACCGCCGAGCGGAGGTGGCCGACGTGCATCTCCTTCGCCACGTTCGGCTGGGCGTAGTCGATCACCGTCGTACCGGGGTGCTCGACGTACGGCACGCCCAGGCGGCCCGTCTCGTCCGCGTACCGCGCGGCGAGGTTCCCGGTGATCGCCCTGTCCGAGACCGTGATGTTGAGGAAGCCGGGCCCCGAGACCTCGACGTCCTGGATCAGCTCGTCGCCGGTGACCACCTGGGAGACGACCTGCGTCGCCAGCTCCCGAGGGTTCGCCTTCGCCTTCTTGGCCAGCGCCAGGATCCCGTTGGCCTGGAAGTCGGCCCGGTCGCTTCGTCGCAGCAGCGGGTCCGCGCCGGCGGCCTCGGGCAGGGTGGCCGAGAGGGCGGACGTCAGGTGCTGCTGGACGGAATCGCTGAGGGACGTGACCGAGGCCATAGGAATGGGTGCCGTTCTCCTCGTGGGGATGGACAGTCCCAGCCAGTATCCCACGGCGGGTAAAGCCGTTTTCGCGGGCGCGAGCCGGTCTGTGAGAATGGAGTGTCACCCCGATCAGACGGAGTGCCACCCCGTTCAGAAAGAAGGACGTGCCGATCGTGGCTCAGAGCACCGAGACCACCGACTGGGTCTCCCGTTTCGCGGATGAGGTCATCGAGGAATCGGAGCGCCGGGCCCCGGGCAAACCGGTCGTCGTCGCGTCCGGTCTCTCCCCCTCCGGCCCGATCCACCTGGGCAACCTCCGCGAGGTCATGACCCCGCACCTGGTCGCCGACGAGATCCGCCGCCGCGGGTACCAGGTCCGGCATCTGATCTCCTGGGACGACTACGACCGCTACCGCAAGGTCCCGGCCGGCGTCGCGGGCGTCGACGAGTCCTGGGCCGAGCACATCGGCAAGCCGCTGACCTCGGTGCCGGCGCCGAAGGGGTCGTCGTACCCGAACTGGGCCGAGCACTTCAAGGCCGCGATGATCGCCTCGCTCGCCGAGCTGGGTGTCGAGTTCGACGGGATCAGCCAGACCGCGCAGTACACCTCCGGGACCTACCGCGAGCAGATCCTGCACGCCATGAAGCACCGCGGGGACATCGACGCGATCCTCGCCCAGTACCGCACGAAGAAGGCCCCGAAGAAGCAGCAGCAGAAGGCCGTCGACGAGGCCGAGCTGGAGGCCGAGGAGGGCTCGGGCGCGGCGAGCGAGGACGACGGCTCCTCCGGCTCCGCCGGGTACTTCCCGTACAAGCCGTACTGCGGCAGCTGCGACAAGGACCTGACCACCGTCACCTCCTACGACGACGACAGCACCGAGCTGTCGTACACATGCACCGCGTGCGGCTTCGCCGAGACCGTCCGGCTCAGCGAGTTCAACCGCGGCAAGCTGGTCTGGAAGGTCGACTGGCCGATGCGCTGGGCGTACGAGGGCGTGATCTTCGAGCCGAGCGGTGTCGACCACTCCTCGCCCGGGTCGAGCTTCCAGGTCGGCGGTCAGATCGTCGGGATCTTCGGCGGCAAGCAGCCGATCGGGCCCATGTACGCCTTCGTGGGCATCTCCGGCATGGCGAAGATGTCCTCGTCGCGTGGTGGTGTCCCGACCCCGGCCGACGCGCTGAAGATCATGGAACCGCAGATCCTGCGCTGGCTCTACGCCCGCCGCAGGCCCAACCAGTCCTTCAAGATCGCCTTCGACCAGGAGATCCAGCGGCTGTACGACGAGTGGGACAAGCTCGCCGGGAAGGTGGCCGACGGCTCCGCGCTGCCGGCCGACGTCGCCGCGTACACCCGCGCGGTGGGTACGGCCGCCGGTGAGCTGCCGAAGACGCCGCGTCCACTGCCGTACCGCACGCTCGCGTCCGTCGCCGACATCACCGCCGGCCACGAGGACCAGGCCCTGCGCATCCTCTCCGAGCTGGACCCGGAGCAGCCGCTGGCCTCCCTGGACGAGGCCCGGCCGCGCTACGACAAGGCCGAGGCGTGGATCAACACGCACGTGCCCGCCGACCAGCGGACCATCGTGCGCGACGAGCCCGACGCCGAGCTGCTGAAGTCCCTCGACGAGGCGTCCCAGCAGTCGGTACGGCTGCTGCTCGACGGGCTCGCCGAGCACTGGTCGCTCGACGGCCTGACCCACCTCGTGTACGGCGTCCCGAAGGTGCAGGCCGGGTTCCCGGCCGACGCCACGCCCAAGGAGCTGCCGCCGGAGATCAAGACGGCCCAGCGGTCGTTCTTCGCGCTGCTGTACCACCTGCTGGTCGGGCGGGACACGGGACCGCGGCTGCCTACGCTGCTGCTGGCGGTGGGGCAGGACCGGGTCCGCAGGCTGCTCGGGGAGTAGGAGCCCGTAGGAGACCGCGTAAGCAAAAAGGGGCCCTCCGTGATGGAGGGCCCCTTTTTCATGCCGTTACGCGATGTGGTTCTCTTCCAGTTCCGCGTTGAAGCGGTTGGTGAAACGTTTGACCATGCGGTCGGCCTCCCGTGCGGGGAGCTTGAGGCTGTACGTCGCCTCCACGGCCTCGCTGAACTGGTGCGGGGTGGGGAAGCTGCCGTCGATCGACTGGCGGAAGACCTGGTAGTAGGCCTCCTCGTCCGGCTCCGGGGGGCCGCCGCCCTCGCCCAGTTCGCGGGTGCGGTTGGGGCCCACCGGAATGGGGAAGCTGCCGGTCTCCTCCGGGGAGGGCTGCTGGAACTGCTCCGGGGGCTGCTCCTCGTACCACTCCCCGTACTGCTCCTCGGGGGCGTACTGGGGCTCCTGCATCATCGGGTCGTAGGTGGGGTCGTAGCCACCGTGGTACTCGATCTCGCGCTGGGCCTGGAACCAGGGGCTCTGCTCGTCCACAGGAGGTTCTTCGGGGCGCTGTTCGCCGGGAGGTGCGGCTGCGCCCACCCGTGCCGCCCTGGCGGCCCGACTGCCCGCAGCGGCGGCGGTGGCGTCGGCCGCCGCCAGCTGCGGCTGCTGCGACACGGGCGGCAGCAGGGCCGGCTCGATGCCCGCCGCCGCCAGGCCCGCCGGTGCCGTTTCCGCCAGGGGCACGCCGTAGCGGGCCAGGCGCAGCGGCATCAGGGACTCCACCGGAGCCTTGCGGCGCCAAGCCCTGCCGAAGCGGCTTCGCAGCCTGGCCTGGTAGACGAGACGTTCCTGCTCCAGCTTGATCACCTGGTCGTAGGAGCGCAGCTCCCACAGCTTCATCCGGCGCCAGAGGAGGAACGTGGGGACCGGGGAGAGAAGCCAGCGGGTGAGACGGACACCCTCCATGTGCTTGTCGGCCGTGATGTCGGCTATGCGGCCGATCGCGTGCCGGGCCGCCTCCACCGCGACCACGAACAGCACCGGGATCACCGCGTGCATGCCCACACCCAGCGGGTCGGGCCAGGCCGCGGCGCCGTTGAACGCGATCGTCGCCGCCGTCAGCAGCCACGCCGTCTGACGCAGCAGCGGGAAGGGGATGCGGATCCAGGTCAGCAGCAGGTCCAGGGACAGCAGGACACAGATACCCGCGTCGATGCCGACCGGGAAGACGTAGGAGAAGTTCCCGAAGCCCTTCTTGAGGGCCAGAGCCCGGACGGCTGCGTAGGAACCGGCGAAGCCGATGCCGGCGATGATCAAGGCGCCGGTCACGACCACGCCGATGAGAACGCGGTGCATCCGAGTCAGCTGCAGTGGCGCGGCCACTCGTACTCCCCTCCCCTTGCCTGTTGTTGCGCGCAACAGGGTGGCACACGTGTACGGGGAACGTCGTACCGGTCAGGACTTCGGGCCTCCGCTCAGTCCTTCTTGGCGGCCGACTTGGACGGAGAAGCGCTGGAAGGGACCGACTTGGACGGCGACTTCGAAGGGGACTTCGACGCCGACTGCGACGGGGAGGCCGGGGCCTTCGAGGCAGAACCGGCCGAGGAGCCGCCGTTCGCGGACGTCACCGACCCGACCGCCTCCTTGACCGCCGCCTGCGCGGCCTTCGTCAGATCGTCGGCGTCCGGGGTCTTCTCGCCCGCGAGACCGGCGCCGTTGTAGTCGAGCGTGACCACCACGTTCTCGACCCGCGCGACCACCGTCTGCTGCTTGAAGAGACCCTCCTTCTTCTTCAGGTCGTAGCGCACGGCCGTCGCCTCCGCACCCGTGCCGGACAGCGGGATCTCCTTGGTGTTCTTCGCGCCGTCCACCCCCTCGGCATCCTTGACCTGCTGGCCGAAGTACGTGTGGGCCTGAGCGTCACCGGCGCCGCGCGCGGTGTCCGAGTCGAAGCGGAGCAGGGAGACGTTCAGCCAGCGGAACTGCGAGCCCTTCACGCCGTTGTTGTCCAGGCTGCTCCAGGAGCAGGAGGCACGCGACGACGGATCGTCCGAACTGCCCTTCTTGCCCGACGAGGCACCCTTCGGCACCAGATCCGTGAGGGTCTTCTTCGACAGCACCGCGCACGCGTCGGGAAGCTTCTTGTACGCCGCCGCCCGCACGGTCGGCGAGGCGCTCACCGACGGCGTCGCGCTGCCGCCCGCGGACTGCTGCGCACTGCTGGCGGCGCCCTTGTCCTTGGAGTCGTCCGAGCCCGACGAACAGGCGGCGGTGATCAGTACCGCCGGAACGGCTGCCGCGCAGAGAAGAACACGGCGAAGGCGCTTGGCTCGCTGGTGACGCTGGGCACGGTCGTCTCGCTGGGCTACTCGCTGCATGGTTCCTTCACTCATGACGCTCGGTGGTCGTGCGGGTTGGTTCCTGCGGGGCCACGGTACGCGGTGAAGGAGCTGTGCGGTTTCCGTCCGGGCACTTCGCGGACGGCGGGGCGAGCGGCTGCGGGGGCCGTCATCCGCCCAGCGTGTCGGCCAGTTGAGAAGCCAGATTACGGGCCCTGTCCTGCATTTCCTTGCTGTCGGGGACCGTTCCGGTGGCCGTCGGCTGCTCCTCGTACTGGAGGGTGACGATGACGTTGGACGTGCGGAACACCACAGTCACCGTCCGCGGCTCGGCGGTCGAACCGGACGAGTCGAGCTGGTCGTCCAGATACGCCTCGTCACCGAGGTCGGACAGCACCCGCGGCTGCAGATCGGCCGCGGAGGCGGTGTCGGAGGGCGAGGAACCGGAGGCGGAGGCGGCGCCGCTCGCGGAGGAAGAGGCGGAGGTGGAGGCGGAGGCGGACGAGGAGGGGGACGCGGGAGCGCCACCGGACCCGGACCTGGAACCGGACGCGGACGGCGAGGCCGTGGATGTCGCCGTCCCGCTCGCCGCCGGGGTGCTGCCCGGGTCGGGGAGGTCGGCCGCCGTCTCCTTGTCCTCGAACAGCTGCTGCGCCTGGTCGTCGTCGCTGACCGCGTTGTCGTACGACACCACACGCTCGAAGTCGACCGAGAGGCGGTCGGTGGCGTTCGCGGACTCCACCTTCCAGTGGCAGCCGACCTTGCGGTCGGTGTCGTAGGTGAGCTCGGCCTCGCCCTGGTAGGCCTTGTCCCGCTGGACGGGGTCGGTGATCTGCGTGACACCCGGCAGCAGCGAGTCGAGGGCGTCATGGCCGACCGCGCGGCAGGGTTCGGGGAGGGTGCGGTACTTGCCGGGCTGGGCGGCCGCCGTGGCGGTGCCGGCCTCGCCCGGATTGGCGTTGTCCGCGGGGCTGTCGCCGCCCGAGCCGCTCGTGCAGCTGGCCAGCAGCGCCACCAGGAGGGCGGCGGTGCCGGTTACGTACGCCTTCCGCTGCACGGTCGGGCTCCTCTCGGGTGTGCGCTCGCTCGGTGCTCCAGTGTCCCCGCTGGTTATTCGCTTGCCGCAGCGGGGCGCCCCCTGGAGACAATGTGTATCGCACGCACTGCTGTGGCCGCCGGTCCCTTGTCCCTTTTCATAGACCTTGGCGCCGCTTTTGCGTTTTGTTGCCTATGAGGCTCATGAGCGTCTTGCTGTCGTTTTCGGGGGAATGAGGAACATATGTCGTACGTGGAGATACCGGGCGCGAAGATCCCGATCCGGATGTGGACGGACCCCGCGACGGTCGAGGACGTGGCCCTGCACCAGCTCCAGAACGTGGCGACCCTGCCGTGGATCAAGGGCCTGGCCGTGATGCCGGACGTCCACTACGGCAAGGGCGCGACGGTCGGCTCGGTCATCGCCATGCAGGGCGCGGTGTGCCCGGCGGCGGTGGGGGTGGACATCGGGTGCGGCATGTCGGCGGTGAGGACGTCGCTGACGGCCAATGATCTGCCGGGCGATCTGTCGCGGCTGCGGTCGAAGATCGAGCAGGCGATTCCGGTGGGGCGGGGGATGCATGAGGATCCCGTGGGGCCGGGAGACTTCCACGGGCTTGCCACGGCCGGGTGGGACGACTTCTGGGGACGGTTCGACGGAGTGGCCGAATCGGTCAGATTCCGTCGGGAGCGTGCCTGGAAGCAGATGGGAACGCTCGGAAGCGGAAACCACTTCATCGAGATCTGCACGGACACGACCGGTGCCGTGTGGCTCATGCTCCACTCCGGCTCCCGCAACATCGGCAAGGAACTGGCCGAGCACCACATCGGCGTGGCCCAGAAGCTCCCGCACAACCAGGGCCTGGTCGACCGTGACCTGGCGGTCTTCGTCTCGGACACCCCGCAGATGGCGGCCTACCGCAACGACCTGTTCTGGGCGCAGGAGTACGCCAGGAACAACCGCACCCTGATGATGGCGCTGCTGAAGGACGTCATCCGCAAGGAGTTCAAGAAGGCCAGGCCGGCCTTCGAGCGGGAGATCTCGTGCCACCACAACTACGTGGCGGAGGAGCGGTACGAGGGCATGGACCTGCTCGTCACCCGCAAGGGCGCGATCCGGGCCGGTTCCGGCGAGTACGGGATCATCCCGGGCTCCATGGGTACCGGTTCGTACATCGTGAAGGGGCTCGGCAACGAGCTGTCCTTCAACTCGGCCTCGCACGGCGCCGGCCGGCGGATGAGCCGTAACGCTGCGAAGAAGCGTTTCTCGACGAGGGACCTGGAGGAGCAGACCCGGGGCGTGGAGTGCCGCAAGGACTCCGGCGTCGTGGACGAGATCCCGGGCGCCTACAAGTCGATCGACCAGGTCATCGACCAGCAGCGGGACCTCGTCGAGGTCGTCGCGAAGCTCAAGCAGGTGGTGTGCGTGAAGGGCTGACGTACGGTCAGTGACCGTGCCGGACGGCATAGATCATCACGAACGCCACGATGTGGATGCCGAAGAGGAAGTAGCCCAGCAAGTACCAGACCTTGCGTTCGTCCTTGGTTTCCTGGGCCAGGCGGCGCCTCTCCAGGGACTCGGGGGAGTTGTCCTCGGGCATCAGAGTTCGCGGTGGACCTTCGTGTTGGACGCCTGGGCGCGGGGGCGGAGGACGAGGAGGTCGATGTTGACGTGGCTGGGACGGGTGACCGCCCAGGTGATGGTCTCGGCCACGTCGTCCGCCGTGAGGGGCTCGGCGACGCCCTGGTAGACCTTCTCCGCCCGCTCCTTGTCGCCGGCGAAGCGGGTCAGGGCGAACTCCTCCGTCTTGACCATGCCGGGTGCGATCTCGACGACGCGGACCGGCTGGCCGACGATCTCCAGGCGGAGGGTCTCGGCGAGGACGTGCGCGCCGTGCTTGGCGGCGACATAGCCGGCGCCGCCCTCGTACGTGCTGAGCCCGGCGGTGGAGGACACGACGACGATCACGCCGTCGCCGCTCGCCACCAGTTTCGGCAGCAGGGCCTGGGTGAGGTTCAGGGTGCCGATGACGTTCGTCTCGTACATCGTGCGCCAGTCCGCCGGGTCGCCGGTGGCCACCGGGTCCGCGCCGAGGGCGCCGCCCGCGTTGTTGACCAGGACGCCGATCGTCTGGAACGCCGTGGCGAACTCGTCCACCGCCGCGCGGTCGGTCACGTCCAGCTGGTAGGCCACGGCCGAGTGGCCCGCCTTGGTCAGCTCCTCCGCCAGCGCCTCGATACGGTCCTTGCGGCGGGCGGTGAGGACGACGCGGTAGCCGGCCTCCGCGAGCTGCCGGGCCGTGGCGGCGCCGATACCGCTGCTCGCGCCGGTGACGACGGCGATGCGGGAGGCGGGGGTCATGGGCAGCTCCTGTGATCCGGTGGCGCGAACAGAACGGCTCCGTCCAGCGTAAGTGAGGCTCAACCGCCGTTCCTCGGCGCCCACATGATCACGGCCATGCCGGCGAGGCAGATCAGTGCGCCGGTGATGTCGTAGCGGTCGGGGCGGTAGCCGTCGGCGATGACGCCCCACAGGAGCGAGCCCGCCACGAAGATCCCGCCGTACGCCGCCAGGATGCGGCCGAAGTGGGCGTCCGGCTGGAACGTGGCGACGAAGCCGTACACGCCGAGGGCCAGGACGCCGCCGGTCGTCCACAGCCAGCCACGGTGCTCGCGCACGCCCTGCCAGACCAGCCAGGCGCCGCCGATCTCGAAGAGGGCCGCGACGACGAAGAGGGCGGCGGAGCGGAGGATCGACATGGGCAGCAGCTTGGCACGGGCGGCGGAGGGCGGGTCACCTGGCGGGCGGCACCTCGCGGCGAAGGGCCGGCCGGAGGTGCTCGTCCTGGACGCGGGGACGCGTGCGGGTTCTGCGCCGCCGGGGTGCGGGGCTCAGGCGGTGTCCTTGGCGTCGTAGCGCTCGCGGGCCGCTCGGACCTCCTCGAAGTGGGTCTCCGCCCAGTCCTTCACCGCGGTCAGCAGGCAGGCGAGGCTGGTGCCGAGCGGGGTGAGTGCGTAGTCGACGCGGACCGGGACGGACGGGGTGACCGCGCGGCTGACGAGGCCGTCCCGCTCCAGGGCGCGCAGGGTCTGGGTGAGCATCTTGGGGCTGACGCCCGCGATCCTGCGGCCGAGGTCGCTGTAGCGCTGGGGGCCGGCGGAGAGGGCGGCGACGACGAGGCTGACCCACTTGTCGCTGAGCCGTCCGAGGAGCTGGTTGGTGGGGCAGTCGCGCAGGAAGGCGTCGTAGTCGGCGCGGGCCTGTTCGCGTCGCTGGGCTGCCGTCATGGTCGTCATGGGCTGTCTCCTCGGGGTCGGTTACGCACTTCGAGGTAACTACTTACCGATGGATAGTAGCTCTCCTAGAGTTGGTGCTGCGAGCGGGAAAGCGGCTCGCGAGACATCAAGTCCTTTGAGTTCCAGGAGAGTTGTCATGCGTGCGGTGGTTGTGAAGTCGTTCGGTGGTCCGGAGGTCGTGGAGATCGCGGACGTGCCGCTGCCGGAACCCGCGGCGGGGCAGGTGCGGATCAAGGTGGCGGCTGGTGCGCTGAACCCGGTGGACGCGGCCACCCGTGCCGGTCTCTTCGGCGGGGCCGGCAAGACGCTCGGGCTGGGCTGGGACGTGGCCGGCACGGTGGACGCGGTGGGGGTGGCCGCCGCCTGGCAGGTCGGTGACCCGGTGGTGGCGCTGGTGCCGGGAGTGGCCGACCCGCTGGGCGCGCACGCCGAGTACGTCGTCGTCCCCGCGGATGCCGTGGCCCAGGCGCCGGCCTCGGTGGACCAGGTGCATGCGGGCACCCTGCCGCTGAACGGGCTGACCGCGCTGCAGGCCCTGGACCTGCTGGATCTCGCGCCGGGTGCGTCCTTGCTGGTGACCGGTGCGGCGGGCGCGGTCGGCGGGTTCGCCGTGCAGCTGGCCGCCCGCCGGGGGATCGAGGTCACCGGGCAGGCGCGCGCGGGCGACGAGGAGCTGGTGCGCTCGCTGGGGGCCGCGCACTTCACGGCCGACGGGGTCGAGCCGGGCGGTGTGGACGCGGTGCTGGACGCGGCGGTGCTCGGCGAGCCGGCCCTGAAGTGGGTGCGGGACGGGGGTGTGTACATCGGGGTCCGGCCGGGTGTGCAGCCCGGTGCGGTGCGCGGGGTGCGTACCGACGCGGTGGAGGTCCGCCCGGACGGGGCGCAGCTGGCGGAGCTGGTTCGGCTGGTGGACGAGGGGGTGCTGACCCTGCGGGTGGCGCAGACGTACGCCCTGAAGGATGCGGCCGAGGCGCATGCCCGGCTGGCCGGGGGCGGGGTGCGGGGGCGGCTGGTGCTGGTGCCCTGAGGCGATCCGGGTGGGGTCGGCGACGTCACGCCGGCCCGCGGGGCGGACACCCCGGCGGGTTCGAGGGAGTGTCCTTCGAGGAGCGGCCGGCGACACTCGGTGAGAAGACGGTAGAACCCGGGGCCGGGTTGCCCCTGTGACGGTGAGAGGCCGGTAAAAAGGGTGATCGTAGGCCCACTCGCCCCGGCCGAACCGCCGGAGGCCTTGGCAGACTGGGAGCGTGCCCCAGACTGTGCTGCTCGCTGAAGACGACCGTGCCATCCGCCATGCCCTGGAGCGTGCTCTGACCCTGGAAGGGTACGAGGTGACGGCGGTGGCCGACGGCGTCGAGGCGCTGGCACAGGCCCACAAGACCCCGCCGGACGTCCTCGTGCTCGACGTGATGATGCCGGGCATCGACGGGCTCCAGGTGTGCCGGGTGCTGCGCGCCGAGGGCAACCGTACGCCGATCCTCATGCTCACCGCCCTCGTCGAGACCGCCGACCGCATCGCGGGCCTGGACGCCGGCGCCGACGACTACGTGGTCAAGCCGTTCGACGTCGAGGAGGTCTTCGCCCGGCTGCGCGCCCTGCTGCGCCGGACCAGCCCGGTCCCCGCGGCCGGCGGCAACGGCGGCGGGGGCGGCGTCGAGACCGGCGGCCGGGACGTCCAGCTGCCCGACCGGCAGGTGGAGGCCGCCGGCATCCGTATGGACCTGCAGGCCCGCCGGGCCTGGCGCGGCAAGCGCGAGCTGGAGCTGACCCGCACCGAGTTCGAGCTGCTGGAACTGCTCGTGCGCAACGCCGGCATCGTGCTCGACCACTCGACGATCTACGACCGGATCTGGGGTTACGACTTCGGGCCCGGCTCCAAGAACCTCGCCGTGTACGTCGGCTACCTGCGCCGCAAGCTGGACGAGCCCGGCGCCCCGCAGCTGATCCACACCGTGCGGGGCGTGGGTTACGTGCTCCGGGAGGACTAGGTGGGCCGGCTGCGGCGGCTGTCGGCCCGGCGCCGGCCCAAGCTGGTCTCCCTGCGCACCACCTTCGCCGTGTCGTTCGCGGCTGTCACCGCGGCCGTCACGATCCTCGTCGGCATCCTGTCGTACGGCTCCGCCGCGCGGCTGGTCCGGGTCGACCAGCAGTCGGTGTTCAGCCAGGTCGTGCAGGACGTGCGGGACGAGGTGCGGCAGCACGAGATGGTCCCGGAGGACTTCTCCTCCTCCCGTCCCGGGCACGACCTGGTCCGGCCCGCCCGCACCGATGTGCAGGTGCTCGGCGCGCAGGGCCAGATCGTCGACCACGGCAACCCGAGTCTGCCCGTGACCTCCCGCGACAAGGCCATGGCGCTCGCGGTGACGGCCGGGAAGGTGGTCGAGCACAAGGACGTACGGGTCGACGAGGACCTGTTCCGCATCGCCACCGTCTCGCTCGGCGACGGGCGGGGCGCGGTGCAGGTCGCGCAGGAGTTCAGCGACACCGAGGACCTGCTGCGGGCGTTGCAGCAGCGCACGCTGATCCTGATGGCGGCGGTCGTGGTGGCGGCCGGTCTGTTCGGGTGGTGGCTGGCCCGCCGGATCACCCGGCGCCTGGTGATCCTCACCTCCGCGGCGGAGGACGTGGCCCGCACCCGCCAGCTGGGCATCGAGGTGCCGGTCGCGGGCCTGGACGAGGTGGGCCGGCTCGGGCGTGCCTTCGACCGGATGCTGGGCCGGCTCGCCCAGTCCGAGGAGGACCAGCGGCGGCTGGTGCAGGACGCGGGGCACGAACTGCGCACCCCGCTGACGTCGCTGCGTACGAACATCTCGCTGCTCCGCCGGATCGACGAGCTGCCCCCCGCCACACGGGAGGAACTGGTCGCCGACCTCGGCCAGGAGGCACGGGAACTGACCGACCTGGTCAACGAGCTGGTCGACCTCGCCGCCGGGCAGTCCGACACCGAGCCGCCGCAGCGCGTGGACCTCGCCGACATCGCCGAGGACGTCGTGGGGCTGGCCAAACGCCGTACCGGGCGGGAGATCGTGCTGCACACGAGCGGCGACACGACGACCGACGGGCGGCCCGGGATGCTGCAGCGGGCCATGTCCAACCTGGTGGAGAACGCCGCCAAGTTCGACCGGGACGGGAAGGCGCCCATCGAGGTCCGCATCAGCGGGCCGGCCCGGCCGGGCACCGTGCGGGTGGAGGTGCGGGACCGGGGGCCCGGGATCGCCGAGGGCGACCTGATCCGCATCTTCGACCGCTTCTACCGCGCCGCCGACGCGAGGTCCCTGCCGGGGTCGGGGCTGGGGTTGTCGATCGTCAGGGAGGTCGCCATGGCGCACGGGGGAGCGCCGTTCGCCTCTCGGCGGGAGGGCGGCGGAGCGGTGATCGGCTTCACCGTGGGCGGATGAGCGCCCCGCGCCCCCGGGGCACTGCGGCCGCCGCACCGCCCACGCCTCGTAGCCTGCGGTACCCCTTCCTACGGCCGGCGTCCGCCGCCCATGCCCGGCAGTTCGAGGAAGCCCTCCGCCCGGGCGCTCGCCAGGCCGATTCTCGGGATGTCGCTGCTCTTGGCGAACAGCAGGAAGCGGGGTTCCCAGACCGGGCGGTACTTGGCGTTGGCCCGGTACAGGGACTCGATCTGCCACCAGCGGGAGAAGAAGGTGAGGGTGGAGCGCCACAGGCGCAGGACGGGGCCCGCGCCGAGGCGGGCGCCGCGTTCGAAGACCGAGCGGAACATCGCGAAGTTCAGCGACACCCGCTTGATGCCCAACTCCTTTGCGCGCAGCAGGAGTTCCACGACCATGTACTCCATCAGGCCGTTCTCGCAGTCACGGTCGCGGCGCATCAGGTCCAGGGACAGGCCGTGCTCGCCCCACGGGACGAAGCTGAGCAGGGCACGCGGCTCGTCGTCCGCGTCACGGCACTCCAGCATCACGCAGCGGCCGTCCGCCGGGTCGCCGAGGCGGCCCAGGGCCATGGAGAAGCCGCGCTCGGTGGCGCCGTCACGCCAGCGGTCGGCGCGGTCGATCAGGAGGGCCAGCTCGTCGGCGGGGATGTCCTCGTGGCGGCGGATGCGGACCGTGTACCCGGCCCGCTTGACCCGGTTGTGGGCCTGGCGGACCACGCGCATGGCGCGGCCCTCAAGGGTGAATTCGGCGATGTCCACGATCGCTTCGTCGCCGAGTTCGAGCGCGTCCAGGCCGTGCCGGGCGTAGATCGTGCCGGCCTCCTCGCTCGCGCCCATGACGGCCGGGGTCCAGGCGTGCCGGCGGGCCTCGCTGAGCCAGGCGTCGATGGCGCCGGGCCAGGCCTCGGGGTCGCCGATCGGGTCCCCGGAGGCGAGGGACACCGCGCCGACGACACGGTAGGTCACGGCGGCCTTGCCGGTGGGGGAGAAGATGGCGGCCTTGTCGCGGCGCAGCGCGAAGTAGCCGAGGGAGTCGCGGGCGCCGTGCTTGTCGAGCAGCGCGCGCAGTTTCTCCTCGTCGTCGGAGGTGAGCAGCCGGCGACCGCGCGGGGAGCGGAAGCAGGCGTACAGGACCAGGCAGAAGGCCGCGGCGAGCAGGATGTTGATGATGATGTCGGCCCAGCGGGGCGCGTGCACGGAGTCGACCCGGTCGGCGAGTGGGCCGACGCTGATGCCGCGCAGCAGGGTGTAGGCCAGCTCGTCGAACAGGGTCGCGCCGGTCAGGCTGTTGGTGGCGTGCACGAGCAGGGTACCGAGCCCGCCGGTCACCAGGATGCCGCCGGCGCCGACGGCCAGTGCGAGCTTGGGGTTGGACGGGTCGCCGACGGCGTTGAACTCCCGGCGGCCGATCAGCAGCGCGGCCACGAAGAGGCCGGTGAGGGCGGTGGAGACCCAGTTGAAGGCGTGGTCGCGGAACGGGTGCTGGGTGAGGGCGAGGACGTAGAGCACGAAGAGGGGGCCGGCGAGCAGTATGTTCACCACCCACCCGGCCCGCTTCCCGCGCCGCATCACCAGCGCCAGGAAGATCGCCGCCGCGGCCGAGGCCAGGCCGGCGGTGGCCAGGTACGGGGTGAAGAACTGGCCGGCGTGGTGGGTGTGCGCGTGCACATGACGGGCGGTGAAGAGCTTGCCGTCGTTGTGTTCTTCCACCTCTTTGCGGAACGGCAGCGACATCACCGCGATGATGTTGAAGACGGCGATCAGCCGCAGGTACCACACGGTGGCGGAGGCCGCCCCCGCGCGCAGCCGGGGGCTGGGGACGGGCATCCGGAAATCGCGGCGTGCACCGCGTTGACCGGGGATCTTCGCGGCGGTCAGGGTCGACTGCTGAGCGGGCATGGTGACTGGTCACCTTGGGTGGGAAGGGACGGGACGGACGCTCACCCTACAGTTTGTAGGGCAGTGTTCCTGTGCACCGGGAGCGTACCGGCATCGGCTCCTGCCCGGCGCCCTCCCCTGCCGCTCCTCTTACCCAACCCCTTCCCGTGCCGCCTCTCTTACCCGGTCCTTGCCCTGTCGCGCCGGGCCGTCACCAGGTGCCAGGCCAGGTTGCCCACCGCCGCTCCGGCCGCGACCGCGGCGACGATCACCCCGCCGGTGGCGAGACCGTCGCTGAACAGGTGCGGGCGCCGGTCGAGGCTGTGCAGACCGAAGCCGCACAGTTCGTACACGCCGACGGCGGCGATGAGGAGGCTGACCGCCAGCAGGGTCAGGGTCGGCGCGAGAGTGCGTGCGCAGACCTCCCCGCCGGCTTCCGTTTCCGTGTCCTGCAAGGCGTCCCCCGATGAACAGACATGTGAACTGGCGCGTGGCCGCCCACGGTTGGGAACCTACGATACGTAGGGTCCGGCTAGGGTCGACGCCGTGCGTATGTACATCAGCGTGGACATGGAAGGCGTCACCGGGCTCGTGGACGCCGACGACGTGCAGCCGGGTGGCCGGGACTACGAGCGCGGCCGTTCCATGATGGCCGAGGATGTGAGCGCGGCCGTGCGGGGCGCGCTGACGGCGGGCGCCGACGACATCCTCGTCAACGACGCCCACGGACCGATGCGCAACCTGCTGCCCGAGGCGCTGCACCCGGCCGCCCGGCTGATACGGGGCAAGCCCAAGCAGATGGGCATGCTGGAGGGCCTGACCGGGGAGTACGACGCCGCGCTGTGCGTCGGCTATCACTCCCGGGCCGGCGCCCCGGGCGTGCTCAGCCACAGCTTCATGGGGCACGAGATCGAGGACATGTGGCTGGACGGCCGGCCGGTCGGCGAGATCGGGCTCGCCCATGCCACGGCGGCGGCCCTGGGGGTGCCCGTGGTGGCCCTCACGGGTGACGACGTGGCGTGCGCGGAGATGACGGCGTGGGACGCCTCCGTCGTCACGGTGCCCGTGAAGTACGCGCACGGCCGGTTCGCCGCCGAACTGCGGCCGCAGGCGGAGGCGCGGAAGGCCATCGAGGAGGGGGTCGCGGCGGCCCTGGACCGGGCCCCGCGCCGCCCCGCGGCCGCAGCCGGAGAGGTCACCCTCGCCGTCCGCTGGCAGTCCGCCTCCGTCGCCGCCACCCTCCTCGGCATCCCGGGCGTGACGGCCGACGACAGCCGTACGATCCGTGCGACCGGCCGGCTCCCCTCTCTCTACCGCCAGTTCTACGTATGGCTGCGGGTGGCCGCCTCGCTCACCAGCCAGGCGCCGTACTGCTAGTGCTCCGGCCCCGGCTGCGTGCCGGCGAGCGTGGACGATGCCCGGCGTGACTCCGCAGGCGGGCCGCCCCAGGTGGCGGTGTGCGCTGGCGCCCTTGCGTGCTCCCTAGAGAGCGGTGGCCTTGACGCGTTCGCGTTCGCGTTCGCGTGCGCGGCGGTCCCGCAACGGCCGGGTGGGACGCCCTGGGGCGGGTCGCTGCTCGGGGCGCTCGGCGCGCTTGGGTGCGCGGCGCTCGGCGCGCTGTTTCCGAGGCGTCGTCGCTGAGCCGTACCCGCCGCCGAGAGCCTCCGGCAAGGGGCCGCTCAGTCCTCCCCGGCCCGCCCCGTGCGGCGGGCGTAGGCGCGGGCCGCGCGGGCGCGGTCGCCGCAGCGGGTGGAGCACCAGTGGCGGCGGCCGTGGCGGAGCAGGTAGCGGTTGCAGGGGGCGGAGCCGCAGGCGGTGAGGCGGTCGGCGTCGGGGCCGGTGAGCAGGTCGGCGGCGTCGGCGGCGAGGGCGGCCAGGGCGTGTTCGAGGATCTGGGTGGTGGGGTGGGAGACGGCGCGGTACAGGCCGCGCACGGGGTCCCAGTGCAGCAGGGGGGTGGCCGGGGCCTTGGTCATCGCCTCGTTGACGGCGGCCAGGGCGCCGGCCGGGGCCGGGTGGCCGTCGACCCGGGACGCGATCAGGGCGCGGACCTGCTCGCGCAGGGAGCGCAGCTGGGCCACGCACATCTCCCGCAGCCCGGCGTCGGCGGGGGCGAGGCCGCGCTCGGCGAGCCAGCGGTTCGCGGCGCCGGGCGTGCCGAGCAGATCGAGGACATGGCCCCCGGGCAGCGCGGGAGCGCTGTTGGCGAGGTCGAGGGCCGGGTGCTGCTCCGCGCCGGGCGCGGGCGCGACGGCCGTCGGTTCCAGGGGCTCGGCGGGCGCGGTCTCCGTCATGAATCTCATGGTACGGCTTGCGTCCATCCGTGAGGTGCGGCTACCGTCTTTCTCACGGATAGGTGTTGTGCCATCCGTGACAACCTTGTGAGGTGCTTTCCCATGTCGTCTCCCCGGCTCCCCGTGCAGGTGTACGGCGGCCCCACCGCGCTCATCGAGTACGGCGGCCTGCGCTTCCTCACCGACCCGACCTTCGACGAGCCCGGCGACTACCCGCTGGGCGGCGGCCGCTTCCTGACCAAGACCGCCGCCTCCCGCACCACCCCGGCCGGCCTCGGCCGCATCGACGTGGTCCTGCTCTCCCACGACGAGCACCCCGACAACCTCGACCGCTCCGGCCGCGCCCTGCTCGCCGACGTGCCGCTGACGCTCACCACGCCGGGCGGCGCCCAGCGGCTCGGGGCCAGGGCCACGGGCCTGGCGGACTGGGTGTCGGTCGAGCTGGACCGGCCGGGCGGCGGCACGGTGACGGTGACCGGTGTACCCGCCGTGCACGGGCCGGGCACCAAGGAGCAGGTCGAGCCGGTCAGCGGCCAGGTCGTCGGCTTCGTCCTGACCGGCGAGGGGCTGCCCACCGTCTACGTCAGCGGTGACAACGCCTCCCTGGAGGCGGTCCGCGAGATCGCCGACCGGTTCGGGCCGGTCGACACCGCGGTGCTGTTCGCGGGGGCGCCCCGCACGGTCCTCTTCGACGGCGCGCTGCTCGTCCTGGACGGCGCCGGCGCCGCCGAGGCCGCCCGTCTCCTCGGCGCCCGCCGGGTGGTCCCCGTCCACTGCGACAGCTGGACCCACTTCACCGAGACGCGCGACGACGTGGTGACGGCATTCGAGAAGGCGGGGCTCGCGGACCGGCTCCAGCTGGACTGACCGCCGCGGGCCAGGGGCGCGCCGAAGGCCCGGCGGCGCGTCAGGACCGTACGGACGACGGTCTGACCCCGAGGACGTCGAGCATCGCCCGGGTGGCCGGGCTCGGGTTGAACCGGCTCCACGCCAGATACTCCAGGCGCCGCGGCCCGTCGGCCACCGGGACCAGGGCCAGTCCGGGGTGGTCGGCGGCGAGCGGGCGGATGAACGCCGACGGCAGCAGCGCGACCCCGAGACCGCGCGCGATCAGCCGGGTGATCAGCTCCACGACACCGGCCTCGTACGCGACGTCGCGGACCAGACCCGCGGCGGCGAACGCCCGGTCGGACTGGGCGCGGGCGGGGGTCCCGGCCACGAAGTCCACGAACGTCTCCCCGGCGATCTCCGCCAGCGTGACCCGGGCGGCGTCCGCCAGCCGGTGTCCGGCCGGTACCGCGAGGACATGCCGGTCGTGATCGAGCACGACGGTCTCCAGCCCGGCCGGCCGCTCGCCCTCCGGCAGACCGAGGAAGGCGATGTCCAGCTCCCCGTCGCGCACCGCCGCCGCCAGCTCGTCGCTGCGTCCGGACCGCAGGACGACCCGGACGTCGGGATGCCGGGCGCGGTACCGCTGCAGCAGTTCGGGTACGTCGACGGCGGCCGTGGTCACGATCACGCCGACGGCGAGCCGCCCGCGCACCACCCCGGTCGCGGCGGCGGCGTCGGCGACCGCACGGTCGGCGGCGGCCAGACACTGACGCGCACCCACGAGGAATGCCGCACCCGCGCCGGTCAGTTCGACCCGGCGGCTGGACCGGGCGAACAGCCGCACCCCCAACTCCCGCTCCAGTGCGGCGATCCGATGGCTCAGCGAGGACTGCACCACCTGACACCGCTCCGCGGCCCGGGTGAAGTTGAGGGTGTCGGCGACGGCGACGACGTAGCGAAGCTGCTGAAGGTCCACGCATCAATCGTCATCATTCATGGCTGCAATGACAACCATGCTTTGGACCCATGGCCACCGTCGGCCGACACTTCCCCCATGCATCGGCACACGGCACAGGCGGCGACCGTCCTGCTCACCGCGCTCGCTCCCGCGTCCTGGGGAACCTCCTACGTGGTCACCACCCGGCTGCTCCCGCCCGGGCATCCGCTGTTCGCGGGCCTGATGCGGGCCCTGCCCGCCGGGCTGCTCGCGCTGGCGCTCACCCGGGTGCTGCCGCACGGAGCGTGGTGGTGGAAGACCGCGGTCCTCGGCGTCCTCAACATCGGCGCCATGCCCCTGCTGTTCGTGGCCGCCGAGCGCCTGCCCGGCGGGGTGGCCGCCACCCTCGGCGCCGCCCAGCCGCTGCTGGTGGCGGGTCTCGGCCTCGGGCTGCTGCACGACCGGCCCACGGCCTGGCGGCTGGCCTGGGGCGCCCTCGGCGTGCTCGGAGTGGGGCTGGTCGTCCTCGGACCGCGGGCCCGGCTGGACGCCGCCGGCGTGCTCGCCGGCCTCGGCCATACGGCGATGATGGCCGCCGGGGTCGTCCTCACCAAACGCTGGGGCCGTCCGGCGGGCGTCGGCCCGCTCACCCTGGCCGGCTGGCAACTCACCGTCGGCGGCCTGCTGTTGCTTCCGCTCACCCTGGCGGCCGAAGGGGTGCCGCAGCGGATCGACGCGGGCGCCGCCGGCGGCTATCTGTGGCTCGGCAGCATGGGCGGACTGATCGCGTACACGCTGTGGTTCCGCGGGATCGGCAGCCTGCCGGTCGCCGCGTCCGCACCGCTGGTGCTGCTGTCCCCGCTGGTAGCGACCGTCATCGGCGTCGCGCAGGGCGAGTCGCTGAGCGTGCCGCAGACCCTCGGTTTCACCCTGGCGCTCATCGCCTTGCTGGCGGCGCAACTCGCCCCCGGCGTACGGAAGAACACCGCAGAAACGAAGGAGAACCCTGATGCCGAAGGGCATGACGATCGCCGTGCTCGGGGCCACCGGGATGGTCGGCGGCCGGGTGGTCGGCGAGGCGAGAGCGCGCGGACACCGGGTGCTGGCGCTGTCGCGGAAGCCGGCGAGTGAGGCGAGCGAGGACCCGGGCGTGACGCCGGTCGCGGTGGACGCCGGCGACCCGTCCGCCGTGGGGGAGGCACTGACCAGCTCCGGAGCCGACGCCGTCGTACTGGCCGTACGGACGTTCCCGGCCGACCAGGAGTTCCTGGTCGCCGCCACCCGCACGGTGCTGGACGCCGCCGCACGGCTCGGCATCCGCGTCCTCGTGGTCGGCGGCGCCGGCGCCCTGCGCAGCCCCGGCGACCGGGAGCGGCTCATCGCCGAGAACCCCGCATACGTGCCGGCCGAGTACCGCGCCGTGGCACTCGCCGGCGTGGCCCAACTGCGCACCTGCCAGGCGCACTCCGGCGCCGACTGGGTGTACCTGAGCCCGCCGGCCGTACTCGAACCGGGCAGCCGCACCGGACGCTACCGGCGCGGCACCGACACGTTGCTGACCGACGCCGACGGCCGGTCGTGGAGCAGCGCCGAGGACTTGGCGGCGGCGGTGCTGGACGAGCTGGAGTGTCCGGGGCCGCACCGCCACATAACGGTCGTGCAGGACAGCGCCCCGAAAGGGGCGCGGGGTTGTGCCTGACATGCGGCTGCCGCCGCGCGGGCGCGACCGGCCGGGACGGCGCCGCAGACCAACGACGGCCTGCCACGGCTGAAACCGCGACAACCCCCTAGTCGAGGTTCACCGGACCGTCGCCCTCCGACGCCCCGTCCTTGCCCGAGCGCAGCTGGAGCAGGTCGTTGAGGTCCCCCCTGTTGCCCGGGTTGTCCTTGTTCTCCTGGCCGCCGTTCAGGTTCTGCCGCACCGAGTCGAGGATCGTCAGGCCCTGGGACACCAGACCCGCGGCGATCTCGCCGAGCCCGTCCGCGCCGTTCAGGACATTGACGTTGGCGCCGGCCAGGCCGCCGGCCGCCTCCTTCACGATCTGCGGGAGCTGGTCGATGAGCATCCGGTCGAGGGCGACCCGGTCGTAGGAGGCGGCGGCCTCGGCCTGGATCTTCATGCGCTGGGCCTCGGCGGCGGCGAGGATCCTGACCCGCTCGGCCTCGGCCTCGGCGGGCTTGACGACCTCGGCGACCAGCTGCTTCTGACGCAGCTCGGCCTGGCGCTGAGCCAGCTCCGTCTGGGCGGAGAGCACCTCCTGCTGGGCGTGCGCCTGGGCGAGCGGTCCGGCCTGCGCGGCCTGCGCCTGGGCGCGGTCCACCTCGGCCGAGTACTCGGCCTTGACGATGGCGGTCTGCCGGGCGTACTCGGCCTGCTTGCGGGCCGCCTCCTGCTCCGCCTCGACCGCGGCCTGGGTGGCCTGGGCCTGGGCGATCTGGGCCTGCCGCTGGATCGCCGCCTTGTGCGGGGCGGACATCGCGTCGATGTAGCCGGTGTCGCCGTCGTCGATCGACTGGATCTGCAGCGAGTCGACGATCAGGCCGATCTTCGCCATCTCCGTCTTCGAGGTGTCCAGCACCTCCGCGGCGAGCTTCTGCCGCTCGGTGACGATCTCCTCGACCGTCATCGAGCCGATGATCGCGCGCAGGTGGCCGGCGAAGATCCGGCCGGTGAGCACCGACATCTGCTCCTGGTCGGAGAGGAAGCGCTGACCGGCGTTGATGATGCTCTCGTGGTCGTTGCCGACCTTGAAGGCGATGACCGCGCGGACGTGCAGCGAGATGCCCTGCTTGGTCACACAGGTCTCGGTGACCTCGGCCTCGCACATGGAGAGGGTGAGGAACCGGACCTTACGGAAGACCGGGAGCACGAACTTGCCGTGGCCCGTCACCACGCGGAACGGCGCGCCCCCCAGTCCCCGCCGGCCTCCCGAGATCAACATCGCCTCGTCGGGAGCGGGAACGCGGTATCCGAACATGCTTGTACTCCTCAGCCTGCGCCGACGGTGTCGCCGCCGAGCGCGTCCAATGGATCCACCCACTCGATGACGCCGACCTCGCGGCATCCCCGTGATTCGATCACGAGGACCGTGGCGCCCACGGGCAGGGGATCCTCGGACCACGCCAGGAAGGTCTCGGAGCCGCCCCTGACCCGCACCAGGACCTCGCCGGGGCCCGCGGATCCCCGCGTCCCGATGAGCACCTTGCCCATACAGCCGATCACGGCCTCGTCCTGCGGCATCACCGGCCGTCCTCCTCGTCCTGACCTCAGAATTCAGACGATAGACCCAGCGGGGCCGGGACCCAATGGGAGGGGGACCGGCTCATGTGCCCTTGATCAGTAGCCCGTCGAGGCCGGCCGCCGGTACGGGCGACCACGACCTTGCGGTGGGCTCGGCGCGAAGCTGTTGAACGGCTCGGACCGCTACGGCGTCAGCGCTTGACGAAGACCTTGAAGAGAACGACGACCAGTCCGAGCACCAGGTTGACCGCCCCCGCGGTCACCACCGCGCGGCCTGTGGCCCCCGCGCGGTAGGCGGCCACCGTGGACCAGCCGACATAGCCGGCCAGCGCAACGCCCAGGGCCAGCCACACCGCCCCTCTCGGCCCGATGCCCAGCAACGGCGTGACGGCGATCGCCACGGCCGGTGGGACCGCGGCCATGAGGACGGGCCACTCGGCCGCACCCGCTGCACGGATCTCCTTCCCGCCCACGGACGCGCCCTTGATCCGCTCCTTGAACAGCCGGGAGTACACGCGGGTCGCCCAAGTCACCATCCCGGTGCACAGCAGCAGGAGAACGAGTTCCAGCCGGGGGAAGGAGCCGAGCGAGCCGGCTCCGACCACCACCGAGGCCGCGAGCAGCGAGCCGTACACGGCCCCCTCGTATTCACGCCGCTCGCCGGCGTCCGACCGCGGCACGTCCACAGCCTGCGAGGGAGGCCGGCCTTCCATGCCTCCAGTGTGGCCACACACGTTGCGCGCCGCACGGCCACGGGCTCGTCGCACGCGGTCAGCGCCGTCCGGCATGGGGCCGCTGCCGGGGGGTGCCGTCGTATCAAGGAAGTACCGGCAGCAGGTGGCGACCCGTGCGGGCAAGGCGAAGCCCATGTGCCCTCAATGTGCCCTGGCCGCCCGACGGTCCCTCCCCGGCACCAAAAGGGGCGAGGCCCGAAGACCCCGCCCAAGCCCCACGGAACCCCAGCTCAGGGCCAAACCAAGCAATACGGCTGATGCCCGGCCTCATGCAGTCGATGCGAGAAGTCCTGCCACTCGTGCAGCAGCTGGTACACGTTGAACGCGTCACGCGGCCCGCCCCGGTCCGGGACCGTCGACCAGATGAAGGCTGCCGCGCCGACCGCCTCCTCGCCGATGCCGCGCAGGGGGTCGACGACGGTCATGGGGAGCTTGACGACCGCGTAGTCGGGGTGCAGGACGACCAGTTCCAGGGGCGGGACCTTGTGCAGGGGGACGCCCTCGATGCCCGTCAGGACCATCGCGGCCATCGTCTCCGGCTTGATCTTGGTGAACATGCCGTTCATGCCCAGCTCGTCGCCGCCGAGTTCCTCGGGGCGCATCGAGATGGGGACGCGGGCCGCGGTCGCACCGTCCGGCGCGCCGAAGTATTTGTACGTCACCCCCACCCGACCACCCTTCCTGCTCCCCGCCCTCAGGCGGTCGGCCCGGTGGTCGAACCGGCCCTCGATCGGTCGCTCCAGCCGGCTCTCCAGCTGCCGATCAACCTGCCGGTCGAACCGCTCGGGCTCGCTCGGTACACCCTGTGTCTGACGTGCGTCGCTCTGCCGTGTTTCGGTCGATTCCTCCGCGTCGCGCCGGTGCCTTCCCCGCCGGGCACGTCGAGGACCCAGGTCATCAGTCCCCTCGCCCAGTCCGCCACCGCGATGCATATCTCCACCCGACTGCTTTTCTAGGACGCGTGGCCCCCGCCGCGCAACCCGATCATCGTGTCAGTGACCTCCCCCACGGCCGCACGCCGAAACGTGCGGTGGAACAACAGTCCACGGGTTCTTGTCCGGCCCCTGATCATTACGTGCGTAAGAGCTGTGTGTATCAGCTCTCAGTCTCGCAGATGGCGGATGGCGGCGCTTGGATCTTGAGGCGGGCCACGTGCCCACCGGGTCGCGGCCTACCCTGAGGAGGTCACCCCAGCAGCCGGAGTCCGAGAAGCCGGAGAAGCAGCACGTCATGAGTGCCCTGAGCGAAACGCCCCATCCCTACGACGCGCCCGCCTCCCAGGCGCTCTTCGACCGCGCCTCCGCCGTCACGCCCGGCGGTGTGAACTCGCCGGTGCGCGCCTTCCGCGCCGTCGGCGGCACGCCGCGGTTCATGGTGTCCGGCCACGGTCCGTACCTCACCGACGCCGACGGCCGCGAGTACGTCGACCTCGTCTGTTCCTGGGGGCCCATGATCCTCGGGCACGCGCACCCCGAGGTCATCGCCGCCGTCCAGGAGGCCGTCGCCCGCGGTACGTCCTTCGGCACGCCCGGTGAGGGCGAGGTCGCGCTCGCCGAGGAGATCGTCGCCCGGGTGGAGCCCGTCGAGCAGGTGCGGCTGGTCAGCAGCGGCACCGAGGCGACCATGTCCGCCATCCGGCTCGCCCGCGGGTTCACCGGCCGGTCCAAGGTGATCAAGTTCGCCGGCTGCTACCACGGGCACGTGGACGCGCTGCTCGCCGCCGCCGGGTCCGGTGTCGCCACGTTCGCGCTGCCCGACACCCCGGGTGTCACCGGCGCCCAGGCCGGCGACACGATCGTGCTGCCGTACAACGACCTGGAGGCCGTGCAGGAGGCGTTCCACCGGCACCCGGGTGAGATCGCGTGCGTGATCACCGAGGCCTCGCCCGGGAACATGGGCGTCGTGCCGCCGGACCCCGGGTTCAACCAGGGGCTCAAGGACGCCTGCCACAAGAACGGCGCCCTCTTCATCTCCGACGAGGTCATGACCGGGTTCCGTACCAGCCGCGCCGGCTGGTACGGCATCGACGGGGTCAAGCCGGACCTGATGACCTTCGGAAAGGTCATGGGAGGCGGGTTCCCCGCCGCCGCCTTCGGCGGCCGGGCCGATGTGATGGCCCACCTCGCCCCGGCCGGGCCGGTGTACCAGGCCGGCACCCTCTCCGGGAACCCCGTCGCCACCGCCGCGGGGCTCGCCCAGCTGCGGCTGCTGGACGACGCCGCCTACGAGAAGGTCGACGCCGTCTCCGCGCAGATCCAGTCCCTGGTGACGGAGGCGCTCGGCAAGGAGGGCGTCGCGCACCGGCTGCAGACCGCCTCCAACATGTTCTCCGTGTTCTTCACCGACCGGCAGGTGCGGGACTACGAGGACGCCAAGCGGCAGGAGTCGTACCGCTTCACCGCGTTCTTCCACTCGCTGCTGTCGAACGGCGTCTACCTGCCGCCGTCGTCCTTCGAGTCCTGGTTCGTGTCCACGGCCCACGACGAGCGGGCCATCCAGAAGATCGCCGACGCCCTTCCGGCGGCGGCCCGGGCGGCTGCGGAGGCCACCGCGTGAGCATCAGCAACGGCAGCAGGGACAAGGACGTCACCGTCGTCCATCTCATGCGGCACGGTGAGGTCGACAACCCGCAGGGGGTCCTCTACGGGCGGCTGCCCGGGTACCACCTGTCCGAGCTGGGGCGGCAGATGGCGGACCGGGTCGCCGAGCACCTCGCCCCGCGGGACGTGACGTACGTCTGTGCCTCGCCGCTGGAGCGGGCACAGGAGACGGCCGCCCCGATCGCCAAGGTGCACGGTCTCGACCTGGACACCGACGAGCGGCTCATCGAGGCCGACAACGTCTTCCAGGGCAAGACCTTCGGCGTGGGGGACGGCGCGCTGCGCAAGCCCGGGAACTGGAAGCACCTGGTCAACCCGTTCAAGCCGTCCTGGGGTGAGCCGTACGTCGACATCGTCGTGCGGATGATGGGCGCGCTGAACGCGGCCAAGGACCAGGCGCGCGGTCACGAGGCGGTGCTGGTCAGCCATCAGCTGCCGGTCTGGATCGTGCGGTCCTACGTCGAGCGGCGGCGGCTGTGGCACGATCCGCGCAAGCGTCAGTGCACGCTCGCCTCCCTGACGACTTTCACATATCTGGGCGACAGGATCGTCTCGGTCGGCTACAGCGAACCCGCCATCGACCTCGTCCCGGCCCATCTGCGGGCCGGTGCCAAGCCGCAGAAGGGCACGGGTACCGCCCAGGGGAAGGCCTTCGGCGCCTGAACCAGGGGTTTCTGACGGTCCGTTTGGCACGGCTTAGCGTACTTTTTCAGTACCCGTTACGAAAACCATACAAATCAACGGAACCTCCCCGATCGTCGCGCCCTCTGACTGGGTGACCATCAACAGGCGCAACGATCGGGGAACTCCATGCGCACCGTCTCCCAGGCCCTCTCCCGCAGGGGAATGCTCGGACTCGGCGCGGGCGTGGCGGCCGCCGCCACCCTGGCCGGCTGCGGGAGTCACACGTCATCGGACGGCGCCGGGCACCCGGACGGTTCCGGCCAGGGGAAGAACGCCGAGGGCGGCGCGACCGGCTCGCGTCCGGGCAAGCCGATCGGGGACGGTTCCACGTCGTTCACGGGCAAGCAGCCGCATCAGCCGGCCAAGCCCGAACCGCTGCAGCCGGGTCAGACCCCTCCGCAGTTCGTGATCTTCTCCTGGGACGGCGCCGGCGAGGTCGGCAACGGGCTCTTCCCGCGCTTCCTGGACCTCGCCAAGGAGCACGGCGCGAGCATGACCTTCTTCCTCTCGGGGCTGTATCTGCTGCCCGAGTCGAAGAAGCGGCTGTACCTGCCCCCGAACAACGCGCGCGGCGCCTCCGACATCGGCTACCTCACCGACGAGCACATCAAGGCGACGCTCGCCAATGTGCACCGGGCCTGGCTGGAGGGCCACGAGATCGGCACCCACTTCAACGGGCACTTCTGCGGCGAGACGCACGGCTCGGTCAAGTGGTGGACCCCGCAGCAGTGGAAGAGCGAGATCGAACAGGCCAAGTCCTTCGTGAAGCAGTGGCGGACCAACACCGGCTGGCACGACCTGCCCTCGCTCCCCTTCGACTACGACAAGGAGCTGGCCGGCGGCCGTACGCCCTGTCTGCTCGGCCAGAACAACCTGCTGCCCACCGCCCGTGAGCTGGGCTGGCGCTACGACGCCTCCTCGCCGGGCGGCCGCCAGGTGTGGCCGGAGAAGAAGCTGGGGATCTGGGACCTGCCGCTGCAGCAGATACCTTTCCCCGGACGTTCCTTCGAGGTGCTCTCGATGGACTACAACATGCTCGCCAACCAGTCCGTGAACTCCACCAAGGCGCCCGCCTACAACTACCCGGGCTGGCGCAAGCAGTCCGCGCAGGCGTACATAGCGGGCTTCCAGCGGGCATACGAGACAAACCGGGCGCCGTTCTTCATAGGCAACCACTTCGAGCAGTGGAACGGCGGCATCTACATGGACGCCGTCGAGGAGGCCTTCAAGCACATCGCACGGGAGAAGGAGAAGGGCGCGGACGTGCGGCTGGTCTCCTTCCGGCAGTTCGTCGACTGGATGGACGTGCAGAAGCCCGAGGTGCTCGCCAAGCTGCGCACGCTGGGCGTCGGACAGAAGCCCGCCGCCGGCTGGAAGCAGTTCCTCGCCTGAGCGCGGTGTCGGAAATGTCCCGTGTAAATACGCCCTGAAATGCGGTTTTCCGCCCGGCAGGGGGGCGCCACAGATCGCCGGAACGGGCATGCGAAACTTTTCACATGAGTACCCGTAGCCGCGCCGTCCTGCTCAGCGCCGTGGCCGCCGTGGCGGGCCTGACCCTGTCCGCGTGCGGCAAGGGCGGCATGTCCGGCGGCGGTGGCAACACCAACTTCGTCACCGGCCACAACGGCATCGAAACCGTGCCCGCAGGCAAGCGCGCCGCGGCCCCGGACCTGTCCGGCGAGACCATCGACGGCAAGACGCTGGACGTCGCCCGGTACAAGGGCCAGGTCGTCGTCATCAACGTCTGGGGCTCGTGGTGCGGCCCGTGCCGCGAGGAGGCGCAGTACTTCTCCAAGGTGTCGAAGCAGTACGAGGGCAAGGGCGTGCAGTTCGTGGGCATCAACACCCGCGACACCAGCACCACGCCCGCGGTCGCCTTCGAGAAGGAGCACGGGATCGGCTACCCGAGCCTGTACGACCCGTCGGGCAAGCTGATGCTCCGCTTCGAGAAGGGGACGCTCAACCCGCAGCTGATCCCCTCCACGCTCATCATCGACCGGCACGGGAAGGTCGCCGCGAGGGCCCTGGAGGCGCTCGACGACACCTCCCTGCTGGACATGCTCAAGCCGGTCCTCGCGGAGAAGTGACGTGAGCGCACTCGTGACGCTGGCTGCGACGGGCCAGAACCAGACCGTACTCAACGGCGCCCTGATCGTCGCCGCGCCGATCGCCCTGATCGGCGGGCTCGTCTCGTTCTTCTCGCCCTGTGTCCTGCCGCTCGTCCCCGGCTACCTCTCCTACGTCACCGGGGTCGCCGGCACGGACCTGGCC
Organism: Streptomyces sp. NPDC030799; assembly: GCF_055572255.1. Taxonomy (NCBI): domain Bacteria; kingdom Bacillati; phylum Actinomycetota; class Actinomycetes; order Kitasatosporales; family Streptomycetaceae; genus Streptomyces; species Streptomyces sp. NPDC030799. The sequence continues at coordinate 382,375 of NZ_JBVIDS010000007.1, read as the reverse complement.
GAGGCCAGGCGCGGGCGGATGGTCGCCGGAGCCTCCCTGTTCGTGTTCGGCTTCAGCGCCGTGTTCGTCTCGACCGGGGCGCTGTTCGGCTTCTTCGGCCGGAATCTGCGGGCTTACCAGGACACGCTCGCCCAGGTGCTCGGCGTGCTCATGATCCTCATGGGCGTGTTCTTCATGGGACTGCTGCCCGGCCTCACCCAGCGCGAGTTCCGCTTCCACCGGCGGCCGGTGACCGGCCTGGTGGGCGCGCCCCTGCTCGGCGCGCTCTTCGGCGTCGGCTGGACCCCCTGCCTGGGCCCGACCCTCTCGTCCGTGAGCCTCCTCGCCATGCGCGAGTCCAGCGCCGGGCGCGGCGCACTCCTGCTGGTCGTCTACTGCATCGGTCTGGGCATTCCCTTCGTCCTCACCGCGGTCGCCTTCCGCAAGGCGCTCGGCGCCTTCGGCTGGGTCAAGCGCCACTACGCCTGGGTGATGCGCATCGGCGGCTCGATGATGATCGTGACCGGTGTGCTGCTGCTGACCGGCGCGTGGAACAGTCTGGTGCAGCAGTTGCAGCTCTGGTCCTATGGCTTCGATGTGGGGATCTGACCGATGAGCAAGACCGAAACGGACAACAGCCAGGACCAGGAGGACCTCGGCGCGGCCGGCTCCCAGCTGTCCACCGCGCCGCGGGAGGAACTCTCCTCCGCGCCCGGCCTCGGCGTCATCGGCTGGTCCCGCTGGTTCTGGCGGCAGCTGACCTCCATGCGGGTCGCGCTGCTGCTGCTCCTGCTGCTCTCGCTCGGCGCGATCCCCGGCTCGCTGATCCCGCAGACCGGCGCCGACCTGAACAAGGTCGACGAGTTCCGCAAGGCCCACCGGACGCTCGCGCCGGTCTACGACAGGCTCGGCCTGTTCCACGTCTACAGCTCGGTGTGGTTCTCCGCGATCTACATCCTGCTGTTCGTCTCCCTCATCGGCTGTATCGTCCCGCGCACCTGGCAGTTCGTCGGCCAGCTGCGCGGCCGGCCGCCGGGCGCGCCCAAGCGGCTGACCCGGCTGCCCGCGTACACGACGTGGCGTACGGAAGCCGACCCCGAGCAGGTCCGCGAGGCCGCGCTCGCCCTGCTGAAGAAGCGCCGCTTCCGCGCCCACGTCGCCGGTGACGCCGTCGCCGCCGAGAAGGGCTATCTGCGCGAGCTGGGCAACCTCGTCTTCCACATCGCCCTGATCGTGCTGCTGGTCGCCTTCGCCTCCGGCCAGCTGTACAAGTCGGACGGCACCAAGCTGATCGTCGAGGGCGGCGGCTTCGCCAACGCGCTCCCGCAGTACGACGACTTCAAGTCCGGCAGCCTGTTCCAGAACGACGACCTGGTGCCCTTCAGCTTCGACCTGAAGGACTTCAAGGGCACCTACGAGGTCACCGGCCCGAACAGGGGCACGCCGCGCACCTACGAAGCGAGGATCGACTACAGCGAGGGTGCGTACGGCAAGGACAAGTCGACCACCATCAAGGTCAACCAGCCGCTGCACATCGGCGACTCCAAGGTCTACCTCGTCAGCCACGGCTACGCGCCCGTCATCACCGTCCGCGACGGCAAGGGCAACAAGGTCTTCCATGACGCCGTGCCGCTGCTGCCGCTCGACGGCAACGTCACCTCCAACGGCGTGGTGAAGGTCTACGACGGATACCGCAACCCGCAGGGCAAGACGGAACAGCTCGGCTTCCAGGCCTTCTTCGTGCCGACGTTCAACCCGAAGAGCGGCACGATGCTCTCGCAGTTCCCCGCGCTGGTGAACCCGCTGCTCGCCGTGAACGCCTACCACGGCAACCTCGGCACCGTGAACGCGGGACTGGCGCAGAGCGTGTACCAGCTGGACAAGACGCACATGAAGGCGTTCAAGGACAGCAAGGGCCAGCTGCTGAAGAAGCTGCTGCAGCCGGGCGACACGCTGACGCTGCCGAACGGCGCAGGGTCCATCACCTTCGAGAAGGACATCAAGGAATGGGCCGGCTTCGAGATCGTCCAGGAGCCCGGCAGCGGCTGGGCGCTCGGCGGTGCCCTCGCCGCGATCTTCGGTCTGGCCGGGTCCCTGTTCATCCAGCGGCGCCGGGTGTGGGTGCGCGCGGTGCGCGGCGCCGACGGCGTGACGGTCGTCGAGATGGCCGGGCTCGGCCGCAGCGAGTCCGCCAAGGTGCCCGAGGAACTGGGCGACCTCGCCGGAGCCCTCTACGACCAGGCGCCGGGGGCTCCCGACCCGGGCGACGATCCCGACGACGACTCCACCGAATCTCCCGTCGTACCTGCCGAAGGGGCTGAGAAGTGACTCTCGCCGCCGCAACCAACGAACACCTCGCGAGCATCAGCAACACGCTGATCTACTCGTCGATGGCCGTCTACACCCTGGCCTTCTTCGCGTACATCGCCGAATGGCTCTTCGGCAGCCGCAGCAAGGTCGCCCGTACGGCCGCCGCGCTGACGGCGCAGACCTCCGCACAGGCTCCCGCCGTCACCGTGAAGCAGGCCGGCGGCACCGCCGTGCTGGAGCGGCCCAAGGTCGTCGTCCGCTCGGCGTCCGGCGCCCGTGACGTACCGGACGGGCCCGGCGCGCACGGCGGGGACGTCCAGGGCGACCTCTACGGCCGTATCGCCGTCTCGCTCACCGTGCTCGCCTTCCTGGTGGAGCTGGCCGGTGTCGTCTGCCGTGCGGCCTCCGTGCAGCGGGCGCCGTGGGGCAACATGTACGAGTTCAACATCACCTTCTCCACCGTCGCCGTCGGGGTGTACCTGGCACTGCTGGCGCTGAAGAAGAACGTGCGCTGGCTCGGCCTGTTCCTGATCACCACGGTCCTGCTCGACCTCGGTCTCGCCGTCACCGTCCTGTACACCGCGAGCGACCAGCTGGTCCCCGCGCTGCACTCGTACTGGCTGTACATCCACGTCTCCACCGCGATCTTCTGCGGCGCGGTGTTCTACGTCGGCGCGGTCGCCACGATCCTGTACCTGTTCAAGGACTCGTACGAGAACAAGCTGCAGACCGGCGGCAAGCCCGGCGCGTTCGCGACCTCGGTGCTGGAGCGCCTGCCCGCCTCCGCCTCGCTCGACAAGTTCGCCTACCGGGTGAACGCGGCCGTCTTCCCGCTGTGGACCTTCACGATCATCGCGGGCGCGATCTGGGCGGGCGACGCCTGGGGCCGGTACTGGAACTGGGACCCGAAGGAGACCTGGTCCTTCATCACCTGGATCGCCTACGCCTGTTACCTGCACGCCCGCGCGACGGCCGGCTGGAAGGGCCGCAAGGCCGCCTACCTGGCGATGCTCGCCTTCGGCTGCTGGCTGTTCAACTACTACGGCGTCAACATCTTCGTCAGCGGCAAGCACTCCTACGCGGGCGTGTGAGCCGTAGGTCGCCCACACTGGTGTCATGAGCGGTTCCATCGCACAGGGCACCAGTCAGACCCACGGGAACACGCACATACTCCACTTCCTGGTGCGGCTCCCGAGGCGCATGGAAGACGTCTGGCCGGCGGTGGCCACCCCCCAGGGACTCGGGGCGTGGTGCACCGCCGTCGACGTTCTGGAACCCCGGCTCGGCGGTGCGGTCACCCTGCGGGACCTGGGCTCCGGCAGGGTCACGGCCTGGGACGTGGACCGGGTCGCGGAGTACACCGTCGAGCGCGGGCGGATCCGGTTCCATCTGGAACGGGACGAGGGCGACGGCTGCGCGCTGCGGTTCACGCACGAGTTCCAGGGCGAGGAGGAGTCGGAGCAGAGCTGGCGGACCAGATTCGAACGCCTGATCGGGCACGGGGAGGGGCCGCAGGCCGTTCCGGGTCAGGGGCCCGCCCCGCCCGCCGAGCCTGCGGAGCCCCTTCCCGGGCAGTTCACCTAGGACACTGCGGACAGGCTGCCATGGGCCACCGACGCGATGTGGTCGCGCAGCCGCTCCACGTACAGCCGCAGGTTCTTCGCCGCCACGTCCGTGTCCGGGTACCGGCTCGCCAGCCACAGCCCCTCGTGCAGCCGGTTCACCCACACGCACACCTGATCGCCGTACGACACCCGCAGCAGCGCGTGCGCCCGCTGTTCGGCCCAGCGCTCGGCGCCGGGGACGGCCCGCGTGTCCACGTAGGAGACGATCGAGTACAGGTCGGGTGAGGTCGGCCGGAAGTCCGCACCGAGCAGGCGCAGCACCCTGGCCAGCGGCATCCGGGCCAGTGACCGGTTGGCCTGCAACTGCGCACGGACCGCCCGCAGGGTGTCCGGGAAGCCCGCCGTACGGCCGACCGGGACCTCGATGGGGGCGCCGCCCACGTACCAGCCGACCGAGTCGTTCCACCGCGACTTCACCCGGGTGTGGAACGGCACCACGGTCCGGTACACCGACTGCCCGCCCAGCTCGTGCACGATCAGCCCGGTCGCGGCCAGCAGGCCGACCATGCTGCCGCCGTACGGCCTGCAGTACGCCTCGAACGCCGCCGCCTCGTCCGCGTCCGTCAGCGGCTCGCACAGCATGCGCTGCCTCGGCAGCGGGCCGCCCGGCTCCAGGCCCAGGTCGACCGGGAAGCCCGGCAGCATGCCGTCGCAGCGCTGGATGAACTCGCGCCAGCGGCCGACGATCGCGTGCCGGCCGTCGATGCCGTCCGCGTCGGCCCGCTCGATCTCGCAGAAGTCGACGTAACTCGCTGCCGGTGCCAGGGAGCCGGGCTCGGTGCCGGCCAGGCCCGCCGTGTACAGCTCGTGGATCTCGGCGGCGATCCGGGTCAGGGAGTAGGCGTCGACGTTGCTGTGGTCGAAGGCCATGTACACGCTGGCGCCGTCGTCCCGGACGACCGCGGTGTAGATCAGGTTCGGCCAGCGCAGCGCGTCCGCGACGGTGTCGAAGCGGTCCTGGAGGTGCCGGACCAGCTCGTCGGCGTCGTCGAAGTCGCCCGCCTCCTCCCGGTGCAGGGACACGTCCGCGGCGTCCAGCGTGAAGCGGCGCAGCTCGTTGCCCGAGGGGCCCGCCCAGCGGAAGCCGCTGCGCAGCGTCTCGTGCCGCACCGTCCACGCGCGCAGCGCCTCCTGGAGCGCGTCGAGGTCGACCGGGCCCGGCAGGTCGAAGGCGGTGCCGAGCCAGGTCGGCACGAACAGCCCGTCCTCCCGGACGCACCTGGCCGTCCTGATGTGCGACTCCTGGATGTAGGCGGGCGGCCGGGAGTCCTCCGGCAGTGCCGTCGCCGCCGCCACGGTCGCCGGGCTCAGCGTCCATTCGACGAGCCGTCCCGGCCGGACCTCGCAGCGCTGGATGTCAGTGATTCGCACGCGTCTCCTATCGGCAAAAAAAGGGGGGCCCTGAAGACAGGCCCCCTGGATGGCAATGCCGTGGGACGCGGCCGGGACATGCCCGCCCGGTTCTTTTCAGCGGATCGGGTGGTCGGCCGAACGCGGAAGTGAATAACCGAGGGTGACGGGAGGGGCAGGGCTGGCTCAGCCGACGGTGATCGAGTCGAGCTTCTCGCGCAGGTACACATGCGAGTCGACCGGCGGATACGCCACCCGGCCCAGCGGCGCCGGCACGGACTCCACCCGGGTGCCGGGGGTGCACTCGCCGAAGTACACGAGCGACATCAGCTCCTCGGCGGGTGCGTCGAGCGGCGGCGGAAGCACCCGGTGCCGCCCGGACCGCCACCGGTCACCCGTCCAGCGGGCCAGCAGGTCGCCGACGTTGACGGTGAACGCCTCCGGGTCGTACGGCGCGTCCTCCCAGCCCCCCGCGTCGGTGTAGACCTGCAGTCCGCCCTTCCCGGCCTGCCGGTCGAGGATGGTCACGGTCCCGAAGTCGGTGTGCGGCCCGATCCGGAACTGCCCCGGCAACGGCTCGCCGGTCACCTCCGTGCCCGGATACCAGTTGATGTTGAAGCCGTACGTCGGACGGTCCATGTGCCGGGAGAAGAAGTCGCGTTCGAGCCCCAGCGCGTAGCCCAAAAGCGACAGCAGCTCCTTCTCCAGGGCGGCCATCTCCGCCAGGTAGTCCTTGCACAGCGCGCGCAGCCCGGGCACCTCGGCCGGCCACACGTTGGGCGCGTACCACTGCGCGTTGACGACGGGGTCCTCGAAGGGCTCGTCCGTCGCGAAGGTCAGCGACTCCTTCAGGTCGGGCGGGGTCTCGGTGCCCTCCGCGTATCCGTTGGCCTCCGCGCCGGGCCCGAGCCAGCCCCGGCCGCCGACCTTCGCCTCGTACGCCTGCTTGACCTCGGTGGGCAGCAGGAAGAACTCCCGCGCGGCCGCCCGGATCCCGGTCCGCAGCCCGGGTTCCACCCCGTGCCCGGTGACCAGCAGGAACCCTGCGGTCTGCAGCGCCTCGTCGACGGTACGGGCGAGGGCGGCGCGGGCCGCGTGGCCGCCGTCGAACCAGGGACGCAGATCGATGGTGGGAACACGCGTACTACTCACCGATGTCCTCATTCCACAGCTCGGGGTTGTGCTTGACGAAGCCTGCCATCAGGGCCGTGCACGCGGGGTCGTCGAGCAGGACGATCTCCACACCGTGCGCGGCGAGCCAGTCGTGGCCGCCGTGGAAGGTGGCGGCCTCGCCGATCACCACCCGGGAGATGCCGAACTGGCGGACCAGACCGCTGCAGTACCAGCACGGGGAGAGCGTGGTGACCATGGTCGTGCCGCGGTACGTGCGCTGCCGTCCCGCCGCGCGGAACGCTGCCGTCTCCGCGTGGGCGGAGGGGTCACCGTCCTGGACCCGGCGGTTGCGGCCGCGGCCGAGGAGGGCGCCGTCGGGGGCGTAGAGCGCGGCACCGATCGGGATCCCGCCCTCGGCCAGCCCGGCACGGGCCTCGTCGAGAGCGGTGGCGAGCCAGGCGCGGGCCTGTTCCTGGTCCATGGCTTCACTGTGCTGGGCCGGCCGCCCCGAGGCAACGGGCACCGTTACGCGTCACCGGCGTCCCGTGACGCGTCCGCCTTGGCCCGGCGGCGCCTGAGGTGCCTGCACAGCGCCGCCGAGGCGGCCATGACGCCGGCCGTGGCCAGCTGGGCGGGCAGCTCTGTGAGGATTCCGTGGGCGATGACGGACAGCACATGATTGAGTTGACCGGGCATGGAAGTTCCTCCGGAAGAGGTCCGGTGCCGTGCGTCCCGGGGGGAGCGGTACGGCGGACGGGCGATGGCGTCAGCGTGCTGGCCCGGCCCACCGCGACTCCACTAGTCCAGGTCTCCGTGCGTACAAGTCCGGACAAGGCCGGAGGGGGTCGACGCGTGCCGTGGGCGAGCGGGAGAGCGGAGGTTCGGTGGTGGGCAGGGGACGTCGCACGCGCCCGTGGGCGCGGTTACGCGGGCCCACGGAGGAGGCCAATCGCCTCGCGGAGCTCCTTCGGGGGTGGCTGGACGATGCCGGCCTCCGCCTGGACGACCTGCTGGGGGAACTGAAACCCGAGCACTTCGAGAGCCAGACCGTGCCCGGCAGGTCGACCGTCGCGGACCGGCTGGCCGGGGTGAACCTGCGGTGGGACTTCGTGGAGGCCGTCGCCGACGCCTGCTCCGGCAGCGCCGCCGAGTACGAAGGGTTACGGCAGCAGGCACGCCCCCTCCACCAGGCCGCCGTCGCCGCCGCACGCCACGGGCGGACCGGTGGCGTCGGCCGGCAGGTCCCGTCCCCGGGCGACGCGAGTCCCGGCACCCCGGACCCGGAGCGGGAACTGGTCGTCGCGCAACGGCGGTCGCTGGAACTCTCCGATCAACTCATGCGGGCACTGCACCGCACGGCGGAACTGGAGAAGGCGCGCAACGACGCCCACCACATGGTGTTGATCCTGCTGACGCTCGTCGACAAACTGCACCGTGACATCGCGACGTTGACCGCGGAACGGGACCGCAGCGCCGCCCGCGCCCCGGCCTCCGAAGCCCTCGCGGACCTCCAGGAACAGTTGGGCCACAGCGAGGCCCAGCGTCTCCAGGCCGAAGCCGAACTGACCCGTGCCCGGGACGAACGGGAGAAGGCCGACCGGCTGGCCGAGCAGTCCGCCGAACAGGTGCGCAGGCTCACGGCGGAACTCGCGCGGCTGCGGCTGGAGCAGGATGCCGCACACCCGGAGACGGACGCCGTACCGGAGGACCCGGGTCCCGCGCCGGTGCTGCCGACGCACCCCACCGCCCACGACGACATCGACATCGCGCTGATGAAGGCCGCGCACATCCTGGACTCGGGAGCCGAGCGGCTCGACCGGCTCGCCGAGGAACTCCGGGAGGAGCCCGACGGACTCCCGGACAACTCCGCCGCACGCACCCCGGACAGCGCTTCTGACGAGGCCCCGCGCACCCTGACGGCCGCAGGTGAGTCCCCGGACAACAAGCCGGACAACAAGCCGGACAGGAAGCTGGACAACCGGTCGGACGACCAGCCGCATGACGAGGACGGCACGGACGTCGACACGTTCGTCGAGTGGGCCCTTGAACTGCCGACCTTCGATGCTCTGGAAGAGGCCTTCCCCCGCCTGATGACCACGGGCCGCGACTGGCCGCCCGAGCCGCTCACCGCTGCCCTGCAACGACTGCGGGCGGCGGAGGCGACGGACAGGGCCGATGCCCTGGCCCTCGCGATCGGCTGGTCCCGTCCCGGCCCCGGACTGGTCACCCTGCTCGGAAGCCTCTCCGCCCCGGACACCGACGCGGTGATGATGGGCATGGCGGAACGGCCCGCCCGGAGCTTCCAGCAGGCCATCGGCCATCTGCGCAAGGCCGGCTTCGGCGGGTTCGCCCACCGGGTGCTGCTCGCCGCGGGCCGGCACCGCTCGATGAAGGACCTTCCGCTGCTCCTGTCGTCTCTGCCCGACGAGAGTTTCGCCGACCGGATACTCCTCGTGAACGGCGTGTGCGCACGCAGCGCACACCGGGTCGCGCAGATCGTCCAGCGGCTGCGGGAGGTCGGGATGCGCCAGGACGCCCACCTGCTGACGGTCGCCGCCCTGGCGAACCCGGGCGTCACCCTCACCCCGCTGGACTCCGTGCCGTGGGGACCCGAGGCGTGGTTCGACGGGGCCACGTCACCGCGCAGGCCGACACCGTCGTCCGGGCCGGCCGACACCGTCCTGACCACCCGTATCCGTATCAACATTCCGGGAAGCCGCCCCATCCCGCCGGTCGTCGTACGCCGCCGCCCCGCCCCGCCGCAGGAGCCGCCCGACTCCGGGTGAGGAGGGTCAACCGCGCTCCAGCACCGCGTAGTCGGCGAAGCAGCGGCGGTAGCGGGTGTGGCGGGTCTGCTGGGTGTGCAGGCGCTGCCACTCCTCGACCGGGGCCGGGTCCTTGTACGGCCCGGACGCGGCACCGCAGTCGGCGTCGTCCCCCGAGACGCAGCAGGCCTCGTACTCCGGCTCCGCCGATGGGTCCTGGACGATCGAGTAGGGCACGTAGCGGAAGATCCGCCGGACCTCGCCGTCGGGCTGCACATCGTGGTCGCGCCTGTGGTGGCGGCGGAGCAGGACGTTCGCGTCGGTCTCCGTGGTGCCGTCGTCGCGGGCGCGGGCCTCCTCACGGAGTAAGGCGAGTTCCGTGCAGGCCTGGCAGCCGGGGACCGGTACGGGCGGCAGGGGCACGTTCGTGACCGTGTAACGCCCCTCCACGGAGCGGGCGTTGGCCGCCCGCACCGCCGCGCTCAGCCGCTCCTCCGCCGTCGCCGAGCGGATCGAGTCCGGCGCGGCCTCCCACTCCCGGCCCCCGCCGACCGGACGCAGCATGGCGTACGGGCCCGCCTTGCCGCAGTACTCGCCGACCTTGCCCGTACGGGGGTCGTAGACGAGCGTTCCTGCTTCGATCCGCTGTGCGATGTGCTCAACCATGTCCACTCCAGGCCCACTTCGTAACTCTGGGTGTATCGAGCGTCGCCCACGGGAACCGTCCGTATCAATGCTCGACGCGTGCCACGGGGTACCTGTCACGGAGGGGGCCGACGCCTGTGACCACCAATGCCGCGCTCTTCGGCGAACTGCTACGGCACTTCCGCGAGGCCGCGTTCCTCACCCAGGACGCCCTGGCCAGGCAGATCCCCTGTGACCGGTCCCTGGTGGCCCGGGTGGAGGCGGGGACGCGGGTGCCGCAGGACACGTTCGCCAAGAAGTGCGATGAGGTGTTGGTTACGGGTGGGGTGTTGGGGCGGCTGTGGGGGAAGATCGACTGGTATCCGCAGGTGGAGCATCCGGACTGGTTCAAGCGCAGAGCCGAGATGGATGAGAAGGCCGTCAGGCTGTACGAGTACCAGGTGATGGTGATCCCCGGCTTGTTACAGACACCTGACTACGCGCGGGCCCTGCTCTCCGAGACCATGAGCGGTGACGAAGCCGAGGAGAAGGCCCGCGCGCGACTGAGCCGACAGCAGCGCTTCCTGGTCGAGGACGGGCCGTTCTATGCCGCTGTACTCGACGAGAGTTGCCTGCGAATGATGGTGGGAGGCTCCGCCGTCATGCGTGACCAGTGTGCGCATCTGCTCGCGGTCGCGCAGCGTCCCAATATCCGCATCCAGGTGGCACCGTCCGATCGTCTTGGGGTCGTGCGGCCCACTACGTCGATGTCGCTGATCGAGCTGCCCGACGGCCACCGGTGGGTGTACTCGGAATCGCTGAGTCAGGGTCACTTCGCGGACGATCCAACCGTCTTCACCAGGCACAGCCAGACCTATGATGTGCTCAGGGCCGATGCCCTGGCAGCTCCCGAGTCTGCCGCTTGGATCGGCGAGGCGATGGAAGGGTACGAGCGCACCCATGACCAGACACGAACTCAGCGCGGCCACGTGGATCAAGAGCAGCTACAGCGGCAACGACGGAGGCAACTGCGTGGAAATCGCCCCCGGTATCCCCGCCGTCGTCCCCGTACGTGACAGCAAGACCCCCGACGGCCCGGTCCTGATGATCCCCCGTTCCGCCTGGTCGGCGTTCACTTCCTCTCTGCGCTGACCGACAGCCAGATCCTGTCCGGCAGGACCAGCGCGGCCTGTTCCAGGTCCACGTCCTCGATGCCGGACAGCCACCGGCGGGCGACGCCGACGACCGGGCCGAGGATCAGGGACTCGATCAACGGCAGGGGCAGCGGGGCCAGTTCGCCGGAGTCGACGTACGCCTGGGCCCACTGCGCGAGCGGGGAGAGACGGGCCTCCTGGGCGTCGCGCAGTTTCTTGCCGTCGGCCATGCCCTGGCGGTCGGCGTAGGAGGAGTGCAGGAGCAGCGCGGCCTCGCGGTGCTCCTGGACGAAGGACAGGTAGGCGCCGACCAGGGCCCGGATGCCCGTGTGGGCCGTACGCGTGCCCTCCAACGACGTGACCAGCTCGCTCAGCAGCCGCTCCAGCCAGCGCAGCAGCAGCGCGTTCATCAGCCCGTCGACGCTGCCGAAGTGGTGGTACAGGCTGCCGAGGCTCACCCCGCTCGCCCGGGTGATCGCCGCGACCGTCAGCCCCTGCTCACCCGACTCGGCGTAGACCCGCAGTGCGGCGTTCAGGAGCTGTTCGACGGTGGCCTCGCCACGCTGCTGCTTGGGGCTCATACTGAAGTGCTTTTCTAGAAAGATATTTTAGTTCTGTGGGCTGTCGGCCCACACTGGTTGCCTCATCCTCACATCCAGGAGCGGCTGGTGTCGTCACCCGAGAATCCAGGAATCGCCGAGATCCCCGTCTCCCTCACCCCGCAGCAGGCCGCCTCCGGTACGGTCCTCAGGCTGCCGCCGGGTACCGGTGTACCGCCCGTCCGGATACCCCCGGTCCGCGACGGCGACGTCGTACGGCTGCGCACCGCCGACGGCGAGGTGCGGCTGCGGATCCGCGTCACCCCGGCCGCCGCAGGAGCGGGCTCCGGGAAGAGGCAGGGCCTCACCTGTCTGGGCGTGCTCGGTGCCGTCGCCGTCGTCGTGTTACTCCTGGTGCTCACGAACCGGGGCGGCAGCGACGACTCGTCCGACGACACGCTCGGCTCGTCGTCGTACTCACCGTCGTACCCGACCGCCACGGCGACCGGCGAGCCGTACAGCAGCGATCCGTACAGCAGCGCTCCGGGCGCCGGCGACACCTACTCCAGCGACCCGTACGGCACCGCCGACCCCTACGGCACACCGAGCCCGGACCCGAGCCCCTACACCTCGGGCACCTGCCTCAACGGCACCCTGCCGGACTCCACCACCGCGCAGTCCGTCAGCGGAGTGGAGGAGGTCTCCTGCTCCGCGTCCGACGCGCACTACAAGGTGATCGAGACCATTCCGCTGACCTCGGACATGAGTCGCTGCAAGGACAACTCCCGGACCCAGTACGCCTTTTCCTCGCGGTACACGATCAACGGGGCGACCGTCAACGAGTACGTGTACTGCCTGGTGGGCCTCGGCTCCTACGCACGCTGAAACAGGGGGAAAGAGTTGAACGGGGAACACAACGGCGTCGCTCCGCTGGAGGAGGACGATCCCCGGCGGATCGGACCGATCCCGCTCGTCGGGCGACTCGGGGCCGGCGGCATGGGGCGGGTCTACCTCGGTGTGCACGAGGGGCGGTACGCCGCCGTCAAGCAGGTCCTGCCGTCGGTCGTCGGCGAGGACAAGGACTTCGTCCGCCGCTTCGGGCACGAACTGGACAACCTCTCCCGGCTGCCCGCCGGGGCCACCGCGCCGCTGCTCGCCGGGGACCGGGACGCCCGGCCGCCGTGGTTCGCCACCGCGTACGTCCCCGGGCTGACGCTGCGGGAGGCCGTCGAGGTGCACGGCGGGCCGCTGCCGGCCGAGTCGCTGTGGCTGCTGCTGCGGGAGGCGGCGGCGGGGCTGGCCGCGGTGCACGGGCTGGAGATGGTGCACCGGGACGTCAAGCCGTCCAACGTCATGCTGACCCTCGACGGGGTCACCCTGATCGACTTCGGGGTCGCCCGGGCCGCCGAGCAGAGCCGGCTGACCCGGACCGGGATGGTGGTCGGCACCCCGGCCTACATGTCTCCCGAGCAGGCCTCCGGGGTCCGTCGGCTGACCGGTGCCGTGGACGTCTTCGCGCTCGGGTCCGTGGTGGCGTACGCGGGGTGCGGGCGGCCGCCGTTCGGTGACGAGTCCGGGCACGGCGTGCTGTACCGGATCGTGCACGAACAGCCCGATCTGGAGGAACTGCGCGCGGCTGACCGTGAGTTGGCGTCGGTCGTCGCCTCCTGCCTGGACAAGGACCCCGACGCCCGCCCCAGCGCGGCCGAACTGCTGGAACTGGCCGCCGCCCGGACACCGCCCGCCACCCCGCTGTGGCCCCCCTCCCTCACCGAACCCCTCACGGCCCGCGCGGAGTTCGCCGCCCGGGCGCCACAGCCGGAACCGGGCGGACCCCCGGAGGAAAGCCAGGCCCCGCAGAAGACGCCGCCCCCCAGCACCCTCCGGGCGATCGACGCGAAGCCCGATCCGGCCACCGAGAACCCCGCACCGGGCACCGGCGGCGCCGACCGGGGGACCGAGGGCGCCGGAGCGGAACCCCAGGGCGCGGGGCCGGAGCCTCAGGACGGTGGACCGGGGCCCGGCGGGGCCGGGGTCGGACGCGGTCGGTCGGAGGGTGAGGTCGTTGTGCGGGCCGGTGGGCGTCCGGCCGAGCGGCGGCGCAGGCGGGTGCTGGTGGCCGTCGTACCGATCGTGGTCGGTGCCGGTGTCGCGACCCTCGCCTTCCAGCTGGCGCCGTACGCCACCGACGCCCACCGCGACGGCGCCGCCGGCACACCGGGCGCCTCCGTCTCCGCGCCGGCGGATCCCACCCCCGGTGCCTCCTCGGCGAGCCCCACCGGGAAGGGCGCGAAGGGCGCGGGAAAGAAGCGCTCCGCCTCTCCGGCGAGCGGGGGGAAGAAGCGCGAGGACACGGGGGACAGGGAGAGATCGACTGCGGATCCGCGGGGTGGGGCGGACGGCTCCGGCGGTGCATCCGGCACGGGGAGCGGTGCCGATAGCGGTAGCGCTAGTGGCAGTGGCAGCGGCTCCGGATCTGGATCCGGCAGCTCCAGGGGTTCCAGCAGCTCGGGAGGGTCCAGCAGCTCCGGTGGATCCGGCAGTTCAGGCAGTTCCGGTGGCTCCGGCGGAGGGGGTGTGTTCCGGCTGAAGAACGGTGAGAACGGCAAGTGCCTGATCCAGGTCTACGGCTCCTCGGGCCTCGGCGACTGCTCGGACTCCACGGCCCGCTGGACCTTCCGCAGTGCCGCCGGCGGCAGCGTCAAGGTCGTCAACGCCTCGACCGGCGCCTGCCTGAGCGCCAACGGCAACGGCCAGGCGGTCTTCGTCGGCGACTGCTCGCAGGGCGGCAGCAACCTCCGCTGGACGACCGGCCACGGCAACTCCCTGCGCACGGTCTACGACGGCGGCTGCCTCGACCTCGCCTTCGGGGGCAACGTGGCCGAGGCGAGCTGCCAGTCGGGGGCGTCCTCGCAGAGCTGGGCCCGGACATGACGGGTGCCGCCGCCGTAGGCGCTACCCGCTGACCATCGCGGTGATCGCCCGTACGGCCTCGGCCACCGGCTGGCCGACCGCTCCGACGGCGGCGGCGATCCCGGCGATCGCCCGCAGCGCCCGGTGCCGCTCCAGCGCGGGCACGGCGGCGTCGGGGCTGAGGGCGGGCAGGGACTCGTCCAGGAGCTGGGCGTCGGGCGCCGGCACCTGCGCCCGCAACTGGGCGATGAGACCGGTCAGTTCGGCGAGGGCGGCGACCAGGGCCGGGTCCTGCTGCCCGGCTCCGGCGCCGCCCTCGTTCCTGACGATGCCCTGGTTGCCCTGGCCGCCGTACATGTTCACGTTGTCGCCGTAGTAGTAGTTGGTGCCGCTCATGCGCCGATCCCCACGTTTCCGCTGCCGCCGTACATGTTGACGTTGTCGCCGAAGTAGTAGTTCCTCGGCGAGACGGTGAGGCTCTCCACCGTCACCTTGAACTCGGCCTCCGGATGATCGATGGCGTAGGAGATCTGGCCGACGACCTGGTCCAGGTAGCGCGGGTCCGGGCTGGTGACCAGCGCGGTAGAGGCGCCCGAGGTCTCGACCGCCATGACGTGGTGCGGGGCGGCGGTCAGGACGGAGAACATGTCGATGAGGAAGTAGATCTCGACGCACACGGCCGTGATCCAGATGAAGGTGACGTAGCCCGCGGCGCCGGAGTGCTGCTCCGCGCCCCCGCCGAACGTGAGGGAGGGCAGGCTGGGCAGCATCGCGATGAACCCGACGATCAGCGTCCCCGCGGTGTACCGCAGGAACCTCAGCACCGCCTCCTTGCGCCTGGGCCGCAGGACGAAGGTGTAGACGCGGGCGATGTTCGCCAGCGGGTACACCGCCGCGCCGATCCACAGGATCCGCTTGCTGACCCGGAGATCGACCCGGTCCGGCTCCTGCACCGCGGGCGGCGCGGGGACGTCCGGCATGAGCGGCGCCGCGGTGTGCGCGGTGGGCGGGGCCGCAGGCGCCGGAGGAGCGGTCTGCGCGCTCGGCGGATCCTGGGCCGGGCGTTCGGGTGGCTGGCCGGTCTGCATCTGTTTCTGTCCCCCAGAGGTCAGGCGATCCGTCGCAACTCAGTGACCACCATTAACAACATCGCCGGTGGGCGATGGCAAGTCGTTACGGGCCGCGAAGTGACGTCGCAGGGGGAGGAGTTGACGGCCACTCAGTCGACGGTTTCTCGGTCACCTGCCCGTATCGGCGGCGCCGATGGCCCCATCGGCAGCGTCCCGCACCAGTGCGTGGAACCCGGCCGGGACCCGGCCCTAGCGTCGGTGTCATGACCCCGGAACTCAAGGGCTCCGCCCAGCTGACCACCGCCATGATGCTCTCCGGCACCCTCGGCGTCTTCGTCGTCGAGTCGGGAGCCCCGCCCTTCGACGTCGTCTTCTTCCGCGTCCTGTTCGGCGCCCTCGCCCTCGGCGGCTATGTCACCGCCCGTGGCTGGCTGCGCGATCACGGCTTCACCCGGCGCACCCTCGGACTCGCCGTGCTCGGCGGGGTCTTCATCGTCTTCAACTGGGTGCTGCTCTTCCAGTCGTACAGGAACACGTCCATCTCCGTGGCCACGGTCGTCTACCACACCCAGCCGTTCTACGTGGTCCTCCTCGGCGCCCTGCTGTTCCGTGAACGGCTCACCGCCGCCAAGGCCGGCTGGATCGCCGTGGCCTTCGCCGGGCTGGTCCTGGTCTCGGGCGTCACACCCGGAGAGTTCGCGAGCGGCGGGTCGTATCTGACCGGCATCGGCCAGGCCCTCCTCGCCGCCCTGCTCTACGGCCTGTCCACCCTGGTCACCAAGCGGATCACCGGCGTCCGCCCGCATCTGATCGCCCTCGTCCAGGTCCTGGTCGGCATCCCGCTGCTGCTGCCCTTCGCGGACTTCGGCGCCATGAGCGGCACCGGCCGGGGCTGGGGCTGGCTCGCCGGGCTCGGTCTGATCCACACCGGCGTGATGTACGTCCTCATGTACGCCGCGTACGCCAAGCTGCCGACCTCGAAGATCGCCGTGCTCGCCTTCGTCTACCCGGCCGTGGCGATGGTCATGGACTGGGCGGTGTACGGCCACCACATCGGGCCCGTGCAGGCGCTGGGCGTCCCGCTGATCGTGACGGCGAGCCTGAGGGTCACACTGGCCCGTCCTGCTCGGCGACCAGCCTCCGCGCCTGCTCCACGAACAGCCGCGCGTGCGCCGGAAGCCGCTTCCCGGCCCGCCACGCCAGTTGCGTCCGAAGCGTGAACGGCGGCTCCCAGCCGAGCCGTACGAGAGAGCCCTCCGCGAGTTCGGCGGCGACCGTCACCTCGGGCAGCAGTGCGACCCCGAGGCCGGCCGCCGCCGCGCGCTTGGTGGCCTCGATCGTGCCGAACTCCAGGAAGTCCACGGGCTTCAGCGTCGTCAGCTTCCGCTCGAACAGATCCCGGTAGGCGCAGCCCGGCTCGGTGGCGAGCAGGGGCTGCGCGGTCAGCTCCGCCGTCGTGACCCGAGCGCCGGCCAGGGCGTGTCCGGGCGCCGCGACCAGGGCCAGCGGCTCCACCGTGAGCACCGCGGTCTCCAGCCCCGGGTGCTCGGTCTCCTCCTCCATCAGGAACCCGACGTCGTACGTGCCCTGGCGCAGTGCCTGCCGGGTCTCGTCGCCGATGGTGGTGCGCAGCGCGAGCCGCACCTTGGGATGGCGGTGGTGGAAGTACTCCAGCAGCGGCGGCAGCCGGTAGGAGGTCAGGGACTCCATCGTGCCGACGGTCAGGGTGCCGGACGGCTCCTCCGGCTCGACGACCACCGCCCGCGCCTCCTCGGTCAGCTCGATGATCTGCCGGGCGTACGGCAGCAGCCGCTCGCCGGCCTCGGTGAGCCGGATCCGGCTGCCGAGCCGGTCGAACAGCTCCACCCCGAGGGAGGTCTCCAGGGTGCGGATCTGACCGGTCACACTGGACTGGGCGTACGCCAGCTCGGCCGCGGCCCGGGTGAAACTCAGTACCGTGGCGACCTTCTCGAAGGTGACGAGCAGCCGGAGCTCCATCACGTGTCCCGGTCGTCCTTGCCGAGGGACTTGAGGAACTCGGGGTTGTCGTCGGGCGCGACCCAGGCGGACGCCGAGCCGTCGGCCGGGGCGTGCCGCACCCGGCCGGTGATCAGCCAGGCGACCGGGCCCACCAGCACCTCCCCGAAGAGCAGGATGATGATCACCCACGCGACCTTCGGCAGATGCCGCACCTCTTCCTCGGGGGTGTTCAGACAGTCCACGAAGGCGTAGATCCACAGAGCCAGGACCAGCAGGAACGGCAGATACCTGAGCATGGCGTGCAATCCCCCGACGAAGTGAGAGGGCCCCGGTGACCGGGCCAGAGTAGCGGGTGGTCATGATGGACACCTTGATGATCGCTGCCCGTGGACCGGGGGAGAGGTGGCCGGGATGAGGACGGACGGGCGCAGGAGACGGGCGGCGGCCGGGCTGGCCGCCGGCGGCCTGGTCCTCGGCGGCGTGCTGGTCGCACGGGAACTGGCCTCCCCGGTGTTCGGCATGCGGCAGGGGCCGCTGGCGAAGGACCCGGCATGCGCCCGGATCGCCGCGCACTACCCGGACCGCCTGGACGGCGACCGGCGTGACCCCTTCACCTACGAGGGGCTGGCGGCCTGGGGCCACGGGAAGGTACGACTGCGCTGCGGCCTCAACCCGCCCGCCCCGGCGAAGGACCCGTGCGTCGCCGTGAACGGCGTGGACTGGGTGCTGCGCGAGGCCGCCGCGCGCGACGGGTACGACCTGCTCGTCACCTACGGCCGCCGGCCCGCCGTGGAGGTCACGCTCTCGGCCTCGGTACGGCAGACCGACACCGTCCTCATGGAGCTGAGCCGGCTGGTGGCACCGGTGCGTCAGAGCGACCACTGCCTGGCCGGCCACTGAGCCCCGCTCAGCGCGTCCCGTCCGCCTTCTCGGCGAGCAGCGGACGCGTGATGGTGCGCACGTCCGCCTCGGTGAGCCCGACCAGGCCCTGCGCGGCGATCTTCCCGTTCCGGTCGATGAACAGCGTGTACGGCAGCGCCTGCCCCAGGTACTTCGGAGGCGTCCGGTGGACGAGTTGCCGGCTGCCCGGGTCGTACAGGCTCGGGTAGGCCAGGTGGTGATCGCTCGCGAAGGCCCGGCCCTGCGAGCGTTCGGCGTCGGTGTCCACGCCCAGCACCTGGACGCCCTTGGTCGCCAAGTGCCGCTGGGCCTGCGAGAGTTCGGGCGCCTCTGCACGGCACGGGCCGCAGTAGGCGGCCCAGACGTTGAGGACGACGACCTTGCCCCGGTAGTCGGACAGCCGGATGCGGCCGCCGTCGAGCGTGGTGCCGCCGAGGTCGGGGGCGGCCTGGCGTTCGGCGGCCGGGATACGGATCACCGGGGATGCGGCGGAGTTGTCCGGGTCCTGCTGCGGCGTGCACGCGGCGAGCGCGATCAGCGGGACCAACAGGGCCGGGAGCCGTGACACGCGACGACGTCTCATGATCGACGAGTATCCCAGCCACGCCGGACCCGGGTCGGGCAGGGGTGGGCGCAGGGACAAAGGGGTAGGTCGGCGATACTTGGGCGCATGGCTTACGACGATCTTCGCTCCCTGCTGCGGGCGCTGGAGCGCGAGGGCGACCTCAAGCGCATCAAGGCCGAGGTCGACCCGTATCTGGAAGTCGGGGAGATCGTCGACCGGGTGCAGAAGTCCGGCGGCCCGGCCCTGCTCTTCGAGAACGTGAAGGGCTCGGCGATGCCGCTGGCCATGAACGTCTTCGGTACCGACCGCCGCCTGCTGAAGGCGCTGGGCCTGAAGTCGTACGGCGAGATCTCCGAGAAGATCGGCGGCCTGCTGCGGCCCGAGCTGCCGCACGGGTTCGTCGGCGTGCGCGAGGCCTTCGGCAAGCTCGGCGCGATGACACACGTGCCGCCGAAGAAGGTCAAGTCCGCGGGCGCCCCGGTCCAGGAGGTCGTCCTGCACGGCGACGAGGTGGACCTCGACCGGCTCCCGGCGCTGTTCACCTGGCCCAAGGACGGCGGCTCCTTCTTCAACCTGGGCCTGACCCACACCAAGGACCCCGAGACCGGCATCCGGAACCTGGGCCTGTACCGCCTGCAGCGCCACGACAAGCGCACCATCGGCATGCACTGGCAGATCCACAAGGACAGCCGCAACCACTACCAGGTGGCCGCGCGCAGGGGCGAGCGGCTGCCCGTCGCCATCGCCTTCGGCTGTCCCCCGGCCGTCACGTACGCCTCCACCGCCCCGCTCCCCGGCGACATCGACGAGTACCTCTTCGCCGGGTTCATCGCGGGCAGGCGGATCGAGATGGTCGACTGCAGGACGGTGCCCCTGCAGGTGCCGGCTCAGGCCGAGGTCGTACTGGAGGGCTGGCTGGAGCCCGGCGAGATGCTCCCGGAGGGCCCCTTCGGCGATCACACCGGTTTCTACACCCCGCAGGAGCCGTTCCCGGCGCTGAGGATCGACTGTGTGACGATGCGCAGGCGCCCGCTGCTCCAGTCGATCGTCGTGGGCCGCCCGCCCACCGAGGACGGCCCGCTGGGCAGGGCGACGGAGCGTTTCTTCCTTCCGCTCCTCAAGATCATCGTCCCGGACATCGTGGACTACCACCTGCCCGAGGCCGGCGGTTTCCATAACTGCGCGATCGTCTCGATCGACAAGAAGTACCCGAAGCACGCGCAGAAGGTGATGCACGCGATCTGGGGGGCGCACATGATGTCCCTGACCAAACTGATCGTGGTCGTGGACTCCGACTGCGACGTGCACGATCTGCACGAGGTCGCCTGGCGGGCCCTCGGCAACACCGACTACGCCCGTGACCTCACGGTCGTCGAAGGCCCTGTCGACCACCTGGACCACGCCTCCTACCAGCAGTTCTGGGGTGGCAAGGCGGGGATCGACGCCACCAAGAAGTGGCCGGAGGAGGGCTACACCCGGGACGGGGGCTGGCCGGACATGGTCCTCTCCGACCCCGATACGGCGGCCCTGGTGGACCGCCGCTGGAAGGAGTACGGCCTGTGAGCAGCGCCTCCGCAGCGATCCCCCAGCCGGGACGCACGAAAGCCTTCCTGCGCCTGGTGATGATCGAGCACTCGGTCTTCGCGCTGCCCTTCGCCTACATCGCCTCCCTCACCGCGATGTACGAGTGGGACAGGACCATCCACTGGGTCCGGCTGCTGCTGGTCACCGTCTGCATGGTGGGCCTGCGCACGTTCGCGATGGCGGTCAACCGGATCATCGACCGCGAGATCGACGCCCGGAACCCCCGCACGGCCCACCGGGAACTGGTGACCGGCGCGATGTCGGTCCGGCACGCCTGGACGGGCGCCCTGATCGCCCTGGTGGTCTTCCTCGGCGCGGCGGCCCTGCTCAACCCGCTGTGCCTGGCCCTCGCCCCGGTCGCCGTCATCCCGATGGTGGTCTACCCCTACGGCAAACGGTTCACGAACTTCCCGCAGGCCATCCTCGGCCTCGCCCAGTCCATGGGCCCCATCGGCGGCTGGCTCGCGATCTCCGGGCACTGGAACTGGGACGCGGTGATCCTCGGCCTCGCCGTCGGTGTCTGGATCGGCGGCTTCGACCTGATCTACGCCTGCCAGGACGTCGAGACCGACCGTGAGATCGGCGTCCTGTCGGTCCCGGCCCGCTTCGGCATCCCGGCGGCGATCCGGGGCGCGCGGGTCTGCCACACCGTGACGACGGGCCTGTTCGTCTGGTACGCCCTGACCACGCACGCCGGTGCCTTCTTCTGGCTGGGCCTGGCGATCGTGGCGGGCGCCTTCGTCTACGAGCACCGCATCGTGCGCCCGCACGACCTGTCCCGTCTCAACAGGGCGTTCTTCTCGGTCAACGGCTTCATCGGGATTGCCCTGTTCGTGTGCGCCCTGCTCGATCTGCTGGTGCGCGGTCTGACGGTCTGACGAACCCCGGGCCACCCGGCCTGAACCCTGCCCGACCCACCGGTACGCTCAAGGTGTGAACGCAGGAGAAACGCAGCGCGTGCCTTGGATCGTAGGGGTGTCCGGTGCTTCCGGGACGCCGTATGCGGCAGCCGTGCTGCGGGCGCTGCTGGGGGCGGGGGAGGCGGTCGACCTGGTGGTCAGCCGGGCCTCGCGGCTGACGCTGCTGGACGAGACGGGGATCTCGTTCCGGGACGCCCACTGGCAGGACGACCTGCGCGAATGGCTGGCCCGGGGCGCCGACGGCAAGCCCGGCACCTTCGACGTGGACGTCAGCGCGGTGCGGTACTGGAGCGCGGGCGACCTCGCCGCCGGTCCGTCCTCGGGGTCGTACCCGGCGAAGGGGATGCTCATCGTGCCCGCCTCCACCGCCTGTGTGGCCGGTGTGGCGCTCGGGCTGTCCAAGGATCTGCTGCAGCGTGCGGCGAGCGTCACCCTGAAGGAGCGCCGGACGCTGGTCGTCTCGGTGCGGGAGACGCCCCTGAACGGGCAGACCCTGCGCCACCTGGTCGCCCTGGACGACGCCGGTGCCACCGTCGTACCGGCCTCGCCCGCCTTCTACGCGGGCGCCACCCACATTCAGGACCTGGTGGACTTCGTCGCCGGGCGGGTGCTGGACGCGGCGGGCGTCGAGCACGGCCTGTACCGGCGGTGGCGCGGTGAGCTCGGCGGCGGCACACCGAGCTAGTTCGGCAAGCACGTACTTCTCTTCAACTTCGGACCTCTTCAGCGGAAGGCTTCGATCGCATGGACGCGGTGGACAGGCAGCTCATCCAGGCCCTGAGGGAGAACGGCCGGGCCTCCTACGCGGAGCTGGGGCGTCTCGTCGGCCTGTCGGGCCCCAGCGTCACCGACCGCATCAACCGGCTGGAGGCGGCCGGTGTCATCACCGGCTACCGCGCCACGGTGAACGCGGCCTCGCTCGGTCTCGGCGTGACCGCCCTGATCGGCATCTCGCTCTCCGACGCCGCCGACCACGAGGACGTCGCCCAGCGGCTGCGGGACCTGCCGGAGATCGAGGACTGCTGGTTCATCGCCGGCGACGACTCCTACATGCTCAAGGTGCGCTCGTCGGACGTCGACGGCCTGGAGAAGACCATCCGCCGGCTCAGCGGCACCAACGGTGTGTCCCGGACCCGTACCACCATCGTGCTGTCCACGAAGTGGGAGAACCGGGTCGGGGAGCTGCCCGAAGAGGTCTAGGGATACCGTTGGCGGTGCTGTCGTAGAAAGGTGTTGGCATGGACGTCGGACTCAAGCGCGAGCTGGAGGAGAAGGTCCGCTCCGGTGAGCGGCTGACCCGCGAGGACGGCATCGCGCTGTACGAGTCGGACGACCTGGCATGGCTCGGCGGCCTGGCGCACGAGGTCCGGACCCGCAAGAACGGCGACGTGGTCCACTTCAACGTCAACCGGCACCTGAACATGACCAACGTGTGCACGGCCTCCTGCGCCTACTGCTCGTTCCAGCGCAAGCCGGGCGAGAAGGACGCGTACACGATGCGCATCGAGGAGGCCGTCAAGCTGGCCAAGGCGATGGAGTCGGAGAACCTCACCGAGCTGCACATCGTCAACGGCCTGCACCCGAACCTGCCGTGGCGCTACTACCCGCGTTCGCTCAGGGAGCTGAAGCAGGCCCTGCCGAACGTCTCCCTGAAGGCCTTCACGGCGACGGAGATCCACCACTTCGAGACGATCAGCGGTCTTTCCGCCTCGGAGATTCTGGACGAGCTGATCGACGCGGGCCTGGAGTCGCTGACCGGCGGTGGCGCCGAGATCTTCGACTGGGAGGTCCGGCAGCACATCGTGGACCACCGCACCCACTGGGAGGACTGGTCCCGCATCCACCGCCTGGCGCACGAGAAGGGCCTGAAGACCCCGTGCACCATGCTCTACGGCCACATCGAGGAGCCCCGCCACCGCGTGGACCACGTCCTGCGCCTGCGTGAGCTGCAGGACGAGACGGGTGGCTTCCAGGTCTTCATCCCGCTGCGCTACCAGCACGACTTCGTGGACATGAAGGACGGCAAGATCCGCAACCGCCTTCAGGCCCGCACCCAGATGGCGACCGGTGCGGAAGCCCTGAAGACCTTCGCCGTCTCCCGGCTGCTCTTCGACAACGTCCCGCATGTGAAGGTCTTCTGGGTCATGCACGGGGTGCAGACCGCGCAGCTGGCCCTGCAGCACGGCGCGGACGACATGGACGGCTCGGTGGTCGAGTACAAGATCACCCACGACGCCGACAACTTCGGTACGCCGAACAAGCTCACCCGTGAGGACCTGCTGGAGCTGATCCGCGACGCCGGCTTCCGCCCGGTGGAACGGAACACGCGCTACGAGATCATCCGCGAGTACGACGGCCCGGACCCGGCCCGCAGGGAGTCCCCCCAGCCGATGCGGGTGTGACGCGGCCCGGTCGGTGACAAGGCGGGGCACAAGGGGTACCCGCCCGGCATGGTTTCAACGAAGGCCCCCGAGGACGCCTACACGGCGGAGCCCTTCGTCCCCGAGGGCGCCGATCTCGCCGCCCTCCGCGAAGCCGCCGCCGGATGCCGCGGCTGCCCGCTGCACCGGGACGCCACGCAGACGGTGTTCGGCGCGGGCAGCACGCACGCCCGCGTCATGCTCGTCGGCGAGCAGCCCGGCGACCAGGAGGACCGCCAGGGCAGACCTTTCGTCGGCCCCGCCGGCAAGCTGCTCGACAGGGCGCTGGAGGAAGCCGGCATCGACCCGGCGGAGGCGTACGTCACCAACGCCGTCAAGCACTTCAAGTTCACCCGGGCCGAGCCGCGCAAGCGCCGGATCCACAAGGCCCCGAGCCTGCGGGAGATGACCGCCTGCGGGCCGTGGCTCGCCGCGGAGCTGGCGCTGGTCGAGCCCGAACTGATCGTGGTGCTCGGTGCGACGGCCGGGAAGGCGCTGCTCGGGTCGTCGTTCCGGGTGGGTGAGGTGCGCGGGACCGTACTGGAGCGGGAGATCCACGGCCGGCCCGAGCGGCTGGTGCCGACCGTGCATCCGTCGTCGGTACTGCGGGCGCAGGACGACGCGGACAGGAAGGCCGCGTACCAGGGGCTCGTGGCCGACCTGAAGGTGGCTGCGCGCGCCCTCGGGTGACGGATCCCCCTCCCGTAATGGCTAAAGTGGCCCCATGCCGCTTACCTTCACCCTGGACCCCGCCATCACCCCTGCCCTGCGCGACGGCATCCTCGACCTGTGGACGGACGTCTCCAACGCGGGCGGTGCCGTGGGCTTCGTGCCGCCGGTGAGCCGGGAGGACGTCCGGCCGGAGCTGGTGCGCCACTTCGTGGCCATGGCAGAGGGCCGTCACCGGTTGCTGGTCGGCTGTGACGAGACGGGCGAGCCGGCCGCGACCGCCTTCTTCTCCTTCAACACGCACCGGCTCCAGCAGCACTGGGTGTGGCTGTACACGGTGATGGTCCACCCGAGGCACCAGGGCAAGGGGTACGGCCGCGAGCTGCTGGCGGCCGCCGCGGACGCGGCCCGTACCTTCGACGGCATCGACGCGATACGGCTGAGCTGCCGGGGCGGCCTGGGCCTGGAGCGGTTCTACGGCTCCTGCGGTTACAAGGAGGTCGGCCGGGTGCCGGGCGCCATCCGGGCGGCACCCGGCGACGACCGCGACGACGTGATCATGCTGCTGTCCCTCGGCTGACCCCCCTGCAAGATCCCTCCCCGGTCGTGCTTCACTGGACGATGACCCCTTTTGGAATCGGACGAGTGGATTGAGATGCTCCGCTACACGCTGATGCGCCTCGGCATCTTCGCCGGCTGCCTCGTGGTCGTCTGGGGAGCCGTCTACTCCGGCATCTTCCCGCGCGGTTTCGGCGACTCGAACTTCCTGTGGGTGCTGCTGCTGGCGCTGGTCCTGTCGGCGCCGATCAGCTGGGTGGTGCTGCGCAAGGAGCGGGACCGGGCCTCGGTGCAGATCGTCGACAGGGTCGACCGGATGAAGGCCAACCTCGACGCCAACCGCAGCCAGGAGGACGGCGTCGACGACGCCGCGAGGGCGCAGGGCGGGGCAGCCGCGTCCAACTAGTCTTGCCCTCATGGGTGGGGCGAGGATCAAGCGCATGCCGCGGGCGGTGCGGGAGCAGCAGATGCTCGACGCCGCCGTGCGGATCTTCGGCCGACGCGGCTACATGGCCGCCTCGATGGACGAGATCGCCGAACTCGCCGGCGTGTCCAAGCCCTTGGTCTACCTGTACCTGAATTCCAAGGAAGACCTCTTCACCGCCTGCATCCGGCGCGAGGCCACCGCCCTGACGGAGGCCGTCCGCGCCGGGGTCCGCACGGACCTGCCCGCCGACCGCCGGCTCTGGGACGGGCTCGGGGCCTTCTTCGCGCACACCGCCGCGCACCCCGACGCCTGGTCGGTGCTGCACCTCCAGGCCCGAACGCACGGGGAGCCCTTCGCGGCCGAGGTCGCCGCGATGCGCGAGGAGATCGTGGCGTTCGTGACCCGGCTGGTCGCGGCCGCGGCCCGCGAGGCCCACCGGGCCCCCGACCTGCCCGAGCACGAGGTGGCGGGGCTGGCCGAGGCACTGGTGGGTGCGGCGGAGTCGCTGGCCGTGTGGGCCAACACCACGCCTGGAGTCACCGCCCGCCAGGCGGCGACCACCCTGATGAACTTCGCGTGGTCGGGCCTGGGCAATCTGATGCAGGGCAACACATGGACACCGCCGGCCGACCCGACCCGGGAGTGCGGGTGACGGGCAGGGGCGCGTCACCGGCGGGGAATCAAACGTGAGCCCCCGTCACATAACCCCCGAGGCTGCACATCCCCGGCTCCGGACCATTCCCGGACTCGCACAATCCCCTCACAGCGGAGCCGTACGATCACCTCCCTAACCTGCGGTAACCCCTTTCCGTCAAGGCGCCGCAGGTGCACGCACGCCACAGGAGCCGCTCGTGTCCACGCCGTACCCGAACACCCCCGTCTCCGCCACCGACTACGACGGCCGCCCGGTCCTCGTGGAGCCGTGGGTCCAGCGGCTGGAGGGTGTGGTGCGGGAGGTGTCCGTACCGCCGTTCACATCCCCGCTCAAACACGGCTCCCTCGCCGACCTGCCCTTCGACAACGCGGACGCCGCGCCGGCCGCGATCGTGCTCAGCCGCAAGCTGCCCGACGGCCGCTGGACGGACGTGACGGCCGCGTACTTCGCCGAGCAGGTGCTCGCGGTGGCCAAGGGGCTGATCGCCGAGGGCCTGATGCCGGGCGACCGCATCGCCGTCATGGCCCGTACGACGTACGAGTGGACGCTGCTCGACTTCGCCGCCTGGGCCGCCGGCCTGGTCACCGTGCCGGTCTACCCCACCTCCTCGGTCTTCCAGACCCGCTGGATCCTGCACGACTCCGGCGCCGTCGCCCTGATCACCGAGACCGCTGGCCAGGCCTCCGCCATCGGCCCCGAACTCCAGCACCTGCCCGACCTGCGCCATCTGTGGGTGATGGACAAGGAGCACGTGACCCGGCTCGGCGAGGCCGGCGCACAGGTGCCGGACGGTGAAGTCGCCGTACGGCGCGGCATGCTCGGTCCCGACACCCTCGCCACGCTCATCTACACCTCCGGCACCACCGGCCGCCCCAAGGGCTGCGCCCTCTCGCACGGCAACTTCTTCGCCGAGGTCGACAACGCCATCGAGCTGCTCCACCCGGTCTTCAAGGCCCAGGACGAGGAGCCCTCGGTCCTGCTCTTCCTGCCGATGTCCCACGTCTTCGGACGCATGGTGGCCATCGCCTGCGTCCGGGCCCGGGTCCGCCTCGGCCACGCGCCGAGCCTGGCCGCCGAGGACCTGCTTCCGGACCTGGCGGCCTTCAGGCCGACCGCGCTGCTGACCATCCCGTACATGCTGGAGAAGGTCTACAACTCGGCCCGTGCGCAAGCCGAGTCGGGCGGCCGGGTGGCGGTCTTCGACCGCGCCGCCGCCGTCGCCCGGCGCTACGGCGAGGCGCTGGAGGCCCGGCAGACCGGCGCCGGCAGCGGCCCGAGCCGCTCCCTGAAGACGGCCCGCAGCTTCTACGACCCGCTCGTCTACCGCAAGATCCGCACCGCCATGGGCGGACGCGTCCGGCACGCCATCTGCGGCGGCTCCCCGCTCGGCCGGCGCCTCGCCGCGTTCTACGCCGGCGCCGGCATCGAGATCTTCGAGGGCTACGGCCTGACGGAGACCACCGGCGCCACGACCGTCACGCCGCCCCTCAAACCCCGCCTGGGCACGGTCGGCTGGCCGCTCCCCGGCACCCGCGTCCGGATCGCGGCCGACGGCGAGATCCTCGTCGCGGGCGACCACGTCCTGCGCGGCTACTGGGACCCGCAGGCCGGCGGAGTCGTCCCCGCGACCAGGGACGGCTGGCTGCCCACCGGCGACATCGGCGAACTGGACGACGAGGGCTACCTCACCATCACCGGCCGCAAGAAGGAACTGCTGATCACCGCGGGCGGCAAGTCGGTGGCCCCGGCCCCGCTGGAGAACTGGCTGCGCCAGCACCCGCTGATCTCGCAGGTGATGCTGGTCGGCGACGGCCGGCCGTACGTCGCCGCGCTGATCACCCTCGACCCCGACGGCATCACCCACTGGCGGCAGATGATCGGCAAGCACCCGGTGCCGCCGGAACTCCTGCTCGGCGACCCGGAGTTGGAGGCGATCCTGCAGCGAGCGATCGACGAGGCCAACAAGCTGGTCTCCCGCCCCGAGTCCATCCGCCGCTTCGCCGTACTCCCCGTGGACTTCACCGAGGCGGCCGGCCATCTGACGCCCTCCCTGAAGCTCCGCCGTGAGGCGATCACGCGGGACTTCTCCCGCGAGGTGGAGAGCCTGTACGGGAACTGAGGCCGGTGCGTCGAAGCGGCTACGGTCGACACCCGCTCCGCGCTGGTCCCGCCTCGGTCCGGACTCTCGGCGGGGCGTGGAGCGGGTTGCCGCCTGGGTCGGTCGCGGCCCGCCATTGATCCTCGTACGGCACCTGACCCTCAGTCAATCCTTGGGTTTCCTTCGAACCTACAAGTGCTAGCTTGGGAGTTGTGACGCTGGACGACCTTCGCGTGTTCGTGGCCGTGTGCCGTGCCGGCAGCCTCAGTTCCGTCGCGCGGGACCTCGGCTGCACCCAGTCCGCCGTGAGCCAGCACGTGAAGCGGCTGGAGCGGGAGACCGGGGTGGCGCTGCTGGAACGGCAACCGCGGGGCGTGGTCCCCACGCAGGCCGGCCGGATTCTGGAAGCGGCGGCGGCCGAGGGCATATCCGGCCTCGACCTCGCGGTACGGCAGTTGCGCGACCTCGTCGACGGCCACAGCGGGTACGTCCGCGTCGCCACCGGCGCCACCACCGTCCGGCACTTCATGTCCGACGCGGTGGTCACCTTCCGCCGCCGTCATCCCGAGGTCAATCTGGAGTTCCGTACCGTCAGTTCGGGACGCGGCACCTTCGACGCCCTCGCCGACGGCACCCTCGACCTGGCGTGGATCACCGTCGGCCCCCGGGTCCGTGGCATCGAGCAGCGGACGGTCGCGGAACTGCCCTGGCTGCTCGCCGTCCACGCCGACGATCCCCTCGCCGAACGGCCGGATCTCGACCCCGCGGAACTGGCCGACGTACGCCTCATCCGCCTGCCCCCCAACTCCACCTCCGCCGCCCGACTCGACGCGGCCTGCGCCGAGCTGGGCGTGCGGTTCGCCTACGACACGAGCGTCGCCGACTGGGACACGGCGCTGCTGCTGGCCGAGCTGGGCGTGGGCCGGGCGGTCGTACCCGCCGTACCCGGACTGCCGGTACCGGGGGAGGGCGATCTGCGGCTGGTCCGGCTGCGGGGCCTGCGCCCCCTCCCGGTCGGCTGGGCCGTCCGCCGTTGGGACGCCCTCAGCCCTCCGGCACGCGCCTTCGCGGATACGGTCGCCGCCGCTCGCTGAGCGAGAGTTCTGCCTGGTCAGCCTGTCTTTCGGGCGAGAAGGAACGCCTGGTCCGCCGTCTCGCCCAGCGCGGTGTCCTGTGCGCGCACGGTGCTGGAGCGCAGGACGAAACCGCCGTCGGCCAGGAGCCCCGCCATGAACTCGGGACGACGGCGCTCGAAGTCCAGCGTGACCGGACGCCCCCACGGCTGAGTGAGGCGGAGCGGCTCGTCTCCCGTCTGGAAGGCGAGGAGGAGGTGGCCGCCGGGGGCGAGGACGCGGTGGAATTCGGCAAGCAGACGGGGGAGTTCGGCCACGGGTGTGTGGATGCTGGAGTACCAGGAGACGACCCCGGCGAGGGAACCGTCCTCAAGGGGCAACTCCAGCATCGACCCCTGCTCGAACCGCAGAGCGGGATACTCGCGGCGGGCGACGGTGAGCATCGACTCGGAGAGGTCGAGGCCGGAGACGGACAGGCCCAGGCTCGCGAGATGGGCCGTGACCGCGCCGGGCCCGCAGCCGAGGTCGGCCACCGGCCGGTCCGGGCCGACCAGTTCGGCGTACGCGGCGAGCAGCGCCCGCTCCAGCGGCCTGTCGGCGAGCGGGTTCCGGAAGTGGTCGGCGTAGTCCTCGGCGACCGTGTCGTAGAAGGTGCGGGTGGCGGTGAGGAAGTCCTCGGTGTCGGTCATGGGGAGGACCGTAACGACCCGCACTGACAGGCCTTTAGGCTTCTGTCGTTCGGTCAGTTGATCGGGGCGGGGGAAAGGGCCGATGGATCAGGCGACAGACGTTTTCCAGCCACTGCAGGGGGACGATCCGCCGGTGGTGGCCGGTTACCGGCTCGCCGCGCGGCTGGGCGCGGGGGGTATGGGACGGGTCTACCTGTCGCACACGCAGGGTGGCCGGCCGGTGGCCCTCAAGGTCGTGCGGCCGGAGCTGGCCGACGATCCGGACTTCCGGCGGCGGTTCGCACGGGAGGTCAGGGCGGCCCGGCGGGTCCGGGGCGCGTACACCGCCGAGCTGATCGACGCCGACGCGGACGGCGTGCCGCCCTGGCTGGCCACGCTCTACGTGCCGGGGCCGTCGCTGGCGGAGGCCGTGGCCCGGCGCGGACCGCTGCCGGTTCCGGCGGTGCTGTGGCTGATGGCGGGGGTGGCGGAGGCGCTGCAGGCCATCCACGCCGAGGGCATCGTGCACCGGGACCTGAAGCCGTCGAACGTGCTGCTGGCCGCCGACGGGCCACGGGTGATCGACTTCGGGATCGCACTGGCCGCCGACGGGACGTCGTACACGGCGACCGGAAACACCATCGGCACGCCCGCGTTCATGGCCCCGGAGCAGGCGTCCGGGGACGAGGTCACGACGGCGACCGATGTCTTCGCGCTCGGTCAGACGGCGGCGTTCGCGGCGCTGGGCAGGCCGCTCTACGGCGACGGCTCGGGCGTCAACATGCTGTACCGCATCGTGCACTCCGCACCCGACCTGTCCCTGCTGCCCGAGCCGCTGCGGCCGCTCTTCGCCCGCTGCCTGGCCGCGGACCCGGCCGAGCGGGCCACGGCGGCGGAGGTCGTGGAGTGGTGCCGGCAGCGGCTGGGGGCGGACGCCGACGCGGGCGGGGGACCGGCCGTGTGGCGGGAGATCACCGGGCCGGAGGTCGTGGTCCCGGCGCCGCTGCCCGACCCCACCCCGGTCTCCCCGCAGCCGCTGATCGGGTACCCGCGGTCGCCGGCCGGGTGGCCGCAGCCGACGGCGGACCAGCGCAAGGCCCGCAAGCGGCGCGCCGGACTGATCACGGCCGCCGGTGTGGCGGGAGGCGCGCTGCTGGTGGCGGCCCTGGCGTGGTTCGTGATGGACGCCAAGGACAGGCCCGTTGGCCGGGGCACGGCGGGCTCCAGGACGTCCGCCACGGGGCCGGCGGCACGGTCGTCGGCGTCCGCGCCGGGCTCCTCCTCGCATGCGCCGGACTCGTCGGCGCGCGGGGCCGGTGACGGTGGCGGCGGCGCGTCCGGGAACGGGGCATCCTCGTCGGCGTCGCCCCAGGACCCGCGGCCGGAGGGTTTCGCCCCGGTGCGGCTCGACGCGAAGACCTCGTTGAGCCTCGGGGACAAGGAGCCCGCACGGGAGGACCGCAGGGGTGACATCCGCTTCGACTGCCGGTCGATCGGGTGTGAGCTGACGAGCGACAGCGCCGTCTTCGTCCAGATGTGGGGTGCGCACGGCACCACCCTCGACGAGTGCCGGCTCATACTCGGCAGCGCCAAGAAGCACAGTTGGACGCTGGCCGGGGCGGCGGCCGGCACCGAGTTCTGCATCAAGGACATCGAGGGCGACATCGGACTGTACGTGATCCAGACCAAGTCCACCGCGCTCCCGGACATCGCCTTCCTGCAGGGAGACCTGACGATCTGGCGGAAGGCGGCCCGGCCGGGGGCCTAGCCCACCCCGGCAAGCCGCAGCAGCGCGGCCGTCGCCGCCGCGCCCAGCACCACCACCGCGAACGGTGCCCGGCGCCAGGCCAGCACGCCGCCGACCAGGACCCCGGCGGGCCGGGCCCAGCCCGCGAAGCCGCCGGACTCCGTCAGCGCACCGGTGGCCAGGAGCGCGACGAGCAGGACCACCGCTCCGGCCGAGGCGAGCTCCTGCGCACGGGCCGGTATCTCGACCCGCCCGTGCAGCACCGGCCCCACCAGCCGGAAGGCGTACGTGCCCACGGCCAGCGCGAGGATCACGACAACAGCGGCGTTCATGCGGCGGCCTCCACAGGCTGTCGGCGATACAGGAAGAGCCCCGTCAGGGCGAGCAGCACCGGCACCCCGGCGGGCACGGCGGGCGTCGCCACCAGGGCGACGACCGCGCCGATCACCGCACACCGCCGTACCGCCGCGTCCCCCCGCAGCTGGGGCAGGACCAGGGCGACCAGTACGGCGGGAAACGCGGCGTCGAGCCCGTAGCGGGCCGTGTCGCCCAGCGCACCCCCGGCGAGCGCACCGGCCAGCACCCCGGTGTTCCACACGGCGAACAGCCCGAGCCCGGAGATCCAGAAGGCCCGCCGCTGCCGTACCGGGTCGGGCTGGGCGAGGGCGAAGGCGACCGTCTCGTCGGTGACCAGGTGGGCGCCGAGGAAGCGGGCCACCCGTCCGGTCCCGAGGATCTCGGCGACGGCCAGGCTGAAGGCGGCCGTACGGGTGTTCAGCAACAGTCCGGTCGCCGCCGCCGCGAGCGGGCCGCCCCCGGCGAGCAGCACTCCCACCGCGCTGAACTGGGCCGATCCCGCGTACACCACCAGTGACATCAGTACCGGCACCCACACCGGCAGCCCGCCGGCGACGGAGACTGCACCGAAGGAGACACCGACGACGCCGCTGGCCAGCCAGACCAGAGAGCTGTCGCGGAGCAGGGAACGATCACTGGGTGTTCGGAGAAACGAACGCATGTTTTCTACAATGAACAGCAGGTACTCTGTCCGTCAAGCCGAACGGTCGTACCGATGGAGCGAACGAGATGTCCGAGCCGCCTCCCCGTCCCCCCGCCCGGCTCCCTCTGGAGTGGATCGCCGCATCACTCAAGCGTGAGCGCACCCGCACCGGGCTGTCCCTGTCCGAGCTGGCCAAACGCGCCGGAATCGCGAAGTCGACGCTCTCCCAGCTGGAGGCGGCGAGCGGCAATCCCAACGTGGAGACGCTCTGGGCGCTCGCGGTCGCCCTGGGGGTGCCGTTCAGCGCACTGGTGGAGCCGCCGGCGCCGAGCATCCAGGTGATCCGGGCAGGCGAGGGCCCGGCGGTCGCCTCGGCGCAGGCGAACTATGTCGCCACCCTGCTGTCCGCGAGCCCGCCGTCGGCCCGGCGGGACATCTACCGCCTGAGCGCCGAGCCCGGGGCGGCCCGGGTGTCGGAACCGCACATCCCCGGCACGGTCGAGCATCTGATCGTGAGCTCCGGCCGGATGAAGGCGGGCCCGGCGGGGGAGGAGGCGGAACTCGGCCCGGGGGATTACATGACCTATAGGGGAGATGTGCCGCACTCCTACGAGGCGCTGGCGCCGGGTACGACCTTCGTTCTCGTCATGCAGCACACGTAGAGAATTCGCACAGAATTCATCAACGGCCGGGACCGGCGGTGGGCCCGGGAAAGGCAGGAGCCCCGTCGCCGGAACGGCGCGGGGCTCCTTGGGTACTGCTCTCAGGTTCTGCGATCAGGCAGTGATCAGACGGGGGTGACGTTCTCCGCCTGCGGACCCTTCGGGCCCTGCGTCACGTCGAAGCTCACCTGCTGGTTCTCCTCGAGGGAGCGGAAGCCGGAGGCGTTGATCGCGGAGTAGTGAACGAAGACGTCGGGGCCGCCGCCCTCCTGGGCGATGAAGCCAAAGCCCTTTTCGGCGTTGAACCACTTAACGGTTCCGGTAGCCATAAGCCCTCCTTGGGCTCAAAAGGGTTGCCCTGCTCCAGAACCTGCACGTGCGAAACGGTGCTGCGCAACTGCATACGTCTGAAAACGACGAGAGCCTGCGGTTACATGCTCCGCAGGCTCTGTACTGCAAGGGAAACCAAACTGCAACTTGCGGCAAGCCTAGCATCCGGGCAGCCGAAAGCAATAGAGGGAAAGATCACTTCACCCGGATGTTTGAACGGCCGTTGGGCCATTTGACGGCGAGGTGACGGCGGGGCCGGTCCCGGCACCGTACCCCACGGGGTCTAGGGTCGCGATGTGGACAATTCTCGCACCCGGCCGCGCGTCGGCCACATCCAGTTCCTGAACTGCCTGCCCCTCTACTGGGGGCTCGCGAGAACCGGCACCCTCCTCGACTTCGAGCTGACCAAGGACACCCCGGAGAAGCTCAGCGAGCAGCTCGTGCGCGGCGACCTCGACATCGGCCCCGTCACCCTCGTCGAGTTCCTGAAGAACGCCGCAGACCTGGTCGCCTTCCCGGACATCGCCGTCGGCTGCGACGGCCCGGTGATGTCCTGCGTGATCGTCTCGCAGGTCCCGCTGGACCAGCTGGACGGCCGCCGGGTCGCCCTGGGCTCGACCTCCCGCACCTCGGTCCGCCTCGCCCAGCTCCTCCTCGCCGACCGCTACGGCGTCCGGCCCGACTACTACACCTGCCCGCCCGACCTCAGCCTGATGATGCAGGAGGCGGACGCGGCGGTCCTGATCGGCGACGCGGCACTGCGGGCGAACCTGCTGGACGGCCCGCGCTACGGCCTTGAGGTCCACGACCTCGGCGCGCTCTGGAAGGAGTGGACCGGACTGCCGTTCGTCTTCGCGGTCTGGGCGGCCCGCCGCGACTACGCCGACCGCGAGCCGGACATCACCCGCCAGGTCCACCAGGCCTTCCTCGAATCCCGCAACCTCTCCCTGGAGGAGGTCGCCAAGGTCGCCGAACAGGCCGCCCGCTGGGAGGCCTTCGACGAGGTGACCCTGGCGCAGTACTTCACCACCCTCGACTTCAGCTTCGGCACCCCGCAGCTGGAGGCGGTCGCCGAGTTCGCCCGCCGGATCGGCCCGACGACCGGCTTCCCGGCGGACGTGAAGGTGGACCTGCTGCGTCGGTGAGCACGCGTCACTAGGCTGAGCGGGACAGGCCTGGACACGGGCCTTGAGTGCGTGTCTTGAGCGCTACGGGCCTTGAGACGTGTCGTGAGTACGGGCCTTGAGGCCGGAGGCGTTGGGGGGAGCGCGCCATGCAGCCGCTGGACGTGGACGAGCCGGCCACCGTCGGGCCCTACCGGTTGCTCGGCCGGCTCGGCGCCGGTGGCATGGGCCGGGTCTACCTCGGCCGCAGCGCGGGGGGCCGTACGGTCGCCGTGAAGATCGTGCATCCGCACTTCGCGCTGGACGAGGAGTTCCGCGCCCGCTTCCGGCGCGAGGTGGCGGCCGCCCGCCGGGTCGGCGGCGCCTGGACTGCGCCCGTCCTGGACGCGGACCCGGACGCCCCGGTGCCCTGGGTCGCCACCGCCTACGCGGCCGGCCCGTCCCTCGCCGCGGCCGTCACCGACACCGGCCCGCTGCCCGCGCACACCGTACGGGCCCTGGGCGCGGGCCTCGCCGAGGCGCTGACGGCCGTGCACGAACGGGAGCTCGTGCACCGGGACGTCAAGCCGTCGAACGTCCTGCTGACCCTCGACGGACCGTTGCTGATCGACTTCGGTATCGCACGGGCCATGGACGGCACGGCGTCCCTGACGTCCACCGGTGTCTCGGTCGGCTCCCCGGGCTACATGTCACCCGAGCAGATCCTCGGCAAGGGCGTCACGGGCGCCGCCGACGTCTTCTCCCTCGGCGCGGTCCTCGTCCACGCGGCCACCGGGCAAGCGCCCTTCCGCGGTGACTCCTCGGCCGCACTGCTCTACAAGGTCGTCCACGAGGAGCCCGAACTGGGCTCGCTCGACGGCGCGTTGCGGGAGGTCGCCATGGCCTGCCTGGACAAGGACCCGGCGGCCCGGCCGGTGCCCGCCGAGGTGAGCCGACGGCTCGCCCCGGAAGGCGCCACCCGCCTGATCGCCGGCGGCTGGCTGCCGGGTCCCCTGGTGGAACAGGTCAGCCGCAGCGCCGTCCGCCTGCTCAACCTGGACACGGGGGAGACGGTGCGGTCGGGGCCGGTGGCCTTCGACCGGCCGGCGGTGCCGGGGCCGCCGGTGCCTGCGTCAGCGTCTGCTTCGGACTCCGGCTCGGGCCCCGCCTCCGCTCCCGCCCCCGCCGAGCCGGACTCCGTCACCGGGGCCGGTGCTTTCGGGCCCGCGCCCGTGATGAGCCCGCAGGACCCTGGCACGCCGGTGCCTTCCGGGCCGGCGACCGGTGCGGCCGGGGCTGGCCCGGAGTCCGCGACCGGTGCGGACGGGGTGCCGTCCGGGGCGCCGACCGTCGTGCCCGCGCCGCGGGACGCGTCGCCGCCCGGCCGGGTCTCGGTCAGCCTGGCGGCGGCCTCCGCGCCGGCAGACAGCGGCAGGGGGCGCCGGCTGAGCTGCACGGTGGTGCTGGCCGTCGCGGGAGCGCTGGCCGTGGTGTCCCTGGTGGCCGGCGCGGTGCTGCGGCCCTGGTTCCAGCACGACAGTGACGCGGGCGCGGGCAGCGCCCCCCGCTCCCCGGCGCCGAGTGAGGCGGTCAGCAGTGCCCCCGGCGGGAGTTCCCGGTCCGGTGCGATCCCGGCCCGCTATCTCGGCACCTGGGAAGGGCAGGGCAGCGAACTGGGACTGCCCGCGGGCACCTTCCGGATCACCGTCCACCAGGCGAGCGTGGGGGAGGAGTTGGGACGGCTGAGGAACACCGACCAGATCGGCGGTGTGTGCACGGACGTCCTCACCCTGAAGAAGGTGACGAAGTCCCGGATCCTCGCGACCTCGGTGGGCGCACGGGACAACCCCGGGCACTGTGTGGCGAGTCCGCGCCAGGTCGAACTGACCCCGGTCGGCGACGACCTGCAGTTCACTTCGGACAGCGCGGCCGAGGGCAACGCGCAGGCCCGGATGTCGAAGGTCGGATGAGAACCGTGAGCGCGACGGGGAGCGGAACCGGATGAGCACAGGGGCGCTGATGGCCGCCGCCGCGCTGTGGGGTGTTCTGACGGGCGCGCTGCTGCCCCGCGCCGCCTACCGTTTCGCCGTCCCCTCCGGTGAGCCGTGGCGCGACCGCTGCCCGGACGGCCACCCGCTGCGGGGCTGGATCGGCCGCACGGGGTGCGGCGCGTGCGGAGAAGAGGGGCAGGTACAGGGGCGGGGGCACGGACAGCGCACCGAGGTACTCCCTGCCGCCCTCGCCACCGCCCTGACCTGCGCCGCTCTCGCCGCCGCCACCGGCACCCGGCCGGAACTGGCGGTATGGCTGCTGCTCGCGCCCGTCGGGGTGCTGCTGGCCGTGGTCGACCTCCGGGTGCAGCGGCTGCCCGATCCGCTGACCCTGCCCCTCGCCGCGGCCGCCCTCGCCCTGCTGGGCCTCGCCGCGCTGCTGCCCGAGCACGCCGGCCACTGGCTCACCGCGCTGTACGGAGCCCTCGCGCTCGGCGCCGGCTACTACGCGCTGTACCGCATCAACCCGGCCGGCATGGGCTTCGGCGACGTGAAACTGGCCGTCGGCATGGGCGTCGTACTCGGCTGGTACGGCTGGTCCACGGTCCTGCTCGGCGCCTTCGCCGGTTTCCTGTTCGGCGCGCTGTACGGCGGCGCGCTCGTCGTCGTACGGCGCGCGGGACGCAAGTCGGCGATCCCGTTCGGCCCGTTCCTGCTGGCCGGTGCCTTGACCGGCCTGCTGATCGGCGCGTACGCGGCCTGACGTCTGTGCGGGGAAAGGGCTGGCGTAGGCTGAGTCAGCCCGTCCACAACCCTTGACGAAAGGGACGCCCTGGTGACCGAGAAGGCCGACCTCCAGTCTGTCCTCGACCGTGCCGCAGCCGGTGGGCGGATCACCCCGGAAGAGGCGCTCGTCCTCTACCGCGACGCCCCGCTGCACGCGCTGGGCGCCGCCGCCGACGCCGTACGCCGCCGCAAGTACGCCGGCACCGAGCACATCGCGACGTACATCATCGAGCGGAACATCAACTACACGAACGTGTGCGTCACGGCGTGCAAGTTCTGCGCCTTCTACGCGGCCCCCAAGGACAAGGAAAAGGGCTGGACCCGCGACCTCGACGACATCCTGCGCCGCTGCGCGGAGACCGTCGAGCTGGGCGGCACCCAGATCATGTTCCAGGGCGGCCACCACCCGGACTACGGCGTCGAGTACTACGAGAAGCACTTCAAGGCCATCAAGGACGCCTTCCCGCAGCTGGTCATCCACTCGCTGGGCGCCTCCGAGGTCGAGCACATGGCCCGTATCTCCGGCGTGTCGGTCGAGGAGGCCATCACCCGGATCCACGAG
The DNA here is from genome assembly GCF_055572255.1 of Streptomyces sp. NPDC030799. NCBI lineage: Bacteria > Bacillati > Actinomycetota > Actinomycetes > Kitasatosporales > Streptomycetaceae > Streptomyces > Streptomyces sp. NPDC030799. The sequence continues at coordinate 344,235 of NZ_JBVIDS010000007.1, read as the reverse complement.
GCCGGCCTGGACTCGTTCGCGGGCGCCGGCGCGGAACTGCTCCCCGAGCGCCCCCGCAAGGCCATCGCGCCCCTCAAGGAGTCCGGCGAGCGCTGGCTGGAGATCATGGAGACCGCGCACCGGCTGGGTGTGGAGTCGACGTCCACGATGCTCATGGGCACGGGTGAGACGAACGCCGAGCGGATCGAGCACCTGCGGATGATCCGGGACGTCCAGGACCGTACGGGCGGCTTCCGCGCGTTCATCCCGTACACCTACCAGCCCGAGAACAACCACCTGAAGGGCCGGACGCAGGCGACGATCTTCGAGTATCTCCGCATGATCGCCATCGCCCGCCTCTTCCTCGACAACGTCCAGCACATCCAGGGCTCCTGGCTGACCACGGGCAAGGAGGTCGGCCAGCTCTCCCTGCACTACGGCGCGGACGACCTCGGCTCCATCATGCTGGAGGAGAACGTCGTCTCCTCGGCCGGCGCCAGGCACCGCTCCAACCGCCTGGAGATCATCGACCTGATCCGCAAGGCGGGCCGCGTCCCGGCGCAGCGGGCCACGACGTACGAGCACCTCGTCGTCCACGACGACCCGGCGAACGACCCCGTGGACGACCGTGTGGTCTCCCACATCTCCTCCACGGCCATCGAGGGCGGCACTGCCCACCCCGAACTGAAGCTGCTGGCGTCGAACTAGGGGTGCGGTGCTGACACTTCACGTCGCCGAGCGGTCTCCCGAGGCGGCGGTTCTGGTCGACGGGGCGTCCGTCGCCGCCGTCGGCCCGTACGGAGAACTGGCCGCCGCCGAGCCCCGGGCCAAGGTGCGGCGCTGGCCCGGCATCCTCACTCCGGGGCTGCTGAACCCGTACGGCCCGGAGCTGCTGGAGGCCACCTACCACCCCGACCCCCGCGAGGCCGACGTCCTCGGCACCGAGCCGATCGGCGGGGCGCGGGCCCGGGAGATCTTCCGCGGCGATCCCGCACGCCTCGGCGCGAGCGCGCGACGCGGGGTGCAGCGGATGCTGGCACACGGCACGGTGGCGGTGGCCGGCGAGTTGCGTTCGCGGGCCGCGGTCGACGCCGTGCGCAGGGCCGGGCTCGCGGTGGGGCAGCGGCCGGACCGCCTTCCGGGCCCGGCGGCGCTGTCCCCGACCCCGCTGATCCTGCTGCCGCGGCTCGTCCCGGGCGGCCCCGCCCGCTTCGCCGTGTTCGACGTGGCGGACCGCGCCGAACTGGTCCGCCGCGGCGCCGGCACCTGCGTGGCAACCGTGATCGGCGGGCGGTTGGTGTACCGGGGCCGCTGATCCCGGGGCACCGGAGGCAGACCTAGTCGGCCGGCTGTGCGCCGCGCGGGCGTGGACGAGGGCGCTGCCGGGGTGCCGTACCCCCTGCTGCCACAATGGGCGGGTGACCCGCGCTTCCCTGAACAAGCAGCCGCACGAAGTCGCCTCGATGTTCGACGACGTGGCGGAACGGTACGACCTGACGAACGACGTGCTGTCGCTCGGCCAGGACCGGCGCTGGCGCAAGGAGGTGGCGAAGGCGGTCGACGCGCGCCCCGCGCAGAAGGTCCTCGACCTGGCCGCCGGCACGGCCACCTCCTCGCTGCCCTTCGCGCGGACGGGCGCGTACGTCGTCCCCTGCGACTTCTCGGTCGGGATGCTCCAGGTCGGCAAGAGGAAGCACACCTGGCTGCCGTTCACGGCCGGGGACGCGACGAAGCTGCCGTTCAAGGACGACACCTTCGACGCCGTCAGCATCTCCTTCGGTCTGCGCAACGTCCAGGACACGGACGCGGCCCTGCGGGAGATGTACCGGGTGACCCGCCCCGGCGGCCGCGTGGTGATCTGCGAGTTCTCGTCCCCGACGTGGGCGCCGTTCCGCACCGTCTACACCGAGTACCTGATGCGTGCCCTGCCGCCGGTCGCCCGCGCGGTGTCCTCGAACCCGGACGCCTACGTCTACCTCGCCGAGTCCATCCGTGCCTGGCCCGACCAGCCCGCCCTCGCCGAAAGGCTGCGCAAGGCGGGCTGGTCGAAGGTGGCCTGGCGCAACCTCACCGGCGGCGTGGTCGCCCTGCACCGGGGCTTCAAGGAGAGCTGAGCCGTCTCTTCCCGGAGCGGCGGGCTCAGCGGTTGATCATCTCGAAGGCGTCGCCGGGCTCACCGAGTTCACGTTGGAGCCCGCCCGCGGGCGGCCGCGGGATCCGTGGCTCGCGCACGCCTCCGCCGCCCTCTCCCTCACCGAAGTCGAACCACACGTACACCATCGACTCCCGCGGCACCTCGGCGCCGGGCTGCGGGTACTGGCGTACGACGTAGTCGACGACCGTGTGGTGGAAGTCCGGGCGGTCCGGCGCGTTGAGGAACAGGCCCCGCGCCCGGGCCGTTTCGCGCGCGTCCACGGCCATCAGTCCGACCAGCCGTGGTACGCGCACTTCGGGTGTTTTGGGTGTTATACGCACAGATGTCACCCCCAGCGGTACTGGAAGGGTAACTCCCGTACGCCCCGGCCGGAAGGAGTCGGTGTCTTTCTGTAACAGATGGCTACGCTGCGTTATCCGCGCGGGTGTTGAGGGCGAGCCGGAAACAGAGTGCCGACTCCTGCAGTGCGGGGTGCGGGTAGGTCTCCGCCGGCCGCATCCCGAGCCGCCGGGTCACCGCGACCGACCGCTCGTTGCCCGGCCGGACCATCGCCACCACCTCCGGCACCCCGGCCGCCCGCACCCGCTCCAGCGTCTCGCGCGCGGCCGCGGTGGCATACCCCTTGCCCCAGTGCGCCCGGCCCAGCCGCCAGCCGATCTCGATCTCGCCGACCGGTCCCCAGTCGGGCCGCCACGGCTGCGCCCCGGTGAAGCCGATGACCTCCCCCGCCTCGTCCAGCAAAGTCCACAGGCAGAAGCCGAGTTCCGCGTCGTGCCGCCGCTGGCGCGCGGTGAGTTCCTCGTAGACCGAGAGCGCGGCCGGTCTGCCGCCGTAGAACTCCATCACCTCGGGGTCGTCGAAGACCCGGTGCCAGGCGACCGCGTCCTCGTGAGTGGGAACGCGCAGCCGTACCGCGGGGAGGGGTCGGTTCACTGGGCAGCCCTTCAGCCGGGTGATCAATTCTGCTGAATAGACTGCCCATGTCCAGTGCCGGTCGGCACGCAGATTTCGAACCTTGGGGAGATCCCGCCGTGACCGTCGAGACCGAGCCCCACTCCGAGCGAGTCCCCGAGCCCTTCTCCGAGAACACCGCGGACGTCATCGTCGTCGGCGCCGGGCCGGCCGGCTCCACGGCCGCGTACCACCTCGCCAAGGCCGGCCTTGACGTCCTGCTCCTGGAGAAGACCGAGTTCCCGCGTGAGAAGGTCTGCGGCGACGGTCTCACCCCGCGTGCGGTGAAGCAGCTCGTGGCGATGGGCATCGACATCTCCGAGGAGGCCGGCTGGCTGCGCAACAAGGGCCTGCGCATCATCGGCGGCGGCGTCCGCCTCCAGCTGGACTGGCCGGATCTCGCCTCCTACCCGAACTACGGACTGGTCCGCAAGCGCGACGACTTCGACGAGCAGCTCGCCCGCAACGCCCAGAAGGCGGGGGCGCGGCTGTACGAGCGCTGCAACGTGAGCGGCCCGGTCGTCGACGACCGCACCGGCCGTATCACCGGCGTCACCGCCAAGCTCGGCGAGGAGAAGCGCGAGACCACCTTCCACGCGCCGTTGGTGGTGGCCGCCGACGGCAACTCCACCCGCCTGTCCCTGGCGATGGGCCTGCACCGCCGCGAGGACCGCCCGATGGGCGTCGCGGTCCGGACGTATTTCGAGAGCCCCCGCCACGACGACGACTACCTGGAGTCCTGGCTGGAACTGTGGGACCGCCGCGGTCCCCAGGACCGTCTGCTGCCCGGCTACGGCTGGATCTTCGGCATGGGCGACGGCACGTCGAACGTGGGCCTCGGCGTGCTGAACACCTCCGCCGCCTTCAAGGAGCTGGACTGGCGCGAGATCCTCAAGGCCTGGTGCGCCTCCATGCCCGAGGACTGGGGCTACACCCCCGAGAACATGACCGGCCCGATCCGCGGCGCCGCCCTGCCCATGGCCTTCAACCGCCAGCCGCACTACACGCGCGGGCTGCTGCTCGTCGGTGACGCCGGCGGCCTGGTGAACCCCTTCAACGGCGAGGGCATCGCCTACGCCATGGAGTCCGGCCAGATCGCCGCCGACGTCATCGTCCAGGCCCACGCACGGGCCACGCCCGCCCAGCGCGAGATCGCCCTCCAGCGCTACCCGCGCATCCTCAAGGACACCTACGGCGGCTACTACACCCTCGGCCGCGCCTTCGTGAAGCTCATCGGCAACCCGAAGGTCATGCAGATCGCCGCCCAGCGCGGCCTCACGCATCCGACGCTGATGAAGTTCACCCTCAAGCTCCTCGCGAACCTCACCGACCCCACGGGCGGCGACGCGATGGACCGCATCATCAACGGCCTGAGCAAGGTGGCTCCGAAGGCGTGAGCCCTTCCCGGGCCCTCTGCCAGGCCCGACTCAGCTCCTCAGCTGTGGCGGTCCGGCGGGCGAAGACCTCGTCCCGCCGGGCCGCCATCTGCCGCAGCGCGTCCTTTTTCTCCCGCTTGGAGAGCCGGTCCAGGTAGATGTACCCGTTGGTGTGGTCCGTCTCGTGGATGAGGCAGCGCGCGAAGTACCCCGTGCCCTCGATGACGACCGGCCGGCCGTCCTTGTCCTGCCCGCGCACGACGGCCCTGTCCGGCCGCGGTACGGCCATCACGGCACCCGGCACCGACAGACAGCCCTCACCCTCGTCCAGCAGCCGTCGCCCGTGCGTGGGCGTTTCGAGCACCGGATTGACGATGTGTCCGACATGCCGGATACCGTCGTCGTCGGGGCAGTCGTACACGAACAGCCGGAGATCGACCCCTACCTGATTCGCCGCCAGTCCCGCTCCCTCGGCGACATACAGGGTGAGGAACATGTCGTCGATGAGTGCGGCGAGATCGGGCCCGAACTCCGTGACGTCCCGGCACGGCTTGTGCAGGACCGCCTCGCCGGCCTCGGTGATCCGGCGCACCGCACCACGCCGGGCCTCCGGGGCGTGGCGGGGGTAGTGGTCGGCGGGCCTTCCCTGTACGAACACGCGTGGCATCGCGCGGTTCCCTTCGCTCATGGACGGACCGCCGGGCGGCGGCCCGTGCCGAGCATGTCAGGAACACCGCCCCGGGCGTGCCGGGAACGGCGCAAGGGCCGCTGCCCCCGAGCGGCTGCGGCCCTACGCGCGTTGAGAGGCGCGGGAGTGCTCAGAGCACCCGCACGGCGCCGGTCGGCGGGTCGTACGACAGCGGGTGCTCCCCGACGCCGCTGGAGGGGTTCTGCGCGCCGACGAACATGCCGTCGCCCACGTACACCGCGACGTGGTAGGCGCTGCCCGCGCTGCCCCAGTACAGGATGTCGCCCGGCTGCAGGTTGCTCAGCGACACCTGGGTGCCGGCCGTCGACTGGTCCTGGGAGACGCGCGGCAGGCTGATCCCGACCTGCTTGAACGCCGTCTGCACCAGGCCGGAGCAGTCGTACGCCGACGGGCCGGTGGCACCGGAGACGTAGGCCTTGCCGATCTGCGCCTTGACGAAGGCGATGACGGCTGCGGCCGAACCGGTGGCCGTCGAGGTGCTCGTCGAGGTGCCGGAGTCCGTCGTGGCGGCGAGCGTCGTCCGCTCGGCGTTGCGGGAGGCGCGCGCGGCGGCCTCCTTGCGGGCGGCCTCCTCGGCCTTCTTCTTGGCCGCGGCCGCCTTCTGCTTCGCCTCGGCGAGGTCCGCCTTGGCCTGCTTCGCGGCGTTTGCGGCGGCCGCGTCACGCTCGGCCTGCAGCTGGTAGTTCGCGGCGGCCTGCTGGGTGGCGTCCGCGGACTGGGCCGCCTGAGCGGCCAGGTCGGCCGTCAGGGTGGGCAGTTCGAGGGTCTGCGTCACCGGCTCGGCCGCGTTCGCCGAGCCGGACGCCCCGGCGACTGCCAGGGTGCTGAGGACGCCACCGGCAACTCCGGCCCGCATCGCGAGGGTCGACGCGCTGCGGCGGGGCTTCCGGTGGCTGCGTATGTGAGCGGTGTGGGACATGGGAACAACCGGTACCAGGGGCTCCTTCATATCTTCAAGAAACGTGGGCTGCGCCACAGTTGCTCAATCGAGGCCGGGAATCCCGGGTGTGTTGTTCTTTATTGACGCCGTAACGGACATAGCGGACCTCGGTGATCAAGGCCTTGATCACGGTCTTTGATCATTACGTCCGAATTGCCCCCCACCTACCACCGGTTGGGGTCGTTGGCCAAGCCCGGTTCTTGGGGGCACCTCACCGGTGTGGCGGAGGTCACGGAACGGTTACCGGAAGCGCGGCGTCCTGTGCGCGCGGCGCTCGTGAACGCGTGCACGCGCCCACCCCTCCGTCCATACTGCACGTGCGCCTCCCTCTGATGTGTGAACGCCGTCCTCTACCAGGCCCCCGCGTCCAGCGCCAATTTGCATGCAGCGGAAGTCTCTTGATATTGAGACGCCTGCTCCGGCCTGCAATGACAAGCAAAAATGTCACTTCTGGTGATCAAGTGAACGCTTCGCGTATGAAGATCACTCATCATCCGACTTCATGATCCTTCGTCAGGTGGTGGAGATCACAAAGCTTGTGGAATACCCCGTGTCGCAGATCACAGAGTCGCGGGCATAAGATGCGTGGCAACTGGGCTTGTGACCTGCTTCACATGTTCTCGATCTTCGCACGGGACGACGGGGCTCGTGGGACCGGTGAGGCGGAAGTGAGCGCAGTGCACCAGTGCAACCGCCAGCAGTCAGCGCCGACTGAGAGGAGCGAGGAGCGGTGAACGCGTATGCGCCCATCCTCGTACTGGGAGCCCTCGGGGCAGGCTTTGCGATCTTCTCCGTGGTCATGGCCACGCTGATCGGTCCGAAGCGGTACAACCGCGCCAAGCTCGAGGCCTACGAGTGCGGTATCGAGCCGACCCCCACGCCGGCCGGCGGCGGGCGCTTCCCCATCAAGTACTACCTGACGGCGATGCTCTTCATCGTCTTCGACATCGAGATCGTCTTTCTCTACCCCTGGGCCGTCACCTTCGACGCCCTGGGGATCTTCGGGCTCGTGGAGATGCTGCTCTTCGTGCTCACCGTCTTCGTCGCGTACGCGTACGTATGGCGGCGCGGCGGCCTGGAATGGGACTGAGGGGCCTCAACGACATGGGACTCGAAGAAAAGCTGCCGAGCGGCTTCCTGCTGACCACCGTCGAGCAGGCCGCGGGCTGGGTGCGCAAGGCGTCCGTCTTCCCCGCCACCTTCGGCCTCGCCTGCTGCGCCATCGAGATGATGACCACCGGCGCCGGCCGTTACGACCTGGCGCGCTTCGGCATGGAGGTCTTCCGCGGCTCGCCGCGCCAGGCAGACCTGATGATCGTCGCCGGCCGGGTCAGCCAGAAGATGGCGCCGGTGCTGAGGCAGGTCTACGACCAGATGCCCAACCCGAAATGGGTGATCTCCATGGGCGTCTGCGCCTCCTCGGGCGGCATGTTCAACAACTACGCGATCGTCCAGGGCGTCGACCACATCGTCCCGGTCGACATCTACCTGCCGGGCTGCCCGCCCCGCCCCGAGATGCTGATGGACGCGATCCTCAAGCTCCACCAGAAGATCCAGTCCGCCAAGCTCGGCGTGAACGCCGAGGAAGCGGCCCGCGAGGCGGAGGAGGCGGCGCTCAAGGCCCTGCCCACGATCGAGATGAAGGGGCTGCTGCGGTGAGCGACGCGAACGGCAACGGCACGGGCGGCGTGAACGGGTCCGCGAAGGGGGTGAACGGCTCCGCGAACGGGGTGAACCCCGAGAAGGACCTCTCCGCCTCCAACCTCCCCGGCCAGCGAGGCCAGGGCGGCGAGGAGATCCGCGTCCAGCGCGGCATGTTCGGCGCCAACAACGGCGGCGACACCTCCGGCTACGGCGGCCTGGTCCGCTCGGTCCGACTCCCGGGACCGGCGACCCGCCCCTACGGCGGCTGGTTCGACGAGGTCGCCGACGAACTGGAGGGCGCCCTGGAGGAACAGGGACTCCTCCCCGACAACGCCATCGAGAAGACGGTCGTCGACCGCGGCGAGCTCACCTTCCACATCGAACGCGAGCACCTGCTGCGCGTCGCCCGCACCCTGCGCGACGACCCGGCCCTGCGCTTCGAACTGTGCACCGGCGTCAGCGGCACCCACTACCCGCACGACAAGGGCCGCGAGCTGCACGCCGTCTACCACCTGCGCTCGATCACCCACAACCGGCTGATCCGCCTCGAAGTGAGCGCCCCCGACGCCGACCCGCACATCCCGTCGCTCGTCTCCGTCTACCCGACCAACGACTGGCACGAGCGCGAGACCTACGACTTCTTCGGGATCGTCTTCGACGGTCACCCGGCCCTGACCCGGATCATGATGCCCGACGACTGGCAGGGCCACCCGCAGCGCAAGGACTACCCCCTCGGCGGCATCCCCGTCGAGTACAAGGGCGCCCAGATCCCGGCTCCGGACCAGCGGAGGTCGTACTCGTGAGCAGCACCCAGTCAGCAGCCGCCCGGGAAACCACCGAGGGCACCGTCTACACGGTCACCGGTGGCGACTGGGACGAGGTCGTCCAGTCCGTGACCCGCGCCGACGACGAACGCATCGTCGTCAACATGGGTCCCCAGCACCCCTCCACCCATGGAGTGCTCCGTCTGATCCTGGAGATCGAGGGCGAGACGGTCACCGAGGCCCGCTGCGGCATCGGCTATCTGCACACCGGCATCGAGAAGAACCTCGAGTACCGCACGTGGACGCAGGGCACCACCTTCGTCACGCGCATGGACTATCTGACGTCGTTCTTCAACGAGACCGCCTACTGCCTCGCCGTGGAGAAGCTCCTCGGCATCGAGGACGACATCACCGAACGCGCCAAGATCATCCGGGTGCTCCTGATGGAGCTGAACCGGATGTCCTCCCACCTGGTGTGCATCGCCACCGGCGGCATGGAGCTCGGCGCCACCACGATCATGATCTACGGCTTCCGTGATCGTGAAATGATTCTCGATCTCTACGAGCTCATCACGGGCCTCCGGATGAACCACGCGTACATCCGGCCCGGCGGACTCGCCCAGGACCTGCCGCCCGGCGCGGTGGACCAGATCCGCGAGTTCGTGAAGAAGATGAAGAAGAACCTCCCGGAGTACGACAAGCTCGCCACCGGGAACCCCATCTTCAAGGCCCGCATGCAGGACATCGGCTACCTCGACCTGGCCGGCTGCATGGCCCTCGGTGCCACCGGCCCGATCCTGCGCTCCACCGGCCTGCCGCACGACCTGCGCAAGGCACAGCCGTACTGCGACTACGAGACGTACGACTTCGAGATCCCGACCGCCGACACCTGCGACGCCTACGGCCGCTTCCTGGTCCGGCTGGAGGAGATGCGCCAGTCGCTCGGCATCGTCGAACAGTGCCTGGACCGGCTCGCGCCCGGCCCGGTCATGGTCGCCGACAAGAAGATCGCCTGGCCCGCCCAGCTCGCCCTGGGACCGGACGGTCTCGGCAACTCCCTCGACCACATCAAGAAGATCATGGGCACCTCCATGGAGGCCCTGATCCACCACTTCAAGCTCGTCACCGAGGGCTTCCGCGTCCCGCCGGGACAGGCGTACGCGGCCGTCGAGTCCCCCAAGGGCGAACTCGGCGTGCACGCCGTCTCCGACGGCGGCACCCGCCCCTACCGGGTCCACTTCCGCGACCCGTCCTTCACCAACCTGCAGGCCATGGCGGCGATGTGCGAAGGCGGCCAGGTCGCCGACGTCATCGTCGCCGTCGCGTCCATCGACCCCGTGATGGGAGGCGTCGACCGGTGACCACCTCTTCTTCGGAGCGGGGCGTCAGCCTGGGCATGCCCGCACTGCCCGCGCCCGCGTACCCGGACGACGTCCGGGCCCGGCTGGAGGCGGACGCGCGCGAGGTCATCGCGCGCTACCCGGACTCCCGGTCCGCCCTGCTCCCGCTGCTCCACCTCGTGCAGTCGGAGGAGGGCCATGTCACGCGCACCGGAATGCAGTTCTGCGCGGACATGCTGGACCTGACCACGGCCGAGGTCACCGCCGTCGCCACCTTCTACACCATGTACCGGCGGCGGCCGTCCGGTGACTACCAGGTCGGCGTGTGCACCAACACGCTGTGCGCGGTGATGGGCGGAGACGCGATCTTCGAGACCCTCCAGGAGCACCTGGGTGTCGGCAACGGCGAGACCACCGACGACGGCAAGGTCACCCTGGAGCACATCGAGTGCAACGCGGCCTGCGACTTCGCCCCGGTCGTGATGGTCAACTGGGAGTTCTTCGACAACCAGACGCCGGGCAGCGCCAAGCGCCTGGTCGACGATCTGCGCGCGGGACGGCCCGTACAGCCCACGCGCGGGGCGCGGCTGTGCACCTTCAAGGAGACCGCGCGGATCCTGGCCGGCTTCCCCGACGAGCGGCCCGGGGCCGTCGAGGAGGGCGGCAGTGCGGGACCGGCGTCGCTGGTGGGCCTTCGCCTGGCAAGGGGAGAGACCGCACCCGCGCGCGTGGTCCATCCGCGCGGAGGTCCGCAGGAGGAACGGCAGGACAGGGTGCACGAGCCGTCGCCGGCCGAGCACCTCAGCTCCCATGACGCGCCGCAGGAGACATCGGCCTCCGACCCGGCTCACCCCGCAGGGCCTACTGCAGAGGAGGGGGAGTGATGACCGTGGCACCCGAACTGAAGGACTCGAGCCCCGAGAAGCTGCTCGCACCCGTGCTGTCGGCCTTCTGGGACGAGGACCGGTCCTGGACTCTGGACGTCTACCGGAGGCACGAGGGGTACGAGGGGCTCCGCAAGGCGCTCGCCATGTCACCGGACGACCTGATCGCGTACGTCAAGGAGTCCGGGCTGCGCGGCCGCGGCGGCGCGGGATTCCCGACCGGAATGAAGTGGCAGTTCATTCCGCAGGGTGATGGAAAACCGCACTATCTAGTTGTCAACGCCGACGAATCGGAGCCCGGGACCTGCAAGGACATCCCGCTCCTCTTCGCGAACCCGCACAGCCTCATCGAGGGCATTGTGATCGCGTGCTATGCCATCAGGTCGTCGCATGCCTTCATCTATCTGCGTGGTGAAGTCGTCCCCGTTCTGCGGCGGTTGCACGAGGCCGTGCGCGAGGCCTACGCGGCGGGCTACCTCGGCGAGAACATCCTGGGCAGCGGGCTCGACCTCCAGCTCACCGTGCACGCGGGCGCCGGCGCGTACATCTGTGGTGAGGAGACCGCACTGCTCGACTCGCTCGAAGGCCGCCGTGGTCAACCGCGGCTCCGTCCCCCTTTCCCTGCTGTCGAAGGGCTCTATGCCTGCCCGACTGTTGTGAACAACGTCGAATCGATCGCGTCGGTTCCCGCGATCCTGCACAACGGGAAAGACTGGTTCAGGTCGATGGGCAGTGAGAAGTCGCCGGGCTTCACGCTGTACTCGCTCAGCGGCCACGTCGCCAGCCCCGGCCAGTACGAGGCCCCGCTCGGCATCACGCTCCGCCAGCTCCTCGACATGAGCGGCGGCATGCGGCCCGGCCACCGGCTGAAGTTCTGGACGCCGGGCGGCTCCTCGACACCGATGTTCACCGACGAGCACCTCGACGTCCCCCTGGACTACGAGGGCGTCGGCGCCGCCGGCTCGATGCTCGGCACCAAGGCGCTGCAGTGCTTCGACGAGACGACCTGCGTGGTACGGGCGGTGACCCGCTGGACCGAGTTCTACGCCCACGAGTCCTGCGGCAAGTGCACACCGTGCCGCGAAGGGACGTACTGGCTGGTGCAGCTGCTGCGGGACATCGAGGCCGGCAAGGGCGTCATGTCCGACCTCGACAAGCTCGCCGACATCGCCGACAACATCAACGGCAAGTCCTTCTGCGCCCTCGGCGACGGCGCCGCTTCCCCGATCTTCTCCTCGCTGAAGTACTTCCGCGGGGAGTACGAGCAGCACATCACGGGCCGGGGCTGCCCCTTCGACCCGGCCAAGTCGACGGCCTGGGCGGACCGCCCGGAGGTGAACGCATGACCGTGACCACCAACGCTCCCGCGGGTGGCGGAGAGGCGGCGGTCCCGCCGGAAGACCTCGTCACGCTGACGATCGACGGCATCGAGATCAGCGTGCCCAAGGGCACCCTGGTCATCCGGGCCGCCGAACAGCTCGGCATCGAGATCCCCCGGTTCTGCGACCACCCCCTGCTCGACCCCGCCGGCGCCTGCCGTCAGTGCATCGTCGAGGTCGAGGGCCAGCGCAAACCCATGGCCTCCTGCACCATCACGTGCACCGACGGCATGGTGGTGAAGACCCAGCTCACCTCGCCGGTCGCCGAGAAGGCGCAGCACGGCGTGATGGAGCTGCTGCTCATCAACCACCCGCTGGACTGCCCGGTCTGCGACAAGGGCGGCGAGTGCCCGCTGCAGAACCAGGCGATGTCGCACGGCAACCCCGAGTCCCGCTTCGACGGCAAGAAGCGGACCTACGAAAAGCCCGTGCCGATCTCCACGCAGGTGCTGCTCGACCGCGAGCGGTGCGTGCTGTGCGCCCGCTGCACCCGGTTCTCCAACCAGATCGCGGGCGACCCGATGATCGAGCTGGTCGAGCGGGGCGCGCTGCAGCAGGTCGGCACCGGCGAGGGCGACCCGTTCGAGTCGTACTTCTCCGGCAACACCATCCAGATCTGCCCGGTCGGTGCCCTCACCTCGGCGGCCTATCGTTTCCGCTCCCGCCCCTTCGACCTCGTCTCCTCTCCGTCGGTCTGCGAGCACTGCTCCGGCGGCTGCGCCACCCGCACCGACCACCGGCGCGGCAAGGTCATGCGGCGGCTCGCCGCCAACGACCCCGAGGTCAACGAGGAGTGGATCTGCGACAAGGGACGCTTCGCGTTCCGGTACGCGCAGCTCAGGGACCGCCTCGACACGCCCCTGGTGCGCAACGCGGACGGCGTCCTGGAGCCGGCCTCCTGGCCGGAGGCGCTGGAGGCGGCCGCGCGCGGACTGAGTGCGGCACGTTCCCGTGCCGGTGTCCTCATCGGCGGCCGCCTGACCGTCGAGGACGCCTACGCCTACAGCAAGTTCGCGCGCGTGGCGCTCGACACGAACGACATCGACTTCCGCGCGCGCGTGCACAGCGGCGAGGAGGCCGACTTCCTGGCCTCCCGGGTGGCCGGACGCGGCCGCGACCTCGACGGTACGGGCGTCACGTACACCGCTCTGGAGAAGGCTCCGGCCGTGCTGCTGGTCGGCTTCGAGTCGGAGGAGGAGGCGCCCGGCGTCTTCCTGCGGCTGCGCAAGGCCTGGCGCAAGCACAGGCAGCGGGTGTTCGCGCTGGCCACGCACGCGACCCGGGGCCTGCAGAAGGCGGGCGGCACCCTGCTGCCGGCCGCGCCGGGCACCGAGACCGAGTGGCTGGACGCCCTCGCGAGCGGCGCCGGCCTGGAGGAGCCCGGCACACGGGCCGCTGAGGCCCTGCGCACCGACGGCGCGGTCATCGTCGTCGGCGAGCGGCTCGCGTCGGTCGCCGGCGGCCTCACCGCCGCCGTACGGGCCGCCACCGCGACCGGCGCCCAGCTGGTGTGGATTCCGCGCCGGGCCGGTGAGCGGGGCGCCATCGAGGTGGGTGCACTGCCGTCGCTGCTGCCGGGCGGCCGCCCGGCGACCGACCCGCGCGCGCGGGAGGAGGTCGCGGCCGTCTGGGGGCTCGCCGAACTCCCGCTGCGCTACGGCCGCGACACGCACCACATCGTCGAGGCCGCCGCCACCGGCGAACTCTCCGCACTCGTGGTCGCCGGGGTGGAGGTCGCCGACCTGCCCGACCCGGCACGCGCGCGTGAAGCACTCGAGAGTGTCGGCTTCCTGGTGTCGCTGGAACTGCGGCCCAGCGAGGTCACCGAGCACGCCGACGTCGTCCTGCCGGTCGCCGCGGTCGCCGAGAAGGCGGGCACCTTCCTCAACTGGGAAGGCAGGGTGCGTCTCTTCGAGGCGGCCCTCAAGCCGGAGCAGATGACCCGCCGCCTGGCACCGACCGACGCGCGCGTGCTGCAGATGCTGGCCGACGCCATGGACGTCCACCTGGGCCTGCCGGATCTGCGCACCACGCGCGCGGAGATCGACCGGCTCGGCTCCTGGGACGGCCCGCGCGCCGCCGAGCCCCAGGAGTCCGCGGGCACGCTGCCCCGCCCGGCCGTCGGCGAGGCCGTACTCGCCGGGCACCGGCTGCTGCTCGACCACGGCGTCCTCCAGGAGGGCGACGAGGCGCTCGCCGGTACCCGGCACGCCGCACGCGCGCGCGTGTCCGCCGCGACGGCTGCCGAGGCAGGCATCAAGGACGGTGACGTGCTCGCCGTCACCGGCCCCGCCGGCACCGTCGGACTCCCGCTGCAGATCACCGAGATGCCCGACCGGGTGGTCTGGCTGCCGCTGAACTCCGTCGGTGCGGGCGTCGCCTCCGGCACCGGGGCACAGCCCGGCTCACTCGTCCGTATCGGCCCGGCGGCACTCGCCGAACAGGCCCCCAAGGAGGTGGAGGCATGAGCCCGTACCTCGCAGCTGAAGACCTCTCGATGTTCGGCCGCGACCCGTGGTGGCTGGTCGTCGTCAAGGCCGTGTTCTGCTTCGCCTTCCTGATGGTGACCGTGCTGTTCTCCATCGTCTGGGAGCGCAAGGTCGTCGCCTGGATGCAGCTGCGCATCGGCCCCAACCGGCACGGCCCGTGGGGGATGCTCCAGTCGCTGGCCGACGGTGTGAAGCTGATGCTCAAGGAAGACATCATCGTCAAGCGCGCGGACAAGGTGGTCTACGTCCTCGCGCCGATCGTCGCGGCCATCCCGGCCTTCATGGCGATCGCGGTGATCCCCTTCGGGCCGGCCGGCAACGAGATCTCGATCTTCGGCCACCGCACCACGATGCAGCTGACCGACCTGCCGATCGCGATGCTCTACATCCTCGCGGTCGCCTCCGTCGGCATCTACGGCATCGTTCTTGCGGGTTGGAGTTCTGGATCCACCTATCCGCTCCTCGGTGGCCTGCGCTCCTGCGCGCAGATGATCTCCTACGAGATCGCCATGGGCGCCGCGTTCGCCTCGGTGTTCCTCTACTCGGGGTCGATGTCGACGTCCAGGATCGTGGAACAGCAGCACGACCGCTGGTACATCCTGCTGCTGCCGGTCTCCTTCATCCTGTACATCGTCACGATGGTCGGCGAGACCAACCGCGCCCCCTTCGACATGCCGGAGTCCGAGGGCGACCTGGTGGGCGGATTCAACACCGAGTACTCGTCGATCAAGTTCGCGATGTTCATGCTCGCCGAGTACGTGAACATGGTGACGGTCTCGGCCGTCTCGACCACCCTGTTCCTCGGCGGCTGGCGCGCCCCCTGGCCGCTCAGCTCCTTCTGGGCGGGCGCGAACCACGGCTGGTGGCCGTTGCTGTGGTTCGTCATCAAGGTCCAGCTGCTGCTGTTCTTCTTCATCTGGCTGCGCGGCACGCTCCCGCGGGTCCGCTACGACCAGCTGATGAAGCTCGGCTGGAAGGTTCTCATCCCGGTCTCCGTGACCTGGCTGATGCTGGTGGCGACCGTGCGGGCCCTGCGCAACGAGCACTACGACTTCGCCGACATCGCCCTTTATGTGGGCGGCGGAGTCCTCGCCCTGCTGCTGATCTCCTTCGTCGCCGACATGTTCCGCGAGAAGGCCAGGGCGGTCGGTCGGTCCGCCGCCGAGCAGCCCGGATTCGACCCTATGGCGGGCGGATTCCCCGTGCCGCCGCTGCCGGGACAGGAGCTGCCCCCGGTGCCGAGGCGCCGCCCGCACCGCGGACGGGAGCTGATTGTCAGTGGCGGGTCGGACACTGTCAGTGACGGATCTTCGGATGGAAAGGAGGCGTCCGATGGCTGAGGAGCCCAAGGAGACCAAGCCCGGTTTCCTGAACCCCGTGGCCGGCTTCGGCGTGACCTTCAAGGCCATGTTCAAGAAGCGGCTGACCGAGCAGTATCCGGAGCAGAAGAAGACCACGGCTCCGCGGTTCCACGGACGGCACCAGCTCAACCGCCATCCGGACGGCCTGGAGAAGTGCGTCGGCTGCGAGCTGTGCGCGTGGGCCTGCCCCGCCGACGCCATCTACGTGGAGGGCGCCGACAACACCGACGAGGAACGCTACTCGCCGGGCGAGCGGTACGGCCGCGTCTACCAGATCAACTACGCCCGCTGCATCCTGTGCGGGCTGTGCATCGAGGCGTGCCCCACGCGCGCGCTGACGATGACCAACGAGTTCGAACTGGCCGACTCCAGCCGCGCCAACCTCATCTACACCAAGGAACAGCTCCTCGCCGGCCTAGAGGAGGGCATGGTCGACACACCGCACGCGATCTTCCCGGGGACGGACGAACAGGACTACTACCGGGGCCTCGTCACGCACGCCGCGCCCGGCACGGTCCGCCAGGTCGCCCTTTCCAAGGGCGAGGTCCCGCAGGAGGCCGCGTCGACCTTCGGTGAGGAAGAGCCGGCCTCGGAGAAGGTGATCGGCCAATGATGACGCACCTCGCCGCCTACACCACCTCCACCGGTGAGGCCTTCCAGTTCTGGGTCCTCGGCACGGTCGCCGTGATCGGCGCCCTGTGCACCGTCTTCATGAAGAAGGCCGTGCACAGCGCGCTGTGCCTCGCCGGGACCATGATCGTCCTGGCGGTGTTCTACCTCGCCAACGGCGCCTATTTCCTGGGGATCGTGCAGATCGTCGTCTACACCGGCGCGATCATGATGCTGTTCCTGTTCGTGGTGATGCTCGTCGGCGTGACGGCAGCGGACTCGCTGAAGGAGACCATCAAGGGCCAGCGCTGGCTGGCCCTTCTGTGTGGGGTCGGCTTCGGCGTCCTGCTGCTCACCGGCATCGGGAACGCATCCCTGAAAGAGTTCGACGGCGCCGGCCAGGCCAATGCGAACGGCAATGTGGAGGGCCTCGCCTCCCTCATCTTCACCAAGTACGTCTTCGCCTTCGAAATCACCGGCGCCCTGCTGATCACGGCCGCCGTCGGCGCCATGGTGCTCACCCACCGCGAGCGCACCGAGCGCGCCAAGACCCAGCGCGAGCTGTCCGAACAGCGCGTCCGCGAGGGCACGCACCTGCCGCCGCTGCCCGCCCCGGGTGTCTACGCCCGGCACAACGCGGTCGACATCGCGGGCCTGCTCCCCGACGGCACCCCGTCCGAGCTGACCGTCAACAAGACGCTGCGCGAGCGCGGCCAGATCCGTGACGTGTCCGCGGAGGCGCTCAACGATCTGCGTGCACTGGAACAGCGCGCGGAGGAACGCCTGGAACGCACGGCGATCGAACCGGCGACGTTCAAGCGGCCCGAGGAGGCGTCGAAGTGAACCCGGTCAACTACCTCTACCTCGCCGCCCTGTTGTTCACGATCGGCGCGACCGGCGTACTGATCCGGCGCAACGCCATCGTGGTCTTCATGTGCATCGAGCTGATGCTGAACGCCTGCAACCTCGCGTTCGTCACCTTCTCCCGGATGCACGGCAACCTCGACGGCCAGATCATCGCCTTCTTCACGATGGTCGTCGCCGCCGCGGAGGTCGTGGTGGGCCTCGCGATCATCGTGTCGCTGTTCCGTACCCGCCACTCGGCCTCGGTCGACGACGCCAGCCTGATGAAGCTGTAAGGGGTCGGAAGAATCGTGGAGAACCTGATCGCGCTGCTCATCGCGGCGCCCCTGCTCGGAGCGGCCGTCCTCCTGGTCGGCGGCCGGCGGCTCGACGCCGTCGGCCACTGGATCGGCACGCTGCTCTCGTTCGTCTCCTTCGCCTTCGGTGTCGTCCTCTTCGCCGACCTGCTGGGCAAGGGGGCCGAACACCGCACGCTGACGCAGCACCTGTTCAGCTGGGTCCCGGTGGCCGGCTTCCAGGCGGACGTCACCTTCCGCCTGGACCAGCTGTCGATGACGTTCGTGCTGCTGATCACCGGCGTCGGCTCGCTGATCCACCTGTACTCGGTCGGGTACATGGAGCACGACGAGCGGCGCCGCCGCTTCTTCGGCTACCTGAACCTGTTCCTCGCGGCGATGCTGCTGCTCGTCCTCGCCGACAACTACCTGCTGCTGTACGTCGGCTGGGAGGGCGTCGGTCTCGCCTCGTATCTGCTGATCGGCTTCTGGCAGCACAAGCCCAGCGCCGCGACGGCCGCGAAAAAGGCCTTCCTGGTCAACCGCGTCGGCGACATGGGCCTGTCGATCGCGATCATGCTGATGTTCACCACCTTCGGCAGCTTCGCCTTCGGCCCGGTCCTCAGCCACGCGACCGAGGCCTCCGAGGGCAAGCTCACCGCGATCGGCCTCATGCTGCTCCTCGCCGCCTGCGGCAAGTCCGCCCAGGTGCCGCTGCAGTCCTGGCTCGGTGACGCCATGGAGGGCCCGACCCCGGTCTCCGCCCTGATCCACGCGGCGACGATGGTGACGGCGGGCGTGTACCTCATCGTCCGCTCCGGCGCCGTCTTCAACGCGGCGCCCGACGCTCAGCTCGCGGTCACCGTGGTCGGTGCGGTCACGCTCCTGTTCGGTGCGATCGTCGGTTGCGCGAAGGACGACATCAAGAAGGCACTGGCCGGCTCGACCATGTCGCAGATCGGCTACATGGTCCTCGCCGCGGGCCTCGGCCCCATCGGCTACGTCTTCGCGATCATGCACCTGGTGACGCACGGCTTCTTCAAGGCCGGGCTGTTCCTCGGCGCCGGCTCCGTCATGCACGGCATGAACGACGAGGTCGACATGCGCAAGTACGGCGGCCTGCGCAGGTACATGCCGGTCACCTTCGTCACCTTCGGCCTCGGCTACCTCGCCATCATCGGGTTCCCGGGCCTGTCCGGGTTCTTCTCCAAGGACAAGATCATCGAGGCGGCCTTCGCCAAGGGCGGCACCGAGGGCTGGATCCTCGGCGGTGCGGCCCTGCTGGGCGCGGCCATCACCGCTTTCTACATGACGCGTGTGATGCTGATGACCTTCTTCGGAGAGGAGCGTTGGAAGAACCAACCCACTCGCTCCCCGGAGGCACCGAGCGCCGAGCCCGTCGCCGAGCACCGCGGCGAGCACGCCGAGCCCCACCCGCACGAGTCCCCGAAGGTCATGACGATCCCGATGATCGTGCTGGCCGTCGGCTCCGTCCTGGGCGGTGGCTTCTTCAGCATCGGCGACCGCTTCCTGCACTGGCTCGAGCCGGTCACCGGACACAGCGAGGGCAACTCCCCGGTCGGCACCTGGACGGTCACCGGCGCGACCATGCTCTGCCTCGTCATCGGCGTCGGCATCGCCTGGGCCCAGTACGGCCGCAAGCCCGTCCCCGTCGTCGCCCCGCGCGGCTCCCTGCTCACCCGCGCGGCCCGCCGCGACCTGCTGCAGGACGACTTCAACCACGTCGTCCTGGTACGCGGCGGCGAACACCTCACACGCTCCCTGGTGTACGTCGATCACACCCTGGTCGACGGCGTCGTCAACGGCACGGCAGCCGGCTTCGGCGGCCTGTCCGGACGGCTCCGCCGGATCCAGAACGGCTTCGCCCGCTCCTACGCGGTCTCGATGTTCGGCGGTGCGGCACTTCTGGTCGCCGCGACCCTGCTGATGAGGGCGGTCTGATACCGATGTCCTTTCCTCTGCTGACAGCGACGGCGGCGCTCCCGGCCGTCGGGGCCGTCGCCACGGCCGCCGTACCGGCCGCGGGACGCACCGCCGCCAAGTGGCTGGCGCTGCTCGTCTCGCTCGCCACGCTGGCCCTGGCGATCACCGTCCTGGTCCGCTTCGACCCGGACGGCGCCCGCTACCAGCTCACCGAATCGCACGCCTGGATCAAGGACTTCGGGGTGCGGTACGAGCTGGGTGTCGACGGCATCGCGGTGGCGCTGGTCGCGCTGACCGCCCTGCTGATCCCGTTCATCATCCTCGCCGGCTGGAACGACGCCGACCCGCTGGAGACCGGCAGCCGCCGCTGGCGGCCCACCCAGGGTTTCTTCGCGCTGATCCTGGCCGTCGAGGCGATGGTGCTCATCTCCTTCGAGGCCACCGACGTCTTCGTCTTCTACATCTTCTTCGAAGCCATGCTCATCCCGATGTACTTCCTCATCGGCGGCTTCGGAGACCGCGCCCACGCACAGGGCGAGGCGGCGGCGTCGACACAGCGGTCGTACGCGGCGGTGAAATTCCTGCTCTACAACCTGGTCGGCGGTCTGATCATGCTGGCCGCGGTGATCGGCGTCTACGTAGTGGCCGGGAACTTCAGCCTCCAGGAGATCGCGCAGGCCCGCGCCAACGGTTCACTGCACATGGCGACGAGCACCGAACGCTGGCTGTTCCTGGGCTTCTTCTTCGCCTTCGCGGTGAAGGCGCCGCTGTGGCCGCTGCACACCTGGCTGCCCAACGCCATGCAGGAGGCCACCGCTCCGGTCGCCGTCCTCATCACCGCGGTCGTCGACAAGGTCGGCACCTTCGCGATGCTCCGCTTCTGCCTCCAGCTGTTCCCCCAGGCCAGCAAGTGGGCGACGCCCGTGATCCTCGTACTGGCCCTGATCAGCATCGTCTACGGCGCGCTGCTCGCCGTCGGCCAGCGGGACATCAAGCGCCTGGTGGCCTACGCGTCGATCTCGCACTTCGGCTTCATCATCATGGGCATCTTCGCGATGACCAGCCAGGGTCAGTCCGGCGCGACGCTCTACATGGTCAACCACGGCATCTCGACGGCCGCGCTGATGCTGGTGGCCGGCTTCCTGATCTCCCGGCGCGGGTCGCGGCTCATCGCCGACTACGGAGGTGTGCAGAAGGTGGCCCCGGTGCTCGCCGGCACCTTCCTGATCGGCGGCCTCGCCACGCTGTCCCTGCCCGGCCTCGCCCCGTTCGTGAGCGAGTTCCTGGTCCTGGTCGGCACCTTCACCCGCTACCCGGTGATCGGCATCATCGCCACCTTCGGCATCGTCCTCGCCGCGCTCTACACCCTCGTCCTGTACCAGCGGACGATGACGGGCCCGGTGAAACCCGAGGTATCGGCGATGCCCGACCTGCGCGCGCGTGAACTCGTGGTCGTCGCCCCGCTGATCATCCTGCTGATCTTCCTGGGCGTCTATCCGAAGCCCGTCACGGACATCGTCAATCCGGCGGTCAAGCAGACCATGTCAGACGTACACAAGAAGGACC
The DNA here is from genome assembly GCF_055572255.1 of Streptomyces sp. NPDC030799. Classification (NCBI taxonomy): domain Bacteria; kingdom Bacillati; phylum Actinomycetota; class Actinomycetes; order Kitasatosporales; family Streptomycetaceae; genus Streptomyces; species Streptomyces sp. NPDC030799. Next base: position 323,006 of record NZ_JBVIDS010000007.1, on the reverse strand, counting down.
CCAAGCCCGAGGTGGAGGCGGCCAAGTGAGCACAGCAGCCGTCCACAGCCTGTGGACAACCGCGGCCGATCCGATCTCGAAGATCCCGGCACCGAAGATCGAATACGGACAATTGTCGCCGACACTGATCGTCGTCGGCGCGGCGCTGGTCGGAGTGCTCATCGAGGCGCTCCTCCCGCGCAGGTCCCGCTACTACGCGCAGGTGTTCGTGTCCGTCGTCGCCCTGTGCGCCGCGTTCGCCGCGGTGGTCGGGCTGGCGGCCGACGGCTACGGCACGACCAAAGCCCACATCGCCGCGATGGGTGCCATCGCGGTCGACGGCCCGTCCCTGTTCCTGCAGGGCACGATCCTGCTGGCCGGCCTGGTCGGCCTGTTCACCTTCGCCGAGCGGCGCCTGGACCCGGCCGCGCACGGCAACCGCGTCGACTCCTTCGCCGCCCAGGCCGCCTCCGTACCGGGCAGCGACAGCGAGAAAGCCGCAGTGAAGGCCGGCTTCACCACCACCGAGGTCTTCCCGCTGCTGCTCTTCGCCATCGCCGGCATGCTGGTGTTCCCCTCGGCCAACGACCTGCTGACGCTGTTCGTGGCCCTGGAGGTCTTCTCCCTGCCGCTGTACCTGCTGTGCGCGCTGGCCCGCCGCAAGCGGCTGATGTCACAGGAAGCCGCAGTCAAGTACTTCCTGCTCGGTGCGTTCGCCTCCGCGTTCACGCTGTTCGGCATCGCCCTGCTCTACGGCTACGCCGGCTCCGTGTCGTACGCGGGCATCGCCCAGGTCGTCGACGGCACGGTCAGCAACGTCGACCCGGCACTCGCCAACACCATGGGCAACGACGTGCTGCTGCTGCTCGGCAGCGCCCTGATCGTGATGGGCCTGCTGTTCAAGGTGGGCGCGGTGCCGTTCCACATGTGGACGCCGGACGTCTACCAGGGCGCGCCGACGCCCGTGACCGGCTTCATGGCGGCGGCGACGAAGGTGGCCGCATTCGGAGCGCTGCTGCGCCTCCTGTACGTCGTTCTGCCGGGCATGCGCTGGGACTGGCGGCCGGTCATGTGGGCGGTGGCGATCGTCACCATGCTCGGCGGTGCGATCGTCGCGATCACGCAGACCGACATCAAGCGGCTGCTGGCGTACTCGTCCATCGCGCACGCCGGATTCATCCTCGCGGGTGTCATCGCCACCTCGAAGGACGGCGTCTCGTCGGTCCTCTTCTACCTGGCCGGCTACTCCTTCGTGACGATCGGCGCCTTCGCGGTGGTCACGCTGGTGCGTGACGCGGGCGGCGAAGCGACCCACCTGTCCAAGTGGGCCGGGCTCGGCCGCAGGTCGCCGCTGGTGGCGGCCGTGTTCGCGGTGTTCCTGCTGGCCTTCGCGGGTATCCCGCTGACCTCCGGCTTCGCGGGGAAGTTCGCCGTGTTCAAGGCGGCGGCGGACGGTGGTGCAGCACCGCTGGTCGTGATCGGTGTGATCTCCTCGGCGATCGCAGCGTTCTTCTACATCCGCGTGATCGTGCTGATGTTCTTCAGCGAACCAAAGCCGGAAGGCCCGACCGTGGCCGTGCCGTCCCCGCTGACCATGGCGGCGATCGCCGTGGGCGTCGCGGTCACGCTGGTACTCGGTGTGGCCCCGCAGTACTTCCTGGACCTGGCGAGCCAGGCAGGGGTGTTCGTGCGCTGAGTCCCTGCACCGGGCCCCGGTTCCCCAGGGAACCGGGGCCTTCGCACGCCGTCACCCCGGTGCTCCGGGGACGGGTTGCCCGCCCGTTCGACGGGGTCCGGATCGGCGGCACCGGCGGTCTGTGCGGCGGGCCTCCGCTTGTCCCGCCCGAGCAGCACGTCCCCACTGTGACCGCCGGGCCGTCCCGGACGCCCGATGAAAGGACCGGGCTGCTCCGTGCGAGGACGTGCACGGTGCCTGCTGATCTCCCCGGGCCTGTGGATAACTCCGAGGCTGTCGGTCCGGACCCCTATGGTGGAGGCAGCGGTCGAGAGACGACACACGGGGGACCGGCGGGGGACAGGACGATGGGCGTGACGGGCGGGATCAGCGAGATGCCACAGGTGACCGAGGGGCTGGGCGCGGCCGACAGCGAGGCGCTGGCCACGCTGCACCGGGTCTTCGGATACGAGGCCTTCCGGGGCGAGCAGAAAGCGATCATCGAACATGTGGTGGCGGGCGGCGACGCCGTCGTCCTCATGCCCACCGGCGGCGGCAAGTCGCTGTGCTACCAGATCCCGGCCCTGGTCAGACCCGGCACGGGCATCGTGATCTCCCCGCTGATCGCGCTCATGCAGGACCAGGTGGACGCCCTGCGCGCCCTCGGCGTGCGGGCCGGCTTCATCAACTCCACGCAGGACTTCGACGAGCGGCGCATGGTCGAGGCCGAGTTCCTGGCCGGCGAGCTGGACCTGCTGTACCTGGCACCCGAGCGGCTGCGTCTGGACGCCACGCGGGATCTCCTCTCACGCGGCAAGATCTCCGTCTTCGCGATCGACGAGGCGCACTGCGTCTCCCAGTGGGGCCACGACTTCCGCCCCGACTACCTCACCCTGTCCCTCCTCGGCGAGCGCTGGCCGGACGTCCCGCGGATCGCCCTCACCGCCACGGCCACCCGCGCCACTCACGAGGAGATCACCCAGCGGCTGAACCTGCCGACGGCCCGCCACTTCGTCGCCAGCTTCGACCGGCCCAACATCCAGTACCGGATCGTGCCCAAGGCCGACCCCAGGAAGCAGCTGCTCGCCTTCCTGCGGCAGGAGCACGCGGGCGACGCCGGCATCGTGTACTGCCTGTCGCGCAACTCGGTGGAGCGGACAGCGGAGTTCCTGACCGCCAACGGCATCGAGGCCGTGCCGTATCACGCGGGTCTGGAGGCGGGCACACGCGCCGCCCACCAGTCGCGGTTCCTGCGCGAGGACGGCCTGGTCGTGGTGGCGACCATCGCCTTCGGCATGGGCATCGACAAGCCGGACGTACGGTTCGTCGCCCACCTGGACCTGCCCAAGTCGATCGAGGGCTACTACCAGGAGACCGGCCGCGCCGGCCGCGACGGACTGCCGTCCACGGCCTGGATGGCGTACGGCCTGAACGACGTCATACAGCAGCGCAAGCTGATCCAGTCCGGCGAGGGCGACGAGGCGTTCCGCCGCCGGGCCGCCGCCCACCTCGACGCCATGCTCGCGCTGTGCGAGACGGCCCGGTGCCGCCGCGGTCAGCTGCTCGCCTACTTCGGCCAGGACCCCGACGCCGCGGGCTGCGGCAACTGCGACACCTGCCTCACCCCGCCCGAGACCTGGGACGGCACGATCGCCGCGCAGAAGGTGCTGTCGACGGTGGTCCGGCTGCAGCGGGAGCGCGGGCAGAAGTTCGGCGCCCTGCAGATCGTCGACATCCTGCTCGGCAAGCGCACCGGCAAAGTCATCCAGTTCGACCACGACCAGCTGTCCGTCTTCGGCATCGGCCAGGACCTCGCCGAGGCCGAGTGGCGTGGCGTCATCCGGCAGCTGCTGGCTCAGGGACTGCTCGCGGTCGAGGGGGAGTACGGCACTCTGGTGCTCACCGAGGCGAGCGGCTCGGTGCTGCGGCGTGAGCGGGAGGTGCCGCTGCGCAAGGAACCGAAGAAGCCGGCCGCCTCCCGGTCGCGATCCGCAGGTGCCTCCGGAGGCGACCGCAAGGACAGGACAGCCGCGGCGGAACTGCCCGACGAACTGCTGCCCGCCTTCGAGGCGCTGCGTGCCTGGCGCGCCGAACAGGCCCGCGAGCAGGGCGTGCCGGCGTACGTCATCTTCCACGACGCGACTCTGCGGGAGATCGTCAGCCGGCGGCCCGGGTCGGTGCGCGAGCTGGGCACGGTGAGCGGTGTCGGCGAGAAGAAGCTGGCGACGTACGGGGAGGGCGTGCTGGCCGTGCTGGCCTCCCTGGACGGGTCGGCCCCGGCCGCCGGCGACGCACAGGACGCCGACTGGCCGGAGCCGGACGAGGAGCCGGAGCCGGACGCCTGGATCTAGCGCATCACCGGTCGGCGCCGGTACAGGAGCCGCGGGGCGGAGAGTCGCTGGGTACGGGAGTCACAGCCCCCGCGCCGCGTAGGCCCTGACGTCCGCGTCCGAGTCGCTGGTGGCCGTGGCGAGGGCAGCTCGTGCCTCCGCCGTGGCCTGGTGCCGGGTCAGGGCCAGCACGGCCGCCTTGCGCACATCGGCGTTCGGGTCGCCCAGAGCCTTGGCCAGGGCGGGGACGGCGGTCTCGGCGGACGCGACCGACAGCGCGGTGGCGGCGCCGGAGCGGACCTGCCAGGCCGGGTCCGACAGGGCGGCCACGGCTCGGGTGGCGAGCGGGGCCGGGCAGCCGGTGCCGGCCAGCGCGGCGAACGCGGCACCGCGCACCAGAGGATCGATGTCCCCGGTGAGCCGGTCCAGGGCGGCGGTGAGCAACTCCCGGTCGGCAGCGGTGAGGGACGCCGGGCCGACGGCGGCCAGGGCCTTGGCCACGGTGACCCGGACCTCCCGGGAGGGATCGTCCGCGGCACCCGCCAGCGGTCGTACCGCGTCGACGGAGACGAGCGCCCGTACGGCCTCGGTGCGTACGGCGATGTCGGGGTCGGCCAGCGCCGCCGCGAACACCCCGGCGTCGCCGAGTCGCAGAGCGCGCAGCACATCGAGGGCGGCGGCACGGACGACGGGGTCGGCTGCGGCGAGGGCGCCGGTGAGGGCGGAGCCCAGAGCCGGTTCGGGCGGCAGGGTCTCGACCAGCTCGCGCAGTGAGGCCGCGGCGGTCGCGCGGACCTCGGCGTCGGAGTCGGCTAGGGCACCGGCCAGGGCCTGCCCGGTGCCGGGGGGCACGGTCTCGGTGAGGACCGAGACGGCCGTACGCCGGACGGCGGGGTCATTGTCCGCCAAGTACGGCTCGACGAGGTCGAGTTCCGGCTCCGCCTCGGCCAGCTCCAGCAGCTGCAGGAGCCGGGGCGAGGCGGTGCCCGGCGTGCCGGGCCGGTCGGCGGAGGCGGTGGCACGCGCGGACGTCGGTCCAGCGGCGACCGGCGCCACCTCGCGCGGCCCGGCCGTGGCCACCTGCTCGGCATGGACCTCGCCCAACCGCCGGGAGGGACCGCCGGCTGGCGAGAACTCCTCGACGGGAACGAGATAAGGAGCCACGGGACGGGCCGTGAACTCCATTGCACCAGAGGGGGACTTGTGCAGATCGAGATGGTGGAACCAGGAGACGTCGTCACGGCCGGGGTGGTCGAGACGGTCGTGGTACAGGCCCCAGCGGGACTCCGTGCGGGCGAGCGAGGCGCGGGCGGCCATCTCGGCGCAGTCACGGATGAAGGTGACCTCCGCGCAGCGCATCAGCTCGTGCGGGGTGCGGGCGCCCATGGCGGAGATGTCGGCGCGCATCCGCTCGAAGGCCTCGAGAGCGAGGGAGAGACGCGCACCGGACTTCGGCGGGGCCACGTAATCGTTCACGAATCGGCGCAGCTTGTACTCGACCTGGGTCTGCGGCGGGCCGTCCGGGTTGCGCAGCGGGCGGTAGATCAGCTCGTGTGCCTCACGGACCTGGTCCGCGGGAAGCTCGCCCTGGTAGGCGGTGTACTGGGCGGCGTCCGCGCCTGCGAGGTCGCCGAAGACGAAGGCGCCGATCATGTAGTTGTGCGGGACGCAGGCGAGGTCGCCGGCGGCGTACAGGCGGGGGACGGTCGTACGCGCGTGGTCGTCGACGCGGACGCCGGAGGCGGAGTGGCCGCCGCACAGGCCGATCTCGGAGATGTGCATCTCGACGTCGTGGGTGCGGTAGTCGTGCCCGCGGCCGGCGTGGAAAGTGCCGCGGGTGGGCCGCTCGGTGGAGTGCAGGATCGACTCCAGCGCGGAGACAGACTCCTCGGGGAGATGGCTGAGTTTGAGGTAGACCGGGCCGCGGTCGCTGGCGACCTCGGCGGCGAACTCGGCCATCATCTGCCCCGACCAGTAGTCGGAGTCGACGAAGCGCTCGCCGTGCCGGTTGACCTGGTAGCCGCCGAAGGGGTTGGCGACGTAGGCGCAGGCCGGGCCGTTGTAGTCCTTGATCAGCGGGTTGATCTGGAAGCACTCGATACCGGTCAGCTCGGCGCCCGCGTGGTAGGCCATGGCGTACCCGTCACCGGCGTTGGTGGGGTTCTCGTAGGTGCCGTACAGGTAACCGGAGGCGGGCAGACCGAGCCGGCCGCAGGCGCCGGTGGCGAGGATGACCGCACCCGCGCGAACGGTGACGAAGGCGCCGGTACGGGTGTGGAAGCCGACGGCGCCCACGGCCCGCCCCTCGGCGGTGAGGATCCGGACCGGCATCACCCGGTTCTCGATCCGGATCCGCTCCCGCATCTCGCGCCGCCGCAGCTGCCGGTAGAGGACCTTTTTGACGTCCTTGCCCTCTGGCATCGGCAGTACGTACGAGCCGGAGCGATGCACCTGGCGCACCGCGTACTCACCGTGCTCGTCCTTCTCGAACTTGACGCCGTACGACTCCAGCCGCTGGACCATCGCGAAGCCGCGGGTGGCAGTCTGGCGGACGGTGGACTGGTCGACGATGCCGTCATTGGCGCGGGTGATCTCGGCGACGTAGTCGTCGGGCTCGGCGCGACCGGGGATGACGGCGTTGTTGACGCCGTCCATGCCCATGGCGAGCGCGCCGGAGTGGCGGACGTGGGCCTTCTCCAGCAGCAGCACGTTCGCACCGCGCTCGGCGGCGGTCAGGGCGGCCATGGTGCCGGCGGTGCCGCCGCCGATCACGAGGACGTCGCAGGCCAGCTCCTCGGCGTCGGCGACGGCGGGAATCTCCAGGGAAGTGGACGCGGGGGTGGTCACCGGGGTGCCTTTCACGAGCCGAGCGAGGTGAGGATGTCGCGGCGCAGGGCCACACGGGCCGGGTCGTCGACGGCCCCACGGTCACGCGGCCCGGGTACGTCGCGTACGGCGGCCACCCGGCCGGAGCCGAGCAGGGCCACACGGTCGCCGAGGAAGAGGGCCTCGTCCACGTCGTGCGTGACGAAGACGACGGTCGCGCCCGTGCCGCGCAGCACCTCCACCAGCAGGTCCTGCATGCCGGAGCGGGTCTGCGCGTCGAGGGCTCCGAAAGGCTCGTCCATCAGGACGGCGCGGGGGCTGTCGGCCAGCGCGCGGGCCAACTGGGCGCGCTGGCGCTGCCCGCCGGAGACCCGGTGCGGCAACTGCCCGGCCTGCGCACTGAGTCCGACACGGGCGAGCCAGGACTCGGCCCGGGAACGGCGTGCGGAGCGCGGTACACCGCTGATGGCGAGCGGCAGTTCGACATTCCCGCGCAAGGTGCGCCAGGGCAGCAGCGCGTCCTCCTGGAAGACCAGCGCACGGTCGGCCGAGGGCCCCGCCAGCGGGACGCCGTCCACCTCGGCGGCGCCGCCCAGGGGAGGCAGCAGCCCGGCGAGGGTGCGCAGCAGCGTGGACTTGCCGCAGCCGGAAGGGCCCACGACGGTCAGGATCTCGCCGGGAGAGACGTCCAGGTCGACGTCGTGCAGCACCGGCGCGTCCGGGCGGCCGAGCACGGCGGAACGGAAGGTGAGCCGGGTGCCGCGCACGGCCTTCGAGGACGGCGCGACGGGCGCGGTGACGGTCTCAGACGAGGTGCTCATCACGGGCCTCCTCGGTATCCTTCTGGCCCTCCTGCTCGCGCTGGGCCTGGTGCTCGGGATCGCCGTCGGCGCGCACGGGGGCGGCGACGGGCCGGGGCACGCGGGTGCGGCCACCGGGGACGTACGAGGTGCGGGGCAGCCAGCGGGTCAGACGCCGGCCGAGGAGTTCCACGGCCGTGGAGGTGACCCAGCCGAGGACACCGATCGTGACCATGCCGACGAAGACCCCCGGATAGTTCACCACCGTGTAGTCCTGCCAGGTGCGGTAGCCGACGCCGTACTGGCCGGAGATCATCTCGGCGGAGATCACGCAGATCCACGACACGCCGATGCCGACCGAGAGCCCGCCGAAAATGCCGGGCAGTGCGCCCGGCAGTACCACCGAACCGAGGATCCGCAGCCGGCTGCCGCCCATGGTGCGCACCGCCTCCTCCCAGACGGGGGTGAGCGCGCGGACCGCGTGCCGGGTGGAGACCAGCACCGGGAAGAAGGCTGCGGTGCAGGTGATGAAGACGATGCCCTGCTCATTGGAGGGGAAGAGGAGGATCGCGACGGGGACGAGGGCGATCGCCGGTATCGGGCGGATCACCTCCAGGACCGGACCGAGCAGATCCTCGGCGAGGTGCGAGCGGGCCACGAGCACGCCCGTTGCCACGCCCAGGACGGCCGCCAGCGCGAAGCCGGTGAGGATCCGGGTGAGGCTGTCGGTGAGGTCGGTCCAGTAGTCGCCGCCGGAAAGCCGGCCGGCGAAGGCGCGGGCCACGTCGGTGACCGTCGGGAACTGCGAGAACCGCAGCCACAGGGTCACGTCGAGGCTGGTCAGCAACTGCCACAGGCCGAGGAAAGCAGCCAGGGAGGCCGTCCGCAGCGCATACCTGGCCAAGGGCCGCCGGGTCATGAGGCCCGCTCCAGTGCGTCGCGGTACGACACCGTACGGGCGCCGCCGTGAGCGGTGACATAGTCCTGTGCGGTCGCCCCGGTGACGAACGGCAGCAACTGGTCGCCATCGGCCACCCACACCGCCTTGTCGGCGAACCAGAGGGTGCCGGTGGTGGCGTCGGGTACGTAGGAGGCGCGGATGCCGGCCTGGTGACCGGCCACGTAGGCCAGCAGCTCCTTCGGGGACTTGAAGGAGACGGCCTTCTCGCTGCCCTTGGGCCACACCTCGCTCGCGGCCGGCGGGGGTGCGGCGGCCAGGCGCTTGGCGTAGGTGGAGCCGAGGGCCTTCTTGACGTACTGGTCGTCGACGAAGGAGTCCACGTCGATGTCACCGGTCAGTTTGGCGGCCTTCAGCACGGACACGTCCTGCTTGAGCGCGGAAACGAGCTGCGGCTTGACGGCCGGGTCGAAGGTGGCGATGCCGTGGGCACCGTTGTAGAGATAGACCACTTCGGCGGGCAGGCTGGTGGCCTCGGCGACCTTCTCGGAAGCGGCGACGGGGTGGGCGTTGAGGTAGTCCGTCGCCTCCGCCTGGGCCTTGAGGAAGGCTTCCAGGACAGCCGGACGCTGCTGGGCGAAGTCCTTGCGGGCGGTGACGCCGTGGAAAGTGGGCAGGTTCAGCTGGGCGCCGTCGTACAGGGCCTTGGCCCGGCCCTGGTAGGCGAGCAGGCCCGGCCAGGCGACGAACTGCGACAGGGCGTCCACGCTGCCGGAGGAGAGCGCAGAGGCGCCGACGGCAGGCTGTTGGTTGAGTTTGGAGATCCCCTTGTCCGGGTCGATGCCGGCGCGTTGCAGGGCCCGTACGAGAGTGCCGTCCGCGGCGGAACCGACGCTGGTGGAGACCTTCTTGCCCTTCAGGTCCTTCAGAGAGGCGAGTGTCGAGCCGGGCGCGGTGACCACGGTGTTGAGGCCGCCGCGCAGGTTGTAGCCGGTCACCGAGACCAGGTGGGTGGGCCGGCCGAGTTGTTTGCCGCGGGCCGCGTTGAGCAGCAGCGGGAAGTCGCCCATCGAGCCGATGTCGATCTTGCCGGCGGTCATCTGGGCGGTGATCGGGGCGCCGGTGGCGTAGTCCTGCCAGTCGACCTTGTAGGTGTGGCCGTCGTGCAGGGAGTTGAGCTGCTTCTCGAAGTAGCCGAGGGAGCGCAGCAGCGTGCCCGCGGTGACGGTGTTGATGGTCTTGGACTGGTAGCCGACCGTCACGGTGACCGTGGAGCCGCTGCCCGCTTCGGCGCTGCCGCCGCAGGCGGACAGGGGCAGGAGGAGTGCGGCGGCGGATACGGCGACTGTGGTTCGTTTCATGGTGGTTGTACCTCTCACCGCAGCAGATAGGGCATGTTGACCGTGACGGCTCCGGTGGGGCAGCGGGCCGCGCACGGGCCGCAGTACCAGCACTCGTCGACGTGCATGTAGGCCTTGCCGTTGGTCTCGTCGATGGCCAGGGAGTCCAGCGGGCACATGTCCACGCAGAGGGTGCAGCCGTCGATGCACTTCGACTCGTCGATGGTCACGGGCACGTCGGCCCGCTGGGGCGCCAAGGGCATGGCTGTCTCCAGGAAACGTGCAGGCAGGGGGCGTGTTACGACCGGTGGAGCAGGCCGCTCATGGTGATCCGGTCGCCGCGGAAGCGAATGAACTCCAGGTCGACGGGGCGGCCGTCGGCGAGGTGTGTGAGGCGTTCCAGCATCAGTACGGCGGCGCCGCGCGGGGCCTGGAGTACGGCGGCGGAGTGAGTGTCCGCGTTCACCGCCTCCAGGGTGATCTCGGCGTGGCCGAGGCGCTGGCCGGTGATGGCTTCCAGGAGGCGGAAGACATCGGTGTTCTCCAGGTCGGCACCGAGCAGGGCGGTGCCGATGTCGAGCGGGATGTAGGTGAGGTCGAGGGAGAGCGGGAGGCCGTTCAGGCGGCGCAGGCGTTCGATGTAGAGGACGTCGGCGCCGGCGGGGATGCGGAGGCGGTCGGCCACCGGTGCGGGTGCGGGGGCGGGGCCCATCGTGCGGACCTCGTTAGTGACGCGGCCGTGTTCGCGGAGGGTTTCCGCGAGGCCCATCAGGCGGTCGAGCCCGTGCGGGTACTTCTGGGCGACGACCACGGTGCCGACCCCGGGCAGCCGCTCCACCAGGCCTTCGGCCCGGAGGAGGTCCAGAGCCTGACGGACGGTGTTGCGGGAGGCGCGGTAGTCGGCGGCGAGGGTCGACTCGTGGGGGAGGGGGCCGTTCCGGAAGGCGCCGGTGAGGATCTGGTGGCGCAGCAGGTCGGCCAGCTGCCGGGCCCGGTCCGCACGCAGCCGTCGACGCGCGCGGTGGGCGGCGACGGTGGTCGCTGCGCCCTGACCTGCGTGGTCTCGGGGACGTTCGGTGGGTGGCATGGCCGAAACCATACCGACCCGGTAGGGAATAGGGTGTTGCTGCAGTGTTGCGCCAGGTGAGGGGGCGTTGGATACGGCGCTGAGCTGCGCGTTTCCCGCTGGGAGCGGGAAGATCTGCCACCCGGCGGTCCGGTCAGGACAGTGCCGTCAGCCCCGGCGCGAACGTGATCAGGAGCGGCAGCAACGGCACCAGCGCGGCCACCGTCGTCGTCAGCGCCCGGTGCCGGCGCAGCAGCCGTGGCGGCGGCTCCAGCAGGCGGTCCACGCGCTCGCCGAGGAGGCGCCGGCTGGAGTCGCAGGACAGGACGCCCCGGTGCTGGTTCAGCTCGATCAGCGCGAGGGCCGTCGTGAGGTGTCCGCAGCGCCGGGACGCCGTGTCGTCGGCGGCCAGCTCGACCAGGCGGTGCGTCTGGTCGCAGAAGTGCGCGAAGAGCGGCACGCGCGGGAAGCCCGTGGCGAGCGCGGTGGACAGGTGCAGCAGCCAGTCGTGGTGGGCACGCGCGTGCCCGCGCTCATGGGTGAGGACGGCGTCCAGCTGGTGGTCGGTGAGGCGCTGCAGCGCTCCCGTCGTGACGACCAGTTGCGGTGGGTGTCCCGGCATCCACCAGGCGTCCGGGTATTCGTCCTCCAGCACCAGCATCGGGCCGCGCGCCGCCGGCAGGCCGGCCGGCAGATCGGGGGCGCGCTCCTGGAGCTGCGCGCGGGCCTGGCCGCGGCTGCGGCGGGCCTCGACGAGTTCCCGGCCCAGCATCGCCGTCGTCCAGGCGGCTCCGCAGGCCAGCAGCACGGTGAGGGCGGCGGCCCACACCGGCGCGGCGGAGAGGTCGTAGGCGGCGGTGACGGAGGGCGGCGCGGGGGCGAAGACACGGTCGCGGACGGTGTGGAAGACGGCCGCCGTGCCCAGCACCAGTGCCGCCAGGCAGCACAGCAGGACGGTGGCGACCAGGCACTGCCACACCCACAACGCGACCACCGGTTCCCGCTCGGGCCAGGCCGCACGGGTCAGCGCGCGTGGCGCCGGCAGGGCGGCCGTCAGGGCGACGACGCTCAGCAGGAGCAGGCAGACGGTCATGCCGGGGCTCCGGTTCCTGGTCGGAGAGTTGTGCGGGTGTCGGTGGTGCGGGTGACGCGCCGAGGGCGCGTCGCGTGTGGTGCGTGTCCGCCCAGTATGACGGTGAGAGGCGGCGAGAGTCAGGTCTCGGCGGTGATCGGTCCCGCGGTTGCGGACGCCCGCACTTCTTCCCGTCGGGCGTGCCCGCTTTTCCTGCCGCCGGGGTGCCCGGTTTCCTTCCGTCGGGCGCGCCCGGTTTCCTTTCCGTCCGGCGTGCCCGGCCGTCGGGTGCGGAAGCGCTACGTCTCTCGCTCCTGGAACGCGCGGCGTACCGCCTCCAGGACCTCGTCCTCTGTGAAGCCCAAGGCTGCCGCCCAGGCGACGAAGTCCCGCGTACCGTCGGTGAGTGCCGCCGTCTCGTGGCGGCGGGCGCCCGGGGGAGGCGGCGCCACCCGCGTCCCCGCGCCGCGCCGGGTCCGGATCAGGGACGCCGCCTCCAGTTCGCGGTAGGCGCGGGCGACGGTGCCCGCTGCGAGGCCGAGGTCCGCGGCCAGTTGCCGTACCGTCGGCAGCCGCTCTCCCTCGGCCAGCCGTCCGCTGCTGATCAGGGCGGCGAGCTGGGCGCGGATCTGCTCGTAGGGCGGTACGGGGCTGGTCGTGTCGACCCGGACGGCGGTGCCGCTCACCGGCGTGTCCCCGCCCGGCGGCGCCACCCCGCCCGCGGCGAGCAGACGGTGAAGACCATCCACGGCGCGGTCGCCAGCGAGATCAGCGTGAGCGGCAGCAGGACCGCGTCGGCCGCGGTGCCCGCGGCGCCGTCGCACGTCATGCTCGAAAGGGCGCCCGAGGCCGTTGAGGCCGCGCCCAGCAGCGAGGTGGAGACGACGATCCCCCAGGCGGCCACGATCGCCAGCGAGCGGTCGCGGCGGGACTGTTCGTCGCCGGGCCGGGTGGCGATCCGCCGCAGCGCCCAGCCGCACGCCCCCGTGGCGACGGCGAGGGAGGCCAGCATCGGCAGGCCGTAGTAAAGACCGGGCCAGGGGCCGTGTGTCTCGGTCATGCCCCGGCAGGCCAGGGTGAGTTCACGGCCGGCCCGGCCCAGATCGTCCGGCGAGGCCACCGCGCCCGCCGTCGCCAGCAGTGCCACCAGGGCGATCGCGAGGACGGCCAGCAGCCGGGTCATCCGCGGCGGTACGTAGTCGCGGGCGCGGCGTGGTGCGAGCCCGGCGGTGCGGACGGCTCCCCGGGCCGGCGCGGTCAGCGCGTCGCCCACCAGGACGCCGGCGACCGCGCACAGACCGAACGCCGGGATGGCGTACAGCACGCCGTCGCCGTGGTCGAGTGTGGACAGCCAGACGGCCGCCAGGGCGCCCGTGGCCAGTCCCGTCCAGCGGGCGTAGCGGTCGACCGGCGCCCGGGAAGCGGCCGCCGGCGTCGTCGTGTCGAGATCGGTCATGGAAGTCCCCCGTGAACAGCACCACTTGTACTCACCGCTTGTATCAAGCGGTGAGTACAAGATGCTCGTCCGGCGGACTTGTGTCAACTTCTTGCTACAAGAGCCTGCTCATCCCGCCACGACCCGGCCGCTGACCTCACCCAGGCCGACATGGCGCCCGTCCGCCCCGGGGGCCCATGCCGACAGGGTGACCACGTCGCCGTCCTCCAGGAAGGCCCGCTTGCCGTCGGGCAGTTCGAGGGGGTCGCGGCCGTTCCAGGTCAGCTCCAGCAGTGAGCCGCGCTGACGCTCCTCGGGGCCGCTCACCGTGCCCGAGCCGTACAGGTCGCCGGTGCGCAGCGAGGCACCGTTCACCGTCATGTGGGCGAGTTGCTGGGCGGCGGTCCAGTACATGGTCGAAAAAGGCGGCTCGGAGACCACATGGCCGTTGATCGCGACGGAGATCCGCAGGTCGTAACCGCCCGGCTCGATGCCGGGTGCCGAGTCGTCCAGGTACGGCAGCAGCGCGTGCGTGCGCTGCGGAGGCGCCACGCGCGCGTGCTCCAGCGCTTCCAGCGGGGTGATCCACGCCGACACCGAGGTCGCGAAGGACTTGCCGAGGAAGGGGCCGAGGGGGACGTACTCCCAGGCCTGGATGTCGCGCGCGGACCAGTCGTTCAGCAGGCACAGCCCGAAGACGTGGTCGCGGAAGTCGGCCAGCGCGACCGGACTGCCCATCGCGGACGGCACGCCCACGACGAAGCCGACCTCCGCCTCGATGTCCAGCCGGATCGACGGCCCGAAGACGGGTGCCGGGTCGGCCGGGGCCTTGCGCTGCCCGGAGGGCCGGACGACGTCCGTGCCGGAGACGACGACCGTGCCGGAACGGCCGTGGTAACCGATCGGCAGATGCTTCCAGTTGGGGGTGAGGGAGTCCTCGGCGTCCGGGCGGAAGATCTGGCCGACGTTGCGGGCGTGGTTCTCCGAGGCGTAGAAGTCGACGTAGTCCGCCACCTCGAAGGGCAGGTGCAGGGTCACCTCGGACAGGGGGTGGAACAGCGGCTCGACGGCCTCGCGGTGCGCGGGGTCCGTGACCCAGGCGGTGACGGCGCGCCGTACCTCCGACCAGGTGGGGCGGCCGGCGGCCAGCAGCGCGTTGAGAGTGGGGCGCGCGAGCAGCGCGTGGTGGGGCGAGCGGAGGGCGGCGGCAGCGGCGCCCGCGTCGAGGACGTGGTCCCCGAGCCGGACGCCGACCCTCCGCTCCGTGCTGCCGGAGGGCGAGAACACGCCATAGGGAAGGTTGTGCGGGCCGAAGGGGTCGCCCTCGGGGACGTCGAAGGGGGGCATGGGGTGCTGCCTCACTCTCATCCGGGCCGTGCGCGGCGATCGTTCCATGTGGTCGCGCCACACGTTACGGCTGTGATGCGTGTCTTGGGCAGAGCCCCCTGCGGCACCCGGGACGGTGTCCGAAAGGTGCGAGTCGAAGAAGCTTCGAAAGGTTGCTCGCATCCTGTCTAAAGAGTTCGCAATGTCCGGAAAAGCCTTGTCGGAGGCGGCAATTCCGGCTTAGCGTCCTTTGGGGACACGGACGGGGTGGGTCCGTTCCATTGGGGGGACGCGTGGGGGGACCCGTGGCCGGAGACACCGTCGGTGTGCCGTTCGAGGCGGACCGGGACGTACCAGGACTGATCGTCAAGTTCGGCGACTATCCGCTGCACCACGGCGGCGTGGGGGCGATCCGCAGTCTGGGCCGGCTCGGCGTGCCCATGTATGCCATCACCGAGGACGCGTACACGCCCGCGGCCTCCTCGCGTTATCTGAAGAAGGCCTTCGTGTGGCCGACGACCGGTGCGGAGGACCCGGGCCGCCTGGTCGAGGGCCTGCTGCGCATCGGCCGCCGTATCGGCCGCCCCACCGTCCTCGTCCCGACGGACGAGGAAGCCGCCGTACTGATCGCCGAGCACCAGGACGAGCTGGCCGGTTCTTTTCTCTTCTCGCGGGTCGACCCCGCCCTGCCGCGCCGGCTCGCCAGCAAGCAGGGCCTGCACGAACTGTGCGCGGAGCACGGCGTCGCGAGTCCCGCGTCGGCGTTCCCCGAGTCGTACGAGGACGTCGTCGCCTTCGCCGACACGGCCCGCTTCCCGGTGGTGGCCAAGAACCGGGAGGCGTTCGTCCGGCGCACCCGGCCCGCCGTCAACGGCACCACGCGGATCGCCACCCGCGAGGGCCTGCTCGCGCTCGCCCGCGACTGGGGCACGCGGCCGGGTGTGATCCTCCAGGAGTACCTGCCGCGCGAGGAGGCCGAGGACTGGATCGTGCACGCCTGCTTCGACCAGGACTCCAGCCCTCTCGCCCTGTTCACCGGCGTCAAGGTCCGCTCGTGGCCGCCGCACGCCGGCATGACGGCGAACGCGTACGTCGTCGACAATCCGGAACTCGCCGACCTCGCCGCACGTTTCATCAAGCAGATCGGCTTCAGCGGCATCATCGACCTCGACCTGCGCTTCGACCGGCGCGACGGACAGTACAAGCTCCTCGACTTCAACCCCCGCATGGGCGCCCAGTTCCGGCTCTTCGAGAACGAGTCGGGTGTGGACGTCGTACGCGCCATGCATCTGAACCTGACCGGCCGCCCCGTTCCGGAGGGGGAACAGCGCGCCGGCCACCGCTACATCGTGGAGAACATCGACCTCCCCGCCCTCCTCGCCTACCGCCGCAGCGGCTATACGACGCCGCACGCGCCGGCGAGGGCGAGCGGGACGGAGCTGGCCTGGCTCGCGGGTGACGACCCGCTGCCGTTCCTCACGATGCTCGCCCGCTTCGTGCGCCCGGGCGCGAAGCACCTCTATCAGCTGTGGCGGACCAACCGCCGCGGCAGCAGCACCACCACGAAGTAGGCAAGGCCACCAAGCGTGGCGCACCGTGTCCTGGGGAGGGACTTCGTGACACGACCGGTTGCAGTCATCGGGGCCGGGCCGTTCGGCCTGTCCACTGCCGCCCATCTGAGGGCGCGCGGCATCCCCGTCCGCGTCTTCGGCGACCCCATGGTCAGCTGGCGCGACCACATGCCCGAGGGCATGCTCCTGAAGTCGACGCCCGCCGCCTCCAACCTCGACTGCCCGCAGCCCGGCCACACACTCGCCGACTACTGCGACGCGGCCGGGATCCGCCGTCTGGTGACCGACGAGGACATCATCCCGGTGGAGACGTTCATCGCCTACGGCGAGTGGTTCCAGCAGAAGCTGGTCCCCGGCCTGGAGCGGGTGCGGGTCGTCTCCGTGGACCGCGACAAGAGCGGCGGCTTCGAACTGAAGCTGGACTCGGGCGAGATGTTCACCGCGCGCGCCGTCGTCGTCGCCACCGGCCTGTCGGGCCTGGCGCACCTCCCGGCGGAGCTCGCGGGAGCCGCGGCCGACGGACCGGCGCCCACGGGCCCGGTCTCGCACAGCTCCCAGCACCACGACCTGGGCCGCTTCGCCGGCAAGGAGCTGATCGTGATCGGCGCCGGCCAGTCCGCGCTGGAGACGGCCGCGCTCGCCGCCGAGGCGGGGGCACGCGTGCGTGTCGTCGCGCGCGGCCGCGGCCGGGTCGCCTTCGGCGCCCCGCCCTGGGACCAGCCGAAGCTGCGCCCCGAGTCCCCCTTCGGCCGGGCCTGGTCGCTGTGGGCGCTCAGCTACTACCCGCACCCCTACCGCTATCTGCCCGAGGCCACCCGTCACCTCCTGGTCCGCCGGGTCCTCGGACCGCTCGGCGCCTGGTGGCTGCGTGAGCGCTTCCAGAGCGCCGTGCTGGTCCAGGACGTCGAGCGGGTCGTGGGCGCCGAGGCGCCGGACGGCAGCCCCGTCCTCACCGTCCGCACCCACGGCGGCCGTACCGAGCGGCTCACCGCCGACCATGTCATCGCCGCCACCGGCTACCGCGTCGACATCGCAGCGATGGACTTCCTCGGCCACGAACTGCGCACCCGGCTCGCCGTGAGCCGCGGCACGCCCAAGCTCGGCCCCGGTTACGTCTCCTCCGTCCCCGGGCTGTATTTCACGGGACTGCCGGCGGCGTCGTCGTACGGCCCGGTGATGCGCTTCGTCTGCGGTACGGAGTTCGCCTCTCCGCGCCTGACGAAACACCTGGCGGCGGCCCACGGCTGAAGCCTCCGGGAAATCCGGCCCGGGTCCGTCACATCTCCCGCCCGCGAACCACCGTGTTCGATCGCAGCCACACCGCCATCGGGGGGCCGGCACACACCAGTTGGGGCTGGGCAGTACGTAAGTGCGCAGGACCACAAGGTGAGTCGGCGGGGTGAGGTATCCGTATTCTCTGATCATGGCAGCCTCCCCCGCGTACGCTCTGATCGCCACCGACCTGGACGGAACGCTGCTGCGCGGCGACGACACGGTCTCCGACCGGTCGCTCGCCGCGCTCGCGCGGGTGGCGCGGGCCGGTGTCCGGCATCTGGTGGTGACGGGCCGCCCGGCCCCGCGGGTACGGCCCCTGCTCGAGCAGCTCGGCTGCACGGGGCTCGCGGTGTGCGGACAGGGCGCGCAGGTCTACGACGCCGCGTCCGGTCGTCTGCTGTGGTCGGTCCGGCTGGACCGGGAGCTGGCCGAGACCGCGCTCGGCAAGATCGAGGCCGAGGTGGGGCAGGTCTACGCGGCCGTCGACCAGGACGGCGTCGACGGGCTCACGCTCATCGAGCCGGGCTATCTGATGCCGCACCCGACCCTGCCCGCGGTACGGGTCGGCCGGCGCGACGACCTGTGGTGCGAGCCCATCAGCAAGGTGCTGTTGCGCCATGCCGAGCTGTCCGACGACGAGTTGGCGTCGGTCGCGCGCGCGGTGGTCGGCTCGCTGGCGACGGTCACCATGTCGGGGCCGGGAACCGTGGAGCTGCAGCCGTCCGGGGTGACCAAGGCGACCGGCCTCGCGCTGGCCGCCGAGCGGCTCGGGATCGCCGCGGAGGAGGCCCTGGCGTTCGGCGACATGCCCAACGACATCCCGATGTTCGACTGGGCCGGACACGGGGTCGCCATGGCCAACGCGCACCCCGAACTCAAGGCGGTGGCCGACGAGATCACCCTGTCGAACGAGGACGACGGCATCGCCGTCGTCCTCGAAAGACTGTTTCCGACCGGCTGACCGGCACCGACCGACTGGCCGGCCCTTCAGTACGCGGCCGTCCGGCGCAGGCCCGGAGGATGCACGGCGGCCGCCCGGCACGCCCCCGTCGGTCAGGTGCGGGGGCGTGCCGGGCGGCCGGTGTCCGTCCCGCCTGCCGGCCGGCGGAGCTGTCAGTACGCGCCGAAGACGTTGTCGATCGACCCGTACCGCTTGGCCGCGTAGTTGCAGGCGGCGGTGATGTTCGCGACCGGGTCGTAGATGTTGAAGGAGGTTCCGGCCACGTGGTACGCGTTGAACGTCGGGTCGATGACCTGGAGCAGGCCCTTGGACGGGATGCCCTTGGCGGCGTTGGAGTCCCAGAGGTTGATGGCGTTGGGGTTGCCCGAGGACTCACGCATGATGTTGCGGTAGATGCCGTTGTAGCTGCCCGGGATGCCCTTCTGGGCCATGATCGCGAGGGACTCGCGGATCCAGCCGTCAAGGGTGTTCGGGTAACCGGCGGGGGTGGTGGAGACCGTGGTGGCGGCCGGGGTCGCGGCGGAGGCGCTGGTCGCCCCGATGAGCGGCAGGGCGAGGACGGCGGCACCGGTACCGGCGGCGGCGAGGGCGCGGACGATGCGGTTGTTCCGGGTACGGCGGTGCTGAGCGGCAGCAGGCATGGGGAAGTTCCTCTCCGGCGCCTGCGAGGTGAGCTGTCGGGTTCGGGCGGGGAGGTGCCCGACCGTGCCCGGGAAGGCACGGCTTCACCCCTAGCCGTTCCGGTGCGACGTGTGCCGTCCGGCCCGGCGACTTACCTGGGTCCCCCGCTCCTGCCATACGGATGAGTCCGTGGATGGTTATGCGGGCGGTGGCAGGATTCGGCGTCCGCCCGACGGCCCGGAACGTATGCGAGAGCACATGTCGGAAACAAGTACCGGATTCACACAACGTCCTATTTGACCTTGATCTATGCCCTATGAGGCGCTTGATCCTTTGCGGTTGCCAACCCTCAACTCGCCAGCGGGCCAAGGGGAGAAGGCGAGGTCGACGGGGATGGGGTGCCGACGGGTGCTCGTGACCCAACTCACGAAATAGCAAAAGGCTTCAAGTCGGACATGGGGGATTCAGGTGGGTCGACTGGATGGCGGAACCCGCGACCTGGCGCCCGTCGTTGTCCCGGGAGAGGAAGGTGCAGGCGTTACTCCGCTCGCCTCTCGTCTCGCGACAAAGCGGACAGATTCCCGTTAAGTCGATAAATATACGTTCATATCGCTTGATCAAAAGCATCCCGGACATGACCCGATACCTCCCAGGCTGGACCGGTGGGCGCTATCGGTGATCGAAAGAGGACCGGATACGCTGACTTGAGTGATGGCAGCGACCTATCGACAAACCGTGTAATCGCCAGCAGACACCAGCAGACAGGAGACCCCTCGTGACCGTCGTCGGGCCGTTCGGGCTGAGCGTGCGGGACCAGGCTCTGGAAGCCGATGTCCAGGCCGGATTGACGGCTGTCGAGGAAGGCTTGCTCGAGGCCACCAAGAGCGAGGTCCCGTTCATCACGGAGGCCGCGCAGCACCTCGTACGGGCCGGCGGGAAGCGGTTCCGGCCGCTGCTCGTGATGCTCGCGGCCCAGTTCGGCGACCCCTACGCGCCGGGCATCGTGCCGTCGGCCGTGGTCGTGGAGCTGACCCACCTCGCCACGCTGTACCACGACGACGTCATGGACGAGGCGGCCGTACGGCGTGGCGTGGACAGCGCCAACACCCGCTGGGGCAACTCGGTGGCGGTCCTCACCGGCGACTTCCTCTTCGCCCGGGCCTCCCAGATCCTCGCCGACCTCGGCCCCGAGGCCGTCCGGGTGCAGGCCCTCGCGTTCGAGCGGCTGGTCACGGGCCAGATCCTGGAGACCGCCGGCCCCGCGGACGGCCGTGACCCGGTCGAGCACTACCTGGACGTGCTCGGCGGCAAGACCGGCTCGCTGGTGGCGGTGTCGTGCCGGTTCGGCGCGATGATGTCCGGCGCCGACGAGACGGTCGTCGACGTGCTCACCCAGTACGGCGAGCGGCTCGGCGTCGCCTTCCAGCTCGCCGACGACGTCCTGGACATCGCCTCCGACTCGCACGAGTCCGGCAAGACCCCCGGCACCGACCTGCGCGAGGGCATTCCTACGCTGCCCGTGCTGCGGCTGCGCGAGCGGGCGGCCCGGCTGGGGCTGCCCGAGGACATCGCGCTGTGCCGCCTGCTGGACTCCGACCTCAGCGACGACGCCCGGCACGCCGAGGCGCTGGCCGCGCTGCGCGCCCACCCCGCGCTGGAGCAGGCCCGCCGGGACACCGTCCGGTACGCGGAGGAGGCCCGCGCCGCGCTGGCGCCCCTACGGGAGTGCGACGCCAAGGCGGCGCTGATGGAGCTGTGCGACGCGGTGGTGCACCGCGCCGGCTGACCCGGCCGTCCGCGCGGGCCACGCCTCACGGCGGCGACCGGCCGTACGACCTCTGCGCGGCCCCTACGGCCCAGCGGTCCGGCCTGCTGGGATGACCCGGACTCCGCGGATGCCCGACCCCCGGCGGACGCCCGTCCCCCGGTCGCGCGGATACCCGCCCGGCGCCGGCTGCGCCGATGCCCATGCCCCCGTACGGCCCCCTCCGTTCCGGTGAGACCCCTACGGGTCGGGGGAGCCGCTGCCCCTACGTGTCATACCGCAGGCGTACACGGAGTTGGCTCCGAGGTCTGACGCTTCCTCATGGCCGATTTGGTGAGATGGACACCACGGACATCACCACTCCTCACCGATTCGGGTGAGAATGGCGGCTCTGGTGGACCAGCGTGAGGACAGCCGCCGCCGACGACGGAGGTAAGGCACACATGGCACCGTACGAAACCGACGACGCAGTGGACGTCGCGCAGGAGGAAACTCCGCGCGCCGGACGCCGCAAGGCCGCCCGCTACGCGGTCCCGGTCGCGGTGGTGGGGGTGGCGGCGGCCACGATCGGGCTGGTCCCGGCGCTCGCCGCCTCCGGTGACCCCGACCTGCCCAGGATCACCGCACAACAGCTCATCGAGAAGATCGCCAAGTCGGACGTGCAGCAGCTGTCCGGCACCGTGCGGATCAGCACCGACCTCGGCCTGCCCAGCCTGGGCGGCCTGAAGAGCAGCCTGGCCTCGGGGGCGGCCAAGGGCTCCGGCGACGGCTCCTCCGCCGACCCGCAGTCCAAGCTCACCTCGCTGGTCTCCGGCACGCACACGCTGCGCGTCGCCGCGGACGGCCCGCAGAAGCAGAAACTGTCGCTGCTGGAGAGCGGCTCGGAGTACAGCCTCATCCACAACGGCAAGGACGTGTGGGGCTACGACAGCAAGAGCAACGAGGTCCACCACGGCACCTCGGCCGACTCCGGCAAGGACCACAGGGCCGAGCCCCCGGCCACACCCAAGGACTTCGCCGACGAGGCGCTGAAGTCGGTGGACGACACCACGTCCGTCACCGTCGACGGCACCGAGCAGGTCGCCGGCCGCGACGCCTACAAGTTGCTGATCAAGCCCCGGCAGTCCGGCACCACGGTCGGCGCGATCAGCATCGCGGTCGACGCGAAGACGGGCATGCCGCTGAAGTTCACGCTGACCCCGAAGAGCGGCGGCGCCGCGGTCCTCGACGCGGGCTTCACCCAGGTCTCCTTCGCGAGGCCGGACGCCTCCGCCTTCGCCTTCACCCCGCCCAGGGGCGCGAAGGTGACGGAGGAGAAGCAGGAGAAGAAGGGGCCTGAGGCGCGGCAGCACGCGCCGAGGCCGGGCGAGTTCGGCCAGGGCCTGGGCGGCACCGCCGTCCTCGGCAAGGGCTGGACGTCCGTCGCCACCTTCGACACCGGCGCCAAGGGCGGCCTGCCGACCGGCTCCAAGGCCGGTGACCTCGGCGGCTTCCTCGGCTCGCTCGGGGACAAGGTCTCCGGCAAGTTCGGCAAGGGCACCGTCTTCTCCACCCGGCTGGTCAACGCCCTGATCACCGACGACGGCAAGGTCTACGCCGGCATGGTGACCAAGGACGCCCTGGTGAAGGCGGCGGACACGGGAAAGTAGCCCGTTTCGGGCACCACGAGCCGTGACTGCACGTTGACCCTTTCGGGGTCTCCGGGGGCTTGGGGGGCTTGGGGCCTTTCGGGGGCAGGACGAATCGAGGGGGAGCCGATGGACGAACCGTCCGCGAAGGAGCGGGAGGCGGGGGAAGCCGGGGAATCGGGGGACGCGCAGCGGCGTGCCCCGGCCCGGGCGGAGGCGGGCGTCATCGTCACCCGCGGCCTCACCAAGCGCTACCGCGGCGGACAGCTCGCCGTCGACAGCCTCGACCTGACCGTCCCGGCGGGCAGCGTCTTCGGCTTCCTCGGCCCCAATGGCTCCGGCAAGACCTCCACCATCCGCATGCTGATGGGCCTGATCGAGCCGACGGCGGGCACGGCCCGCGTGCTGGGCCGCCCGATGCCCCGGGCGGCCCGTGCCGTTCTCCCGCAGGTCGGCGCGCTCATCGAGGGCCCCGCCCTGTACGGCTTCCTCTCCGGCCGGGACAACCTGCTGCGCTACGACGCCGCCGTCCCGACCGCCGACCCCCGCACCCGGCGCGCCCGCGTCGCCGCCGCTCTGGACCGGGTGGGCCTCACGGCGGCCGCGGGCAAGAAGGCGAAGGCGTACTCGCTCGGCATGAAACAGCGCCTCGGCCTGGCTGCCGCGCTGCTCCAGCCGCGCCGGCTGCTCGTCCTGGACGAGCCCACCAACGGCCTGGATCCGCAGGGCATGCGCGAGATCCGCACCTTGATCCGGGAGCTGGCCGCCGACGGCACGACCGTCTTCCTCTCCTCCCACCTCCTCGACGAGATCGAGCAGGTCTGCACCCATGCGGCGGTCATGGCGCGGGGCCGGCTCGTCACCCAGGGCGCGGTGGCCGACCTGGCTGCCGGGGTGCGGGGCCGGCTGGTGGTGACCACCCCGGATCCGGCCGAGGCGGCCCGGGTGCTGAAGGAGCAGGGTGTCGGGGACGTCATCGCCGACGGCGACCGGGTCGGCGGTGAACCACCGGCACGGGACCTCGCCGAGGTGAACGCGGCCCTGGTCGCGGCGGGGGTGCGGGTCCGGGGCTTCACACTCGAACGGGCCTCGCTGGAGGACGCGTTCGTGGCGCTGACGGGGGAGGGCTTCGATGTCGCGGGCTGAGACGGTCCCGGTGACCGCCGCCCGGCGGCCGAGTCCGCTGTGGACGCTCGGGCTGCTGCGCAGCGAGCTGGTCACGACCCTCCGGCGCTGGCGCACCCTCGCCCTGCTCGGCGTGCTGACCGCGGTGCCGGTGCTGGTCGGGATCGCGGTGAAGATCCAGACGCGTGGCGGCGGGACGGCGGACCACAGTGGCCAGGGCCCGGCGTTCCTCACCCAGATCACCAACAACGGCCTGTTCCTTGTGTTCACGGCGCTGGCCGCGACGCTGCCGTTCTTCCTGCCGATGGCCGTCGGGGTCGTCGCGGGCGACGCGATAGCCGGCGAGGCGGGGGCGGGCACCCTGCGGTATCTGCTGGTCGCCCCGGCCGGCCGAACGCGGCTGCTGCTCACCAAGTACACGACCGTGATGGCCTTCTGTCTGCTGGCCACCCTGGTCGTCGCCGTCTCCGCTCTGATCGTCGGCGCGCTGCTCTTCCCGCTGGGCGACCTGACGACCATCTCCGGCACCCGGATCAGCTTCGCCGAGGGCCTGGGCCGGGCGCTGCTGATAGCCCTGGCGGTCGCCGCCTCACTGATCGGGGTGGCGGCGCTGGGTCTGTTCGTTTCGACGCTGACGGGCAGCGGCGTCGCGGCGATGGCGACCACCGTCGGCCTGCTCATCAGCGTCCAGATCCTCGACCAGATACCTCAGCTGCACGCGCTGCAGCCGTACTTCTTCTCGCACTACTGGCTGTCCTTCGCCGATCTGATGCGCGAGCCCGTCTACTGGGACGACCTGGAGAAGAACCTCGGCCTGCAGGCGCTGTACGCGGCGGTGTTCGGCTCGGCGGCCTGGGCGCGGTTCACGACGAAGGACATCAGCGCGTAGGGCCCTAGCCGGCGGCCTTCTCGTACGGGAAGCGGGCGAGGGGTGCGTTCTGGGCGAAGAAGGTCTTCGCGCGGGCCAGCGCCTCGGTGTCCCTCAGTACGTCGCCGGGCGCGCTGCCGTTGCCGAGCAGCACCCCGCCGAACCGCATCCCCATGTAGGCGGCGGAGTTGCTGAGTGTGCCGACGTAGGGGTCGGCGACGGACGGTTCGTCGTGCGCCAGCGCCGCGATGCCCCAGAGGGTGCGGCCGGCCAGGGTGGCCCTGAAGTCGAGGCCCGGGGTGCGCAGCCAGCCGGACCAGTGGTCCAGGTAGCGCTTGGTGAGACCGGACACGGAGTACCAGTACAGCGGCGAGGCGATCACGATGTCCGTGGCCGCGAGGGTGGCGTCCAGCAGCAGGCCGGTGGGGCTGTCCGACGGCGGCCGTACGTGGTCGCTGTCGTGCCGCAGGTCCGTGAAGTCGGGGAGCGGGTGCTCGGCCAGGTGGATCCAGCGCTGTTCGACGTCACCGGGCAACTGCTCGGCGGCCCTGCGGGCCAGCAGCTCGGTGTTGCCCCCGGCGCGGGAGCTGCCCAGGACGAAGAGGAAGCGGCGGGTCATGGGTCCCCCAGGTGAGTGCTGCCGTACGGAAGATTGAAGCACATGCATTTTATGCATACGCAAGCAGTTTGGTCCAGGGTGCGGCTGGTGCGAGGCTGTGACGCTGCGGTGACGTGGAATGCGAGGGAAACCGACACACTGGTCGGCAGGGACGCGTACGACCGGATCGCGACGCCGGGGGAGTGAGGGAAAACCGATGGCCCGACTCAGCTTCGAGAAGAAGCGGGTACAGCAGCCCGTGGTGCATCCGGCGGTGGTGGCCGTGCGGGTGTTCGGCCCGGGTAACGCGTCGGTGGGCGGGGCGTCGGTGGTGGCGGCGCCGGGCGAGGAGATCCAGCAGGCCGTGCTCAACCACCTCCAGCGGCTGGCCATCAGCCTCGGCGCCCCGATACGCGCCACCATCCACGACGACCGCGCGGGCTGTGTGGTTCCCCTGGAGGTCTCGGCGGACGGTTCCAGCCGGGTCACCGGACGGGCGGTGCGGGTGGCTGCGCAGAGCGGGACGAGCGGGTCGGGCGGGCCGCGCCCGGCGGACGGGGCGTCACCGGCGGCCGTGCCTGCGCAGGGTGGGCCGGGCTCGGCCGACGTGGCGTCACCGGCGGGCGCGGCCGTGGTGGAGGGCGCGCGGGACGTGCCCCGCGCGGCGCAGCCGGAGCCCGTGCCGGCCGGCACGGTGCAGGCGCCGACGGGACAGTTCGGCCCCGCGCCGGTCATGCCCGTCAGGAAGGCGCCGTTGCCCGTCGCCGACGCCCCCCGGCCCGAGCCCATGACCTACGTCCCCGCGGCATACGCCCCCATGGCCCCGGCCCCCTCCGCTCCCGCGGCTCCGGTCTCCACGGCTTCCGCCCCCGCGGCCCCGGCTTCGGCGCCTGCGGCTCCGGTCTCCATGGATTCCACCCCTGCAACCCCGGCTTCCGCCCCCGCAACCCCGGCCTCCACGGTCTCCGCCCCCGCGGCCCTGGCCTCCATGGCCTCTGCCCTCACCGCCTCCGTCTGCGACTCCGCGCCGACCCACACCCCCGCCCGGGGCTTCGACGCCGTCGCCGAGGAGGTGCTCGGGGACCGGCCCGTGACCGAGACCGCGGAGGGGGCCGAGTTGCTCACCGAGCCGATGACGCGGATCAATGAGGCCGTGCGGGACGGCCGTATCGAGGCGGCGGCGGAACTCGCCGACCGTACGGTCGCCGAGGCGTCCGCCGTGCTGGGACCCCGCCATGCGGAGGTGCTGCATCTGCGGGAACTGTCCGCGTACATCGCCTACTTGGCGGGCGATCCGGTCCGTGCCTGCCGGCTGTCCCTGGACCTCGCCCGGTTGCGCCGGCAGGCGCGGGACGCGGAGGCCGCCTACGGCAACGTGCAGAGCGCGGCGACCGCCTGGCGTGCGGTGCGCGACCCGGAGGAGGGGCTGCGGCTGGGCCGGGAGCTGATCGACCTGTGGGCGGAGCTCGGCACCGAGCCGGGCCCCGCCGCCGACGACCCGCGCCCGCTGGAGTCCGCCCGCGCCCGCATGGTGCGCCTCACCGACCGGGCGGCCCGCGCCGCGCAGGGCTGACAACCGGCCCTGCCGGGGCCGGTCCCGGGGGCGGCCCTACTGCACGCAGAACTCGTTGCCCTCCGGGTCCGTCATCAGTACCCACTCGCCGCCGGGTTCCTTCACCTCGCGCAGTACCTGGGCGCCCAGCGCCCGCAGCCGTGCCACCTCGTCCGCGCGCTGCCCGGCACCGGCGTGCAGGTCGAGGTGGAGCCGGTTCTTGACGGTCTTCGGCTCCGGGACGCGCTGGAACAGCAGTCGCCGCCCGAGTCCCGTGCCGGTCTCCGGGTCGTACGGGTCGTCGGGGTGCCGTACGGCGATCAGATCACGGAAGGCGGGGCGGCCGTGGTACTCGACGGTGGCCTCCCCGGGCAACGCACCGAGGGACAGCAGCCGTTCGACGAGGGCGCTGTTGTCCTCGGCCGTGTAGTGCAGCGCGGCGGCCCAGAAGTCGGCCTGGGTGTGCGGGTCGGCCGCGTCGATGACGAGCTTCCAGTGCAGCGGGGCGGGGGCCTCGACGGGCGCATGAGTCGACATGCTCACCACTTATAGCGGGGAGCACTGACATCAGCGGCGTTCACGGGAGCGGAGTCCCCCGGTTCACGCAACCATGGGAGCGCAGCCCCCGGTTCACGCATCCACGGGCGCGGAGTCCGGAGTGTTCACCCGCGGTACCCCGAGCGGCTCCCTCGGCCGGCGTGCGGAGCGCAGCGCATCGCCCGTGAGCAGGAAAAGGGCCAGCCAGACCAGGGCGAATCCGGCCCAGCGCTCGGGCGGCATGGCCTCGTGGAAGTAGAGGATGCCGCACAGGAACTGGAAGACGGGCGCCAGGTACTGCAGCAGGCCCAGTGTGGACAGGGGCACGCGGATCGCCGCCGCGCCGAAGCAGACCAGCGGCAGCGCGGTGACGACACCGGTGGAGGCGAGCAGGGCGGCGTGTCCGGCGCCGTCGTTCAGGAAGCTCGCGTCGCCGTGCGCGCCGAGCCACAGCAGATAGCCGAGCGCGGGCAGGAACTGGATCGCGGTCTCGGCGGCCAGCGACTCCAGACCGCCGAGGGCGACCTTCTTCTTGACCAGGCCGTAGGTGGCGAAGGAGAACGCGAGGACGAGCGAGATCCACGGCGGGTGGCCGTAGCCGACGGTCAGGACGACGACGGCGGCGAGGCCGGTCGCGACCGCGGCCCACTGCACGGGCCGCAGCCGCTCCTTCAGCAGCAGCACGCCCATCGCGATGGTCACCAGGGGGTTGATGAAGTACCCGAGGGAGGACTCGACCACATGGCCGGAGTTCACGGACCAGATGTAGACGCCCCAGTTCACGGTGATGACGGCGGCGGCCACGGCGATGAGCCCGAGCCGGCGGGGCTGGCGCAGCAGCTCTCCGGCCCACGCCCAGCGCCGGACGAAGAGCAGGGCGACGGCGACGACGACGAGGGACCACACCATGCGGTGGGCGAGGATCTCCACCGCCCCGGCGGGCTTCAGCAGGGGCCAGAACAGGGGCACCAGGCCCCACAGGCCGTAGGCGGCGAAGCCGTTCAGCAGGCCTATCCGGTGCTCACCCTTGGACTTCCCGGCCACAGCCCCTCCCTCTCACATCAGGCATGCGAGAACGAAGGTAGCGCCGAACACCCCCGGCTGTCATGGCCGTATCGCCATACGGTCATGACAGCCCGGGTGCTGCCGGATCGCTCAGCCCTTGAGCGCGGCGGTGATCGCCTCCGACAGCGGGGTGGTGGAACGGCCGATCAGCCGCGACAGATCCCCGGAGGAGACCACCAGCTCGCCCTTCTCGATCGAGGCGTCCACGCCGGCCAGGACCGCGGCCAGCGGGCCGGGCAGCCCGGCGCCGGTGAGGATGCCGGCGAGGGCCTCGACGGAGACCGGGGTGTAGGCGATCTCCTTGCCGGTCTGCCGGCTCAACCGGGCGGCGTACTCGGCGAAGCTCCACGCCTCGTCGCCGCCCAGCTCGTACGTCGTGTTCTCGTGGCCCTCGCCGGTCAGCACCGCGACCGCGGCGGCCGCGTAGTCGGCGCGGGCGGCCGAGGAGACGCGGCCCTCGCCGGCGGCCTGGACGACCGCGCCGTGCTCCAGTACCGGGGCCAGGTTCTCGGTGTAGTTCTCGTGGTACCAGCCGTTGCGCAGCAGGGTGTACGGCAGGCCCGAGGCGAGCAGCGCCTGTTCGGTGGCCCGGTGGTCGTCCGCCAGGGCCGCAGTGAGGGTGCCCGGAGCGCTGGTGTACGCGAGCAGCGCCACGCCGGCCGCCTTCGCGGCGTCGATGACGACCTGGTGCTGCCGCACCCGTCCCTTGTCGAACTCGTTGCCGGAGATCAGCAGGACCTTGTCGCCGGCGGCGAACAGGCCGTCGAAGGTCTCGGGGGCGTTGTAGTCGGCGACGGCCAGTTTCACCCCGCGGGCCGCATGGTCGGCGGCCTTCGTCTCGTCGCGGACGACGGCGGTGATCTGCTGGGCCGGAACCTTCTCCAGCAGCTGCTCCACGACGTGCCGGCCGAGGTGTCCGGTGGCTCCGGTGATGACGATGCTCATGGTGGGGAACTCCTTGGGGGTGCCGTGTTCTGGGTATGGCACTCACCTTAGGAGGGGCGCTAACTCATGGAAAGTACCCACTTTGAAGTAAGGTACGTGCATGGCGGTAAGTGAGTGGAAGGGTGACGGCGAGGCCATGTGCCCCCATCGCCTGGTCCTGGAGCATGTGACCAGCCGCTGGGGAGTGCTGGTGCTGATCCAGCTCCTCGACCGCCCGTATCGGTTCAGCGAACTGCGGCGGGCCATCAGCGGCCTCGGCGGGCGTGGCGTCAGCGAGAAGATGCTCACGCAGACCCTCCAGACCCTGGAGCGCGACGGCCTCGTCCACCGGGACGCCAAGCCCGTCATCCCGCCGCGCGTCGACTACTCCCTGACCGGGCTGGGCCGCGAGGCGGCGGAGCAGGTGCGGGCGCTGGCGCAGTGGACCCAGCACCGCATGGACGACGTGCTCAGCGCCCGCCGGGCATACGACGAGGCCCGGGAAGAGCGCTCCCGGGCCTCGTGACAGCGAACAGCAGGGTCAGCCGACGACCGTCCAGGTGTCCCCGCCGGCCAGCAGCGCGGCCAGGTCGCCCTTGCCCTTCTGCTCGATGGCGGTGTCCAGCTGGTCGGCCATCGCCGTGTCGTAGACGGACCGTTCGACCGAGCGGAAGACACCGATCGGGGTGTGGTGCAGGGTGTCGGGGTCGGCGAGCCGGGACAGGGC
Organism: Streptomyces sp. NPDC030799; assembly: GCF_055572255.1. NCBI lineage: Bacteria > Bacillati > Actinomycetota > Actinomycetes > Kitasatosporales > Streptomycetaceae > Streptomyces > Streptomyces sp. NPDC030799. The sequence continues at coordinate 293,042 of NZ_JBVIDS010000007.1, read as the reverse complement.
GAAGGCGGTGGTCGGGGACGCGGCGTGCGCGTCGTGGACCAGGACGTCCGCCTCGTTGTCCGCCGTCACGGTGACGACCTCCAGGTCACCGGTGGCCCGGTTGCGTACGACGCCGCGTGCGCCGTCGGACCCGAAGCGGATCGGCTGCCCGTGCTCCAGACGGATCAACGTCTCCTCGGCCTGCTGCTTGTCCTTGAGGGCGTCGAAGGCGCCGTCGTTGAAGATGTTGCAGTTCTGGTAGATCTCGATGAGGGCCGTGCCGGGGTGGTCGGCCGCCGCGCGCAGCACCTCCGTCAGGTGCTTGCGGTCGGAGTCGATGGTGCGGGCGACGAAGGACGCCTCCGCGCCGAGCGCCAGCGAGACCGGGTTGAACGGCGCGTCCAGCGAGCCCATCGGCGTCGACTTGGTGATCTTGCCGAGTTCGGAGGTCGGCGAGTACTGGCCCTTGGTCAGGCCGTAGATCCGGTTGTTGAACAGCAGGATCTTCAGGTTCACATTGCGGCGCAGGGCGTGGATCAGGTGGTTGCCGCCGATGGACAGCGCGTCGCCGTCACCGGTGACCACCCACACCGACAGGTCCCGCCTGCTGGTGGCCAGGCCGGTGGCGATCGCCGGGGCGCGGCCGTGGATGGAGTGCATCCCATAGGTGTTCATGTAGTACGGGAAACGGGAGGAGCAGCCGATGCCGGAGACGAAGACGATGTTCTCTCTGGCCAGCCCCAGCTCCGGCATGAAGCCCTGCACGGCGGCGAGGATCGCGTAGTCACCACAGCCGGGGCACCAGCGCACCTCCTGGTCCGACTTGAAGTCCTTCATCGACTGCTTGGCCTCGGCCTTGGGGACCAGCTGCAGCAGTCCGTTGCCGGCGTCAGTCATCGATGGCCTCCTTCAGAGCCGTGGCGAGCTGTTCCGCCTTGAACGGCATGCCGTTGACCTGGTTGTAGGAGTGGGCGTCGACCAGGTACTTCGCCCGGATCAGGGTGGCGAGCTGCCCGAGGTTCATCTCGGGGACCACCACCTTGTCGTACTGCTGGAGCACCTTTCCGAGATTGCGCGGGAAGGGGTTGAGGTGGCGCAGGTGTGCCTGCGCGATCGACTCGCCGCCCGCGCGCAGCCGTCGTACCGCCGCCGTGATCGGCCCGTAGGTGGAGCCCCAGCCCAGGACCAGGGTCTTGGCGCCGTGCGGGTCGTCGACCTCGATGTCCGGCACCTCGATGCCGTCGACCTTGGCCTGCCGGGTGCGGACCATGAAGTCGTGGTTGGCCGGGTCGTAGGAGATGTTGCCCGTGCCGTCCTGCTTCTCGATGCCGCCGATGCGGTGCTCCAGACCCGGGGTGCCCGGGATCGCCCACGGCCGGGCGAGGGTCTCGGGGTCCCGCTTGTACGGCCAGAAGACCTCGGTGCCGTCCTGAAGGGTGTGGTTGGGGCCGGAGGCGAACTGCACCCGCAGGTCGGGCAGCTCGTCCAGGTCCGGGATCCGCCACGGCTCGGAGCCGTTGGCCAGGTATCCGTCGGACAGCAGCATCACCGGTGTGCGGTACGTCAGTGCGATCCGGGCCGCCTCCAGAGCGGCGTCGAAGCAGTCCGCCGGGGTCTGCGGCGCGACGATCGGCACCGGCGCCTCGCCGTTGCGGCCGAACATCGCCTGCAGCAGGTCCGCCTGCTCGGTCTTGGTCGGCAGCCCCGTGGACGGGCCGCCGCGCTGGATGTCGACGACCAGCAGCGGCAGTTCCAGCGAGACCGCGAGGCCGATCGTCTCGCTCTTCAGCGCGACACCGGGACCGGACGTCGTCGTGACCGCGAGCGAGCCGCCGAAGGCCGCGCCCAGCGCCGCACCGATGCCCGCGATCTCGTCCTCGGCCTGGAAGGTGCGGACGCCGAAGTTCTTGTGCTTGCTCAGCTCGTGCAGGATGTCCGAGGCCGGGGTGATCGGGTACGAGCCGAGGAACAGCGGCAGATCCGCCTGCTGCGAGGCCGTGACCAGGCCGTAGGCCAGGGCGAGGTTGCCGGAGATGTTGCGGTAGGTGCCGACCGGGAAGGCCTTGGCGGCCGGGGCGACCTCGTAGGAGACGGCGAAGTCCTCCGTCGTCTCGCCGAAGTTCCAGCCCGCGCGGAACGCGGCGATGTTCGCCTCGGCGATGTCCGGCTTCTTGGCGAACTTCGACTTCAGGAACTTCTCGGTGCCCTCGGTGGGCCGGTGGTACATCCACGACAGCAGACCCAGCGCGAACATGTTCTTGCTGCGCTCGGCCTCCTTGCGGGAGAGGGAGAACTCCTTGAGCGCCTCCACCGTGAGGGTGGTCAGCGGCACCGGGTGGAGGTTGTAGCCGTCCAGGGAGCCGTCCTGGAGCGGGTCGGTGTCGTAGCCGACCTTCTGCAGGGCGCGCTTGGTGAACTCGTCCGTGTTGACGATGATCTCGGCGCCGCGCGGCAGATCGCCGACGTTCGCCTTCAGAGCGGCGGGGTTCATCGCCACCAGCACGTTCGGCGCGTCCCCGGGGGTGAGGATGTCGTGGTCGGCGAAGTGCAACTGGAAGCTGGAGACACCGGGCAGGGTGCCGGCGGGGGCGCGGATCTCGGCGGGGAAGTTGGGGAGGGTGGAGAGGTCGTTGCCGAAGGATGCGGTCTCCGAGGTGAACCGGTCACCGGTGAGCTGCATGCCGTCACCCGAGTCCCCCGCGAACCGGATGATCACCCGGTCCAGGCGCCGCACGTCCTTGGCGCCGCCCGGTTTGCGCTGCTCTCCCACGACGGTTCCGTCGGTGTGCTCCGCTGGGCTGCTGACCTGGCTGGTCACTGAACTGGACCTCCTTCGAGGCGGCTGTCCGTCGGGTGGTCGTCCCACGGACCATCCCAGGATCAACCCTACGTCGGTTAGGGTCGCCTTCCCGAGGCCATCCGAGGATTGGACGGCGTTTCGAGACGGCCTGTTCGCGCTGCTTCTCACTCTCCCGCATGATGACCCGCGCCGCCGGAACTCCGATCAAGAAGTTCCCGAGCGTCCCTCGGTTGTCTCCTGAGTCCTCCCTGTCCGGGTACCCGCCCGGGAAGCGCTCAGGAGCCTCTTCCGAGGTCCCGGTGATCAGGAGTTCAGGTACGTCAGGACGGCCAGCACGCGGCGGTGGTCCCCGTCGCTCGGGGCGAGGCCGAGCTTCAGGAAGATGTTGCTGACGTGCTTCTCCACGGCCCCGTCGCTGACCACCAGCTGCCTTGCGATCGCCGAGTTCGTCCGTCCTTCGGCCATCAGCCCGAGCACCTCGCGCTCGCGCGGGGTCAGCCCCGCCAGCACGTCCTGCTTGCGGCTGCGGCCGAGCAGCTGCGCCACCACCTCCGGGTCCAGCGCCGTACCGCCCCCGGCCACCCGCACCACCGCGTCCACGAACTCGCGCACCTCGGCGACCCGGTCCTTGAGCAGATAGCCCACCCCCCGGCTGGAACCGGCCAGCAGCTCGGTGGCGTAACGCTCCTCCACGTACTGCGACAGCACCAGCACCCCGAGCCCCGGATGCGCCTTCCGCAGCTGTACGGCCGCCCGTACACCTTCGTCGGTGTGCGTCGGCGGCATCCGCACGTCCGCCACGACCACGTCGGGCAGCATGCCCTGGGCCTCCAGGTCGGCGACGGTCTTCACCAGCGCCTCCGCGTCCCCGACGCCGGCCACGACATCGTGCCCGCGGTCGGTCAGCAGCCGGGTCAGGCCCTCCCTGAGCAGCACTGAATCCTCGGCGATGACCACCCGCACGCTGTTCTCCACGATCTCCCGGCCCCCCATGCCCGTGCCCGCTCCTCTACGACGCCGTCCGTACGGAGGTCCAGCATTCCAGCATTCGGCCGGCGCCGCCCGCCGCACCTGCACAACCGCGCCCTCCGGGGGTGGGGAGGGCGTCCCGGCGCGGGGGGTTCTGGACTCTTTTGCATGCGTTGATCTTTTGCATGCGTTCTGCTGATCGGGTGCGGGAGGGGGCCGGTGCCGGGCCGGTCGGCCGGCGACTGCGGTGGGCCGGCAGACCGGCACCACCCTTCCCGGTGGGCCCCGCCTTCAGCAGACGGCGGCGGCCCGTGAACGCATCGTGTGCCGTTCCGGGGCTACGACGGCGTAACGGGCCGGGCCCGCTCCGGCGCCGTCGTCCGCATCGGCCCCTGAGGGTCAGGCACGCCAGGGCAGTTCCGCGATCACCCGGGTGGGGCCGCCGGCCGGGGAGTCGACCACGAGGACGCCGTCCACCGCGTCCAGCCGTCCGGCGAGACCGGCCAGGCCCGAGCCGCGGGAGACGTCCGCGCCGCCCACCCCGTCATCGGTCACCTGCAGCATCAGCCGGTCCTCCGCGCGCCACACGTCCACCGACGCGGACCGGGCCCGGCTGTGCTTGCTGATGTTCTGCAGCAGTTCGGAGACCGTGAAGTAGGCGATGCCCTCGATGGCCGGCGCCGGGCGGGCCGGCAGATCGACCTCGACCCGTACCGGCACCGTGCAGCGGGAGGCGACCGAGGACAGCGCGGCGTCCAGACCACGGTCGGTCAGCACGGCCGGATGAATGCCGCGGGCGAGATCGCGCAGCTCCTGCAGCGCCGTCTTCACCTCGCCGTGCGCGTCGTCCACCATCCGCGCCGCCGCCTGCGGATCCTCCCGGAGCTTCTCCTTCGCCAGCCCCAGATCCATGGCCAGGTTGACCAGCCGGGCCTGCGCCCCGTCGTGCAGGTCCCGCTCGATGCGCCGCAGATCGGCGGCGGCCGTGTCGACCACGACCCCGCGGTCCGACTCCAGCTCCACCACCCGCGCCGACAGCGGCGACGGCCCGAGCAGCCCCTGGACCAGCAGCCCGTCCACCGCCGTCAGGGCTCGTACGATCCACGGCGTGGCCAGCGTGAACAGCAGGCCGACCAGCGCGGTCACGGTGATCTCGAACGGGTTGTCGAGATAGACGCTGTGGTGTTCGTCGCCGTACAGCTGCAGCCCGCCCTGGCCGCCGTACATCGGGAAGACCCAGAACCACAGCGGGTAGGTGAGCAGGGACCAGCCGGTCGTCCACAGGCTCACCGCCACCGAGAACGAGAACACCGCCCAGGGGAACTGCACCAGCGTGTACAGCAGGTTCCGCCAGGAGGTGCCGCTCTTGAGCACCGCGCCCATCCAGGCCAGCGCGCCCGGCCTGCGCAATCGCAGCGGCTCCGGCTCGGCCACGTCCAGCTGCAGCAGTCCGCGCGCCCGCGCCCGCTCCAGCGCGCCGAAGCCGCGGCAGCCGGCGAGCGCCGCCGCGAGCACCGGGATGCCGAGGAAGGTCACCAGCAGGCCCGCGCCGAGCGATGCCATGGTGACCGTCCACGTGAACAGCACGATGGACAGGGGCAGGCTCAGCAGGACGTAACCGAACTCGCGCCAGCTGCGCGCCTCGAACGGCGCCCGTAGCGCGGCGGGCAGCCGGTAGCCGCTTCCGGCGGGGTGCCCGTCCTCCCGCCCGTAGCCGTGTCCGTACTCCGTGGCCATCGATTCCGTCCTGTTCTCGTCGCCCTGCGGCGGTTCAGCCGTGTCTCCAGAGTCGTGCGCCGCGGGGCACCGGGCCATGGAGTCCGTCGGCGTCTTGGGCCGGGGGTTTTCCCCACCCCTGCCTCCGGCGGTCGGCCGTTCGTCCCGCGCCGTCGGCTTCTCGGTTCCGTCGGCCCGTCGTGGGGGATGCGCCGTAGGGGTTCTGGCGTCGGCCGGCTGCGGGCCGTCGTGGCCGGCCGCCCCCGGGGCAGTCGCCGCACCCGCATGGGGCCCGTAGCTGCCGCACCCGCATGGGGCCGTAGTCGCCGCACCCGTGTGCGGCGCGGTCCGCTACTCCGTCCGGTCCCGCCACGGCAGCTCTGCCGTGACCACCGTCGGGCCGCCGGCCGGGGAGTCGAGGACGAACAGGCCGTCCACCGCGCCCAGCCGCTCCGCGAGGCCCCGCATCCCGGTGCCGCCCTCCAGCCGGGCGCCGCCACGGCCGTCGTCGCGGACCTGGATGAGCAGCCGCTCCTCCGCCCGCCACACGTCCACCGACGCGGACCGGGCCCGGCTGTGCTTGCTGATGTTCTGCAGCAGTTCGGAGACGGTGAAGTAGGCGATGCCCTCGATGGCAGGCGCCGGACGGTCCGGCAGGTCCACGGTCACCTTCACCGGCACCGTGCAGCGCGTGGCGACCGAGGACAGGGCCGCGTCCAGACCCCGGTCCGTGAGCACGGCCGGATGGATGCCGCGGGCGAGGTCGCGCAGCTCCTGGAGGGCCAGCTTCACCTCGCCGTGCGCCTCCTCCACCATCGCCGCCGCCGAGTCGGGATCCTCCAGCAGTTTCTCCTTGGCCAGACCGAGCCCCATGGCCAGGTTGACCAGCCGGGCCTGCGCCCCGTCGTGCAGGTCCCGCTCGATGCGCCGCAGATCGGCGGCGGCCGTGTCGACCACGACCCCGCGGTCCGACTCCAGCTCGGCGATACGGCGTTCCAGCTCGTCCGACGGCGACAGCAGTCCGCGGACCATGAAGCGGTCCGCGTTCGCCAGTCCCCGCGCCAGGTACGGCAGCACCGGCCACAGCACGAACAGCGAGGTCAGCACGGTGCAGAAGGTGAGGATCCCCCACGGCAGCCGGATGGCGTCGTAGAGCAGCGTCCGCCAGCCCACCGGGTCCTTCAGCGCCATCCACAGCCGCTGCATCCACCCGCCGCCCCGGGCCAGCGGCAGCGGAGTCGGCTCCTCCACCCGCACCCCGAGCAGCCACCGGGCGCGGGACCGCTCCAGCTTCCCCAGCTGCCGGGCGCCCAGCAGACTGAGCGCCAGCAGCGGAAGACCGATCACGGTGAGCGTCAGGGACCCGCCGACGGACAGCACGGTGATCGCGTAGACGAAGCCGAACACCGTCACCGGGAGGTTCAGCAGGAGATGGAGGATCTCCTTCCACGTGTGCGTGTCGTACGCCGGCCGGACCGGCGGCAGCCGGTCGGTGCCGTCGGCCGCCCGGCCGGTGGCGGAGCTGGTAGCGGTCATACCGGTCAGCCTGCCGTGCGCTGGGCCCTGCGCGCCATGCGGTACGCCGCCCTCCGCCGCCGGGGGAAAACCCCACCCCCGGGCACATCACCTGTCTCAGCCCGTGACGGGCTGCTTACCCGCTCTTTAACAGGGCCTAGACTCCCGTGCGTACAGATCGTCGAATCACGTGGCACCACAGAGTGCACGATTTCACCAGGGTCACGAAGTCAGGGAGCGAGGTCGGACGGTGCGGGAGACGTTGGGGGACTCGACGGTCGCCGCGGCGAACGTCATCGCGGCCGGCTACTTCCGGTCGTACTCGGCGGTCGGGCTGCTCGCGCTCGTCGGCGTGCTGTTCGTCGCGGTCGCCTTCGGCGCCGGCCGCCTGCTGCGCCCGGTCGTGCCGACCCCGGAGAAACTCCTGACCTACGAGTGCGGCGTCGACCCCGTCGGTGAGGGCTGGGCCCACACCCAGGTCCGGTACTACGTGTACGCCTTCCTGTACGTGATCTTCGCGGTCGACTCGATCTTCCTGTTCCCCTGGGCCACGGTCTTCGCCGCCCCCGGCTACGGCGCGACGACCCTGGTGGAGATGTTCATCTTCCTCGGCTTCCTCGCCGTGGGCCTGGTGTACGCATACAAGAAGGGCGTCCTGACATGGACGTGACCCCGGATCCCGTCTACCTGCCCGAGCCCAGGAGGCTCGGCGCTCTGGCCCGCCTGGCTCCCGAGCCGATGAAGGTGGTCCTCAACTGGGGCCGCCGCTACTCTCTCTGGGTCTTCAACTTCGGCCTCGCCTGCTGCGCGATCGAGTTCATCGCCGCGTCGATGGCCCGCCACGACTTCATCCGTCTCGGCGTGATCCCGTTCGCACCGGGGCCCCGCCAGGCCGACCTGATGGTCGTGTCGGGCACGGTCACGGACAAGATGGCCCCGGCCGTGAAGCGCCTGTACGAGCAGATGCCCGAGCCGAAGTACGTCATCTCCTTCGGCGCCTGCTCCAACTGCGGCGGCCCCTACTGGGACTCGTACTCGGTGACGAAGGGCGTCGACCAGATCATCCCGGTGGACGTGTATGTCCCCGGCTGCCCGCCGCGCCCCGAGGCGCTGCTCCAGGGCATTCTCAAACTCCAGGAGAAGATCGCCCGCGAGTCGCTGGGGGAGCGGTACGGCACCGGGGCCGCCCGGCCGTCCGCGGCCGCCCTGACCAGCGACCTGGTGCAGCCCCCGGCGCCCGCCGCCGCAGAGGGGGACGCCCGATGAACACGGTCGGCTGGCTGCCCGCCCCGGTCGAGGACCTCTTCGGCGCCGAGGCGGTGGCCGAGGAGTCGTACGAGGTCCTGACGGTGGACGTTCCGCCGTCCTCCTGGCTCACCGCTCTGGAGACGGCCCGTACGACCCTGTCCTGCACCTACTTCGACTGGCTGAGCGCGGTCGACGAACCGGGCGCGGGTTTCCGCGTCTCGGCCCACGTGGTCGCGCTCGGGCCGGTCCGCCGTCTCCTCGTCCGTACGACCGTCCCGCACGAGGCGCCGACGCTGCCCTCCGCCGTCGGTGTCTACGCGGGCGCCGCCTGGCACGAGCGCGAGACCCACGAGATGTTCGGCGTCCGCTTCGAGGGCCATCCCTTCCTGGAACACCTCCTCCTCCCCGAGAACTTCGAGGGCCACCCGCTCCGCAAGGACTTCGTCCTCGCCGCCCGCGTCGCCAAGGCGTGGCCCGGCGCGAAGGAACCGGGCGAATCCGAACACGGCGGCCCGAAGCGCCGCCAGATGCTGCCCCCCGGCGTGCCGGACCCCAACGAATGGGGCCCGCTGAAGGGCCAGCTCCCGCCCGCTCCGGCCCGCCCGGCCCGTGCGGCTGCGGGGCGCGCGGCGGGCGAGCGTCCGGCCCGCGCGGCGGGAGACCGCCCGGTACGACGCACCCGCACGGCGGCGGAGGGCTCGGCGAGCCAGGGAGAGACTGGTGCTGGTGCTGGTGCTGGTGCTGGTGCTGGTGCTGGTGCTGGTGCTGGCGCCGGTGTCGCCGGTGCCGGTGCTGGTGCCGGGCAGCGCCGGATGCGGAGTGCGAGCCAAGGCTCGGCGAGCCAGACCCGCGCCTCGGCCCCGGCGGACGCCGCCGAGCAGCAGCAGGCCGCGGCCGAGGGTGACGCGCCCCGGGCTTCGACTGCGGAAGGCCCGGCGGCCGAGGCGTCCGTGGCCCACGAGCCCGGCCCGGCGCCGACCCGCCCGCGCCGCGCCCGCAGCGCCTCGGAGGGCTCGACCTCCCAGCGGACCGGGACACCGGAGCCGACGGCACCGCCGGTTTCGGGTGAGTCGGCGGGCCCGGTTCCGGGTGAGCCGGCCCGTCCTGTTTCGGGTGAGCCGGCGGCAGCGGCTTCTGCCGAACCGACGGCTCCGCCTTCGGACAGGCCGACCGCACCGGACGGCGCGGCTCGCCCCGCCCGCCGGAGCACGGCCCCGCGCAGCGCGGACGCCCCTTGGCACCACGCCCGGCCGGCCTTCGACGAGCCGACGGAGCCCGAGCGGATGTCCGGGGAGACCGAGAGGGCTCCCACCGAAGCCGAGGGGGCCCCTGCGGAGTCCGAAGGGACGCTCGCGGAGCCGGAGCCGACACCTGCTGAATCGGAGCCGGAGCCGGAGCCGGAGCCGATGCCGGTGGAGCCGGAGCCGGCCCCTGCGGAACCCGGCGCGGGCCGGCGCCGGCCCGAACAGGCCGCCAAGGGGGAGCCCGCCACCCGCGACGACCGTGGCACCCCCGACAACCACGGCACGTCTGACAACCGCAACCCCGCCAGCCCCGACAGTCCCCCCACCCCCGACGACCCCCACCCCACAGGAGGCCCGCAGTGAACGGCGTGCTGGACGTCGCCCTGCGACTCCTCGTCGTGTTCGTCGTCTTCCTCACCTTCCCGCTGATCGTCGGCCAGACCGAGCACAAGGTGATGGCCCACATGCAGGGCCGGCTCGGCCCGATGTACGCGGGCGGCTTCCACGGCTGGGCCCAGCTCATCGCCGACGGCGTGAAGTTCGCGCAGAAGGAGGACGTGGTCCCGGCCGGCGCCGACCGCCGCGTCTTCCAACTCGCCCCCGCCGTGGCCCTGCTGCCGTACCTCCTCGTCCTGCTCGCCATCCCGATCGGCCCGAGCGAGGGCGCGGTCGGCCAGATCCTCGACGCGGGCGTGTTCTTCGTGCTCGCGGTGATGGGCGTCGGCGTGCTCGGCTCGCTCATGGCCGGCTGGGCCAGCGCGAACAAGTTCTCCCTGCTCGGCGGCCTGCGCACAGCCGCCCAGCTGCTCGCCTACGAACTCCCGATGCTGCTCGCCGCGGCCTCGGTCGCCATGGCGGCGGGCACGGTCTCCCTGCCCGGCATCCTGCACGCGTTCCACTGGTGGTGGGTGCCCTGGCAGATCGTCGGCGCGGTCGTCTTCTTCGTCGCCGGCCTCGCCGAACTGCAGCGACCGCCCTTCGACATGCCCGTCGCCGACTCCGAGATCATCTTCGGCGCCTACACCGAGTACACCGGACTGCGGTTCGCACTCTTCCTCCTCGCCGAATACGCCGGGATCGTCGTCCTGTGCGGTCTGACCACCGTCCTGTTCCTGGGCGGCTGGCACGGCCCCTGGGGCCACGACGGCCTGGGCTGGCTGTGGACCCTGCTGAAGACCGCGATCCTCGCCTTCCTCGTCATCTGGCTCCGCGTGACCTACCCGCGGCTGCGCGAGGACCAGCTCCAGAAACTCTCCTGGACCCTCCTCGTCCCCCTCTCCCTCGCCCAGATCGCCCTCACCGGCATCGTCAAGGTGGTGATCAGCTAACCATGGCCCCCATTCCTGGCAGTGGCCTCGCCAAGGGCCTGGCCGTCACCCTCCGCACGATGACGAAGAAGACCGTCACCGAGCAGTACCCGGACGCCCTGCCCGAACTGCCGCCCCGCACCCGCGGTGTGATCGGCCTGTTCGAGGAGAACTGCACGGTCTGCATGCTCTGCGCCCGCGAGTGCCCGGACTGGTGCATCTACATCGACTCCCACAAGGAGACGGTCCCGCCGGCCGCCCCCGGTGGGCGCGAGCGCAGCCGCAACGTCCTCGACCGGTTCGCCATCGACTTCTCCCTGTGCATGTACTGCGGTATCTGCATCGAGGTCTGTCCTTTCGACGCCCTGTTCTGGTCCCCGGAGTTCGAGTACGCCGAGACCGACATCCGCGACCTCACCCACGAACGGGACAAGCTCCGCGAGTGGATGTGGACCGTCCCGGCCCCACCCGCCCTCGATGCCGCGGCGGAGGAGCCGAAGGAGATCGCCGCCGCCCGCAGGACCGCCGAGAAACTGGCGGCCGCGCAGGCCGAGCCGGAGGAGGGCGACTCATGAGCCTCGCCGCAGCCACGGTCGCCGCTTCCGGCACACCGGGCTTTCTGTCCCCGACCGGCGTCGAGATCGCCTTCGTCCTCGTCGGCCTGGTCACCTTCGGCGCCGCGCTGGTCACCGTCACCACCCGCCAGCTGGTGCACGCCGCCCTGTGGCTGGTGGTCGCCCTCGGCGGCCTCGCCGTGGAGTACCTGCTGCTCACGGCCGAGTTCATCGCCTGGGTACAGGTCCTGATCTACGTCGGTTCCGTCGTCGTCCTCCTGCTGTTCGGGCTGATGCTCACCAAGGCCCCCATCGGCCGCTCCCCTGACGCCGACTCCGGCAACCGCTGGGCCGCCCTGACCGTCGCGGTCGCCGCCGCCGTCGCCCTGGTGTGGGTGGTCGTCGACGCCTTCCGCACCACCTGGATCGACCTGGACGGCCCGGCCGCCGGCACCACCCGGATCACCGGCGAGAGCCTGTTCCGCACCTGGGTACTGCCCTTCGAGGCCCTGTCCGTGCTGCTCCTCGCGGCCCTGGTCGGCGCGATCGTCCTGTCCCGCAAGGCGACGGCGGACGCGAACGCCACCCCCGCGGCCACCGGGGACACCACCGCCGAGAAGGAAGGCGCCCGCTGATGCACCTCGCCTACCCGGCCGTACTCTCCGCCCTCCTGTTCTGCACCGGGCTGTACGGCGTCCTCGCCCGCCGCAACGCGATCCTGGTCCTGATGTCGGTCGAGCTGATGCTCAACGCCGTCAACCTCAACCTGGTCGCCTTCGACGTCTGGCTCAGCCGGGCCGCGAAGGAGACCCTGCACTCCGGCCAGGCGCTGACCCTGTTCACCATCGCCATCGCCGCCGCCGAGATCGGCATCGGCCTGGCGATCGTGCTCGCCGTCTACCGCAACCGCGGCACCTCCGACATCGACAAGCTCCGCGACACCGCAGAGGGCCCCGGCACCGAGGGACCGGGCTCCTCGGCGGCCGAGAAGGCTGAGGCCACCGCGTGACCACGACCACCCTCGCCGTCCTCGTCCCCCTCCTGCCGTTCCTCGGCGCCGCGGCCGGACTGCTGCTCGGCCGCACCGCGCCCGGGTTCGTCCGCCCGCTCGCCGTACTGCCGCCGCTGGCCTCGCTCGTGCTGGCCGCGCTGGTCGCCGTGCGTCAGGGCGGCGAGGCGGCCATCGACGCCCACACCGAGCTGACGCCCACCGGTTCGGTCCCCGTCGAGCTGGCGCTGCACATCGACGGCTTCGCCGCGCTCGTCGCGATCCTGGTGGCGTTCGTCGCGGCCTGCGTGCAGATCTACTCGACCGGCTATCTGCGCGACGACCCGCGCTACCCCTCGTACGCCGCCCTCGTCTCCCTGTTCACCTCCGCGATGCTCCTGGTCGTCTACTCCGGCGACCTGATCGTGCTGCTGGTCGGCTGGGAAGTCATGGGCATCTGCTCCTACTTCCTGGTCGGCCACTACTGGGAGACCCCGGAGGCCCGCGCCGCCTCCCTGAAGGCCTTCCTGGTCACCAAGCTCGGCGACGTGCCGTTCCTCATCGGCCTGTTCGCGCTCGCCACCGACGCCGGCTCCTTCCGCATCACCCGCGTCCTCGGCGCCGTCGCAACCGGCAACCTGCACCACCCGACCCTCATCGCCCTGCTGCTCCTCGCGGGCGTCGCGGGCAAGTCGGCGCAGTTCCCGCTGCACACCTGGCTCCCGGACGCGATGGCGGGCCCGACACCCGTCTCGGCGCTCATCCACGCCGCGACGATGGTCGCCGCCGGTGTCTACTTCATCGCCCGTCTCCTTCCCGTCTTCGAGGCCTCCCGGGCCGCGATGGTGGTCCTCGCCGTGATGTCCGCCGTCACGATGGTCGGCTCCGCTCTTGCCGCGATCGCCCAGGACGACATCAAGCGGGTCCTCGCCTACTCGACGGTCGGCCAGCTCGGCTACATGACCGGCTCCCTCGCCGTCGGCGACCGCGATGCCGCCGTCTTCCACCTCCTGTCCCACGGCGCCTTCAAGGCGCTGCTGTTCCTCGCAGCCGGCGTGATCATCCACGCCGCCGGAACCAACTCGCTGGCCGCCATGTCCCGCATGCACGGCCTGCGCAACCGCGTACCGGACGCCTACTGGACGATGACCGTGGCGCTCCTCGCGCTCGCCGCGATCCCGCCGTTCAGCGGCTTCTTCTCCAAGGAGTCCGTCCTCGGCGCCGCCGAGCACGTCGCCACCGGTCACACCGGCCACGCGCCCGGTGCCGCCGGCTGGATCGTCCTCGTGGCCGGACTCGTCACCGCGCTGCTCACCGCCGAGTACGCCACCCGTCTCTGGCTGCTCGCCTTCCACGGCCGCGGCGCCGAGGCCCCCGACCACGGCAGGCAGCCCAAGACGATGACCGTCATCCTGTGGGTCCTGGCGATCCCGTCCCTGGCCTTCGGCGGCTTCGCCTACCGGGCGCTGCCCGACTGGTTCGACGGCCGCGACCTCACCCCGACCCTTCTCACCTCCATCCTCGGCACCGGTCTCGCCGTGGTCGGCGTGCTGGTCGCCTACGGCGCCTGGCAACGCACCACCGTGCTCGCCGCCCGGCTCCCGCTCGGCGCGGTCGCCGCCCACCCGGAGGGCGACGCCGGGCTGGTCGAGGCCGAGGCCATCGCCACACACGAGCCGGCCTACGGCGACATCGCCTATGCCGCCGATCCGGCGGACCCGGCGCGGCTGCTGCTCCTCTCGCTGCACCGGCCCGCGGCCGCCGGCTTCCACCTGGACGCCGTGTACGCGGCGCTGTTCGTCCGCCCGGTCCAGGCCGGGGCGAGTCTCGTCCGGTTCCTCGACCGCGAGGTCGTCGACACCTACGTGCGCGCCGCGGCCGCCCTGCCCCGGTGGCTCGGGGCCGCCGTACGGCGGGCGCAGACCGGCAATGTGCAGACCTATGTGAGCGCGCTGCTCGCCGGCACCGTCGTCCTGGCGGTCGCCGTCGTCCTCGTCGCCACGGGAGCGTGAGCAGACGTGATCGATATCAACGAGTCCGTGATGCAGTTCCTTCTGGCATTCGTCGTCGTCGGCCCGCTTCTCGGCGCCGTAGCCGCCCTTCTCCCGGCCCCGCCCGGACTGAAGGGGAAGTCACCCGGGCAGGCCGTGCTGCGGCACGGGGTCACCGTGACCGGCGCGGTCCTCATCGCGGCGATCGTCCTCGCGGTCGGCTTCGACCACGACCATGCGTCGAAGATGCAGGCCACGACGGACATCAGCTGGATCCCCGCACTCGACGTGCGGATCCACCTCGGCATCGACGGCATCTCCCTCCCCCTTGTCGTCCTGACCGCGCTGCTGACCTTCCTCTGCGCGCTGTACTCCTACTTCAACCCGCCCAAGGGCCCGTCCCCGAAGGCGTTCGTCGCGCTGCTGCTCCTGCTGGAGTCCGGCACCCTCGCGACCTTCGCCGTCCTCGATCTGCTGCTGTTCTTCCTCGCGTTCGAGATGGTGCTCATCCCGATGTACTTCCTCATCGCCCGCTGGGGCGGCGAGGGCCGGACACGGGCCGCGTGGAAGTTCATCCTGTTCACGCTGCTCGGCTCCGTGGTCATGCTGCTCGGCCTGCTCCTGATCGGAATCAAGGCGGGCACGTTCGACATGGTGGCACTCGCCACTGACAACGGCCGGTCGCTGACCGCATCCGTGCAGGTCATCGCTGTGCTGGCGATCGGGATCGGGCTCGCGGTCAAGACGCCGATGTGGCCGCTGCACAGCTGGCTGCCCGACGCCCACACCGCCGCGCCGACCGTCGGCTCGGTGCTGCTGGCCGGTGTCCTGCTGAAGATGGGTACGTACGGGTTCGTCCGGATCCTGCTGCCGATCGCACCGCACGGCTTCCACACCTTCGCGCCGTACCTCGCCGCGTTCGCCGTCGTCGGGATCATCTACGGATCCCTGGCGTGCCTGGCCCTGGCCAAACGCGGTGCCAGGGGCGACCTCAAGCGGCTGATCGCCTACTCGTCCGTCGGCCACATGGGCTTCGTGCTGCTGGGCATCGCCACCATGACCCCGACCGGCGTGAACGGCGCCCTGTTCGCCAACATCGCCCACGGCCTCATCACCGGCCTGCTCTTCTTCCTGGTCGGCGCGCTGAAGGACCGCACCGGCACCACCGACCTCGACACCCTGGCCGAGGAGACGGGAGCCGCCCTCTACGGCAAGGCACCGCGCCTCGGCGGCCTGCTCGCCTTCGGCGCCGTCGCCTCCCTCGGTCTGCCGGGGCTCGCCGGATTCTGGGGCGAGATGCTGGCCCTGTTCGGGTCCTTCAAGCCCGCGGCCGACCTCAGCCGGCCCGCGTACCTCACCTTCATGGCGATCGGCGCGTTCGGCACCCTGCTGACGGCCGCGTACATGCTGATCGTGGTCCGCCGTGTCTGCATGGGCGGCGCCGAGCGGGAAGTCCCGGCCCTCGCCGACGTGCGCGGGTACGAGTTCGCCGCCTGGACCCCCCTCGTCGCCCTCACCGTCGTCGCCGGACTGTGGCCGAGGGCGCTGCTCGGCCTCACCGACCCGGCCGTGCACCAGCTCCTCGCAGGAGGCACCCGATGAGCGCCCAGCCCCTCGCCGAGTCGCTGGTCCAGTCCGTCGACTGGCTCGCCGTCGCCCCGCCGGTCATCGCCGCCGCGGTGGGACTCGTCGTCCTGGTCGCCGACCTGTTCCTGCCCGAGGCCCGCAAGGCCGTCCTCGGCTGGATCTCGGTCGCCGGACTGGCCGTGGCCGCGCTGGCGCTGCTGCCCCTTCTGGAGGGCGACCGCAGCACCTTCTGCCTGAACGGCGCCACGCGCGCGTGCAGCTACACCGCCGACCACTTCACGCTCGTCATCCAGTTCCTCGTTCTCGGCGGCGCCCTGCTCGCGGCCCTGCTGTCCGTCACGAACCTCGCGGACGACCAGCGGCGCGTCCCGCCGGGCGAGTTCTGGTTCCTGCTGCTGTCCTCGGCGGCCGGCGCCGCCCTGCTGCCCGCCTCCCGCGACCTGGCCACCCTGATCGTCGCCCTGGAGGTCGCCTCCCTGCCCGCCTTCGCCCTCGTCGGCATCCGGCACGGCGACAAGCGGTCCTCCGAGGCCGCCCTGAAGTTCTTCCTGTCCTCGGTGACGGCCACCGCGGTCAGCCTGATGGGCATCAGCTTCGTCTACGCCTCCACGGGCACCCTCTACCTCACCCAGGTCGCCCAGCGCCTGCCGCACGTCGGCGGACAGCTGCACACGCTCGCCCAGACGGGTGTCGTCCTCACCCTGATCGGCTTCGCCTTCAAGACGGCCGCCGTCCCGTTCCACTTCTGGGTGCCCGACACCTACGTCGGCGCGCCGCTGCCCGTCGCCGCGTACCTGTCGGTCGTCGGCAAGGCGGTCGGCTTCTCCGGCCTGATCCTCGTCACCGTCGTCGCGTTCCCGTCGTACGCCGACGTCTGGGGCCCCGCGCTCGCCGTCCTGGCCGCGCTCACCATGACCGTCGGCAATGTCGGTGCCCTGCGCCAGCAGGCCACGCGCGCGTACAGCGCCGTACGGCTGCTCGCCTGGTCCTCCGTGGGCCAGGCCGGCTACCTGCTGGTGCCGATCGCCGCCGCCGGCTACGCCAAGGATCCGCAGAAGGCGATCGGCTCCACGGTGGCCTACGCGCTGATGTACGCCGCCGTGAACCTCGGCGCGTTCGCGGTGGCCGCCCTGGTGGGCCGCAGCCGGGCCCTGAACCGGATCGCCGACTACCGGGGCCTGTACGCCGCAAACCCGCTCACCGCGCTCCTGCTGGCGTTCTTCCTGCTGTGCCTGGCCGGGCTGCCGCCGGGCGTCATCGGGCTGTTCGCGAAGGTCACCGTGTTCTCGGCGGCCGTCGACGCGGGCCTCGGCTGGCTCGCCGTCGTCATGGCCGTCAATGTGGTGATCGCCCTCTTCTACTACCTGCAGTGGACGGCCCTGCTGTTCCGCGCCCCCGAAGGCGCACCCGCCCGGCACCGCGTCCCGGCCCCCCTCACGGCCGCCCTCGCCCTCACCGGCCTGCTCGGCGTCGCCCTCTCCGGAGCACCCCAGCTGGTCCTCCGCTTCGCGGCAGCCGGCCTTTTCTGAGAAGCGGTCACCTGCACGTCCCATCTGTCCCCACGCGCGCGTGAAGCAGCGGCCCTGGGCGCACGCGCGCGTGGAGCATCCCTGCGGCGCGGAGCCGGTGCACACGCAAGGCCTTAGAGCCTGCGCAGGAGTCCCGTGCTCCCACGCGCGCGTACCGCAGGCCGCCTCACTCGTACGGCCGAGGCACCGCACCGCCCGCACCAGGGAACTCGCGCCGCCCGCCTGGCGTTGAGCAGTACAGGAGGATCCACTGGACCTGAGGGTTCCCTGCTGCACGACTTGGAGGGCGTACGGTGCACCGCCGGCACAACGGGCTCAGGACCGCAGTACTCCTCGGGGGGCTGTCCGCACTCATCATCGTCATCGGCAGCTTCTTCGGGCGCGCCGGTCTGGTCATCGCGGTCCTGGTCGCCCTCGGTACGAACGCGTACGCGTACTGGAACAGCGACAAGCTGGCCCTTCGCGCGATGCGCGCCCGCCCGGTCAGCGAGTTCGAGGCCCCGGCGCTGTACCGGATGGTGCGCGAGCTGTCCACGCAGGCCCGCCAGCCCATGCCCCGGCTCTACATCTCCCCGACGGAGGCCCCCAACGCCTTCGCGACCGGCCGCAATCCGCGCAACGCGGCTGTGTGTTGCACCGAGGGCATCCTGCGCCTGCTGGACGAGCGCGAACTGAGAGGCGTGATCGGCCACGAGCTGAGCCACGTCTACAACCGGGACATCCTCATTTCCTCGGTGGCGGGCGCGCTCGCCTCGGTGATCATGTTCCTGGTGAACTTCGCCTGGCTCATCCCGGTCGGCCGCTCGGACGACGACGACGGCCCCGGCCTGCTCGGCATGCTCCTGATCATGATCCTGGGCCCGCTCGCCGCCTCCCTCATCCAGCTGGCCATCAGCCGCTCCCGCGAGTACGAGGCGGATGCCTCCGGCGCCCAGCTCACCGGCGACCCGCTGGCCCTCGCCCGTGCCCTGCGCAAGCTGGAGACCGGCACCCAGCAGCTCCCGCTGCCGCCCGAGCCCCGGATCGAGACCGCCAGCCACATGATGATCGCCAATCCCTTCCGCCCGGGTCAGGGACTGACCAAGATGTTCTCCACGCACCCGCCCATGGCGGACCGCATCGCCCGGCTCGAAAAGATGGCAGGTCGCTACCTGTGAGGACCGTCCTGAACACCATCTGGCTCACGATCACCCAAATCCCCTTCGGGATCGTTCGTCCGGGTGCAGCACCGCGCTCGGGTCGTCCCGCCCTTCGGTGATCACCGCGGGCGGGGCAGCAGCCGAAAGACCCGGACCGTTCGAGGTCCGGGCCTTTCGGTTTCCTCATCGGGAGGGCCGAGGGGAGGCCGTCGTGAACAGCCGAGATGTCCAGGCCTGACAGACAGCTCGGCCACGTCGCAGTCGCCTGGGTCAGCGTGCGCCGAAGCCTTCGCCCGCTGACACGACCTCGTGTCCGAGCGGCGTGAGGGAGGCGGGGATCAGCTTGAGGTTCGCCCAGCCGAAAGGAATCCCGATGATCGACAGGAAGAGCGGGATGCTGGTGATCAGATGACCGATGGCGAGCCACCAGCCCGCGAAGACGATCCAGATCACGTTGCCGATGCACGAGGCGGCGCCGGCGTCCTGTTTCGGCACGATGGTGCGGCCGAAGGGCCAGAGCACGAAGGCGGCGATCCGCAGCGAGGC
The DNA here is from genome assembly GCF_055572255.1 of Streptomyces sp. NPDC030799. Classification (NCBI taxonomy): domain Bacteria; kingdom Bacillati; phylum Actinomycetota; class Actinomycetes; order Kitasatosporales; family Streptomycetaceae; genus Streptomyces; species Streptomyces sp. NPDC030799. Next base: position 273,930 of record NZ_JBVIDS010000007.1, on the reverse strand, counting down.
GATGCCGAAGGGAATCGTCACGATGAGGATGAAGCAGATCAGCGCGGCGACGGCGTATGCGATCGCCATCCAGATGCCACAGAAGATCAACCACAGGACGTTGAGGACGAGGTTGATCGGTTTCATGATCGCTGTCCCTTCAGGTGTGACGGTCGCAGGCGACCTCCACCAGCCAGTATCCGGCGCTCAAGCAGGGAGCCGGAACCGCGCCCTTGTGCGAGTGAGGTGAGCGTCGGGAGAGATCCCGTTCGGCACGGCGGCTGCGGTTGCCGTCGACCTGTGTTCCCATGGCTCGCCCGATCGTGCCGGGGTGTCGCTCAGCCGTCGTCGACCCTGGTCCGTCCGTCCTGAGGGCACGACCGGGCGCAGACCGGGCACAGACCCGCACGGTGCCGCCCGGCGACAGGGCCGCCCCTGCGCGGCGCTCCTCTCTCATCCGCGACGGGGGAACGAAATGTCGGTCTGGCCACCCAGGCAGCCGGGCCGACACCGGTGGTGCCGGGGAGCCTCAGCAGTAGCCGGTGTACAGGAAGCCACGCCGGGACGGTGGACCGAGATCCAGCGGGAGGTCGACGTGCTGCGGGAGAGCGGCGAAGGGTGCGTTGGGGACGATGAACTCCCGGCCGGTGTACCTCTCCCGTACCGACTGCCGAGCGGCAGGCTTGCACACGAACGGGTTGGCGTAGGTGTTGTAGCCGAGCCCGACGCCTGTGTTGAGGAAGCCGGCGTCCTGGCACTGGTACAGCACGCCCCGTAGGGCGGCGGCATCCCTGGGGCCGTGGTAGCGGGCCTGGAAGCCGGCGAAGCAGGTCACGGAGTCACCGCCGTCGTAGGGGGACGGGCCCGCGGCCGCCAGCGCACCGAGGAAGGAGCGGTTGCAGCCGATGGCCGCCGAAGGGGCCGCTCCCTGAAGCAACTTGGCACGTCGGCAGCCGGTCACCTCCTGGAACGCGCCTACGACGTCCTGGTTCCTGCGCAGCCGGGAATAGGCGACGACGAGGTCCTTCTGCGCCGACAGAGGGTAGGCCGGCGTCTCGCCGAACCGCTCGTCGAGGAGCCGGAACCACGTCTCGAAGCTCGGCACCAGCGCTTGGCGGCCGGGCGGGAGGGTGTAGACGGCGAGGTCCGTCGGGGTGGACCAGTTTTCCAGGCCGGGGTACCCGACGTACGACAGGATCCCGATGCCGACCTTCGGCGGGTGATCGCCGTACCGTCTGCGCAGTTTCAGGTACCGCTCAAGGTTGGTGTTGGAGCCGGCCCATGCGTACCAGAAGCCGCCGGGGTAAAGGCTGCTGTCGCCGCGGGCGTGGGTGGTGGCGAACAGGGACGGTGACACGCAACGGACCTGCCGCGCGTCCCACGCTGCCTTGTACTCGGCGGGCGTGGCGATACAGCCGGTCACGGGGGTCGCCGCGCGACTGCGGACGTGGGCGAACGCGCCGGGGGCGCCCGCCCCTACGAGGAGACAGGCCGCGAGGACGGCCAGCGCTCCCGCGTACCGTCCAAGGTGTCGGCGCCGGTGGCTCATCGGGCCTCCATGGGCTTGTCGGGCCGGTTGGTTCCCCGACCGGTTGCGGTGCCTGGAGAGCACTGGAACGACTTGTGGTCGAGGCTGGAACTCAGCCTGCAGAGGGGGCCGCGTACGAAGCCGTTGGTGTTGCGGAAGGCGAGGTCCCAGGTGTTGCCCGTGGAGCGGAGGTCCGCGTAGCCGAAGATGCCCGTGCCTCCCGCAGAGCTCACGGTCTCGGTGACCGACTGGTTGACGGGCTCCGGCGGGGTGCCGACCGGCTGATTGAGGACCAGGCCGTCGTCCGGGCCGGTGTCCAGCGGTCCGCCAGACGAACCCACGGTCACCTGCGGCGGACGAACCGTGTCGAAATCGAGCATCTGGTAGAGGTGGATGTGCCCCGACAGCACCAGCCGCACGTTACTCGCCAGCCTGTGCAGGCTGGTACCGGCGACCGCATCGCTGAGGACCTTGGTCACCCATGTCACCTTGCCGGTGGTCTCGCCGGTTGATTTCACCATCCACAGCGGCTTGTGCGTGAAGAGGAAGTAGTCGTCCCCTGGACGCCGTTGCGCGTCTTCGTTCACCTGATTGAGCTGCTCGGTGAAGAAGGCCTCTTCCTCCGTGCTGCCCATGTCTTCGGGGTCGGCGTACGAAGAGTCCAGGGAGACGAGGTTCAGGGTGCCGGCGCGGATCACCGCCACGGGGCTGTGCCGGTCGCACGATCCGTCGGCACGGAGATCGTCGGCGAGGTAGCGGAACCACGCGCCGCCCGCACCGCCATGGAAGGTCGTGTTGCAGTCCTCGTGATTGCCCCGGGTCAACGCGACCGGGGCCGTGGCCAGCAGCATTTCCGCGGGTCTGAAGAAGTCGGCGACGACACAAGCCCAGCTGGCCGCCTCGACGTACGTTGTGCAGCCGGGATTCCGTAGCTTGTCGTCCTCCTTGTCGGGGTCTTCCCGGTAGAGGTAGTCACCGACATGGATCACGAGATCCGGCCGCGTCACGGTGGCGACACTATTGGCGATCAGCTCGAAGGGCCATTCGGTCCGGCACTTCTGGACAGTGCCTTTCACCGGGACCTGGCAGCCGGTGTCACCGATGACGGCGATCCTGTCGGGGCGTGTCTTCGAGGTCCAGTCGGGCAAGGGGAGTCGGTGGCTGCCCGGATGCAGTACGGCCGCGGAGACATTTTCGAGCCGCGCATCGGTCGCCGTGAGGGGCACGCCCAGCTCGCAGACCGTGGTCGGGAACTGTGCCCCCAGGGGTGTACTCACCAAGACCATCGTGACCGTGTGTGTGGCCGCCCCCTCGGTGTAACGCACCGAGGGACACCGCTGGCTCGTGTCGGTGGACACGTAACGAATCTGCGTACCGCGGCTGGTGAGCTGAGTCCATGCCCAGGCCTCGCCGTTGGCCCCGGGAGGAGGCGTCGGGCAGGGCCGGTTGGTCGCCGGCCGGCCGGAGCACAACGGCTGTGTGCTCGCCTCCACGGACGCCGGGAACGCCGTGGACATCGCGGCGAAGAGGACCGCGCCCGCGACCAGCGCGACGCGCCGCCCGACACGGCTCGCGAATCCGTACGGCTTGGCGTTGCGGTACGCCGGAATCACCCTGGCCACCTGCCCATCTGTTGGTCGGAAGTTGCCGCAACGACTGCTTTCCAGACGGATATCAGAAAATGCCGCGAAAACACCGAAAGCGCCCGGACAGCTTGGCGCAATTCGCCGGATTCTGCCCCTTTGCGTGTCAACAAGTGCAGCCCAAGGGCCAGGGGGTAAAGGTGGCGATCCGCAGCGAGGCGATGCCGCGGGCGACGGTCGCAGGCGGCTTCCAGCAGCCAGTATCCGGCTCTCACGCAGGGGGCCCACGGCCCTGGTGGGACGTCACCCGCCGTATCACCCGCCGCGCCGGCGCACCCATCGCCGTACGCCGAAGGCCAGCACGCCCACCGCGAGTACGCCCGCCCCCACGGCCACCGATACGGCGGGCAGTGCGAACGCCAGCGTCGCGCAGCCCAGCAGGCCCACCGCGGGCACGGCACGGGCCTTCGCAGCGGGGGTCAGCGTCCAGGCGGACGCGTTGGCGACGGCGTAGTAGGCGAGCACTCCGAAGGAGGAGAAACCGATCGCGCCGCGCACATCCACCGTCGCGGCCAGCACGGCGACCACCGCGCCCACGGCCAGTTCCGCACGGTGCGGCACCCGGAAACGCGGGTGCACGGCCGCCAGCGCCCCCGGCAGATGCCCGTCCCGGGCCATGGCGAGCGTCGTACGGGACACGCCCAGGATCAGCGCGAGCAGTGAGCCGAGCGCCGCCACCGCCGCCCCCGCCCGCACCACGGGCACGAGCCCCGGCACGCCGGCCGCCCGCACCGCGTCGGCCAGCGGTGCCGCCGCGTGCCCGAGCCGGGCCTCGCCGAGGACAACGAGCACCGCGACGGCCACGCACGCGTACACCACAAGCGCGATTCCCAGGGCCAGCGGGATCGCGCGCGGGATGGTGCGCGCCGGGTCCCGTACCTCCTCCCCGAGGGTCGCGATGCGGGCGTACCCGGCGAAGGCGAAGAACAGCAGCCCCGCCGCCTGGAGCACCCCGCCGGCGCCGGGCGGCAGCCCTGCGTCCAGCCCCCCGGTACCGGCCCGCCCGGAGGCCAGGCACACGAACACCACAGCCGTGAGAACGGCCAGTACCACCGCCACGATCACGCGCGTCAACCACGCCGACTTCTGGATCCCGCCGTAGTTCACGGCCGTCAGGACCACCACGGCAGCGACCGCCACCGCATGTGCCTGCCCCGGCCACACGTACGCGCCCACGGTGAGCGCCATGGCCGCACAGGACGCCGTCTTGCCGACCACGAACGCCCAGCCCGCGAGGTATCCCCAGAAGGGGCCCAGCCGTTCCCGTCCGTAGACGTACGTGCCGCCGGAGGCCGGGTAGCGGGCGGCGAGACGGGCCGAGGACATGGCGTTGCAGTAGGCCACCACGGCGGCGAGCGCCAGGCCGGGCAGCAGTCCCGACCGGGCCGCGCCCGCGGCGGGCCCCAGGGCGGAGAAGACGCCGGCTCCGATCATCGAGCCGAGCCCGACGACCACGGCGTCCCGCACGCCGAGGGTGCGTCGCAGCCCGACGCCGGAAGGAGTCATGCGCCGCACCCTACTGAGCACGGCAACCGCGGGATGGACCTGTGACGTCCTTTTCATCGACACGGCACGAACACGCGCGCGGACAGCGGTCCGCACCGGACTCTGAGCAGCCGGACAGTGCGGACACAGCGCGGAAGGGCAGGTTCACGGCATGGGCATCATTGCTTGGATCATCCTGGGACTGCTGGCCGGAGCCATCGCCAAGATCCTCCTGCCGGGCCGCGACCCGGGCGGCTTCATCGGCACGACCCTCATCGGCATCGCGGGCGCGTTCATCGGCGGCTGGATCTCCGCCCGCTGGCTGCACCACCCGATCACCAAGAGCTTCTACGACGGCGCCACCTGGGCCGCTGCCATCGGCGGCTCGCTGGTGCTGCTGATCGTCTACCGCATCCTGTTCGGCAACTCCCGGGACTGAGCGCGGCATCGGCGGCACGGAAGGGTGGGCACCGCTCGGGGTGCCCACCTCTTACGGCTTCTTACCGGTAGTTCACGAACTGCAGCGCGAAGTCGAAGTCCTTGCCCTTCAGCAGCGCGATCACGGCCTGCAGATCGTCCCGGCTCTTGGAGGAGACGCGCAGCTCGTCGCCCTGGACCTGGGCCTTCACGCCCTTGGGGCCCTCGTCGCGGATGATCTTCGCCACCTTCTTCGCGTTCTCCTGGGAGATGCCCTCCTCGATGGACGCGAAGATCTTGTACTCCTTGCCGGACAGCTGGGGCTCGCCCGCGTCCAGCGCCTTCAGCGAGATGCCGCGCTTGATCAGCTTGGACTGGAAGACGTCGAGGACAGCCTTCACCCGGTCCTCGGAGTTCGCCTCCATGAGGATCTTGTCACCGGACCACGAGATCGAGGCGCCCACGCCCTTGAAGTCGTAGCGCTGCGAGATCTCCTTGGCGGCCTGGTTGAGGGCGTTGTCGACCTCCTGCCGCTCGACCTTCGAGACGATGTCGAAACTGGAGTCGGCCATGTCCTGTGGCTCCTTGTATCGGGGTGCATATCGGGTGCGTGCCGGCGTGCGCGGCGGCGGCCGCCGGGCCCGGCGTGGCGCCGGGCCGCATCCGCACCAGCCTAGCCACCCCACGGGCCAAGGGGTGGAGATCAACCGGGTGGCGAAGCACCCCCATGTATCGGGTATTGTTTACGTCGTCGCCAGGGAGCGCCGCCGAAAAGCGGTTCGATCTGGTGGTCAACCCGGCGGTGTGCCCGAGCGGCCAAAGGGAGCAGACTGTAAATCTGCCGGCTCAGCCTTCCCAGGTTCGAATCCTGGCGCCGCCACACGGGAACGAGAGCCCCGTGATCTGTGAGAGCAGATCACGGGGCTCTTGTCGTTTCCGTGTCGGTCGTTTCCGTGGTGGTGCTGCCCGGTCGGCGGCTAGTTGATGTCCCTTTTCAGGTTTTCGATCACGAAGCCGGTCTCCTGGCTGTCGTAGATCGTCTCGGGGTGGAGGAGCGGCCCCAGCAGAGGTACCGGGCCCGGGAGGGCGGAGACCGGCATGCGCGTGGTGCTGACCAGGTCGAGTGCGTCGGAGCCATTGGCCGCGTGTGCCGGCGCGGCGGCCATCAGCAGGGCGCCGGTCGCGGCGGCGGCGAGGATGCGGGGGGTGGTTTTCATGACCTGTGCAACGACCGGATCGCTCCGGTGTCACCGGACAGTGTCAGCGTCAGCATTTTGATCACCGAAGCGCTGCGCCGGAATCGCTGTTTCCTGCTTCGGGCGTAGTCGTTGCCTTCGCGAATCTTGTCCAGTAGGAGGGCAGCTGTCTCCCTCGGGCTGAGACCCACACCGGGTCCATTGTTCGACTGCACTCCGCCCCCAAAGGTCCGTCACTCATTTTGCGGCAAGGTGCGATGGCGCAGGGCAGTCGCATCCGTTGGTCGCGGTTTCCGGACTCTTCACTAGAATCGAACGCGTGAACGATGACCGTCCGCTGACGCGTCTCGACATGCTGCGTTTCGCCCGCCGCGTCGTCGAACATCAGGCTGCGAGGCAGCTTGCCCTCATGGACCGGTGGATCGCGGACGAAGAACGCCGGGAGGCCGAACGGCAGCGCCGCCCCACGCCCCGGCAGGCCGCGCCGGAGTGGCTGATCGAGCGCGGTCTGAACGGCCGCAGCGCGGTGTACGTCCACGTCGGTGGCTGTGCCGGCGCCGGCGGGCGGGCCAAGGGAGTCGGCCGGGACCAGGCGGTACGGGCGCTCGCCGAAGGAGGTGTCCCCGCATGTCCGCTGTGCCGCCCCGACACCGTGCTGGGCATTCTGGAATGACCGGTCCGGGTGCGGGCCCGGATGGTCCGGACGATGCTGGAGTCATGGCCGGGAAGCGACCCATCATCGTGCATCTGCCGTCCCCGACCGGCGGTCGCCGGGTCCGGGTGGACGGCGAGATCCTCGGCCTGGCGCACAGCGTGCGGGACCTGGTGGAGTTCCTGCGCCGGGCAGGGCTGGAGATGGAGCCGGAGCAGGTGGCCGACTCGCCGCTGATCGACTGGCGCGGGGTGGGCCCCGACCGCTGGGAGGCCGAGACCCGCACCTGACGCCGGTGTCGCCTCCGCGTTCCGGTGGGCACACTGGCGGCATGTCCTCCCCACGCAGAACCTGTCCCGTGTGCCGCCGCGAGATCGCCGTCGTCGCCGGCCGCTTCGCGCGGCACGACCCGCCCGGGGCACGGCAGAGCGGGGAGCTGGTCTCCTGCGCCGGATCGCGGCGGCAGGCGCAACCGGGGGCGCTCCAGCCGACGTTGGACGGGTACGCCGTACCGGACTTTCCCGGGCAGCTGCCTCTGTTCTGAGAGCGGACACCAATGGATGGGTGGTTTGCGGGTTCTGACGGGGTGACGGGGGAGTGCGGAGGGCCTTGCAGCGGGCGGTGACCGTTCAACGGCCCGTGGCCGGCCTCAGTTCCCCGCCACCGACTTCACCGCGACCGACACCGGCGTCGATCCGCTGATCAGCTCCAGCGTCAGGCCGGTTGTCGCCGGGGTGTCCACCAACTCCGCGAGGACGGCCGCCACGTCGTCCCGCGGGATCGCGCCGCGCCCGGTGTGCGCCTCCAGCCGGACCTGACCGGTGCCCGCGTCGTCCGTCAGCGAACCGGGGCGCAGGATCGTCCAGTCCAGGGCCTCCTGGCGGGTGACGTACGCGTCCGCCTCGCCCTTGGCGCGCAGGTACGCGTCGAAGACGTCGTCGCCCTGGTGGGCGGGATCCGCACCCATCGAGGACACCACCAGGAAGCGGCGCACGCCCGCGCGTACGGCCGCGTCTGCGAACAGCACCGCCGCGCCCCTGTCCACCGTCTGCTTCCGTTCCGTGCCGCTGCCCGGGCCCGCGCCCGCCGCGAAGACCGCCGCGTCGGCGCCCTGCAGATGCGCCGCTACCTCCTCGACCGAGACGGACTCCAGGTCGAGCAGGACCGGTTCGGCACCGGCCGCCCTCAGGTCGTCGCCCTGCTCCGCCTTGCGGATGATGCCCGCGACCTCGTCCCCGCGCGCGGAGAGCAGGCGCTCCAACCGCAGCGCAATCTGACCATGACCACCAGCGATGACAATGCGCATGACTCCGACCGTACGCCGGAAGGGGCGCATCTGCCGCGCAAGTCGGACCGGCACGGCCGCAGCGCGCCGGGCTCACGCGCACCAGCACGCGCCCAGCGCGCACAGGTACGCACTCGGCGCATGCTCAAGATCGAGCGCTCGGCGTGTGGTCGTAGGTGCACGCTCGGCGTGCAGACGCGTACGTGCGCCCGGCACGCAATCCACGCTTATGCGCCCGGCGCACGCCGCTTGATCGCACTCTCGGCGTGCGGTGATCCGCCATGCGCCCGGCGTGCACACCGAACCGCGCGCCCGCGCCAGGCAGCCGGCGCACCCGGCGCGCGTCCTCCGGCCCGCACGCCCCCGCCCGGCCTCAGGACAGCTCACCCCGCCCCTGCCGCGGCAGCCCGAGTTCTGCCGCGACCGCCGAGTTGCAGTACTCGCGCACCGCGCTCGTGCGCGCCACCACCCGGCCCCGGTGCACCACGATCCGGCTGTAGGCCAGGGACAGGGCACCGGCCAGACGGTCGCCGCGCACGGCCAGGAGCTCGGCGGGGAAACCGGCCTCCACGCGTACCTCCGCCATTCCCAGCACCGCGCGCGCCGAGGTGCTCACGGCGTCGTAGGCGTCCTGCGGGCGCAAGCCGTGGGCGGACGCGAGGAGGTAGGCCGCCTCCAGGGGGTCACCGCGGCCGACCGGGTTCGAGAGGTCGCGCAGGGCGCCGCTGCCGGCTGCCACCCGCACCCCGGCCGCGCGCAGCAGCCGTACTGGAGCGGCGCCCCGACGGTCGGCACCGCAGCAGCCGCCCTGGGGCAGGCACACGACCGTCACCCCGGCCGCCGCGAGCTGGTCGGCGGCGCGTGATGCGGCCTCGGCGGGCAGGCGCGTGAGGCCGGCGCACGGCCCGATCGTCACGCCGGGGCGCAAGCCCCCCGCCATGGCGGCGAGCCGGGACAGCCGGGCCGGATCGGAGGCGTCCGTGTGCAGGTCCACCGGGCAGCCGTGCTCGGAGGCCACCTCCAGGACCGTCTCCACGTAGCCCGTGGGATCGGGGTCCAGGTCCGGGCAGCCGCCCACCACGGAGGCGCCCATCTTGACCGCGTCACGCAGTATCGCCAGACCGTCGGCGCCGGCCACCCCGGTCAGCAGCCGTGGCATCGCCACCGCTGTCAGCTCCGCGAGCCCGTGCAGCGAGCGCCGCGCCTGCAGGACGGCACCCAGTGCGCCGAGGCCCTGGACGTCGCCCACGCGCACGTGCGCGCGTGCCGCCGTCGCCCCGTGCCCGAGCTGCAGCAAAGCCGCCTCCGTCGCCCGGCGCTGGACGTCCTCGGGGGCGTACGACACCGGTCCGGGGCGCTCGGCGGACAGCGCGGTGTCGCTGTGCGCGTGCGGTTCGGCCGGAGCCGGGAGGAGCAGGTATCCGTTCAGGTCCACGCGCGTGGCGCCCGACCGGGCCGGACCCGGCGCCAGACTGCCGGCCGTGCCCACCGCCTCGATGCGTCCGCCGCCCAGCCGTACGTCCACGGTCCGGCCGTCGGTGAGCCGCGCCCCGCACAGCAGCAGGGCGGCCGCGTCGGACTGGCCGGAGGATCCCGAGGAGTTCGACGGTGGGTGGGGCTGCGGCTGGCTGTCTGGCATCGCGCTCCAGGATCGGGGCCGGGGCTCGGGCGGTCCGCGTGAGAGTCGGGGCTCGCGCACCCCAAGATCACGCAGAGTGAGTCGAGCCTAGGGTGGTGAGCCGCGCTGGGCGCGCAGGAGCGCAATAGTCGTACCGGTGTGGTCCGCCCTTGGCGGTACACGTGTCGCCCACACGCGTGGCACCGCCCCGTCACTTCCGGCGAAGCCCACGCGCGCGTGCCCCCCCCCGCCGCACGTCGCCCCGAGCCGGCACCCGCGCGGTGCATGAGGCCGCTGCGAGGGCGGAGATGGGGGTGGTCATGGGCGGCCGGATACGGATTTGGGTGAACGGCGGCGGACCGTGTAATGTCTTCATCGCTCGCCCCAATAGCTCAGTCGGCAGAGCGTCTCCATGGTAAGGAGAAGGTCAACGGTTCGATTCCGTTTTGGGGCTCTGGTGTGAGAGGTTCCCGTCGAAAGGCGGGGCCCGATCGCATCTCAGCGGTGTAGCTCAGTCGGTAGAGCAAGCGGCTCATAATCGCTGTGTCACCGGTTCAAGTCCGGTCACCGCTACTGACAGTAGCCGATTGCGGGGTCGGTCCTTCGATCGGCTACTCTTTCTTGCGTTGAATCAGTCCACCCGTTCGTCTTAGGAGCACTCACGTGGCTGCCACCGACGTCCGCCCGAAGATCACGCTGGCCTGCGTGGAGTGCAAGGAGCGGAACTACATCACCAAGAAGAACCGGCGTAACAACCCGGACCGTCTTGAGATGAAGAAGCACTGCCCGCGTTGCAACGCGCACACCGCGCACCGCGAGACGCGATAAACAGGCTCGTACGCGAGGCCGTCCCCTTCCGAGGGGGCGGCCTCGCGTCGTTTCAGTCGGACCGCCGGCCCAACGGCTCACGGCTGGTTTCCGGCTAATTTGGGGCCATCACAGCAGACATCAGGAGGTGCCGGGCCATGGCGCTCGACCAGTCCTTCGTAGGACGGACCTACCCGCCCACCGCGCCCTATGAGGTGGGCCGGGAGAAGATCCGCGAGTTCGCCGAGGCGGTGGGCGAGACCAATCCGGTGTACACGGACCCGGAGGCCGCCAAGGCGTACGGACACCCCGATGTGATCGCCCCGCCGACCTTCGTGTTCTCCATCACCTTCCGGGCCGCCGGGCAGGTCATCGAGGACCCGCAGCTCGGCCTCGACTACAGCCGCGTGGTGCACGGCGACCAGAAGTTCGCCTACCGCCGCCCGGTCCGGGCCGGGGACCGGCTTTCGGTCACCTCCACCATCGAGGGAATCAAGTCCCTCGCGGGCAACGACATCCTGGACATCCGGGGTGAGGTGCACGACGAGGCGGGCGAGCACGTCGTGACCGCCTGGACCAAGCTCGTGGCCCGCGCGGCCGAGGAGGCGTGAGGACCTGATGACGGCGAAGATCACCTACGAGGACGTCGAGGTCGGCACCGAGCTGCCGGCGCAGACCTTCCCCGTGACCCGTGCCACACTCGTGCGCTACGCGGGCGCCTCCGGGGACTTCAACCCGATCCACTGGAACGAGAAGTTCGCCAAGGAGGTCGGCCTGCCGGACGTCATCGCGCACGGCATGTTCACCATGGCCGAGGCGATCCGCGTGGTCACGGACTGGACCGGGGACCCCGGGGCGGTCGTGGAGTACGGCGTCCGCTTCACCAAGCCCGTCGTCGTGCCGAACGACGACCAGGGCGCCCTGATCGAGGTCAGTGGCAAGGTCGCGGCCAAGCTGGACGACAACACCGTGCGTGTGGACCTGACGGCGACCAGCGGCGGCCAGAAGGTGCTGGGTATGTCCCGGGCGGTCGTACGTCTGGCCTGACGGTCCGCCGGCGGGGCGGCAAAGGCCAAGGGCCGGCTGCAGTCGCACAAGGAAGCAGCAATGCCGTAAGGGGCGCCCTCCATGGCGGGCGCCCCTTACGCACATCCGGAACGCAGGTCCTCGCGGGGCGGCGGACCGTGCCCGTCCAGCCAGGCGGGGCCGTCTCGTAGTCTTGGGCCCGTGCAGGTACTCCACGATGCCCCTCTTGCCCCGCTGACCACCTTCCGGCTGGGCGGTCCCGCGACGCGGCTGGTCACTGCGGTGACCGACGCCGAGGTGATCGCCGCCGTCCGTGAGGCCGACGACAGCGGGACGCCGCTGCTGGTCATCGGCGGCGGATCGAACCTGGTCATCGGTGACAAGGGCTTCGACGGCACCGCCCTGCGGATCGCCACGCGCGGTGCCGAACTGCGCGGCACGACGCTGGAACTGGCGGCCGGCGAGGTGTGGACGGACGCCGTGGCCCGCACGGTCGAGGCCGGGCTCGCCGGTATCGAGTGCCTGGCCGGCATCCCCGGATCCGCCGGCGCCACGCCGATCCAGAACGTGGGCGCCTACGGCCAGGAAGTCGCCTCCACCATCACCGAGGTCCTCGCCTACGACCGGCGCGCCGGCGAGACGGTCACGCTGACGAACGAGGAGTGCGCCTTCTCGTACCGCCACAGCCGCTTCAAGGCCGACCCCGAGCGCTACGTGGTGCTGCGCGTCCGCTTCGAGCTGGAGGACGCTGCCGGGCTGTCCGCGCCCGTGAAGTACGCCGAGGCGGCGCGCGCGCTCGGCGTCGAGCCCGGTGACCGGGTGCCGCTGGCCGACGCCCGCGAGACCGTGCTGAAGCTGCGTACCGGGAAGGGCATGGTCCTCGATCCCGAGGACCACGACACCTGGTCCGCGGGGTCCTTCTTCACCAACCCGATCCTCACCGACGAGCAGTTCGCCGCATTCCACGCGCGCGTGCGCGAGCGGCTCGGGGACGGTGTCGAGCCGCCCGCCTACCCGGCGGGGCAGGGCCGTACGAAGACCTCCGCGGCCTGGCTGATCGACAAGGCGGGCTTCACCAAGGGCTACGGCACCGGCCCGGCCCGCATCTCCACCAAGCACACCCTCGCCCTCACCAACCGGGGCGAGGCCACCACCGAGGACCTGCTGGCGCTGGCCCGTGAGGTGGTCGCAGGGGTCCGTGAGGCCTTCGGGGTCACGCTCGTCAACGAACCGGTGACCGTCGGCGTCAGCCTGTAAGGGGCGCTCAGTACGCCACCCCCACCCCCTGCTTCACCGTTCCGCCGTCGTCGATCATCGCCAGCATCGCGTGCGCGACGTCCGCGCGTGCGATGAAGCGGCCCTTGCGCGGGAAGCCGCCGACGAGGGTGCGGTAGCGGCCGGTGAGCGGCTTGTTCTGCAGGCGGGGCGGTCGTACGGACGTCCAGTCCGTGCCGCTGCGGGCCAGTTCGCCCTCCATCTCGCGCAGGTCGGCGTAGATGTCCTTGAGGATCGCCGACACCAGGCCCCGCGCGGCGCGGTCCAGCGGGCCGTCGTTCGCGGCGGCGGGGCCGACTGGGGCGGCGCTGACCACGAGCAGCCGCCGTACGTCCTCCGCCTCCATGGCGCGCAGCACCGTACGGGTCAGCCGGGTGGTGACCCCGGCGTCCTTGCGGCTGCGGGGGCCCAGGCCGGAGAGGACGGCGTCACGGCCGCTGACGGCGGCACGCAGCTCCTCGGGGTCGGTCAGGTCGGCGCGGAACACCTCCAAGGCGTCGCCCCGGACGTCCAGCCGGGCCGGATCGCGGACCACTGCGGTCACCCGGTGGCCCGCGCCGAGCGCCTGGCGCACGATCTCCCGGCCGATGCCGCCGGTGGCGCCGAAAACGGTGAGGTTCATGAGTGTCCCCGTACTCGGGTTAGGTGGGTGAGTATTCACTCACCCCTGTTCGCTCTAGAGTGAGTAAGTACTCACCCACTCGTCAAGCCCGATTGGACCCCCATGGAGCCGAAGCCGGCGCGTGTCCGCATCCTCGACGCAGCTCACGAGCTCATGCTCACCGTCGGACTCGCCCGCGCCACCACCAAGGAGATCGCCCGCGCGGCCGGCTGCTCCGAAGCGGCCCTCTACAAGTACTTCGACAGCAAGGAAGAGCTGTTCGTCCGGGTGCTCACCGAGCGGCTTCCCCGGCTCACCCCGCTGCTGGACAGCCTCGCCGCCGAACCGGGACAGGGCACCCTGGAAGGCAACCTCACCGAGATCGCCCGCCGGGCCGCCCTCTTCTACGAACAGAGCTTCCCGATCGCCGGCTCGCTGTACGCCGAGACCCAGCTCAAGGAGCGCCACCACGAGGCGCTGCGCAAGCTCGGCTCCGGCCCGCACAAGCCCATCCAGGACCTGGACGCCTACCTCCGCGCCGAACAGGCCGCCGGCCGCGTCCGCCCCGACGCCGACACCTACGCGGCCGCCTCCCTGCTGCTGGGCGCCTGTGCGCAGCGCGCGTTCGCCTACGACGCGACGGAAACGGGGCAGCGGCCGCCGGTCGACGACTTCGCCGCGCGGCTCGCCAGGACGCTGCTGGGCGGAATCTCCGTTGCGCCGGCCACCGCCTGAGCTCGCCGCGCGTCTGGTGCCGGGCCACCACACGTACGGGCTGGGGCCCAGCCACTGGCACCGCAGGCACGGCCGGAGGACGAGCCCCGCAGCCCGCTTCAGACGGGCGGGCGGGCCAGCCAGTCGTCGACGCCGGCCAGCAGCCGCGCCTTGACGTCCTCGGGGGCGGCCGAGCCCCGCACCGACTGGCGCGCCAGTTCCGCGAGTTCGGCGTCCGAGAAGCCGTGGGCGTGGCGGGCGATCTCGTACTGGGCGGCCAGCCGGGAGCCGAACAGCAGCGGGTCGTCGGCGCCGAGCGCCATCGGGACACCGGCCTCGAAGAGCGTCCGCAGCGGCACGTCCTCGGGCTTCTCGTACACGCCGAGCGCCACGTTCGACGCCGGGCACACCTCACAGGTCACGCCCCGGTCGGCCAGCCGCTTCAGCAGCCGCGGGTCCTCCGCCGCGCGTACGCCGTGCCCGACCCGCGAGGCGTGCAGGTCGTCCAGGCAGTCGCGCACCGAGGCCGGGCCGGTCAGCTCGCCGCCGTGCGGGGCCGACAGCAGACCGCCCTCGCGCGCGATGTGGAAGGCCCGGTCGAAGTCCCGCGCCATGCCCCGCCGCTCGTCGTTGGAGAGTCCGAAACCGACCACGCCCCGCTCCGCGTACCGCACCGCGAGGCGGGCCAGCGTACGGGCGTCCAGCGGGTGCTTCATGCGGTTGGCGGCGACCAGGACCCGCATGCCGAGGCCGGTCTCCCGGGACGCCGTGTCCACCGCGTCGAGGATGATCTCCAGGGCCGGGATCAGCCCGCCCAGCCGGGGCGCGTACGACGTCGGGTCCACCTGGATCTCCAGCCAGCCCGAGCCGTCCCTCAGGTCCTCCTCGGCCGCCTCGCGGACCAGGCGCTGGATGTCCTCCGGCTCGCGCAGGCAGGAGCGCGCCGCGTCGTACAGCCGCTGGAAACGGAACCAGCCCCGCTCGTCGGTGGCCCGCAGCTTCGGCGGTTCGCCGCTGGTCAGGGCTTCGGTCAGGGCCTCGGGCAGTCGAACGCCGTACTTGTCGGCCAGTTCCAGAACGGTTCCCGGCCGCATCGAACCGGTGAAGTGCAGGTGCAGATGGGCCTTCGGCAGCTCAGAGAGGTCACGTACACGCTCCATCCCAGGATCCTGCCGTACGCACCTGTCACACCGGTAGCCGTTTCCCCGTACGTGGTCTTGCTCGCACAAACGAACAGGAGCACCTCCCGACATCGGGAGGTGCTCCTGTCCAAAAATGGACCTCAGTCCCTGGCCTCCGCCAGCAGCTTCTGCATCCGGCTCACGCCCTCGACGAGGTCCTCGTCACCGAGCGCGTACGACAGCCGCAGGTAGCCGGGCGTGCCGAAGGCCTCGCCCGGGACGACTGCGACCTCGGCCTCCTCCAGGATCAGCGCGGCGAGCTCGACGGTGTCCTGCGGGCGCTTGCCGCGGATCTCCTTGCCGAGCAGCGCCTTGACCGACGGGTAGGCGTAGAAGGCGCCCTCGGGCTCCGGGCAGACCACGCCGTCGATCTCGTTGAGCATCCGCACGATGGTCTTGCGGCGCCGGTCGAAGGCCTCGCGCATCGTCGCCACGGCGTCCAGGCCGCCGGAGACGGCGGCCAGGGCGGCCACCTGGGCCACGTTGGAGACGTTCGAGGTGGCGTGCGACTGCAGGTTCGTCGCGGCCTTGACGACGTCCTTCGGGCCGATGACCCAGCCCACGCGCCAGCCGGTCATGGCGTACGTCTTCGCCACACCGTTGACCACGATGCACTTGTCGCGCAGCTCGGGCAGCAGCGCCGGCAGGGACACCGCGGCGGCGTCGCCGTAGACCAGGTGCTCGTAGATCTCGTCGGTGAGCACCCACAGGCCGTGCTCGACGGCCCAGCGGCCGATCGCCTCGGTCTCGGCCTCGGAGTACACCGCGCCGGTCGGGTTGGACGGGGAGACGAAGAGGACGACCTTCGTCTTCTCGGTGCGCGCCGCCTCCAGCTGCTCCACGCTCACCCGGTAGCCGGTGGTCTCGTCGGCCACGACCTCCACCGGGACACCGCCCGCGAGGCGGATCGACTCGGGGTATGTCGTCCAGTACGGCGCCGGGACGATGACCTCGTCGCCCGGGTCGAGGATCGCGGCGAACGCCTCGTAGATGGCCTGCTTGCCGCCGTTGGTGACGAGGATCTGCGAGACGTCGGGCTCCCAGCCGGAGTCGCGCAGCGTCTTCGCGGCGATCGCGGACTTCAGCTCGGGCAGGCCGCCGGCCGGGGTGTAGCGGTGGTACTTGGGGTTCTTGCAGGCCTCGACGGCCGCCTCGACGATGTAGTCCGGGGTCGGGAAGTCGGGCTCACCGGCGCCGAAGCCGATCACCGGACGCCCGGCGGCCTTCAGGGCCTTGGCCTTGGCGTCCACGGCGAGGGTGGCGGACTCGGAGATCGCGCCGACTCGGGCGGAGACCCGGCGCTCGGTGGGTGGGGTTGCAGCGCTCATGGAGCCCATCGTTCCAGACCGGAAATCCCCCCGGCATGCGGGTTTCACAGACTGAACAACTAAGGGTCGAGGCGTGAACACGGGTCCGAATCCGGTCCCCGGTCAGGAGGATCTCTGGTCAAGTGGCTCCGGACGGGCACTTTCTGTTCGACGCCGGGCCGCGGACCACGTACACTCTCACCTCGTTGGCCTTCAGCAGCCGCCGCCGCAACCGGTGCACACCGCGCACCCGGCCGGATGCGGTACGTTGGGGGACACACAAAGGGTCGTAGCTCAATTGGTAGAGCACCGGTCTCCAAAACCGGCGGTTGGGGGTTCAAGTCCCTCCGGCCCTGCTACACACACCGCCAGGATGTGTGCGCATGTACGTACAGCAATGCACCGCCGTGCGGCTCAGAAACCGGGCGCGGCACGGCCACGACCCGGGACCAGGTGAGGACGAATGACGGACGCCGTGGGCTCCATCGACACGCCTGACGCCCAGGACGAGCTGCCGGAGTCCAAGAAGAAGGCCCGCAAGGGCGGCAAGCGCGCCAAGAAGGGCCCGCTGAAGCGCCTCGCCACCTTCTACCGCCAGATCATCGCGGAGCTCCGCAAGGTCGTCTGGCCGACGCGTAACCAGCTGACGTCGTACACCACCGTGGTGATCTTCTTTGTTGCCATCATGATCGCGCTGGTGACCGTGATTGACTATGGGCTCAACCACGCGGCCAAGTACGTCTTCGGCTGAGCCAGGAGCGAAGGGCGCCGTGGTACCGGCGCCCGTTTTCGCATGTTCCACCCCTATGTATCCAGGAAGAAGCAGCCACCGTGTCTGACCCGAACCTGAACGACGACGCCATCGAGTCGCGCGCGACCGCTGCCGAGATGGTGGACGACGAGCTCGACATCGTCGAGGGCGCGGACGAGCAGGACGAGTTCGAGGCTGCCGAGGCCGAGGCGGGGGAGCCGGCCGAAGAGGCTGCCCTGAACGTCGAGGACGAAGAGGACGAGGAAGCCGGCGAGGAGGCCGCCGCCGAGGCTGCCGAGGAGGAGCCGGCCGCGCCCGTCGACCCCGTCCAGGCCCTGCGCGAGGAACTGCGCACCCTCCCCGGCGAGTGGTACGTCATCCACACCTACGCCGGTTACGAGAACCGCGTGAAGACCAACCTGGAGCAGCGCGCCGTCTCGCTGAACGTCGAGGACTACATCTTCCAGGCCGAGGTGCCGCAGGAAGAGGTCGTCCAGATCAAGAACGGCGACCGCAAGACGATCAAGCAGAACAAGCTGCCGGGTTACGTCCTGGTCCGCATGGACCTGACCAACGAGTCCTGGGGCGTCGTCCGCAACACCCCGGGCGTCACCGGCTTCGTCGGCAACGCCTACGACCCGTACCCGCTGACCCTGGACGAGATCGTCAAGATGCTCGCCCCGGAGGCCGAGGAGAAGGCCGCCCGCGAGGCCGCCGAGGCCGAGGGCAAGCCCGCTCCGCAGCGCAAGGTCGAGGTCCAGGTGCTGGACTTCGAGGTCGGCGACTCGGTCACCGTCACCGACGGCCCGTTCGCCACGCTGCAGGCGACCATCAACGAGATCAACCCCGACTCGAAGAAGGTCAAGGGCCTGGTGGAGATCTTCGGCCGGGAGACGCCGGTCGAGCTGTCCTTCGACCAGATCCAGAAGAACTAGCTTCGCGATCGTCCGAAAGAGCCCCTGCCCAGCGGTTTCCCGTTGGGCAGGGGCTCTGTCGTGTCCAGGGGCCGCTCCCTCATCGAGCACCAGCCCGAAGCCGTTCCGCCGGCCGCGCGCTACGGTGTCCGCTCAACACGGAGGTCTGAGGGGCAGGGGCGGATGACAGCAGAAGGCGAGCGCATGGTGCGCGCGATGGGAGAGCTGTACGCGACGCTGGAGAACACGCACGACGCAGCGGGCGACGAGACGTTCGCGAAGAGCGCCGCGTGCAGCTGCTCGCCCAGCTGGCCGGGGCTGGAGACCACAGCCAATGGCTACGTGATCAGGGCGGTGCCTTCTTCGCACTACAGCATCATGACGAACCCGGAAGTGGGGACCTTCGTCGCGCGCTGTTCCGGCTGTCACGCCCGCTATCCCGAGCCCTGGGTCCTGGACGACAAGGAGCCCATGCCGTACGCCTGGGCACGTGAGTCTGCCGAGCGGCCGCGACGGCGCAGTCGCTGGGGCCGTCTCTGGGCCGTCCGACGCCGCTCGACGCCGACGGACAACGACCACTAGTCCGAAGACCTGATCCACAAGAACCAGTCCATTTCTGGACGTCGCCCTTCCGCGCAGGTCAGGCGGGCTGTCCTCAGCCGGTCTGACCTGCACGGTTTTTGGCCGCGCATCCATACCCGTTATCGTTGTGCGGTATGCCTGCGTCAGGATCGCGATCCTCGCGCGGGCATGGACCCGATTGAAAGGACCCGGAGAGCTATGCCTCCCAAGAAGAAGAAGGTCACGGGGCTCATCAAGCTCCAGATCCAGGCCGGTGCCGCCAACCCGGCTCCGCCGGTCGGCCCCGCGCTGGGTCAGCACGGTGTCAACATCATGGAGTTCTGCAAGGCCTACAACGCCGCGACCGAGTCGCAGCGCGGGTGGGTCATCCCGGTGGAGATCACGGTCTACGAGGACCGCTCCTTCACCTTCATCACCAAGACGCCGCCGGCCGCGAAGATGATCCTCAAGGCCGCGGGTGTCGAGAAGGGCTCCGGCGAGCCGCACAAGACCAAGGTCGCCAAGATCACCGAGGCGCAGGTCCGCGAGATCGCCCAGACCAAGATGCCCGACCTGAACGCGAACGACCTGGACGCCGCCGCGAAGATCATCGCCGGTACCGCGCGTTCCATGGGCGTCACGGTCGAGGGCTGACCTCAACCCACCCAGCAGTCATGCGGCCGTAGCGGTCGCACGTGGCAGGGCCTGCTCGGCCCAGGGACCACGACTCCTTTCAGAACACACAGGAGCAAGTTGTGAGCAAGCGCAGCAAGGCTCTCCGCGCTGCGGACGCCAAGGTCGACCGGGAGAAGCTCTACGCCCCGCTCGAGGCCGTCCGTCTCGCCAAGGAGACCTCCACGACCAAGTTCGACGCCACCGTCGAGGTCGCCTTCCGTCTGGGTGTCGACCCGCGCAAGGCCGACCAGATGGTCCGTGGCACCGTGAACCTTCCGCACGGCACCGGTAAGACCGCCCGGGTCCTGGTCTTCGCGACCGGCGACCGTGCCGAGGCCGCGCGTGCCGCGGGCGCCGACATCGTCGGCGCCGACGAGCTGATCGACGAGGTCTCGAAGGGCCGCCTGGACTTCGACGCCGTCGTCGCCACCCCGGACCTCATGGGCAAGGTCGGCCGCCTCGGCCGCGTCCTCGGCCCGCGTGGTCTGATGCCGAACCCGAAGACCGGCACCGTCACCCCCGACGTCGCCAAGGCCGTCACCGACATCAAGGGCGGCAAGATCGAGTTCCGCGTCGACAAGCACTCGAACCTGCACTTCATCATCGGCAAGGCGTCCTTCGACGACGCCAAGCTGGTGGAGAACTACGGCGCCGCGCTGGAGGAGATCCTCCGTCTGAAGCCGTCCGCCGCCAAGGGCCGTTACCTCAAGAAGGCCGCCATCACCACGACGATGGGCCCCGGCATCCCGGTCGACCCGAACCGCACCCGCAACCTCCTCGTCGAGGAGGACCCGGCCGCCGTCTGAGCCCTCCGCTCGGCCCGGTAGCCGCGTCAGGTACGCGTGAGTAAGGGCGGGCCCTGCAACCTTCCAGGTGCAGGGCCCGTCCTTTCTTTGTACGACCTGTCTTTGCAGGCCCTTTGGGACGACTGTCAGTGGCCTGGGCTACGGTGCAGGCACTCGACTTGCATGGGGGTAGGACAAGATGAAGAGCACGACGGCGCGCCGGATGACCCTTTCCGTGGCGGTGGTGGCCGCGCTGACCGGGGTGGCCGCCTGCGGCTCCTCCGGCTCCGGGAAGGACGGCAAGGCGGCCGGTGGCGGCGCGATCCACCTCAGCCCCATCGCCGCCGTCCTGCGCACCGCCGAGCAGTCCACCGACAAGGCGGACTCGGCCAAGGTGCACTCCACCATGTCCCTGGGCAACCTGATGTCGGCGACCGGCGACGGCGCCCTCGCCTGGGGCCACGGCATCAAGGGCAACCTCACTCTGACGTACACCGGCGGGCAGATGGCCCAGATGATGCGCAAGGCCGGTACCCCGTCGATGCAGGCCCGCTATCTGCCGGACGCCTACTACGCGAAGATGAGCGAGGCGTTCGCCCAGCAGATGGGCGGCAAGCACTGGGTCAGGTACGGCTACGACGACCTCGCCAAGTTCGCCGGCGCGTCCGGCTCGTACCTGAAGGACCAGGCCCAGACGTCGTCGCCGAACCAGGCCGTGAAGATGCTGCTGGCCTCCGGTGACGTGAAGAAGGTCGGCGAGGAGACGGTCTCCGGCGTGCACACCAGGCACTACGCGGGCACGGTGAACGTCGCCGACCTCGCGGGCCGGAGCAGCAACCTCAGCGCGGACCAGCTGACGGCCCTGAAGAAGCAGCTCGACCGGTCGGGCATCACCACCGACACCATCGACATCTGGATCAACGACCAGAACCTGCTGGTGAAGAAGACCGAGAAGGCGGACACCGCCAAGGGCACCCTGACCAGCAGCGCCTCCTACAGCGACTACGGCGTGCCGGTCTCCGCCGAGGCGCCGCCGGCCAGTGACACCAAGGACTTCAAGGACCTGATGAAGTCCCTCGGGACCCACGGCTCGGGCACCACGTCGAGCGGCTCCGCCACCGGCACCCTCTCCTGAAGCACCGGCGCCTGACCCGCACGGCCCGGCTGTACGACGGTCAGGGCCGGCGAGAAGGCCCGGAGCGCCCCGGCCCCGGCGGCCGTAGCCCACGCGGCGCGCGTCGCAGCCCACGCGGCGCGCACCACCGGAGGGGCCCCGCCCGACCCCGTACGGCAGCCGGTGCCGGAGAGCCCGCGGCGGGGCCTCCTACGAGCCGTTTGTGGTCGATTTGCTCGGCGGCGCCCCCGTCCCTTACTCTCTTGCAGAAGCCAAAGACCGCTGGTCGTTGCCGTGCGCTCGTACGAGGGCGCGGTGGCCGAAGGATCCGCTGAAAAGTGGGCGACCCGCGCAGGTGACAGTGGAAGAACTCCCGGAGTGCGCGCGCCGAGCGCGTGTGCGGCCGGTCGAGTCCGCCCCGTGCGCCTGCGCCGGGGCGTTTCGTTTTACCCAGTCCTCCTTCGGGTCCGCGCGGTCCGAATCACCCGGAAGGAGGCCGAGGCTCTATGGCGAGGCCCGACAAGGCTGCCGCGGTTGCCGAGCTGACGGACAAGTTCCGCAGCTCCAACGCCGCCGTGCTGACCGAGTACCGCGGTCTCACCGTGGCGCAGCTCAAGACGCTGCGCCGGTCGCTCGGTGAGAACGCCCAGTACGCCGTGGTGAAGAACACGCTGACCAAGATTGCGGCCAACGAGGCCGGGATCACGCTGGACGACCAGCTCTTCGCTGGTCCGACGGCCGTCGCCTTCGTCACCGGTGACCCGGTGGAGTCGGCGAAGGGTCTGCGTGACTTCGCCAAGGACAACCCCAATCTCGTCATCAAGGGCGGTGTCCTCGAGGGCAAGGCCCTCTCCGCCGACGAGATCAAGAAGCTTGCGGACCTCGAGTCCCGCGAGGTTCTGCTCGCCAAGCTGGCGGGCGCCATGAAGGGCAAGCAGTCCCAGGCTGCCGCGCTCTTCCAGGCGCTCCCGTCGAAGCTCGTCCGCACCGTGGACGCGCTGCGCGCCAAGCAGGCCGAGCAGGGCGGTGCCGAGTAATTCGGCTCGCATCATGACCGCCGCCACCAGGCAGTGGTCGTAGCGGGCCCGAACGTACGCCCGCCAGTCATGTACATCCGGCACCAGCCGATTTAGTGGAAGGAAAGCCATCATGGCTCTCACCCAGGACGAACTGCTCGCCGAGTTCGAGGGCATGACCCTGATCCAGCTCGCCGAGTTCGTGAAGGCGTTCGAGGAGAAGTTCGACGTCACCGCCGCCGCCCCCGTCGCGGTTGCCGCCGCCGGCGCCCCGGGCGCCCCGGCCGCCGAGGCCGTCGAGGAGAAGGACGAGTTCGACGTCATCCTCACCGGCGCCGGCGACAAGAAGATCCAGGTCATCAAGGTCGTGCGTGAGCTGACCTCCCTGGGTCTGAAGGAGGCCAAGGACCTCGTCGACGGCACCCCGAAGCCGGTCCTCGAGAAGGTCAACAAGGAAGCCGCCGACAAGGCCGCCGAGGCCCTCAAGGGCGCCGGCGCCTCCGTCGAGGTCAAGTAAGACCTCTCGGGTCCCCAGGACTCGAACGCGCGCCGAGCGCAGCCCCGGGACACTCTGAAAAGTGCCCCGCAGGGCTGTAACGCGAACGCACCGAAGAGCGATCATCCATCCGGGTGGTCGCTCTTCGGCGTATGCGGAGGACCGACCTCGGTTACCTTGCACTCGCGACGGCGAGGGGTATGGTGATCTTCGTCGTGTCTCCGGCCAGTCTCGTTTGGACTGAGGGGCCTTGACGAACCGCACGCAGCGCGCAATTCTCAGGACGCGTCGTCACAAGGATCCGAATCCGAGGCATGGATCGACGGCGAAGAGGGCAGTATCAACGTGCGTTGAGGGCAGGCATGCCGAGGGCGTTGACAAGAGCGGTGAGCACAGCGAGGGTCTCGACAAACCCGCACTGGACATCAGTGTGCCAAGTGGCTACACTGACCCTTTGCGCTGCCTGTTAGCTGTCCCCTGCCCGTCACCAGGGGTCTGCCCTCACTCGAGCACTGAAGACAAAAGCCCCCTTGACCTGGGGTTTCTGTCTCTGTGTACGGGAGAGGGGCCGGCACGCGCGTAGTGAGTCCGAGCCCTCGGAAGGACCCCCTCTTGGCCGCCTCGCGCAATGCCTCGACCGCGAATACGAACAACGGCGCCAGCACCGCCCCGCTGCGCATCTCCTTTGCAAAGATCAAGGAGCCTCTCGAGGTTCCGAACCTGCTCGCGCTGCAGACCGAGAGCTTCGACTGGCTGCTCGGCAACACCGCCTGGCAGAGTCGGGTCGAGGAGGCTCTGGAGAACGGTCAGGACGTCCCCACCAAGTCCGGTCTGGAAGAGATCTTCGAGGAGATCTCCCCGATCGAGGACTTCTCCGGGTCGATGTCCCTGACGTTCCGGGACCACCGCTTCGAGCCGCCGAAGAACTCCATCGACGAGTGCAAGGAGCGCGACTTCACGTACGCCGCCCCGCTCTTCGTCACCGCCGAGTTCACCAACAACGAGACCGGTGAGATCAAGTCCCAGACGGTCTTCATGGGTGACTTCCCGCTCATGACGAACAAGGGCACCTTCGTCATCAACGGCACCGAGCGTGTCGTTGTGTCTCAGCTGGTCCGTTCCCCCGGTGTCTACTTCGACTCCAGCATCGACAAGACGTCCGACAAGGACATCTTCTCCGCCAAGATCATCCCGTCCCGGGGTGCCTGGCTGGAGATGGAGATCGACAAGCGCGACATGGTCGGTGTCCGCATCGACCGCAAGCGCAAGCAGTCGGTCACCGTGCTGCTCAAGGCGCTCGGCTGGACGACCGAGCAGATCCTCGAGGAGTTCGGCGAGTACGAGTCCATGCGCGCCACCCTGGAGAAGGACCACACCCAGGGCCAGGACGACGCGCTGCTCGACATCTACCGCAAGCTGCGTCCGGGCGAGCCCCCCACGCGTGAGGCCGCGCAGACGCTGCTGGAGAACCTCTACTTCAACCCCAAGCGCTACGACCTCGCCAAGGTCGGCCGCTACAAGGTGAACAAGAAGCTCGGTGCGGACGAGCCGCTGGACGCCGGTGTGCTCACCACCGACGACATCATCGCCACCATCAAGTACCTGGTGAAGCTGCACGCCGGCGAGACCGAGACGATCGGCGAGTCCGGCCGTTCGATCATGGTCGAGACCGACGACATCGACCACTTCGGCAACCGTCGTATCCGCAGCGTCGGCGAGCTGATCCAGAACCAGGTCCGTACGGGTCTCGCCCGTATGGAGCGTGTCGTGCGCGAGCGCATGACCACGCAGGACGTCGAGGCGATCACGCCGCAGACCCTGATCAACATCCGGCCGGTCGTCGCCTCCATCAAGGAGTTCTTCGGCACCAGCCAGCTGTCCCAGTTCATGGACCAGAACAACCCGCTGTCGGGGCTGACGCACAAGCGTCGTCTGAACGCCCTCGGCCCGGGTGGTCTCTCCCGTGAGCGGGCCGGCTTCGAGGTCCGTGACGTGCACCCCTCGCACTACGGCCGCATGTGCCCGATCGAGACGCCGGAAGGCCCGAACATCGGTCTGATCGGCTCGCTGGCCTCCTACGGCCGGGTCAACGCGTTCGGTTTCATCGAGACGCCGTACCGCAAGGTCGTCGAGGGCCAGGTCACCGACGAGGTCGACTACCTGACCGCCGACGAGGAGGACCGCTTCGTCATCGCGCAGGCCAACGCGCCGCTGAACGACGAGATGCGGTTCGCCGAGGCCCGCGTGCTGGTCCGCCGCCGTGGCGGCGAGGTCGACTACGTCGGCCCCGAGGACGTGGACTACATGGACGTCTCGCCGCGCCAGATGGTGTCGGTCGCGACCGCCATGATCCCCTTCCTGGAGCACGACGACGCCAACCGTGCCCTCATGGGCGCGAACATGATGCGTCAGGCCGTGCCGCTGATTAAGTCCGAGGCTCCGCTCGTCGGCACCGGCATGGAGTACCGCTCCGCGGTCGACGCCGGCGACGTGGTCAAGGCCGAGAAGGACGGTGTGGTCCAGGAGGTCTCCGCGGACTACATCACCACCGCCAACGACGACGGCACGTACATCACGTACCGCCTGGCCAAGTTCTCCCGGTCCAACCAGGGCACCTCGGTCAACCAGAAGGTCATCGTCAACGAGGGCGACCGCGTCATCACCGGCCAGGTGCTGGCCGACGGCCCGGCCACCCAGAACGGCGAGATGGCCCTCGGCAAGAACCTGCTCGTGGCGTTCATGCCGTGGGAGGGTCACAACTACGAGGACGCGATCATCCTGTCGCAGCGCCTCGTGCAGGACGACGTCCTCTCCTCGATCCACATCGAGGAGCACGAGGTCGACGCCCGTGACACCAAGCTCGGCCCCGAGGAGATCACCCGGGACATCCCGAACGTCTCCGAGGAGGTCCTCGCCGACCTCGACGAGCGCGGCATCATCCGCATCGGTGCCGAGGTCATCGCCGGTGACATCCTCGTCGGCAAGGTGACCCCGAAGGGTGAGACCGAGCTGACCCCGGAGGAGCGCCTGCTGCGCGCGATCTTCGGTGAGAAGGCCCGTGAGGTCCGTGACACCTCGCTGAAGGTGCCGCACGGCGAGACCGGCAAGGTCATCGGTGTGCGCGTCTTCGACCGCGAGGAGGGCGACGAGCTGCCGCCGGGCGTGAACCAGCTGGTCCGCGTCTACGTCGCGCAGAAGCGCAAGATCACCGACGGTGACAAGCTCGCCGGCCGCCACGGCAACAAGGGTGTCATCTCCAAGATCCTGCCCATCGAGGACATGCCGTTCCTCGAGGACGGAACTCCGGTCGACATCATCCTCAACCCGCTGGGTGTGCCGTCCCGAATGAACCCGGGACAGGTCCTGGAGATCCACCTCGGCTGGCTCGCCAGCCGCGGCTGGGACGTCTCCGGCCTCGCGGACGAGTGGGCCCAGCGCCTGCAGGCCATCGGCGCCGACCAGGTCGCCCCGCGCACCAACGTCGCGACCCCGGTCTTCGACGGTGCCCGCGAGGACGAGCTGGCGGGTCTGCTGCAGCACACCATCCCGAACCGCGACGGCGAGCGCATGGTGCTCCCGTCCGGCAAGGCGCGGCTGTTCGACGGCCGTAGCGGTGAGCCGTTCCCGGACCCGATCTCGGTCGGCTACATGTACATCCTGAAGCTGCACCACCTGGTCGACGACAAGCTGCACGCCCGCTCGACCGGTCCGTACTCGATGATCACCCAGCAGCCGCTGGGTGGTAAGGCGCAGTTCGGTGGCCAGCGCTTCGGTGAGATGGAGGTGTGGGCCCTTGAGGCCTACGGCGCCGCGTACGCCCTCCAGGAGCTGCTGACCATCAAGTCCGACGACGTCACCGGCCGCGTGAAGGTCTACGAGGCCATCGTCAAGGGCGAGAACATCCCCGAGCCCGGCATCCCCGAGTCCTTCAAGGTGCTCATCAAGGAGATGCAGTCGCTCTGCCTGAACGTGGAGGTGCTGTCCAGCGACGGTATGTCCATCGAGATGCGTGACACCGACGAGGACGTCTTCCGCGCTGCGGAGGAGCTCGGTATCGACCTGTCCCGGCGCGAGCCGAGCAGCGTCGAAGAGGTCTGACGGGAGTCCGGCGGGGCCCTGACCCACAAGGGCCCCGCCGACCCCCAGGCCCCCGTTTCAGACCACAGACTTTCGACCCTGAGAGGGATTGACGCATAGTGCTCGACGTCAACTTCTTCGACGAGCTCCGGATCGGCCTGGCCACCGCTGACGACATCCGTCAGTGGAGCCACGGTGAGGTCAAGAAGCCCGAGACCATCAACTACCGCACCCTGAAGCCCGAAAAGGACGGACTCTTCTGCGAGAAGATCTTCGGTCCGACCCGGGACTGGGAGTGCTACTGCGGCAAGTACAAGCGCGTCCGCTTCAAGGGCATCATCTGCGAGCGCTGTGGCGTCGAGGTCACGCGCGCGAAGGTGCGTCGTGAGCGGATGGGCCACATCGAGCTGGCCGCGCCCGTCACGCACATCTGGTACTTCAAGGGTGTCCCGAGCCGCCTGGGCTACCTGCTGGACCTGGCGCCGAAGGACCTCGAAAAGGTCATCTACTTCGCCGCGTACATGATCACGTACGTCGACGAGGAGCGCCGTACCCGCGACCTGCCCTCCCTGGAGGCGCACGTCTCGGTCGAGCGCCAGCAGATCGAGAACCGCCGGGACGCCGACCTGGAGGCCCGCGCCAAGAAGCTCGAGACCGACCTGGCCGAGCTGGAGGCCGAGGGCGCCAAGGCCGACGTGCGCCGCAAGGTGCGCGAGGGTGCCGAGCGCGAGATGAAGCAGCTGCGCGACCGTGCGCAGCGCGAGATCGACCGCCTCGACGAGGTGTGGACCCGGTTCAAGAACCTCAAGGTCCAGGACCTCGAGGGCGACGAGCTGCTCTACCGCGAGCTGCGTGACCGCTTCGGCACGTACTTCGACGGCTCGATGGGTGCCGCGGCGCTGCAGAAGCGCCTGGAGTCCTTCGACCTGGAGGAGGAGGCCGAGCGCCTCCGCGAGATCATCCGCACCGGCAAGGGCCAGAAGAAGACCCGTGCCCTGAAGCGGCTGAAGGTCGTCTCCGCGTTCCTGCAGACGAGCAACAGCCCCAAGGGCATGGTCCTCGACTGCGTCCCGGTCATCCCGCCGGACCTGCGTCCGATGGTGCAGCTGGACGGTGGCCGCTTCGCGACCTCCGACCTGAACGACCTGTACCGCCGTGTGATCAACCGCAACAACCGTCTGAAGCGGCTTCTCGACCTCGGTGCGCCCGAGATCATCGTGAACAACGAGAAGCGCATGCTTCAGGAGGCCGTCGACGCGCTCTTCGACAACGGCCGTCGTGGTCGCCCGGTGACGGGCCCCGGCAACCGTCCGCTGAAGTCCCTCAGCGACATGCTGAAGGGCAAGCAGGGCCGCTTCCGTCAGAACCTGCTCGGCAAGCGTGTCGACTACTCGGCGCGTTCCGTCATCGTCGTCGGTCCGCAGCTGAAGCTGCACCAGTGCGGTCTGCCCAAGGCCATGGCGCTGGAGCTCTTCAAGCCGTTCGTGATGAAGCGCCTGGTCGACCTGAACCACGCGCAGAACATCAAGAGCGCCAAGCGCATGGTGGAGCGCGGCCGCACCGTCGTGTACGACGTCCTCGAAGAGGTCATCGCCGAGCACCCGGTGCTGCTGAACCGTGCTCCCACCCTGCACCGCCTCGGCATCCAGGCCTTCGAGCCGCAGCTGGTCGAGGGCAAGGCCATCCAGATCCACCCGCTCGTCTGCACCGCGTTCAACGCGGACTTCGACGGTGACCAGATGGCCGTGCACCTGCCGCTGTCCGCGGAGGCGCAGGCCGAGGCCCGCATCCTGATGCTGTCCTCGAACAACATCCTCAAGCCGGCCGACGGCCGTCCGGTGACGATGCCGACCCAGGACATGGTCCTCGGTCTGTTCTTCCTCACCACCGACGGCGAGATGCGTGACGTCAAGGGCGAGGGCCGCTCGTTCGCGTCCGTGGCCGAGGCGATCATGGCGTTCGACGCCGGCGAGCTGTCGCTGCAGTCGCGCGTGGACATCCGCTTCCCGGTGGGCACCATCCCGCCGCGCGGCTGGACCCCGCCGGCGCGCGAGGAGGGCGAGCCGGAGTGGCAGCAGGGTGACAGCTTCCGGCTGAACACCACGCTGGGCCGCGCGCTCTTCAACGAGCTGCTGCCCGAGGACTACCCGTTCGTCGACTACGAGGTCGGCAAGAAGCAGCTCTCCGAGATCGTCAACGACCTCGCCGAGCGCTACCCGAAGGTCATCGTGGCGGCGACGCTCGACAACCTGAAGGCTTCCGGCTTCTACTGGGCCACCCGTTCCGGTGTCACCGTCGCCATCTCCGACGTCGTCGTTCCCGAGGCGAAGAAGGAGATCGTCCGCGGCTACGAGGCGCAGGACGAGAAGGTCCAGAAGCAGTACGAGCGCGGTCTGATCACCAAGGACGAGCGCACGCAGGAGCTCATCGCGATCTGGACCAAGGCGACCAACGAGGTCGCCGAGGCGATGAACGAGAACTTCCCGAAGACCAACCCGATCTTCATGATGGTGAACTCGGGTGCACGAGGCAACATGATGCAGATGCGTCAGATTGCCGGTATGCGTGGTCTGGTGTCGAACGCGAAGAACGAGACGATCCCGCGTCCGATCAAGGCCTCGTTCCGTGAGGGTCTGTCCGTGCTGGAGTACTTCATCTCCACGCACGGTGCCCGTAAGGGTCTGGCGGACACCGCCCTGCGTACCGCCGACTCGGGTTACCTCACCCGTCGTCTGGTCGACGTCTCCCAGGACGTCATCATCCGCGAGGAGGACTGCGGCACCGAGCGCGGCCTCAAGCTCCACATCGCGGAGGTCGGCGCGGACGGCGTGCTGCGCAAGGCGGACGACGTCGAGACGTCCGTGTACGCGCGCTGCCTCGCCGAGGACATCGTGGTCGACGGCAAGGTGCTGGCCCCGGCCGGCACCGACCTCGGCGACGTGCTCATCGACGAGCTGGTCAAGAACGGCGTCGCGGAGGTCAAGACCCGCTCGGTCCTGACCTGCGAGTCCGCCGTCGGCACCTGCGCGATGTGCTACGGCCGTTCGCTGGCCACCGGCAAGCTGGTCGACATCGGTGAGGCGGTCGGCATCATCGCCGCCCAGTCCATCGGTGAGCCCGGTACCCAGCTGACGATGCGTACCTTCCACACCGGTGGTGTGGCCGGTGACGACATCACCCAGGGTCTGCCGCGTGTCGTCGAGCTCTTCGAGGCCCGTACCCCGAAGGGTGTCGCCCCGATCTCCGAGGCCTCCGGCCGCGTGCGGATCGAGGAGACCGAGAAGACCAAGAAGATCGTCGTCACCCCGGACGACGGCAGCGACGAGACGGCGTACCCGATCTCCAAGCGTGCCAAGGTCCTGGTCAGCGAGGGCGAGCACGTCGAGGTGGGCCAGCAGCTCACCGTGGGTGCCACCAACCCGCACGACGTGCTGCGCATCCTGGGCCAGCGTGCCGTCCAGGTCCACCTGGTCGGCGAGGTCCAGAAGGTGTACAACTCGCAGGGTGTGTCGATCCACGACAAGCACATCGAGATCATCATCCGGCAGATGCTGCGCCGTGTGACGATCATCGAGTCGGGCGACGCCGAGCTGCTGCCCGGCGAGCTGGTCGAGCGCTCCCGCTTCGAGCACGAGAACCGTCGTGTGGTCCAGGAGGGCGGTCACCCGGCCTCCGGTCGTCCGCAGCTGATGGGTATCACCAAGGCCTCGCTGGCGACGGAGTCCTGGCTGTCGGCCGCCTCCTTCCAGGAGACGACCCGAGTCCTGACGGACGCGGCGATCAACGCCAAGTCCGACAGCCTCATCGGCCTCAAGGAGAACGTCATCATCGGTAAGCTCATCCCGGCCGGTACGGGTCTGTCCCGCTACCGCAACATCCGGGTCGAGCCGACCGAGGAGGCCAAGGCCGCGATGTACTCGGCCGTCGGCTACGACGACATCGACTACTCGCCGTTCGGCACCGGCTCCGGCCAGGCCGTTCCGCTGGAGGACTACGACTACGGTCCGTACAACCAGTAAGCGGGCAGCATGAGTTGAAGGGCGGTCACCCCAGTGGGGTGACCGCCCTTCGGCGTATGCGGAGTACGGCGCGCAGTGTCCTGGAGGTGTCAGCCCTCGACCCAGCCGTGGCTCTTGCCGAGCTGTACCAGCTGCCGGCGGAGCTGCGTGATCTGTTCCCCGGTCAGCCATGGGGCCGAGGTCAGCAGGAGTTCGGTCACCTCGAAGCTGTACTCCGCGACGCTGAGCACATCGCACGTGGGATCTTCACCGTCTTCGGGTCCGGCGGTGTAGGCCTGCACGGACGGAGGCACCTGGAGCCGCGCCGGCGGGGGCATCATCGGTGTCTGTGCCCTGTCGGCGAGCCGGACGGAGGACGCCTTGGGTCCGCGGTCGCCTTCCTCGATCTCGAACTCGACCCACGTCCCGGACCGCAGGGAGGACTCCGGTATCAGCAGATCGTTCGCGTGCAGGAAGACGTCCTCGCCGCCGTGCTCGGGAGCGATGAACCCGTAGCCCCGCACCCCGTCGAACCGAAGGACCTTGCCGACAGCCATCTGAACCCCATCACAGCCTTCTCGGGCCCCTTGCCCGGACATCTGTGGGGGATCCTAGCCGTGATATTCCGCGCCCCCGGCCCCTTCATTTTGACCCAGCTGGATGAGGTAGGTACGCTCAGACCTTGTGCCTGGGGTGTGCCCTGGCTCTCGTGCGTGCCTTCAGACCGCATGGCGAGCTGCGACCGGCCACCGTAATCTGCGCCCTTTTCGCCTTGCGGCGAGAATCTGCGGGATTCGACACACCCGACCGCGTGGGTCGGCGAAGTTCCAGGTTAGCTGTACCCATCGGCACACAGAAACCGGAGAAGTAGTGCCTACGATCCAGCAGCTGGTCCGCAAGGGCCGGCAGGACAAGGTCGAGAAGAACAAGACGCCCGCACTCGAGGGTTCCCCTCAGCGTCGTGGCGTCTGCACGCGTGTGTTCACGACCACCCCGAAGAAGCCGAACTCGGCCCTCCGCAAGGTCGCGCGTGTGCGTCTGACCAGCGGCATCGAGGTCACCGCTTACATTCCGGGTGAGGGACACAACCTGCAGGAGCACTCCATCGTGCTCGTGCGCGGCGGCCGTGTGAAGGACCTGCCGGGTGTTCGCTACAAGATCATCCGCGGCTCCCTCGACACCCAGGGTGTCAAGAACCGCAAGCAGGCCCGCAGCCGTTACGGCGCCAAGAAGGAGAAGTAAGAATGCCTCGTAAGGGCCCCGCCCCGAAGCGCCCGGTCATCATCGACCCGGTCTACGGTTCTCCTCTGGTGACCTCCCTGATCAACAAGGTGCTGCTGAACGGCAAGCGCTCCACCGCCGAGCGCATCGTCTACGGCGCCATGGAGGGCCTGCGCGAGAAGACCGGCAACGACCCGGTCATCACGCTCAAGCGCGCTCTTGAGAACATCAAGCCGACCCTTGAGGTCAAGTCCCGCCGTGTCGGTGGCGCCACCTACCAGGTCCCGGTCGAGGTCAAGCCCGGCCGTGCCAACACCCTGGCGCTGCGCTGGCTGGTCGGTTACTCCCGCGCCCGTCGCGAGAAGACCATGACCGAGCGTCTCCTCAACGAGCTTCTCGACGCCTCCAACGGCCTCGGTGCGGCCGTGAAGAAGCGCGAGGACACCCACAAGATGGCCGAGTCCAACAAGGCCTTCGCGCACTACCGCTGGTAGTCGCTACCCACATCGAGACCGAGAGAAGACTGAAGCCTTATGGCTACCACTTCACTTGACCTGGCCAAGGTGCGCAACATCGGCATCATGGCCCACATCGACGCGGGCAAGACGACCACCACCGAGCGGATCCTGTTCTACACCGGTGTGTCTTACAAGATCGGTGAGGTCCACGACGGCGCTGCCACCATGGACTGGATGGAGCAGGAGCAGGAGCGTGGCATCACGATCACCTCTGCTGCCACCACCTGTCACTGGCCGCTGGAGAACGTCGACCACACCATCAACATCATCGACACCCCGGGTCACGTCGACTTCACCGTCGAGGTGGAGCGCTCCCTGCGCGTGCTCGACGGTGCCGTGACGGTGTTCGACGGCGTCGCCGGCGTTGAGCCCCAGTCCGAGACGGTGTGGCGTCAGGCGGACCGCTACGGCGTTCCGCGTATCTGCTTCGTCAACAAGCTCGACCGCACCGGTGCCGAGTTCCACCGCTGTGTCGACATGATCGTCGACCGTCTGGGCGCGCAGCCGATCGTCATGCAGCTCCCGATCGGTGCCGAGGCCGACTTCAAGGGCGTCGTGGACCTGGTCCGCATGAAGGCGCTCGTGTGGTCCGCCGAGGCGACCAAGGGCGAGATGTACGACGTCGTCGACATCCCGGACACGCACGCCGAGGCCGCCGAGGAGTGGCGCGGCAAGCTGGTCGAGGCCGTCGCCGAGAACGACGAAGAGATCATGGAGCTGTTCCTGGAGGGCCAGGAGCCCACCGAGGAGC
Organism: Streptomyces sp. NPDC030799; assembly: GCF_055572255.1. NCBI lineage: Bacteria > Bacillati > Actinomycetota > Actinomycetes > Kitasatosporales > Streptomycetaceae > Streptomyces > Streptomyces sp. NPDC030799. The sequence continues at coordinate 240,339 of NZ_JBVIDS010000007.1, read as the reverse complement.
AGCTGTACGCCGCGATCCGTCGTATCACCATCGCCTCCGGCAAGGGCACCGGCACCACCATCACCCCGGTGTTCTGCGGTACCGCGTTCAAGAACAAGGGCGTCCAGCCCCTGCTCGACGCGGTCGTGCGCTACCTGCCTTCCCCGGTTGACATCGAGGCCATCGAGGGCCACGCGGTCAACGACCCGGAGGAGGTCGTCAAGCGCAAGCCGTCCGACGACGAGCCGCTGTCGGCGCTGGCGTTCAAGATCATGAGCGACCCGCACCTCGGCAAGCTCACCTTCGTCCGCGTGTACTCCGGCCGCCTGGAGTCCGGCACCGCCGTGCTGAACTCCGTCAAGGGCAAGAAGGAGCGCATCGGCAAGATCTACCGCATGCACGCCAACAAGCGTGAGGAGATCGAGTCGGTGGGCGCCGGTGACATCGTCGCCGTCATGGGCCTGAAGCAGACCACCACCGGTGAGACGCTGTCCGACGACAAGAACCCGGTCATCCTGGAGTCCATGGACTTCCCGGCGCCGGTCATCCAGGTCGCCATCGAGCCCAAGTCGAAGGGCGACCAGGAGAAGCTGGGCGTCGCGATCCAGCGCCTGGCCGAGGAGGACCCGTCCTTCCAGGTCCACTCGGACGAGGAGACCGGCCAGACCATCATCGGTGGTATGGGCGAGCTGCACCTCGAGGTGCTGGTCGACCGTATGCGCCGTGAGTTCAAGGTCGAGGCCAACGTCGGCAAGCCGCAGGTGGCCTACCGCGAGACGATCCGCAAGGCCGTCGAGCGCGTCGACTTCACCCACAAGAAGCAGACCGGTGGTACCGGTCAGTTCGCGAAGGTGCAGATCGGCATCGAGCCGCTCGAGGGTGGCGACACCTCGTACGAGTTCGTGAACAAGGTGACCGGTGGTCGTATCCCGAAGGAGTACATCCCTTCGGTCGACGCCGGTGCGCAGGAGGCCATGCAGTTCGGCATCCTCGCCGGTTACGAGATGACCGGTGTCCGCGTGATCCTGCACGACGGTGCCTACCACGAGGTCGACTCCTCCGAGCTCGCCTTCAAGATCGCCGGTTCGCAGGCCTTCAAGGAGGCCGCGCGCAAGGCGTCCCCCGTGCTCCTTGAGCCGATGATGGCCGTCGAGGTCACCACGCCCGAGGACTACATGGGTGAGGTCATCGGCGACATCAACTCCCGCCGTGGTCAGATCCAGGCCATGGAGGAGCGGGCTGGTGCCCGCGTCGTGAAGGGCCTCGTGCCCCTGTCGGAGATGTTCGGCTACGTCGGCGACCTCCGCAGCAAGACGTCGGGTCGCGCAAGCTACTCGATGCAGTTCGACTCCTACGCCGAGGTTCCGCGGAACGTCGCCGAGGAGATCATCGCGAAGGCCAAGGGCGAGTAACGCACCGCGTTCACACGCTTTAGGCTTGACTCCGGAGCCTCAAGGGGCATTCAGCCGCAATCCCGGATGAATGCCCCGGGTTCCGGGCTTCCCAGCAAAGATCACCTGGCGCCGATGAAGTAAGGCGTACAGAACCACTCCACAGGAGGACCCCAGTGGCGAAGGCGAAGTTCGAGCGGACTAAGCCGCACGTCAACATCGGCACCATCGGTCACATCGACCACGGTAAGACGACCCTCACGGCCGCCATTACCAAGGTGCTGCACGACGCGTACCCGGACCTGAACGAGGCCACCCCGTTCGACAACATCGACAAGGCGCCCGAGGAGCGTCAGCGCGGTATCACCATCTCCATCGCGCACGTCGAGTACCAGACCGAGGCGCGTCACTACGCCCACGTCGACTGCCCGGGTCACGCGGACTACATCAAGAACATGATCACCGGTGCCGCCCAGATGGACGGCGCGATCCTGGTGGTCGCCGCCACCGACGGCCCGATGCCGCAGACCAAGGAGCACGTGCTCCTGGCCCGCCAGGTCGGCGTTCCGTACATCGTCGTCGCCCTGAACAAGGCCGACATGGTGGACGACGAGGAGATCCTGGAGCTCGTCGAGCTCGAGGTCCGTGAGCTCCTCTCCGAGTACGAGTTCCCCGGCGACGACGTTCCGGTCGTCAAGGTCTCCGCTCTCAAGGCCCTCGAGGGCGAGAAGGAGTGGGTGGACTCCGTCCTCAACCTGATGAACGCCGTCGACGAGTCGATCCCGCAGCCGGAGCGCGACGTCGACAAGCCGTTCCTCATGCCGATCGAGGACGTCTTCACGATCACCGGTCGCGGTACGGTCGTCACCGGCCGTATCGAGCGTGGTGTCCTGAAGGTCAACGAGACCGTCGACATCATCGGCATCAAGACCGAGAAGACCACCACCACGGTCACCGGTATCGAGATGTTCCGCAAGCTGCTCGACGAGGGCCAGGCCGGTGAGAACGTCGGTCTGCTGCTCCGCGGCATCAAGCGCGAGGACGTCGAGCGCGGCCAGGTCATCATCAAGCCGGGCTCGGTCACCCCGCACACGGAGTTCGAGGCCCAGGCCTACATCCTGTCCAAGGACGAGGGTGGCCGCCACACGCCGTTCTTCAACAACTACCGCCCGCAGTTCTACTTCCGCACGACGGACGTGACCGGCGTGGTGACCCTCCCCGAGGGCACCGAGATGGTCATGCCGGGTGACAACACCGAGATGAAGGTGGACCTCATCCAGCCCGTCGCCATGGAGGAGGGCCTGAAGTTCGCCATCCGTGAGGGTGGCCGCACCGTGGGCGCCGGCCAGGTCACCAAGATCGTCAAGTAGGTTCCGCTTGCTTGAGGGTCACTGACTGACCTAAGAGGAGGCCCGTACGACTTCGGTCGTACGGGCCTCTTCGCATTGCCGGGCGACTTCTTCGCAGGCGGTGCTCCGGACAGCCAGGCCATGGTGCCTCGGCCGGCCACAAAAGGGGCCCCCACCGATGGAACCGTCCGCCGCGGTGGGCGCGCCGGTGCGGGGATTCAGCCGTACGGCGGTACGGGCGAGCGGGGCCGGCGCGGGGAAAGGCCGCAGCGACGTCGAGCGGCCGGGCCGGAGTCGTACGGGTCACAGCCGTCGCACCGGGGGCTGGAGATGCTCGGCGTCGGTGGCGGACAGGAGCAGACGGGGGGGCGTGCGGCGGAGGCCGGTGAGGACGTCGGTGGCCGTCTGGAGGAGGGCGGGGGAGAGGTGCGCGGGCTTCGCCGCGGCGGGGAGGGCTGCGCGGCGTGGGGCTTTTGCCGCGGTGCGGTGGCGGCGCGGCGGGCCGGGGCCCGGGGCGATGGTGCTGCGGACGCGTCGCCGTGTCGGCCCGGCTGGTCGCAGCAGACGGTGCGGGTGACGATACGGCCGCCGGGGACGCGGGTCCGTTCGCGGCGCAAGTAGCCGTGGGTCTCCAGCTCGCGCAGGGCGGCGGCGATACGGGTCGTGCCCTCGCGGAAGCAGGCGGCGAGGGTCTTGATGTCGACGGTGTTGCCGATCACCGTGAACCGTGAGGTGTGCCGGGTGTGCTCGTGGACGAGCCCGCCGGAGTGCGCGGAGTGGGAGCGCCGGTTCGGGTGCTTGGTCCTCCCGGCGGGGGCCGTCGCATGTCTGCGGTCGGACCGCCCGTGGCACCGGAGCACGGTCCGCCGGGTTCCGGTGCCGGGAAGGTGACCTCGGCCCAGACGGTCTTGCGCGGGTGCCGTCCATGGGTGACGCCCCAGCGGTCGGCGAGTGCTTCGACGAGGACGAGTCCGCGGCCTGATTCGCCTTGCGCCGCCGGGTGTCGAAGGCGGGGCAGGCAGTCACCGCGCGTGTCGGTGACCTCGATGCGGAGTGTGTCGTCGACGACGTGGAGCAGCAACTGGAAGTCACGGCCGGGTACGCGTCCGTGGGTGGCGGCGTTCGATGCCAGCTCCGCGATGATCTGCGTCGCTCTCTCCGACGGCAGCCCCCAGGTGCGGAGTTGCTGTTCGGCGAGCAGGCGGGCGAGGCGGGCGCCGCGCGGGGTGGGGGACAGTCGGACGCGCATTTCTTGATTCACGTCACTCAGCGTCGCCGAACCTGCTTCCGTGAGTGGGTGACAACGCCTCTACGTACGGTGACTGTCCCTGCTTTGTCTCGGCTGTCTCGGCTGTCTCGGGCGTTGTAGGGGTACGAGTGCGCGGCGGAGGAGGAGCCATGGGCGAGGACGTGGACGAGGCGGGCTGGGACGTCGAGCCGGGGGACGAGATCGAGCCGGTGGTCCAGGCGGTGGGGCGCCTGCTCAAGGTCAGCCGGGAGGCTGCCGGGGTGACGGTGTGCGGGCTGGCCGAGGCCATGGGGTACGGCGAGGACATGATCCGCAAGATCGAGCGGGGCGCCCGCATTCCCCGGCCGGAGTTCCTGGACAGGGCGGACCAGATGCTGAAGGCGCAGGGGCATCTGAGGGCCTTCAGGGAGGACATGAAGAGGGCGCGGTATCCGAAGAAGGTACGGGAGCTGGCAGAGTTGGAGGGGCGGTCGGTGGAGATGCTGTTGTACAGCAACCACAACATCCACGGCCTGCTGCAGACGGAGGAGTACGCGCGAGCGCTGCTTCGTACCTGGCGTCCGGCCTACTCACCGGACCAGCTGGAGCGCATGGTGGGTGCTCGCATGGCACGCAAGTCCGTCTTCGAGCGCTCGCCCGCACCGGAGTTCAGTTTCGTCCAGGAAGAGGTGACGCTGCGCCGCCCGGTCGGGGACACAATGGTGTTGCGCCGACAGCTCGAACACATGCTGGAGGTCGCCCGATTGCCGTTCGTGGAGCTTCAGGTGATGCCGACCGCCCGCGCGAACCATCCAGGGACGGGGGGCCGGATCCAAGTGCTGAAGTTCGCGGACGGCACGGGGATGGGCCGTACCGACGGTGACTTCGCAGGCCGACCCGTCTCGAACCCGAGGCAGCTCCGCGTCCTCGATCTGCGCTATGGCATCATCCGGGCTCAGGCGCTCACGCCAGAGGAGTCTCTGGCCTTCATCGAGCAAGCGCTGGGAGAACTATGAGCACCCCGGAACTCCACTGGTTCAAGAGCAGCTACAGCGACAGCAGTAACGGCAACGACTGCGTCGAAGTCGCCCCCACCGCCGCCACCATCCACATCCGCGACTCCAAGAACACCGAAGGCCCGCAGCTCGCCGTCACGCCCACCGCCTGGGCCGGCTTCCTGCCGTACGCGGCCAAGAGCGCCCGCCCATGAGTCTCAACGCGCGCCCTGCCATCCCGGCCAAGGACGTGCGGCCCCGGCGTATCTGGTACCTGGTAGCTGCCCTGCTGGGGCTCGTACTGGCTGGCGTCGGTACCGCCTTCATCGTGGTGACGGTGAAGGACACGGTGCACTCGGTCGACACTGCCCACAGCTTCTCCAGCGGCGAGTCGCAGACGTTCAGCTTCGTCCAGGGAGAGACCAAGGCGATCTACGTCTCCCAGGCCGGGCAGGGGCACGTCGACTGCCGGATCCCGGAGATGCGGTCGGGGTCGATGACGCAGCCGGACAGCACCTTCCGCATCACCGCCGGGTCCCGTACCTGGGACCGGGTCTTCGAGGTGAAGCCCGGCAGCAGCGGCGACTACACGCTCACCTGCACCTCCGCACTGCCGGCCGAGTTCGCGCTGGGAGACAAGCCCAAGGTGGGATCCATGATCGGCGGCATCGCCGCGGCGATCGGCTGCTTCATCGCCGCGTTCGCCTCGGCCGCGGCCATCGTCGTCGTCACCGCGGTCCGCCGCAGCCGCCACCGCCGACGGCTCGCCGCCACGTGGGCGCCTCCGCCGCAGTGGGGCCCGCAGCCGCCTGGCCGGGTGTATTGAGCGCGGGATCTCGGGGCCGCCGTAGCCGGTGATGCGCTCACGGGCCTCTTCCCGGATCGCCGAGAGCGGCCCGGCAGGCCTCCGCCTAGGACCGGGCTCTCGCCTGGTCGGCCAACCGGGACAGGACCTTGGCGTACACCGTGGTCGCCGCCGCCAGGACGGTGGGCAGGACGGCGAGCGCGAGGACGCCCAGCAGCGCCGGCCACTGGCGCAGGTGGTCGTCGGCGCAGATGCCGTTCGTCGGGGAGGGATCGATCAGCGGGCCCCGGCACGCGTTGCGGCGGGTGCCGTCGTACGACGAGTTCTCGGGGCCGTGGTCCGCGAGCAGCAGGTAGGCGAACCATACCCACATCGCCAGTGCCAGCATCGTCCACCCGATCGACCACTTCTCGACGCGGTCGCCGGCTCGGCGCACCTCCGCGGAGCGGCCCTCGGCGGGGACGGCCGTTTCCTCAGCTGTCATGAATCCCCCAATCGTGATCAGCGACCAGTCCAGCACACCTCCCGTCCCGGGTCGACCCACGCCGTCCGTCGGGAGGGGCCCTCTCCGCCGTGCCGTTAATCCAGGCACACCCCCCTGCTGTCGTAAAGGAAGCCCAAGCCCCGCAGCCCAACTGCCTGTTGCGGCTGGGGCGTTTGCTAGCGTGACGCGAGCACGCCAGAGCGCTAGACGGGGGTTGGCATCGTGGCAAGTAGTGGCGGCGAACGCGCCGTGGCAATACGGCTCAATCACCTGCAGGACATCCCGGGTGGTGGCGGGTCCGACCTCGCGCACTCTCCGGACCAGAAGAAGGCCGCAGCCGACACTCTCCACAATCACATAGCACCGGAGACCAAGACGGCGGGGGCCTGGGCGGACGACGAGACGGTCGCCGTGGTGAAGGCATTCGATGCGAAGGACGGGTACGGCTGGCTCACGTCCGCTGCTGTGGGCAAAATGCACAAGAACTGGTGCGAACAGGTCAAGAACTTTCTGAACCGGCTGGCGGATGACGAATCGGCCCTCCGGAACAACAACACCGTGTTGACCGGAACGGACGTTGGAGTGGCCGGTACGGCGCGCAAGGTGTCTGTGTTCGACACGTATTCACCTCCGCCGAAGCACTGACGGACAGCCGAGCTCTCTGGCACGCCATCGAATTCACTGCCTTCAACGGGGACCCATGCCGACCTACCACGAGATCCTGACGACCGACCTGTCCACGCTTACCACGGCCGCCGAACGCTGGGACGGCATGGCGAAGGAGCTCAACAAGCAGGAGTCCGCGTACCGGCGGGACGTCCACGGCATCACTCTGCTCCCGACGTTCGCGGGCGAGAGTCGGCAGGCCGCCAACGCTCGCTTCGGCGTCCGGCTCACGGAGTTCCAGAACGCCCAGACCGAGGCCAAGGCGATCGCCTCGCTCCTCCGGGACGCGCACACGCAGTTCGCGGACCTGCGTAAAAAGCTGGAGTCGGCCCGGGACGATGCGATCGCCAAGGGCATGAAAGTGTCGGACCAGGGCGTGGTCTCGCTCGACGACGACAAGCTCAGCACGAGGGACCGCCAGCGGCTGGCGACAGACACCGACTACGGGCTCAGCGTCCGCAAATCCGTCGCCTCCTGGCAAGCCCGCATCGACCAGTGCGTGAAGGACGTGAACGACGCCGACAAGGGCGTCGAGGTCGCCTTGGCTGCCGTCGTGAAAGGCCCCGACATGGGCGACGGCACGATCCCTGACTTCAACGGCAAGGCGCAGGGTGACATCGAGAAGTACGAGGCCCAGGAGGCGGACGACATCGCCCGGCGGGTCGCCAAGGGCGAGAAGGTCTCCGCCACCGACCTCGCCGAACTGCGCCGCGCGTTCCAGGACAACAAGGGTGACAAGGCGTTCAGTCAGACCTTCCTGGACGGGCTGGGGCCAGACGGCACCCTCAAGTTCACGAACAAGCTCGATGACCTTGCGTACTTTGACGACACCAAGAACAAGAGCACTTACCTCGCGATCAATGGTGGGCTTGCGGACTCCCTGGCGGTCGCCACACGCGTGCCTGATTTCAAGGACTCCCAGGGCAGACACCTGCGCTTCGGGAGCGACGCGTACAACGAGGCGTTCAAGGCCTGGACGAAGACCGATGACGCCCAGTTCTACAACAAGTGGCGTGCGGCGCTACGTGAACACGGCGACGATAAATACTCCCTCGAAGCGGCGGGGGACAAAATAGACCTCGGGTACGGGCACGGTCAGGAGATCCGCGGATACCAGAGCCTCGCCACGCTCATGCAGCAGGGGCACGGCTACTCCCCCCAGTTTGTCGCGGACGTCGCTGACGACATGATCGCCGCGGAGAAGAGGGACCCCAATATCTGGGATCTCTATGGAAAGTTCAGCGATAAGGACGGCGACGGCTGGTTCGCGAACGACCCCGTCGACGGCACCCTTGAGGTCATGTCACGCAATCCGGAAGGGGCGACCGGCTATCTCGACCCCGGCACTGCCGCCGGCAAGGAGCGCCTGGATTACCTCCTGGACAGTCGGGACTGGAACATCATCAACACCACGCACGACGGCGCCAAGGTCGACTACGTGGTATCCGACGTGCAGGACACTGACGTCCGCAAGGGCTTCGGCGCTGCCCTGGAGGCCGCGACGACCGGCCAGGCGCCGGGTGACTATCACCCGATCGGTCAGCACACCGAGCCGCAGGCCCGCATCCTGCAACACACCATCGACACACTGAACTCCGTGAAGCAGGCGGAGAAACTGCCGGAGAATCTCACACTTCCGCTGGCGCACATACTGACGGCGTACACGCCGGACACCCATGAGATCAACGCGCAGTCGGATTCGCGTTTTGAAATCCCTCCCGGCAACACGGGCTCGGTCTGGAGTGACAAGAACGGAGCACACATCACTGTTGCGCGGGACTCCCTTACCAAGATCATGCGCGGTATAGCCGATGATCCGACGGCGTTCGGACATGTCTACGGTGCGGAGCAGCGCCATGCTCACGACCTATTGGCCGCTCTTCCGCAGGACGCCAGCAAGACGGTGATCAGTAATCGCATCACCGACTGTTCGCGGGCCATGGGCGCGTATGACGGGGTCCGCGCCGACGTCATCTTCGATGAACGCTTCAACAAAACACAATGGGCCGCCGACTTCAACCACGGTCTCAGCAACTCGCTCAGTACGGCACTCATGTTCAAGCCGAAGAACGCCGAATTCCTCGGCGTGGCTGGGGATGCGGCCACGAGGGCCCTCGACCTCTATACGTACGAATCGAACAAGGAGCACGTTGCCGAAGCGAACCTCAAGGCCACGGAACAGAACGTCAAGCTCTACGCAGCCGGACAGCATGACGTGGAGAACATGGTCAGGATGTGGAGCCACAGCCGCGGCAACGACATCGACAGCGACTGGACGAAGCAATACGTCCACGTTGGCCAGCAGGACTACAACTACGGCCGTGACCGGGCGCTGGACGTTCTCCGAGCCGACCGATGACGCCGAAGGGTGACACCGCCCGAACGGGAAGAGCACGATGAAGATCTTTGCAAGCCGCAGGCGGCGCCTGGTCGGCTGGTCCGTGGGCGGCATCCTGCTGACGCTGTACATCGTGGCGCAGGCGCTCTACAGCACTGGTGTCTACGCGCACTGGCGGGATCAACGGTCCCTTGACTCGGCATGCGGTGGCACCCTGGCTCAGGGTGGCCTCGGGGATGCGCTGAATTCCTCGCATGCGCGTGCCAGGGCCGCCGACGATTCGGAGTACCTGGCGGCTTGCCTGATCAACAGGCCGGACACGGGTCTGCATGGTGGCGCTCTCCAGCTCATGCTCCGCTGGAGCGACCAGTCGGCCACCTCCGAGGCTCTTGCACCGTTCAGCAAGAGCGCCAACGGGCTGCAGGGGCAGGTGGTGCCTCTCGGTAACGGCTGGCCGGGCTTCGTCCGGTACGACGGGGCAGCGCAAGTCGTGGTCGCCCTTGACTGCCAGAACAACAAGAACAGGGCTCTGGTGGCGTACGGCGACCTCATTCAGTGGCCGAAGGACGCCAAGACGAGGGGGCCCGTGCTCACCGGGCTGGGCAGAGTGACGACGGAAACGGCACAGAGGGCGGCTGCCCAGTACGGGTGCCATGCGCAGGGCGGTAGGCAGCTGACCCATGTCTCGCTTCCGTCCCCGAGGGCTGAGACGGCCCCTCGGCGACTTGCGCAGGCTCGGGGCTCCTGCGCCGCGCTCCGAGGGCTCGCCGGCCAGGCGTCCGACGCCGGGACGCCCGGATTCGTCGAGTACCCCGCGGACGCCTACACGCCGCAGGTCAATTGCTACCTGTTCACCCCGGGAGGCAAGCCGGGTTACGGGCTGTACGCGTACTACGGTGCCGTCGCCAAGGACTTTCAGTCGCTCAATCTGACCAACCGCAGTGACGACTACGCCCTGGCCACCGCCACGTGCCCTCAGTCGGGTCAGGAGGCGGTGTTTGCGCTCTACCACCTCTACGACCGGGACACCGACGGCTACCCCGTCCGCCACTACTCGGCGTCATTCGCCAAGACCGCCCTGAAGGCCTTCGCCGACCACGAGGCGAAGCAGCGCGGCTGCACAGCTCCGAGGATGGAACGCCCGCGGTAGTCGAGTAGGCGCAACGCCCTTCGGCCGCACCATTCAGTCAACGAAAACATGCCCGAAGCACCCTCCCGCCGCTCCCCGCGGCGTCGCCACGTCGTCATCGCCGCCGGCGCCGCTTGTGCGGCGGCGATCGGCGGCACCGCGGCATGACTGCTCCTGGCCCGGACGGGCACGCAGGGACGTGCCGTGACCTGCTCGGTGACAAGCGCGTGCATGCGGTGCTGGGCAGCGGTTACCGGTCCGGGATGACCTGCAGCAGGCGCAGACGATGAAGACCGTTCTGGACGCTGTCAACGAGAGCTTGACAAAGACGGGCGGACGTCTCGACGCCACGCTTGGTGGTCTCGGCGGCCGGTCCGCCGACGCCGCCGGGGCCGCCGAAGGGGGTGCCGCCCACCCGGCCGCTGAGCGGCTCGCCGCCGTCACCGTTCCGCCTGCGCGGAACACGCGTGTGTTCGGCTCGCTGGACGCGGTCGCCACCGGCGTTCGCCGAGACCTCGGTGATGCGGCGGCGAAGCAATGGCAGCGCGATGTCTTCAGGGCGGCGACGAGGCAGGCTTCCGCGCCCCTCCTTACGACAGGGACCCGGCCGGGCATCTGGTCGACACCTGGTGGCGCACCCTCCGTACGGGCGGGCTGCAGAACAGCTCGGACACCTTCGGGCAGCAGGGCGCTGACATGGTGGATGACTGGAGGGTGACCTTCCCTGAGGAACCCCGGGCCCACAGTTTGACCTACGTCACCCCCGGGGTATTCTCTCCGGCCCGATTGGCCAGCCCCCCACCCCATATGGCAGACTGTCCGAGTTGCTCGGTCGAGTGTTGATGCTGCGCGCCTCCCGCCGGGAGGACCGGAAGCGAGTCCCACAGTACTCGTCGCCCTAACTGCCTGAATGGCAGCACTGGGGCGGACGTACGGGAATCTTCCGGGAAGTGTGGGCGCGGCACCGGCCAGGCGCCCGGTGGGCCCGAGGTCCCCGGTCCGCGGTTCCGGAAGGGCCGTCGCATTCCCCGCAGGGATGTTCGAACAAGGGACATCTGTGTCAGCGGGAGCGCGACACGCCCGACCGCGTGGGTCGGAGGAGCGAAGGCAGCAGAAGGAATCCGCCGGGTTCCAGAGCGTGAGAAGAGACAGGACTACTGAGTAGCCATGGCGGGACAGAAGATCCGCATCCGGCTCAAGGCCTACGACCACGAGGTCATCGACTCCTCGGCGAAGAAGATCGTCGAGACGGTGACCCGCACTGGTGCGTCGGTCGCGGGCCCGGTGCCGCTGCCCACTGAGAAGAACGTGTACTGCGTCATCAAGTCGCCGCACAAGTACAAGGACTCGCGCGAGCACTTCGAGATGCGCACGCACAAGCGCCTGATCGACATCCTCGACCCGACCCCCAAGACCGTTGACTCTCTGATGCGACTCGACCTGCCGGCCGGTGTCGACATCGAGATCAAGCTCTGAGGCTGGTGGGCTGAGAATGGCTAAGCAGATCAAGGGCATCCTGGGCGAGAAGCTCGGCATGACGCAGGTGTGGGACGAGAACAACCGTGTTGTTCCGGTCACCGTCGTCAAGGCCGGCCCCAACGTCGTGACCCAGGTTCGTACCAACGACGTCGACGGCTACGAGTCGGTCCAGATCGCCTTCGGCGAGATCGACCCGCGCAAGGTGAACAAGCCCCTCAAGGGCCACTTCGCCAAGGCCGACGTCACCCCCCGTCGTCACCTCGTCGAGATCCGCACCGCGGACGCCTCCGAGTACACGCTGGGCCAGGAGATCACCGCTGAGGTGTTCGAGGCCGGCGTGAAGGTCGACGTCACCGGCAAGAGCAAGGGCAAGGGCTTCGCCGGTGTCATGAAGCGCCACAACTTCGGTGGCCTCGGCGCCGGTCACGGCACCCAGCGCAAGCACCGCTCCCCCGGTTCCATCGGTGGCTGCGCCACCCCGGGCCGTGTGTTCAAGGGCCTCCGCATGGCGGGTCGCATGGGCAACGAGCGGGTCACCACCCAGAACCTGACCGTCCACGCCGTTGACGCGGAGAAGGGTCTGCTGCTCATCAAGGGCGCGGTTCCCGGTCCGAACGGCGGCCTCGTCCTGGTCCGCACCGCGGCCAAGGGGGCCTGAGGTAACCGATGAGCACTGTTGACATCCTTTCGCCGGCGGGCGAGAAGGCCGGTTCCGTCGAGCTCCCCGCGGAGATCTTCGACGCCAAGGTCAGCGTTCCGCTGATCCACCAGGTCGTCGTCGCGCAGCTGGCCGCTGCCCGCCAGGGCACGCACAAGACCAAGACCCGCGGTGAAGTCCGTGGTGGTGGCAAGAAGCCGTACCGCCAGAAGGGCACCGGTCGCGCCCGCCAGGGTTCGACCCGCGCGCCGCAGTTCGCCGGTGGTGGCGTCGTGCACGGTCCCGTGCCGCGCGACTACTCGCAGCGCACCCCGAAGAAGATGAAGGCCGCCGCCCTGCGCGGTGCCCTCACCGACCGGGCGCGTCACAACCGCATCCACGTCGTCTCCGGCGTGGTCGAGGGCGGGACCCCCAGCACCAAGGCCGCCAAGTCGCTGTTCGGCAAGATCTCGGAGCGCAAGAACCTGCTCCTGGTCGTCGACCGCGCCGACGAGGCCGCGTGGCTGTCCGCCCGCAACCTGCCCCAGGTCCACATCCTGGAGCCGGGCCAGCTGAACACGTACGACGTTCTCGTCTCGGACGACGTGGTCTTCACCCAGGCCGCTTTCGAGTCCTTCGTCGCCGGCCCGAAGGCCAACGACACCGAAGGGAGCGAGGTCTGATGGCCATCCGTCACCCCGCTATCGCCTCGAAGGCCGCCAAGGCCGCCAAGGCCGCGCGCGTCGCCAAGGCGCGCCGTCACGCCGCCGAGGGCAAGAACACCGTCGAGACCCCGCTGAGCAAGTCGTACACGGACCCCCGTGACGTCCTGCTGAAGCCGGTCGTCTCCGAGAAGAGCTACGCGCTCCTCGACGAGAACAAGTACACGTTCATCGTCGACCCGAACGCCAACAAGACCCAGATCAAGCAGGCCGTCCAGGCGGTCTTCTCGGTCAAGGTCACCGGGGTCAACACGATCAACCGCCAGGGCAAGCGCAAGCGCACGAAGACCGGTTTCGGTCAGCGTGCCGGCAGCAAGCGCGCGATCGTGACCCTCGCCGAGGGCGACCGTATCGACATCTTCGGCGGTCCGACCGCCTAAGGGCGGTCCGGATCGTCCGATATCGGACGAGGACTGAGAAATGGGAATCCGCAAGTACAAGCCGACTACGCCGGGCCGTCGTGGCGCCAGCGTCGCCGACTTCGTCGAGGTCACGCGGTCCACGCCGGAGAAGTCGCTGGTCCGCCCCCTGCACAGCAAGGGCGGCCGTAACAACGCCGGTCGTGTGACCGTTCGCCACCAGGGTGGCGGACACAAGCGCGCCTACCGCGTGATCGACTTCCGTCGTCACGACAAGGACGGCGTGCCGGCGAAGGTCGCGCACATCGAGTACGACCCCAACCGCACCGCTCGCATCGCGCTGCTGCACTACGCGGACGGCGAGAAGCGCTACATCCTCGCGCCGCGTGGCCTGAACCAGGGCGACCGGATCGAGAACGGTCCCGGGGCCGACATCAAGCCGGGCAACAACCTCGCCCTGCGCAACATCCCGGTCGGTACGACCCTGCACGCCATCGAGCTGCGTCCGGGCGGCGGCGCCAAGTTCGCCCGCTCGGCCGGTGCCTCCGTGCAGCTGCTCGCGAAGGAGGGCGCCTACGCCCACCTGCGCATGCCGTCCGGTGAGGTCCGCCTGGTCGACGTCCGCTGCCGCGCCACCGTCGGCGAGGTCGGCAACGCCGAGCAGAGCAACATCAACTGGGGTAAGGCCGGCCGTAAGCGGTGGCTGGGCGTTCGCCCGACCGTCCGTGGTGTCGTCATGAACCCGGTTGACCACCCGCACGGTGGTGGTGAGGGCCGGACCTCCGGTGGTCGCCACCCTGTGTCCCCGTGGGGCAAGAAGGAAGGCCGTACTCGTTCGCCCAAGAAGGCGTCGAACAAGTACATCGTCCGCCGCCGCAAGACGAACAAGAAGCGCTAAGGACGGGTTGAGATGCCTCGTAGCCTGAAGAAGGGGCCCTTCGTCGACGACCACCTCATGAAGAAGGTGGACGCCCAGAACGAAGCCGGCACCAAGAACGTCATCAAGACCTGGTCCCGCCGCTCGATGATCGTCCCGGCCATGCTGGGCCACACGCTCGCGGTGCACAACGGCAAGACCCACATCCCGGTGTTCGTCACCGAGTCGATGGTCGGCCACAAGCTCGGCGAGTTCTCGCCGACGCGCACCTTCCGGGGTCACGTCAAGGAAGACCGGAAGTCGAAGCGCCGCTAGTAGCGGATCGCATTCAGACACGTAAGTAACTCTGAAGGGACAACCATGGAAGCCAGGGCCCAGGCGCGGTACATCCGCGTCACGCCCATGAAGGCCCGCCGTGTGGTGGACCTCATCCGTGGCATGGACGCCACGGAGGCCCAGGCTGTTCTGCGATTCGCTCCGCAGGCAGCCTCCGTGCCGGTCGGCAAGGTGCTCGACAGCGCCATCGCCAACGCCGCGCACAACTACGACCACACCGACGCCGACAGCCTCTACATCTCCGAGGCCTACGTCGACGAGGGCCCGACCCTGAAGCGGTTCCGTCCGCGTGCCCAGGGCCGTGCCTACCGGATCCGCAAGCGGACCAGCCACATCACCGTGGTCGTCAGCAGCAAGGAAGGAACCCGGTAATGGGCCAGAAGGTAAACCCGCACGGGTTCCGGCTCGGTGTCACGACCGACTTCAAGTCGCGTTGGTACGCCGACAAGCTGTACAAGGACTACGTCAAGGAAGACGTCGCCATCCGTCGGATGATGACGTCCGGCATGGAGCGCGCCGGTATCTCGAAGGTTGAGATCGAGCGCACCCGTGACCGCGTCCGCGTGGACATCCACACCGCTCGCCCGGGCATCGTCATCGGCCGCCGCGGCGCCGAGGCCGACCGCATCCGCGGTGACCTGGAGAAGCTGACCGGCAAGCAGGTCCAGCTGAACATCCTCGAGGTCAAGAACCCGGAGACGGACGCTCAGCTGGTGGCCCAGGCCGTCGCCGAGCAGCTGTCCTCCCGCGTCTCCTTCCGCCGTGCCATGCGCAAGAGCATGCAGTCGGCGATGAAGGCGGGCGCCAAGGGCATCAAGATCCAGTGCGGTGGCCGCCTCGGCGGCGCCGAGATGTCCCGCTCGGAGTTCTACCGCGAGGGCCGCGTGCCCCTGCACACGCTCCGCGCGAACGTGGACTACGGCTTCTTCGAGGCCAAGACGACCTTCGGCCGCATCGGTGTGAAGGTCTGGATCTACAAGGGCGACGTCAAGAACATCGCCGAGGTCCGCGCCGAGAACGCTGCCGCCCGTGCGGGTAACCGCCCGGCCCGCGGTGGCGCCGACCGCCCGGCCCGTGGTGGCCGCGGTGGCGAGCGGCGCGGTCGCAAGCCGCAGCAGGCTGCCGGCGCCGAGGCCCCCAAGGCCGAGGCTCCCGCTGCCGCTCCGGCTGAGAGCACCGGAACGGAGGCCTGACCGTCATGCTGATCCCCCGTAGGGTCAAGCACCGCAAGCAGCACCACCCGAAGCGCAACGGTATGTCCAAGGGTGGAACGCAGGTTGCGTTCGGCGAGTACGGCATCCAGGCGCTGACCCCGGCCTACGTGACGAACCGCCAGATCGAGGCGGCTCGTATCGCGATGACCCGCCACATCAAGCGTGGCGGCAAGGTCTGGATCAACATCTACCCGGACCGTCCGCTCACGAAGAAGCCGGCCGAGACCCGCATGGGTTCCGGTAAGGGTTCTCCGGAGTGGTGGATTGCCAACGTCAAGCCCGGACGCGTGATGTTCGAGCTGTCGTACCCCAACGAGAAGATCGCCCGTGAGGCGCTGACCCGTGCGGCCCACAAGCTGCCGATGAAGTGCCGGATCGTCAAGCGCGAGGCAGGTGAAGCGTGATGTCGGCCGGTACCAAGGCGTCCGAGCTGCGCGAGCTGGGCAACGAGGAGCTTCTGGCGAAGCTCCGCGAGGCCAAGGAAGAGCTGTTCAACCTCCGCTTCCAGGCGGCGACGGGCCAGCTCGAGAACCACGGCCGTCTCAAGGCGGTCCGCAAGGACATCGCCCGGATCTACACCCTCATGCGTGAGCGTGAGCTCGGCATCGAGACGGTGGAGAACGCCTGATGAGCGAGAAGAACGTGACTGAGAACACCGAGGCGCGCGGTTTCCGCAAGACCCGTGAGGGTCTCGTCGTCAGCGACAAGATGGACAAGACCGTCGTCGTCGCCGTCGAGGACCGCGTCAAGCACGCGCTGTACGGCAAGGTCATCCGCCGTACCAACAAGCTCAAGGCACACGACGAGCAGAACGCCGCGGGTGTCGGCGACCGCGTCCTCCTCATGGAGACCCGGCCGCTGTCCGCGACGAAGCGCTGGCGCGTCGTCGAGATCCTCGAGAAGGCCAAGTAATTCCTGCGGGGCAAACCCCGCAGGTCAGTTCCGCCAGGCTCGGCAGGGGTTCGTAGAACCCCTGCCGGGAACCGGCAGACAAACAGGAGATAGACGTGATCCAGCAGGAGTCGCGACTGCGTGTCGCCGACAACACTGGTGCGAAGGAGATCCTTTGCATCCGTGTGCTCGGTGGCTCCGGTCGCCGCTACGCGGGCATCGGTGACGTCATCGTCGCCACCGTCAAGGACGCGATCCCCGGTGGCAACGTGAAGAAGGGTGACGTCGTCAAGGCGGTCATCGTTCGCACCGTCAAGGAGCGCCGCCGTCCGGACGGCTCGTACATCCGCTTCGACGAGAACGCCGCCGTCATTCTGAAGAACGACGGCGACCCTCGCGGCACCCGCATCTTCGGCCCGGTCGGCCGTGAGCTGCGCGAGAAGAAGTTCATGAAGATCATCTCGCTCGCGCCGGAGGTGCTGTAAGCATGAAGATCAAGAAGGGCGACCTGGTCCAGGTCATCACCGGCAAGGACAAGGGCAAGCAGGGCAAGGTCATTGCCGCTTACCCGCGCGAGGAGCGTGTCCTGGTCGAGGGTGTCAACCGGGTCAAGAAGCACACCAAGGCCGGTCCGACCGCTCGCGGTTCCCAGGCCGGCGGCATCGTGACCACCGAGGCCCCCATCCACGTGTCCAACGTTCAGCTGGTCGTGGAGAAGGACGGTCAGAAGGTCGTCACGCGTGTCGGCTACCGCTTCGACGAAGAGGGCAACAAGATCCGCGTTGCCAAGCGGACGGGTGAGGACATCTGATGGCTACCACCACCACTCCGCGTCTGAAGACGAAGTACCGCGAGGAGATCGCGGGCAAGCTGCGTGACGAGTTCAAGTACGAGAACGTCATGCAGGTTCCCGGCCTCGTCAAGATCGTGGTCAACATGGGTGTCGGTGACGCCGCCCGTGACTCGAAGCTGATCGAGGGCGCGATCCGCGACCTGACCACGATCACCGGTCAGAAGCCGGCCGTCACCAAGGCCCGCAAGTCCATCGCGCAGTTCAAGCTGCGTGAGGGCCAGCCCATCGGTGCCCACGTCACGCTCCGTGGCGACCGCATGTGGGAGTTCCTGGACCGCACCCTGTCGCTCGCGCTGCCGCGCATCCGCGACTTCCGCGGCCTGTCCCCGAAGCAGTTCGACGGCCGTGGCAACTACACCTTCGGTCTCACGGAGCAGGTCATGTTCCACGAGATCGACCAGGACAAGATCGACCGCGTCCGGGGTATGGACATCACCGTGGTGACCACGGCGACCAACGACGAAGAGGGCCGTGCCCTTCTCCGTCACCTCGGCTTCCCGTTCAAGGAGGCGTGAGCGAGATGGCGAAGAAGGCTCTCATCGCGAAGGCTGCTCGCAAGCCCAAGTTCGGTGTGCGTGGCTACACCCGCTGCCAGCGCTGCGGCCGTCCGCACTCCGTGTACCGCAAGTTCGGCCTCTGCCGCGTGTGCCTTCGTGAGATGGCTCACCGTGGCGAGCTGCCGGGCGTGACCAAGAGCTCCTGGTAATCCCCACTTTCAGGGATTCCTGGACCTCTCGGTAAGCAACTGGGTCGGCGGGGGCCCGTACCTTCCATGCCTTAGGCTAGGAGGGTTGGGCCTCTGCCGCCCTGGATCGACTTACTACGCCGTAGGTCCCCGCGCCGCACCCGTCCCGTCTGCAGAAGTACGGGGAGAGGGATGGCGCATATAGGAAACCCCGGCGAGAAAGGCCACAGGCCAATTCATGACCATGACTGATCCGATCGCAGACATGCTGACTCGTCTGCGGAACGCGAACTCGGCGTACCACGACACCGTGACGATGCCGGCGTCCAAGATCAAGTCTCACATCGCGGAGATCCTCCAGCAGGAGGGCTTCATCACGGGCTGGCGCGTCGAGGACGCCGAGGTGGGCAAGAACCTCACCCTCGAGCTGAAGTTCGGCCCGAACCGTGAGCGCTCCATCGCGGGCATCAAGCGGATCTCCAAGCCCGGTCTCCGGGTGTACGCGAAGTCCACCAACCTGCCGAAGGTGCTGGGCGGCCTCGGCGTGGCGATCATCTCCACGTCGCACGGGCTCCTCACCGACAAGCAGGCCGGCAAGAAGGGCGTGGGTGGGGAAGTCCTCGCCTACGTCTGGTAGCAGAAGGGAACGGAGGAAACAGCTATGTCGCGCATCGGCAAGCTCCCCATCGCGGTTCCCGCCGGCGTGGACGTCACCATCGACGGCCGTACGGTCTCGGTCAAGGGCCCCAAGGGCGAGCTGACCCACACCGTCTCGGCGCCGATCGAGGTCGTCAAGGGCGAGGACGGCACCCTGCAGGTGACCCGCCCCAACGACGAGCGTCAGAACAAGGCCCTGCACGGCCTGTCCCGCACGCTGGTGGCGAACATGATCACCGGCGTGACCCAGGGTTACGTGAAGAAGCTCGAGATCAGCGGTGTCGGTTACCGCGTGACCGCCAAGGGTTCGAACCTGGAGTTCGCTCTCGGTTACAGCCACCCGATCCTGGTCGAGGCCCCCGAGGGCATCACCTTCAAGGTGGAGACCCCGACCCGCTTCCAGGTCGAGGGCATCGACAAGCAGAAGGTCGGCGAGGTTGCGGCCAACATCCGCAAGCTGCGCAAGCCCGACCCGTACAAGGCCAAGGGCGTCAAGTACGAGGGCGAAGTCATCCGCCGCAAGGTCGGAAAGGCGGGTAAGTAAGCCATGGCATACGGGCAGAAGATCCTCAAGGGCGACGCCTACAAGCGCGCCGCGATCAAGCGCCGTCACATCCGGATCCGCAAGCGGATCTCCGGTACGGCGGAGCGTCCCCGTCTGGTCGTGACCCGCTCCAACCGCCACATCGTGGCGCAGGTGATCGACGACCTGAAGGGCCACACCCTGGCGTCGGCGTCCACCCTGGACGCGTCGATCCGTGGCGGCGAGGCCGACAAGTCCGCGCAGGCCAAGCAGGTCGGCGCCCTCGTTGCCGAGCGTGCCAAGGCCGCCGGTGTCGAGGCCGTCGTGTTCGACCGTGGTGGCAACCAGTACGCCGGGCGCATCGCCGCCCTGGCGGACGCCGCCCGCGAGGCCGGGCTCAAGTTCTGAGCCGCTTGTAGCTAGCGGAAAGAGAGAGGTAATCCAATGGCTGGACCCCAGCGCCGCGGAAGCGGTGCCGGTGGCGGCGAGCGGCGGGACCGGAAGGGCCGTGACGGCGGCGCTGCTGCCGCCGAGAAGACCGCGTACGTTGAGCGCGTCGTCGCGATCAACCGCGTCGCCAAGGTTGTGAAGGGTGGTCGTCGCTTCAGCTTCACCGCGCTGGTCGTGGTGGGCGACGGTGACGGCACCGTGGGTGTCGGATACGGCAAGGCCAAGGAGGTGCCGGCCGCCATCGCCAAGGGCGTTGAGGAGGCCAAGAAGCACTTCTTCAAGGTCCCCCGGATCCAGGGCACCATCCCGCACCCGATCCAGGGTGAGAAGGCTGCCGGCGTGGTGCTGCTCAAGCCCGCGTCCCCGGGTACCGGTGTTATCGCCGGTGGTCCGGTGCGTGCCGTGCTCGAGTGCGCCGGTATCCACGACGTGCTGTCGAAGTCGCTCGGCTCCGACAACGCCATCAACATCGTGCACGCGACCGTGGAGGCCCTGAAGGGTCTGCAGCGTCCCGAGGAGATCGCGGCCCGCCGTGGTCTGCCGCTCGAGGACGTCGCTCCCGCGGCTCTTCTCCGTGCGCGTGCCGGGGCGGGTGCGTAATCATGGCGCAGCTCAAGATCACGCAGGTCAAGTCCTACATCGGCAGCAAGCAGAACCACCGTGACACCCTGCGGTCGCTTGGTCTCAAGGGGATCAACACCGTGGTCGTCAAGGAGGACCGCCCCGAGTTCCGCGGCATGGTGCACACCGTCCGCCACCTCGTGACGGTCGAGGAGGTCGACTGATCATGGCGGAGCAGAACCCGCTGAAGATCCACAACCTCCGTCCCGCCCCGGGCGCCAAGACCGCCAAGACCCGTGTCGGTCGTGGTGAGGCGTCGAAGGGTAAGACGGCCGGTCGTGGTACCAAGGGCACCAAGGCCCGCTACCAGGTTCCGGAGCGCTTCGAGGGTGGCCAGATGCCGCTGCACATGCGCCTCCCGAAGCTGAAGGGCTTCAAGAACCCGTTCAAGACCGAGTACCAGGTCGTGAACCTCGACAAGCTGGCCGCGCTCTACCCGGAGGGTGGCGAGGTCACCGTCGAGTCGCTGGTGGCCAAGGGTGCCGTTCGCAAGAACAGCCTCGTCAAGGTCCTCGGCCAGGGCGAGATCTCCGTGGCGCTGCAGGTGACGGTCGACGCCGTCTCCGGCTCCGCCAAGGAGAAGATCACCGCCGCCGGCGGTACGGTCACCGAGCTGGTCTGAGTCCCTCAGGTCCACTCGATGACGTGAACGATCCCGACCGGGGATACCCCACAAATGGGGTATCCCCGGTCGGTCGTTCCTAGGGCGGTGCTCTCGCCGGTAAGGTGGCCAGCACTGCCTACTTTCACCGGGTGCCTCCCATGGGGCACCCTGAGCGGCAGTTGACCGTTAGTTATTCGTCTGTATCCGTCGAACCTCAAGACCGTCACCCTTGACGCAGTTGCGCGGGGGTCGCAGGAGGCACCGTGCTCACCGCGTTCGCCCGGGCGTTCAGGACGCCCGACCTGCGCAAGAAGCTGCTCTTCACGCTGGGCATCATCGTGGTCTACCGGGTCGGTACCCACATCCCGATCCCCGGCGTCAACTACAAGGCCGTTCAGACGTGTGTCCGTGAGGCCTCCGGCAACCAGGGCCTCTTCGGGCTGGTCAACATGTTCAGCGGCGGAGCGCTGCTGCAGATCACGGTCTTCGCGCTCGGGATCATGCCGTACATCACGGCCAGCATCATCCTGCAGCTGCTGACCGTTGTCATTCCGCGCCTGGAAGCCCTGAAGAAGGAGGGCCAGGCCGGTACGGCCAAGATCACCCAGTACACCCGTTACCTGACGGTGGCGCTGGCCATCCTGCAGGGCACGGGTCTGGTCGCCACCGCCCGTAGCGGCGCGCTGTTCGGCAGCTGCTCCGTGGCCACCCAGATCGTCCCGGACCAGGCGATCTTCACGACGATCACGATGGTCGTCTGCATGACCGCCGGCACGTGCGTCGTGATGTGGCTCGGCGAGCTGATCACCGACCGCGGCATCGGCAACGGCATGTCGATCCTGATGTTCATCTCGATCGCCGCGACCTTCCCGTCCGCGCTGTGGGCGATCAAGAAGCAGGGCACCCTGGCCGGTGGCTGGATCGAGTTCGGCACCGTGATCCTGGTCGGCCTGGTCATGGTCGGTCTGGTCGTCTTCGTCGAGCAGGCCCAGCGCCGCATCCCGGTCCAGTACGCCAAGCGCATGATCGGCCGTCGTTCCTACGGTGGTACGTCCACGTACATCCCGCTCAAGGTCAACCAGGCGGGTGTGATTCCTGTCATCTTCGCCTCCTCGCTGCTCTACATCCCGGCACTCGTGGCGCAGTTCGCGGGGGGCAATTCGAACTGGAAGCAGTGGATCCAGAACAACCTGACCAAGGGCGACCACCCGATTTACATCACTCTGTACTTCTTGCTCATCGTGTTCTTCGCGTTCTTCTACGTGGCGATCTCCTTCAACCCCGAGGAAGTCGCCGACAACATGAAGAAGTATGGTGGCTTCATCCCGGGCATCCGGGCTGGCCGACCGACCGCTGAGTACCTCAGCTATGTGCTCAACCGGATCACCTGGCCGGGTTCGCTGTATCTGGGTCTGATCGCTCTCGTGCCAACAATGGCGTTGGTCGGGTTCAACGCGTCGAACAACTTCCCGTTCGGCGGGACCAGCATCCTGATCATCGTGGGTGTCGGTCTCGAGACGGTGAAGCAGATCGAGAGCCAGCTCCAGCAGCGCAATTACGAAGGGTTCCTCCGCTGATGCGTATCGTCCTCGTCGGGCCGCCGGGTGCCGGTAAGGGAACGCAAGCCGTCCGTCTCGCAGAGAAGCTGGCGATCCCGCACATCTCCACGGGTGACCTCTTCCGGGCCAACATCAGCCAGCAGACGGAGCTGGGCAAGCTCGCGAAGTCCTACATGGACGCCGGCAACCTCGTACCGGACGAGGTCACCATCGCGATGGCCAAGGACCGTATGGAGCAGCCGGACGCCGAGCGCGGCTTCCTGCTGGACGGCTTCCCGCGGAACGTCTCCCAGGCCGAGGCGCTGGACGAGCTGCTGCGCACCGAGAGCATCACGCTGGACGCGGTCCTGGACCTGGAGGTCCCGGAGGACGAGGTCGTCAAGCGCATCGCCGGCCGCCGCATCTGCCGTAACGACTCCTCGCACGTCTTCCACGTGACGTACAGCCGGCCGAAGAAGGAAGGCGTCTGCGACGTCTGCGGCGGCGAGCTGTACCAGCGTGACGACGACTCCGAGGACACGGTCCGCAAGCGGCTGGAGGTCTACCACACGCAGACCGAGCCGATCATCGACTACTACAAGGCGCAGGGCCTGGTCGTGACGATCTCCTCCCTGGGCCCGGTGGACGAGATCACGCAGCGGGCGCTGGGGGCACTCAAGCGCGAGAAGGCCGAGAACAAGTAGATCGCGGTCCTTCCGGCCGCGGTGCCCTTCCCCGGGCGCCGCGGCCGTACTGTTGTGTACGTAACCCAGTTGGTGTGAGTGAGGGAGAGCGCAGGCCCCATGGTGCAGATCAAGACGCCCGAGCAGATCGCGAAGATGCGTGCGGCGGGCCTGGTCGTAGCCGCCATCCACGCGGCCACCCGTGAGGCCGCGGTGCCCGGCGCCTCCACCAAGGACCTGGACGAGGTCGCCCGCAAGGTCCTCGCCGAGCACGGCGCCAAGTCGAACTTCCTGGGCTACGGCGGCTTCCCGGCGACCATCTGCACCTCCGTGAACGACGTCGTCGTCCACGGCATCCCCTCCGACGACGTCGTCCTCAAGGACGGCGACATCATCTCCATCGACTGCGGCGCGATCATCGACGGCTGGCACGGCGACGCCGCCTACACGGCGTTCGTGGGGTCCGGTCACGCCCCGGAGCTGGTCGAGCTGTCCCGGGTGACCGAGGAGTCGATGTGGGCCGGCATCGCGGCCATGAAGCAGGGCAACCGCCTGGTCGACATCTCGCGGGCCATCGAGACGTACATCCGCCGCCAGCCCAAGCCGGGCGGCGGCAAGTACGGGATCATCGAGGACTACGGCGGCCACGGCATCGGCACCGAGATGCACATGGACCCGCACCTGCTGAACTACGTCGACCGGCGCCGCGGCAAGGGGCCCAAGCTGGTGCCCGGCTTCTGCCTCGCGATCGAGCCGATGGTGTCGCTCGGTACTCCGCGCACGGAGGTCCTGTCGGACGACTGGACGGTCATCACGACGGACGGCACCTGGTCGTCCCACTGGGAGCACTCGGTCGCCCTGACGGCGGAGGGCCCCCTGGTGCTCACCGCTCCCGACGGGGGCAGGGCAAAGCTGGCGGAGTACGGCATCACGGCCGCTCCCGACCCTCTCGCATAGAGATCTCCCCCATGGGGCAGACTTCCTCGATTCGCCTTTCCGAGGGCGGCGACGTAGACTGACTCGTCGGCTCTCGTGCACCCGCATGTCCGCATGCACCCCGTAAGGGAAAGCGGGGGAGTCGATCAAGGTAGTCGATTCGAAGGGCGAAGCGTGGCCAAGAAGCAAGGTGCCATCGAGATCGAGGGCACTGTCGTCGAGTCTCTGCCGAACGCCATGTTCAAGGTCGAGCTCCAGAACGGCCACCAGGTCCTGGCACACATCAGCGGCAAGATGCGTATGCACTACATCCGCATCCTCCCTGACGACCGGGTCGTGGTGGAGCTGTCTCCGTACGACCTGACGCGTGGCCGGATCGTCTACCGGTACAAGTAGATCTTGCCCGCATCCCGTCTCGGCGGGGTGGTGGCACTGACCCGGAGAACCTCAATCCAATGAAGGTCAAGCCGAGCGTCAAGAAGATCTGCGACAAGTGCAGGGTGATCCGCCGTCACGGTCGGGTCATGGTCATCTGCGAGAACCCGCGCCACAAGCAGCGCCAGGGCTGACGCACGACCTTTACCCTCTGCACCTCCATCGCAGAGATTCGCGCGACGCGAGCTGAATATGTTCATACGCAGGACCCAAGCCGTCGCAAGCGGCTTGACACCCCCGGTTCGGAGGCCGGGGACCCGGTTCGTACCTGGTACGGCGGCCGGGAGCCGGTTCTGTGGAAGACCTCCGAAGATTCACCAGGAGCCATTGAATGGCACGCGTTTCCGGTGTTGACATCCCGCGCGAAAAGCGCGTGGAGGTCGCCCTCACCTACGTGTTCGGCATCGGCCGGACCCTCTCGAAGGAGACGCTGGCTGCGACCGGCGTCGACCCGAACACCCGCGTTCGTGACCTGACCGAAGAGCAGCTGGTCGCGATCCGCGAGTACGTCGACAACAACATCAAGACCGAGGGTGACCTCCGTCGCGAGATCCAGGCCGACATCCGCCGCAAGGTCGAGATCGGCTGCTACCAGGGTCTCCGTCACCGTCGCGGTCTGCCCGTCCGCGGTCAGCGCACCAGCACCAACGCCCGTACCCGCAAGGGCCCGCGTCGCGCCATCGCCGGCAAGAAGAAGCCGGGCAAGAAGTAGTCCGCAGCGGACACCTGTCCACGGTCTTCGCTGTAGGACCGACCACCTCCCGTAGGAGTTAGTAGATGCCCCCCAAGGGACGTCAGGGCGCTGCCAAGAAGGTGCGCCGCAAGGAAAAGAAGAACGTCGCTCACGGCCACGCGCACATCAAGAGCACGTTCAACAACACGATCGTCTCGATCACGGACCCGTCCGGCAACGTGATCTCCTGGGCCTCCGCCGGCCACGTCGGCTTCAAGGGCTCCCGGAAGTCCACGCCGTTCGCCGCGCAGATGGCCGCCGAGTCGGCTGCCCGCCGCGCCCAGGAGCACGGCATGCGCAAGGTCGACGTGTTCGTCAAGGGCCCGGGCTCCGGTCGTGAGACCGCGATCCGCTCCCTGCAGGCCACGGGCCTCGAGGTCGGCTCCATCCAGGACGTCACCCCGACCCCGCACAACGGCTGCCGCCCGCCGAAGCGCCGCCGCGTCTGACGCACGGCTGCTTCGAGCAGGCTTGGTTTCGGGCGGTACGGCTCTCTCGGGCCGTATCGCCCGTACCCTTGCAGTACCCGTCCCTTGTGCCGGGACGGTTCCGTCGGACGTCAAATAGCGGGCGTCCACGAATGAAGGATCTGATCCACACATGCTGATCGCTCAGCGTCCCTCGTTGACCGAAGAGGTCGTCGACGAGTTCCGCTCCCGGTTCGTGATCGAGCCGCTGGAGCCGGGCTTCGGCTACACCCTCGGTAACTCCCTGCGCCGCACCCTCCTGTCGTCGATCCCCGGCGCTGCTGTCACCAGCATCCGCATCGACGGCGTCCTGCACGAGTTCACCACCGTGCCGGGCGTCAAGGAGGACGTCACCGACCTGATCCTCAACATCAAGCAGCTGGTCGTCTCCTCGGAGCACGACGAGCCGGTCGTGATGTACCTGCGCAAGCAGGGTCCGGGTCTGGTCACCGCCGCCGACATCGCGCCCCCGGCCGGTGTCGAGGTGCACAACCCCGACCTCGTCCTCGCCACGCTCAACGGCAAGGGCAAGCTGGAGATGGAGCTGACCGTCGAGCGCGGTCGCGGCTACGTCTCCGCCGTGCAGAACAAGCAGGTGGGCCAGGAGATCGGCCGTATCCCGGTCGACTCCATCTACTCGCCGGTGCTGAAGGTCACGTACAAGGTCGAGGCCACGCGTGTCGAGCAGCGCACCGACTTCGACAAGCTGATCGTCGACGTCGAGACCAAGCAGGCGATGCGTCCGCGTGACGCCATGGCCTCGGCCGGTAAGACCCTGGTCGAGCTGTTCGGTCTCGCCCGCGAGCTGAACATCGACGCCGAGGGCATCGACATGGGCCCGTCCCCCACGGACGCCGCCCTGGCCGCCGACCTCGCGCTGCCGATCGAGGAGCTGGAGCTCACGGTCCGCTCCTACAACTGCCTCAAGCGTGAGGGCATCCACTCCGTGGGTGAGCTCGTCGCCCGTTCCGAGGCCGACCTGCTGGACATCCGCAACTTCGGTGCGAAGTCCATCGACGAGGTCAAGGCGAAGCTGGCCGGCATGGGCCTGGCCCTGAAGGACAGCCCGCCCGGATTCGACCCCACGGCCGCTGCCGACGCCTTCGGCGCCGACGACGACGCGGACGCGGGTTTCGTGGAGACCGAGCAGTACTGATCGGTCGCAGCCGGTGAGCATCCGCTCATCGGGTTCCTGACCCCGGTACCTGACACGGCCGGGGCAGACACACAGGAGAAGAACAATGCCGAAGCCCACCAAGGGTGCCCGTCTGGGCGGCAGCGCCGCGCACGAGAAGCTCCTCCTCGCCAACCTGGCGAAGAGCCTCTTCGAGCACGGCCGTATCACCACCACCGAGGCGAAGGCCCGCCGCCTGCGCCCGTACGCCGAGCGTCTGATCACCAAGGCGAAGAAGGGCGACCTTCACAACCGCCGTCAGGTGCTCCAGGTCATCACGGACAAGGGCGTCGTCCACACGCTCTTCACCGAGATCGGCCCGCGGTACGAGAACCGTCCGGGTGGCTACACCCGCATCACCAAGATCGGTAACCGCCGTGGCGACAACGCGCCCATGGCCGTCATCGAGCTGGTCGAGGCGCTGACGGTGCAGCAGAAGGCCGTGGGTGAGGCCGAGGCCGCCACCAAGCGTGCGGTCAAGGAGGCCGACGAGGCCAAGGCTGCGGAGACCACCGAGGCGCCGGCCGAGGAGGCCGCTGCCGAGGAGTCGAAGGACGCCTGAGGCTCTGCCTGACGTGAAAGCGGGTCCGCCCTTCGGGGCGGGCCCGCTTTCACGTTTTTTCACAAGGCCGTGCCCTGAGAGGATTCCCACGTGAGTGATGAAGTACAGCCCGGCCACGTCCGTGTCCGCCTCGACATCTCCTACGACGGCAGCGACTTCCACGGCTGGGCCAAGCAGGCCGGCGGCAAGCGGACGGTGCAGGGCGAGATCGAGGACGCCCTGCGCACGGTGACGCGGTCGAGGGAGACATACGAGCTGACGGTCGCCGGGCGGACCGACGCCGGGGTGCACGCGCGCGGGCAGGTGGCGCACGTGGACCTGCCGGAGGAGGTCTGGCGGGAGCACAACCAGAAGCTGCTCAAGCGGCTCGCCGGGCGGTTGCCGAAGGACGTGCGGGTATGGGCGCTCCGGCCGGCGCCGAGTGGCTTCAACGCCCGTTTCTCCGCCGTCTGGCGCCGGTACGCCTACCGCGTCACCGACAATCCCGGGGGAGTGGACCCCCTCCTGCGGGGCCACGTCCTCTGGCACGACTGGCCGCTCGACGTGGACGCCATGAACGAGGCCGCGCAGGCGCTGCTCGGCGAGCACGACTTCGCGGCGTACTGCAAGAAGAGGGAAGGGGCGACCACGATTCGCACCCTTCAGGAGCTGAGCCTCGAAAAAGGTGCCGACGGGATCATCACCGCGACCGTGCGGGCCGACGCGTTCTGCCACAACATGGTGCGCTCGCTGATCGGCGCGCTGCTGTTCGTCGGGGACGGGCACCGTGGCCCCGAGTGGCCAGGGAAGGTGCTGGCCGCGGGGGTGCGGGACTCCGCCGTGCATGTCGTACGACCGCACGGGCTGACCCTGGAGGAGGTGGGCTACCCCGCCGACGAGCTGCTGGCCGCGCGCAGCAAGGAGGCGCGGAACAAGCGCTCGCTTCCGTCGGCGGGGTGCTGCTGAGCTACCGGTTCGCCGCCGCGGACGCCTGGGCCTGACCGCGGCGGTAGATCTGGTCGAAGATGAACTGCTGCAGGTCGTTGCCGACGGAGAAGACCTTCGTGTCCGTCTTGGCGACGTTCTTGCCGTCGAGGAAGCCGACGGTCGTGAAGTAGGCGTAGCGGCCGACGGAGTTCGTGGTCGTCAGGCAGACCGCGGCGTTGCAGAAGTTCTTGACGCCCTTGCCGGGCAGGGAGCGCACCATGGCGTTCTTCTTGGCCTGCTTCTTGACCTGCTCGGCCTGGGTCTGGTCGGCGAAGACGGCGACGCCGACGGTGCCCGCGATGCCGCCCTTGCTGTAGGTCACGCGGATCAGGCGGGTGCAGCCGTTGGCTGTCAGGATCTTCGGCAGGTTGGCGCCGGCGGCGGAGGCGCAGTGGGTGGTGTCGGCCGTGGCGCCCTTCTTGTACACCGTGTCGCCCATGGTCAGCTGGGTGCCGGGGAAGAGCGTGTCGGCGCTGAGCGGGGCGGTGTCCTTCTTGGCGCTGGCGATGAAGTCCTTCGGGTCCAGCGGCGGCGGGGCGCTGGTGGGCGCGAAGGACGGCGTGGCCGAGCCGCTGGGCAGGGCGGCGCTGGCGGGCAGGCTGCTGGGACCGGCCTGCGGTCCGTCGTCGCTGTTCGCGGAGACGACGGCCATGGCGACCGCGGTGCCTATCGCGACCGTGGCGAGCGCGCCGCCGCCTATGAACAGCAGCTTGCGGCGCTTGTTGCGGGTCTCCGAGGCCTCCGCGAGCGCGGCCCAGTCGGGAGTGTCGTCGTCACCCCCACTGTTCCAGGGCTGCTGCGACTGCGGTTTCCAGGGATCCCACTGAGACTGGGGTCCCCCCTGCCCGTAACTCATGGGGCGCATCTTAGACGGGGTGCGCAAGATGCCGGGGCGGGTGCGGCGGCATGCCTTGTTTGTCCGGCGACATGAGGGGGAAGAGCCTCGTTTTGACCCGTCCGGGGCCGTGCAGGTAACCTGCTTCTTCGTTGTGTATTGGCTTGCTCATTCTCACGGGACGGGCCCTTACACCGGTCCACCGGGCCGATGACCAGCGATCAGCACGCGGTTTGCGTCACCGCGGTGCGGTCAAGGCTGTCGTGATCGTTTCGGTGACCTGTTCAGGACCATTCACTCGAAGCGAAGGCTACGAACCGTGCGTACGTACAGCCCCAAGCCCGGCGATGTGACGCGCCAGTGGCACGTCATCGACGCTCAGGACGTTGTCCTGGGCCGTCTCGCCACCACCGCAGCGACCCTTCTCCGGGGCAAGCACAAGCCGATCTACGCGCCGCACGTCGACGCTGGTGACTTCGTCATCATCATCAACGCCGACAAGGTGCACCTCTCCGGCAACAAGCGGACCCAGAAGATGGCGTACCGCCACTCCGGCTACCCGGGTGGTCTGCGCTCCGTCCGTTACGACGAGCTGCTGGACAAGAACCCGGAGAAGGCCATCGAGAAGGCCGTCAAGGGCATGCTCCCCAAGAACTCCCTGGGCCGTCAGATGCTCTCGAAGCTGAAGGTCTACAAGGGTGACCAGCACCCGCACGCTGCCCAGCAGCCGGTGCCGTTCGAGATCACCCAGGTCGCGCAGTAAGTCCGGCCACCCCCTAAGACTGAAGAGAATCTGAGGAGAATCGTGGCCGAGACCACTGCCGAGCAGCCGCTCGAAGAGCTTGACATCGACAGCTACACCACCGAGTCCGAGGTCCCCGTCGAGGGCGAGTACACCTCGGAGTCCCTGGCCTCCCGCTTCGGCGAGCCCCAGCCGGCCGCCGGCCTGGGTCGCCGCAAGAACGCCATCGCCCGCGTCCGGATCATTCCGGGCACCGGCAAGTGGAAGATCAACGGCCGCACCCTTGAGGACTACTTCCCGAACAAGGTGCACCAGCAGGAAGTCAACGAGCCCTTCAAGGTGCTCGAGCTGGACGGCCGTTACGACGTCGTCGCCCGCATCGCCGGTGGCGGTGTCTCGGGTCAGGCCGGTGCACTGCGTCTCGGTGTCGCCCGCGCCCTGAACGAGGCCGACGTCGACAACAACCGCGGCCCGCTGAAGAAGGCCGGCTTCCTGCGCCGCGACGACCGCGCGGTCGAGCGGAAGAAGGCCGGTCTGAAGAAGGCCCGCAAGGCTCCGCAGTACAGCAAGCGCTAACCAGCAGCTGCCTGCTCGTACTCCGAACGCCCCGGCGGCACGCCACATGTGCCGTCGGGGCGTTCGTTTATCCCGGCCAAGGGCGTATAACGACACAAGACGTTCAAAGGCTGGTGTGATCGGATGACCCGGCGTCTGCCACCATGCATGGCAGCAAGGACGCTTCCTCAGGAGGACAAGTGGGACGACTCTTCGGCACGGACGGCGTGCGCGGTGTCGCCAACGCGGACCTGACCGCCGAGATGGCGCTCGGCCTGTCCGTAGCGGCGGCGCACGTGCTGGCCGAGGCGGGCACCTTCGAGGGCCACCGCCCGAAGGCGGTGGTCGGACGGGACCCGCGCGCGTCCGGGGAGTTCCTGGAGGCGGCCGTGGTCGCGGGCCTGGCCAGCGCCGGCGTGGACGTCCTGCGCGTCGGCGTGCTGCCGACGCCCGCGGTGGCGTATCTGACCGGCGCGCTCGGTGCCGACCTCGGTGTGATGCTCTCCGCCAGCCACAACGCCATGCCGGACAACGGCATCAAGTTCTTCGCCCGCGGCGGCCACAAACTCGCCGACGACCTGGAGGACCGGATCGAGGCGGTCTACGAGTCGCACCGGCACGGCGAGCCGTGGGAGCGGCCGACGGGGGCCGGGGTCGGCCGGGTCCGCTCGTACGACGAGGGATTCGAGCAGTACGTCGGCCATCTGCTGTCGGTACTGCCCAACCGGCTCGACGGGCTGAGGATCGTCCTGGACGAAGCGCACGGCGCGGCCTCGGGGGTCTCGCCGGAGGCGTTCTCCCGGGCGGGCGCCGAGATCGTCACGATCGGTGCGGAGCCGGACGGGCTCAACATCAACGACGGCTGCGGCTCGACCCACCTCGACAGGCTGAAGGCCGCGGTCCTGGAGCACCGCGCGGACTTCGGTATCGCGCACGACGGCGACGCCGACCGCTGCCTGGCCGTGGACCACACCGGCGAGGAGGTCGACGGCGACCAGATCCTCGCCGTGCTGGCGCTGGCGATGCGGGAGCGCTCCGAGCTGCGGTCCGACACAGTGGTCGCCACGGTGATGTCCAACCTGGGCTTCAAGCTCGCGATGGAGAAGGCCGGGATCCGGCTCGTGCAGACGGCCGTGGGCGACCGCTATGTGCTCGAGGAGATGAAGGAGCACGGCTACGCCCTCGGGGGCGAGCAGTCCGGGCATGTGATCATCCTCGATCATGCGACGACCGGTGACGGCACGCTGACCGGGCTGCTGCTGGCCGCGCGGATCGCCGACACCGGGCGCAGCCTGCGCGAGCTGGCCGCCGTGATGGAGCGGTTGCCGCAGGTGCTGATCAATGTGCCGGACGTGGACAAGTCGCGGGTGCGCACCTCCGCGGACCTGGCCGCCGCTGTGGCCGAGGCCGAGCGGGAACTCGGTGAGACCGGCCGGGTGCTGCTGCGTCCGTCGGGTACCGAGCCGCTGGTGCGGGTGATGGTCGAGGCGGCCGACATCGACCAGGCGCGGTCGGTGGCCGGGCGGCTGGCCGACGCGGTGAAGTCGGCGCTGGGTTGATCCCCAGGGCGTAGCAAAAAGTGCACGATCCGTCACGTACTGTTTCTCTGACGTCGAGGCCGCTGAGAGCGGCGTCCCCCTCGACGAAAGAGAAGCACAGCATGAAGATCGTGAGCAGCACCCTGAAGCGAGCGGCCGGTCCGGCCCTGGTGGCGGGTCTTCTCGTCACCTCGGCCGCCGCCCCGGCCGCAGCCCAGACGCCGGGCTCCACGGCGTTCCGCATCTTCGGCGGCCTCGTCGGACTCCAGGCGCGCGCCGGTGTGGCGAACGTCGTCACGGTCACCGTCAACGCCAACAGCCATCTGATCCTCACCGATACCAAAGGCATTGCGATCGGCCCGGGCTGCACCCGGGTGCCCAACAGCACCACCAGCGCCGACTGCGGCCCGGTCAGTACGGTGACCCGGCTCGCCATCGCGCTGGGCGACGGGAACGACTCCTTCGACGGTTCCACGGTTCATGTCAACACCACCGTCGACGCCGGTACGGGCACCGACACCGTGACCACCGACGGCGGCAACGACACGATCGGCGTCCAGGACAACGCCGGTGGCGACACGGTGAACTGCGGCGACGGCGGCGACACCGACACGGTGTTCGCCGACCCCGGCGACACCGTCAACACGAACTGCGAAAGGCGGTTCTAGAAGCCGCCGGCCCTCGCCGTACGCTCGCGCTGTCTGGCCCACAGTCACTTCTGGGCCAGCAGTGTCGGGGTTCCGGCAGTCGGACATCGTCGTCGGTCCGGTCGGCCGGGGTGATCAGGCGCAGGTGCAGCATGGTGCCCATCCGGGCCCGTCCAACGGGCAGGGTTACAGCTTGCGCAGCCGCAGTCGCTGCACCTTGTGGTCCGGGCCCTTGCGGATGACGAGGGTGGCGCGGCCCCGGGTGGGGGCGATGTTCTCGATCAGGTTGGGTTTGTTGATCGTCCGCCACAGGGTGCGCGCGTAGTCCAGGGCCTCCTCCTCGGAGACCTGGGTGTACTTGCGGAAGTACGAGTTCGGGTTCTGGAAGGCGGTCTGGCGCAGCTTCTTGAAGCGGTTGAGGTACCAGCGCTCGATGTCCTCGGCGCCGGCGTCGACGTACACGCTGAAGTCGAAGTAGTCGACGAGACCGACCCGGGTGCGGCCGTCCTTGCCGGGGAGGGCGGGCTGCAGGACGTTCAGTCCCTCGACGATCAGGATGTCGGGCCGGCGGACCGTGAGCCGCTGGTCCGGGACGATGTCGTAGATGAGGTGGGAGTAGACGGGCGCCGTGACCTCGTCCTTGCCCGCCTTGATGTCGGCGACGAACCGGGTGAGGGCCCGGCGGTCGTAGGACTCGGGGAATCCTTTCCGCGACATCAGACCGCGGGCCTGAAGCTCCTTGGTGGGCAGGAGGAAGCCGTCGGTGGTGACCAGTTCGACGCGCGGGTGCTCGGGCCAGCGGGAGAGCAGGGCCTGCAGGAGCCGGGAGACGGTGGACTTGCCGCAGGCCACGGAGCCGGCGACACCTATCACGAACGGGGTGCCGGACTGGGAGCCCTGCTCTCCGAGGAAGGTGTTCAGGGCGCCTCTGAGTCCGTCGGTGGCACCCACGTACAGATTGAGGAGCCGGGACAGCGGGAGGTAGATGTCCCGCACCTCGTCCAGGTCGATCACATCTCCCAGACCGCGCAGCTTCTCCACCTCCTCGGCGGTGAGCGGCAGCGGCGTCTTGTCGCGCAGAGCGCTCCACTCGGCGCGGGTGAGGTCGACGTAGGGAGTCGCCTCCGGCCTGTGCCGGTGGGCGCTCCGGGGCATCGAGGAGACCGGTGAGATCACAGTCCATTGTTAACGGAGTTTGAACGGGACGGCGGGTGGGGTCCGTCACGCCCGCGGCCCAACGAGCGGTTCGTATGGCGGTGGGAATTTCCGAATTCGGGCACACGGAAGCGTTTTCCGGTGCCGGACGGGCCGTAGGCTGCGGCTCATGTGCGGAATCGTGGGATACGTAGGGTCACAGTCAGCGCTCGACGTCGTGATGGCCGGACTGAAGCGGCTGGAGTACCGGGGATACGACTCGGCCGGTGTCGCCGTGCTGGCGGACGGCGGGCTGGCCGCGGCGAAGAAGGCCGGGAAGCTGGTCAACCTGGAGAAGGAACTGGTCGAACGACCGCTGCCGACGGGCTCGACGGGTATCGGGCACACCCGCTGGGCCACGCACGGCGGACCGACCGACGCCAACGCCCATCCCCATCTGGACAACGCGGGCCGGGTCGCCGTCGTCCACAACGGGATCATCGAGAATTTCGCGGTGCTGCGGGCCGAACTGGCCGAGCGGGGCCACGAACTGGCCTCCGAGACGGACACCGAGGTCGTCGCGCACCTCCTCGCCGAGGAGTTCTCGGCGACCGCCGACCTGGCGGAGGCCATGCGGCTGGTGTGCCGGCGGCTGGAGGGTGCGTTCACGCTGGTCGCGGTGCACGCCGACGAGCCGGACGTGGTCGTGGGCGCGCGGCGGAACTCCCCGCTGGTGGTGGGCGTTGGAGAGGGTGAGGCGTTCCTGGCCTCCGACGTCGCCGCGTTCATCGCCCACACGCGCTCGGCGGTCGAACTGGGCCAGGACCAGGTGGTGGAGCTGCGCCGCGACGGCGTCACGGTCACGGGCTTCGACGGCCGCCCGGCCGACGTCCGCTCCTACCACGTGGACTGGGACGCCTCCGCCGCCGAAAAGGGGGGGTATGACTACTTCATGCTCAAGGAGATCGCCGAGCAGCCCAAGGCGGTCGCCGATACGCTGCTCGGCCGGATCGACCCGTCGGGTTCGCTGACGCTGGACGAGGTCCGTATCTCGCCCTCCGAGCTGCGCGAGATCGACAAGGTGGTCATCGTCGCCTGCGGTACGGCTTTCCACGCCGGCCTGATCGCCAAGTACGCCATCGAGCACTGGACGCGGATCCCGTGCGAGGTGGAGCTGGCCAGCGAGTTCCGCTACCGGGACCCGATCCTGGACAGCCGCTCCCTGGTCATCGCCATCTCGCAGTCCGGCGAGACCATGGACACCCTGATGGCCCTGCGGCACGCCCGTGAGCAGGGCTCCAAGGTGCTGGCGATCTGCAACACCAACGGTTCGACGATCCCGCGCGAGTCGGACGCGGTGCTGTACACGCACGCGGGCCCCGAGGTC
This sequence comes from Streptomyces sp. NPDC030799, assembly GCF_055572255.1. Classification (NCBI taxonomy): domain Bacteria; kingdom Bacillati; phylum Actinomycetota; class Actinomycetes; order Kitasatosporales; family Streptomycetaceae; genus Streptomyces; species Streptomyces sp. NPDC030799. The sequence goes on along the minus strand of NZ_JBVIDS010000007.1, from coordinate 204,735 downwards.
GCGGTCGCCTCCACGAAGGCGTTCCTGACCCAGCTGGTGGCCTGCTACCTGGTCGCCCTGTATCTGGGCCAGGTGCGCGGCACCAAGTGGGGCGACGAGATCCTGGCGGTGATCAAGGACCTCTCCGGGATCTCGGAGGACGTCGGGCGGGTTCTGGAGACCATGGAGCCGGTGCGGGCGCTCGCACGGACACTGGCACAGAAGAGCACGGTCCTGTTCCTCGGCCGGCACGTGGGCTACCCGGTGGCCCTCGAAGGCGCCCTCAAGCTCAAGGAACTCGCCTACATGCACGCCGAGGGCTTCGCGGCGGGCGAGCTGAAGCACGGCCCGATCGCCCTGATCGAGGAGGACGTGCCGGTGGTCGTGGTCGTCCCCTCCCCGCGTGGCCGCTCGGTCCTGCACGACAAGATCGTCTCCAACATCCAGGAGATCCGGGCCCGCGGGGCGCGCACGATCGTGATCGCGGAGGAGGGCGACGAGGCGGTGGTCCCCTACGCCGACCACCTGATCCGCATCCCGGCCACCCCGACCCTGCTGCAGCCGCTGGTCGCCACGGTCCCCCTGCAGGTCTTCGCCTGCGAGCTGGCCGCCGCCCGCGGCAACGAGGTGGACCAGCCACGCAACCTGGCGAAGTCGGTGACGGTGGAGTAGGCCGTGGCGGCCACCGGTCTGCGGCCTCAGTGCACCGACAGGCCGCCGTCCACGAAGACCGACTGGCCCGTGACATAGGCGGAGGCGCGGCTCGCGAGGAAGACGGCCGCGCCTTCGAAGTCCTCCGCGAGACCGTTGCGGCCGGTCATCGTGCGCGCGGCCAGCGCCGCCACCTTCTCCGGGTCGGACGACAACCGCTGGTTGAGCGGCGTCATCACGAACCCCGGCACCAGGGTGTTGACGGTGACGCCGTACGGCGACCAGGCCTCGGCCTGCGAGCGGGCCAGCGACTCCAGCGCGCCCTTCGAGACGCCGTACGCACCGCTCTGCACGAAGGCGCGGTGGGCCTGCTGGGAGGTGATGTGGATGATCCGGCCGAAGCCCCGCTCCGCCATGCCGGGCCCGAACCGCTGCCCCAGCAGGAAGGGCGCCTGAAGGTTCACGGCCATGGTGGCGTCCCACACGTCCTCGCCCAGCTCGCTCATGGGCGGGCGCAGGTTGATCCCGGCCGAGTTGACGAGGATGTCGGGCTCCCCGAAGACACCGGCCGCCTCCTCGGCCGCGGCGCGTACGCCGTCCCGGGTGCTCAGATCGGCCGCGACCCAGCCGGCCCGGCAGCCCTCGGCCGTCAACCGGCCCACAGTCTCGGCGAGTTGCTCCTTGCCGCGGGCCACGGCGACCACACTCGCACCGGCCCGCGCCAGTGCCCCGGCGATGGCACGGCCGATGCCGGAACTGCCTCCGGTCACCACGGCGACACGGCCGTCCAGCGAGAACAGGCCGGAAAGATAGGACTGCGACGTCATGGAGCGCAGCGTAGACGGGTGATGCGCGGCTCGGCACCGGGATTCCGGCAGGTGGGCGGGTGCGGCGGGGCGCGCGATCGTAGGCTGCCCGGCATGAGCATCATCGGAGTGGGGATCGACGTCGCCGAGATCGACCGGTTCCGTGCCTCGCTGGAGCGGACCCCGGGGCTGGCCGACCGGCTGTTCGTGGAACGGGAGTTGCTGCTGCCCAGCGGGGAGCGGCGCGGGATCGCTTCGCTCGCGGTCCGGTTCGCCGCCAAGGAGGCACTGGCGAAGGCGCTCGGCGCGCCGCCCGGACTGCACTGGACCGATGCCGAGGTGTACGTCGAGGACAGCGGGCAGCCCCGGCTGCGGGTGACGGGGACCGTGGCGGCGCGGGCCGCGGAACTGGGCGTGCGGTCCTGGCATGTGTCGCTCAGCCATGACGCGGGGGTCGCCTCGGCCGTGGTGATCGCCGAGGGCTAGGGGGTGCCGACCGGCCTGATCCAAACGACACCCCCCCCAGGGCCCTCACCTGCACGGACCCGACACCGCCTCCGGGAACCGGCCCGATCCGCCGGACAGGCCCGGTGCCCCGGGTGTGGACGGCCGCGGTTCCGGGGCAGACTCGGTGCCATGCGTACTGCGTACAGCGTGGAGACGGTAAGGGCGGCCGAACGCGCACTGATGGCGCGGCTGCCGGAGGGTGCGCTGATGCAGCGGGCCGCCGCGGGGCTGGCCGCCGCCTGCGCCGAGTTGCTCGGGCGGGTGTACGGCAGCCGGGTGGTGCTGCTCGTCGGCAGCGGCGACAACGGCGGGGACGCGCTGTACGCGGGGGCCCGGCTCGCCCGGCGGGGAGCCGGGGTCACGGCCGTACTGCTCACGCCCGAACGGGCGCACGGCGGGGGGCTCACCGCTCTGCGCAGGGCCGGGGGAACCGTCGCCGCGTCCGATGCCGTCGACGAGCTGATCGAGGGTGCGGATCTGGTCGTCGACGGGATCGTGGGGATCGGCGGCAAGGGCGGGCTGCGGCCCGACGCCGAGAAGCTCGCGCGACGGGTGGAGCGGTCCCGGGCCGCCGTGGTGGCCGTGGACCTGCCCAGCGGGGTCGAGGCCGACACCGGAGAGGTGCGGGGGGCCGCGGTCCGGGCCGACCTCACCGTCACCTTCGGCACCTGCAAACCCGGACTGCTGATCGATCCGGCGCGGGAGTACGCCGGCGTCGTACGGCTCGTCGACATCGGGCTGGAGCTGCCGGGCGAGGCCGAGCTGGAGGCACTGCAGCATGCCGAGGTCGCGCGGCTGCTGCCGGTGCCCACGGCGGAGAGCGACAAGTACCGGCGGGGGGTCGTGGGCATCGCCGCCGGGTCCGCGCGGTATCCGGGGGCCGCCGTGCTCGCCGTGTCCGGGGCACTGCGGGGCGGTGCGGGCGCCGTACGGTACGTCGGACCCGCGGGTGATGCGGTCATCGCACGCTTCCCGGAGACCCTCGTGTCCGACACCGGTCCGGCCGGGGCCGGGCGGGTGCAGGCCTGGGTGGTCGGGCCGGGAGCGGGCGACGACGCGGTGACCGTGGCGGAAGTGCTGCGCGCGGACGTGCCGGTGCTGATCGACGCGGACGGGCTGCGGCTGGCCGAGCGGGACGCGGTGCGCGGGCGTACGGCGCCGACCCTGATGACCCCGCACGCGGGAGAGGCCGCCGCGCTGCTGGGGGCGCGGCGGGAGGAGGTCGAGGGGGCTCGGCTGGCCGCGGTGCGCGAGCTGGCGGCGATGTACCGGGCGACCGTGCTGCTCAAGGGCTCGACGACGCTGGTGGCCGACTCGGCGGGCGGGGCGGTGCGGGTGAACGCCACGGGGACCTCATGGCTGGCCACCGCGGGCAGTGGTGACGTGCTGTCAGGGCTTGCCGGGTCGCTGCTGGCGGCGGGGCTGCCGGCGATGGACGCGGGCAGTGCGGCGGCGTATCTGCACGGGCTGGCCGGCCGCTTCGCCGCCGACGGGGCACCGGTCGGGGCGCATGACGTGGCGGCACGGATCCCGGAGGCCTGGCGGGACGTCCGCGCCTGAGCCCGTGCGTTGCCCTGTGCCGCAGCGGGCGGGGGATGCGGCTCCGCCCGCCTGGGCGCGAGCAACCAGGACCGCCGAACCGGAGAAGCCCCACGTTTGGCTGATCGCATGATCAAGGACGCCATCGGCTCCTCTGCCGGCGGCACGAGAACCATGTGCCGCCCCTGCACAACGAGCCCATGCCGTACACCCAGTTCCCCGACGGCGGTGAGACCTTCCACGCCGTCCACGGCAGCATCCACCCCGCCGTCGGCGCCTGGGGCTGCGTCCAGGTGTGGGGGCGGCGGCCGGGTACCTGACACTGCACCCGGGGCCCGTACGGCCCTCTGAGAGACTGGGGGCGCGATGAGTGAGACTGCGACTGTGCCGACCGCCCCCCTGCGCGCCCGCGCCGAGATCGATCTGGGCGCCCTGCGGGCCAATGTGCATGCCCTGTGTGCCCGGGCGAAGGGCGCGGCCCTGATGGCCGTCGTCAAGTCCGACGGCTACGGCCACGGGGCGCTGCCGTGTGCCCGCGCGGCCCTCGCGGCGGGCGCGAGCTGGCTCGGCACGGCCACGCCCGAGGAGGCCCTCGCGCTGCGCGCGGCCGGGCTGCCGGGGCCCATCCTGTGCTGGCTGTGGGTGCCGGGCGGACCCTGGCGGCAGGCGGTCGAAGCGGACATCGACGTGTCCCTGAGCGGCATGTGGGCCCTGCGGGAGGTCGTGGCGGCGGCCCGCGAGGCCGGACGCACCGCGCGCGTGCAGCTCAAGGCCGACACCGGGCTCGGCCGCAACGGCTGCCAGCCGGCCGACTGGCCCGAACTGGTCGCCGAGGCGCTGCGCGCCGAGGCCGAGGGGCTGGTCCGCATCACCGGGCTGTGGTCGCACTTCGCCTGCGCCGACGAGCCCGGGCATCCGTCCATCGCCGCCCAACTGGACCGGTTCCGGGAGATGCTGGCGTACGCCGAGGAACAGGGCGTGCGGCCCGAGGTGCGGCACATCGCCAACTCGCCCGCCACGCTCACCCTGCCCGAGACCCACTTCGACCTGGTCCGCACGGGCATCGCCATGTACGGCATCTCGCCCAGCCCCGAGCTGGGCACCCCCGCCGACTTCGGGCTGCGCCCCGTCATGACGCTCAGCGCCTCGCTGGCCCTGGTCAAGCGCGCGCCGGGCGGGCACGGCATCAGCTACGGCCACCACTACGTCACCCCCGGCGAGACCACCCTCGGCCTGGTGCCGGTGGGCTACGCGGACGGCATCCCGCGGCACGCCTCCGGCACCGGTCCGGTGCTGGTCGACGGCAAGTGGCGCACGGTCGCCGGGCGGGTCGCCATGGACCAGTTCGTGGTGGACCTCGGCGGGGACGAGCCGGAGGCGGGCGCGGAGGCGATCCTCTTCGGACCCGGCGACCGCGGTGAGCCCACCGCCGAGGACTGGGCGCAGGCCTGCGGCACGATCGCGTACGAAATCGTCACACGCATCGGAACCCGGGTTCCCCGCGTCTATGTGAACGGGGAAGAACTCGGGTAACCCGTTCCCGAGCGGCACGGCAACAGCGGCAACAACGGCAGTCCGGCATCACACCTGCATCACAGGTTTCATTCGTTTCACCCACCCAGCGAACTGCAGTACGGCGAAGAGGAGCGGTACGTGAGCGAGAGCAGTGCGGAGGCCGTGGCGGACGTCGTCGCCTCGGCGGCCGCCGCCTCCGCCGCGGGGGCGGCCGGTAGCTGGCGCAGGGCGACCGGCATCGCCGGTGCCGCGATAGGCGTGCTCGCCGCGGGCGCGGCGGCCGGCGTCGCCGTCGAGCGGATGACGGTGGGCCGCGGCATGCGCAGAAAGGCCCGGCTGGCACTGGACTCCGCGGGCCCCTACGGCACCCTGCGCGGCACCCCCGGCAAGGCGCACGCCGACGACGGCACCGAGCTGTACTACGAGGTCGACGAGGCCGAGCCCGACCTCGGGCCGAACGTCTCCCCGCGCCGGCGCCGCCTCTTCGGCCGGAAGGCCCCCGCGCCCGTGACCGTCGTCTTCTGCCACGGCTACTGCCTCAGCCAGGACTCCTGGCACTTCCAGCGGGCGGCCCTGCGCGGGGTGGTGCGGACCGTGCACTGGGACCAGCGCAGTCACGGCCGGTCCGGGCGGGGCGTGGCCCAGACCCGGGACCGGGTGCCGGTCACCATCGACCAGCTCGGCCGCGATCTGAAGGCCGTCCTCGACGCCGCCGTACCGGAGGGGCCGATCGTGCTGGTCGGCCACTCGATGGGCGGCATGACCATGATGGCCCTCGCCGCCCAGTACCCGGAGCTGATCCGGGAACGGGTCGTCGCCACCGCCTTCGTCGGTACGTCGTCCGGGCGGCTCGGCGAGGTCAACTTCGGGCTGCCCCTCGCCGGCGTCAACGCGGTGCGCCGGATCCTGCCCGGGGTGCTGAAGGCGCTCGGACAGCAGGCGGAGCTGGTGGAGAAGGGGCGCCGGGCCACCGCCGACCTGTTCGCCGGGATCATCAAGCGGTACTCGTTCGCCGGGCGGGACGTCGACCCGGCCGTCGAGCGGTTCGCGGAGCGGATGATCGAGTCCACGCCGATCGACGTGGTCGCCGAGTTCTACCCGGCCTTCACCGACCACGACAAGACCGAGGCGCTCGCCTGCTTCCGGGAGATGCCGGTGCTCGTGCTGGCCGGCGTCCGGGACCTGGTCACGCCCAGCGAGCACAGCGAGGCCATCGCCGACCTGCTGCCCGACGCCGAGCTGGTCCTCGTCCCGGACGCCGGGCACCTGGTGATGCTGGAGCACCCGGAAGTGGTCACCGACCGCCTCGCCGACCTGCTCACCCGTGCGGGTGCGGTGCCCGCAGGGGCTACCGTTACTGGCTATGGAAGCACCAGCAGCACCGCACAACCCCGCTGAGACCCGGCTGACGATCACCGCGCCCGAACAGATGCGGGAGCTGGGCCGCCGACTGGCCAAGCTGCTGCGCGCGGGTGACCTGGTGATGCTCAGCGGCGAGCTGGGCGCGGGCAAGACCACGCTGACCCGGGGCCTGGGCGAGGGCCTCGGCGTGCGCGGCGCGGTCACCTCACCGACTTTCGTGATCGCCCGGGTGCACCCCTCCCTCGGCGACGGCCCGCCCCTCGTGCACGTCGACGCCTACCGGCTCGGCGGTGGTCTGGACGAGATGGAGGACCTGGACCTCGACGTCTCGCTGCCCGACTCGGTGGTCGTCGTGGAGTGGGGCGAGGGCAAGGTCGAGGAACTGACCGAGGATCGCCTCCAGGTCGTCATCCACCGCGCTGTCGGAGACACCACGGACGAGGTGCGGCACGTGACGCTGACCGGCCTGGGGGAGCGCTGGGCGGACGCGGGTCTGGAGACGCTCACGGCCTGACCGGCCCTGGCCCTCCGACTTTCCGACTAGCCGTCGGCAACATATTGCGCAGGACGTCCGGGCGTGGTCACATGGTATCCAGCCCGTGGTTAGGTCTGCCTAACTACGCCCGCCCCCGCACGTCAGGAGGCGCCATGCCCGAGCCCCGTCCCGCAGCAGCCGCAGGGGTGTCCATGCGCGACCTACTGGCCTCCTGCGCGGCGGCGAAGGAGGTTTCCCGGCCCCCGCGCGCCCCTGAGCGCCCCGGAGGGGCGAACGGGGCGCGGGGCCCTGTCGACCAGGCGGCTGCCGCCGCGCCTGGCGCGACCGGCCACGACGGCGCCGCAGTCGCGAGACGGCACGACGCGGCACTCCGCGGAGCGCCCGGCGCCTAACGGATCACCACGACCCGCACCCCGATGGTCGCGAAGTCCCACATCGCCCGGCCGTCCGCCCGGCTCTCCCGGATACCCCCCGTCCGTGCGCTCGGGTCGGCCACCGCCCGCGGAGCGGTCGCCGCACTGAACCCGATCGCCAGTCCCTCCACGCTGGTGAACCGCACGACGTGCTCGACGGGAACGCCGTCGGAGCCGGTGACCGCGCTCGAACGGGAGGTGACCCAGTAGGTGCCGACCGGCGGGTCGATGCTGCCCGGGTTCACCCTGAACGTGCGCTGCACCCGGTTCGTCGCGCCGACCAGCCAGACCCGGTCGTCGTCCACCGAGTACACGACCCGTTCACCCTTGCCCGAACCGCGCGGCAGGGCGGTCGGGTCGCGTCGGTCGCGGGGTGCCTTGCCGGCGGCCGCCAGCGGCGGTGCGCCCGCCGCGGGCCTGACGCCCAGGTGCGCCGGTGCGGTCGCGTGGGCCTGGTAGGCGAGGAAACCGACGGCTCCGAGGGCCGCCGCGGTGAGGGCGGCCACGATCCCCGCGCTGGTCCCTGCCACGTGCGCCCACCTCCGCATCGGGTCATATGTCGTACTTCGTACAGACAGACCGTAGCAGCCGGTGACGGTCCGACCCGGACGGCCATGCGTGAGCCGTGGGCGCCGTAGGCTGTTTGCGTGCTCTTGCTCGCTCTGGATACCGCCACCCCCGCCGTCACCGTCGCGCTGCACGACGGCACGGACGTCATCGCCTCGTCGAGTCAGGTGGACGCGCGCCGGCACGGTGAGTTGCTGCTGCCGGCCGTCGACCGTGTGCTCGCCGAGGCCGGGCTCAAGCTGGACGCCGTCACCGGCGTCGTCGTCGGCACCGGGCCCGGCCCCTACACCGGTCTGCGCGTCGGTCTGATGACCGCCGACACCTTCGGCCTGGCCCTCGGCGTCCCGGTGCACGGCGTGTGCACGCTGGACGGCCTCGCCTACGCCGCCGACATCGAAAAGGGCCCCTTCGTCGTGGCGACCGACGCCCGGCGCAAGGAGGTCTACTGGGCGACGTACGCCGACTCCCGGACCCGGCTGACCGACCCGGCCGTGGACCGGCCGGCCGACATCGCCGAGCAGGTCGCGGGTCTCCCGGCGGTCGGCGCCGGCGCGCTGCTCTACCCGGACACGTTCCCGAGCGCCCACGAGCCCGAGCACGTCTCCGCCGCCGCACTCGCCTCGCTCGCGGCCGAGAGGCTGGCCGCCGGTGAGGAGCTGCCGGACCCCCGCCCGCTGTACCTGCGCCGCCCGGACGCCCAGGTCCCCAAGAACTACAAGGTGGTCACCCCGAAGTGACCGTACGACTGCGCGAGATGCGCTGGTGGGACATCGACCCGGTCCTGGAGCTGGAGAAGGACCTGTTCCCCGAGGACGCCTGGTCCCGGGGCATGTTCTGGTCCGAGCTGGCCCACGCGCGGGGGCCGGAGGCGACCCGGCGTTACCTCGTCGCCGAGACCGGCGGCCGTATCGTCGGCTACGCCGGTCTGGTCGCCGCCGGTGAGCAGGGCGACGTCCAGACGATCGCCGTGGCCCGCGACGTGCAGGGCACCGGTCTCGGCGCCCGCCTGCTGGCCGAACTGCTGCGCGCGGCGACCGCGTTCGAGTGCCACGAGGTGATGCTCGAATGCCGGGTCGACAACGTCCGCGCCCAGAAGCTCTACGAGCGCTTCGGCTTCGAGCCGATCGGCTTCCGGCGCGGCTACTACCAGCCGGGCAACGTGGACGCCCTGGTCATGCGCCTGACCGACCCTTCCTCATCAGTACAAGGAACCGAGATCAATGGCTGACGAACCCCTCGTCCTCGGCATCGAGACCTCCTGCGACGAGACCGGCGTCGGCATCGTCCGCGGCACCACCCTGCTGGCGGACGCCGTCGCATCCAGCGTGGACGAGCACGCCCGCTTCGGCGGTGTCGTACCCGAGGTGGCGTCCCGCGCGCACCTGGAGGCGATGGTGCCGACCATCGACCGCGCCCTGAAGGAGGCGGGGGTCAGCGCCCGGGACCTGGACGGCATCGCGGTGACCGCCGGTCCCGGTCTCGCGGGTGCCCTGCTCGTCGGCGTCTCGGCGGCCAAGGCGTACGCCTACGCCCTCGGCAAGCCCCTGTACGGCGTCAACCACCTCGCCTCGCACATCTGCGTCGACCAGCTGGAGCACGGCCCGCTGCCCGAGCCGACGATGGCCCTGCTGGTCAGCGGCGGGCACTCGTCCCTGCTGCTGTCCGAGGACATCACCTCGGACGTCCGCCCCATGGGCGCGACCATCGACGACGCGGCCGGCGAGGCGTTCGACAAGATCGCCCGCGTGCTGAACCTGGGCTTCCCCGGCGGCCCGGTCATCGACCGGTACGCGCGCGAGGGCGACCCGGAGGCGATCGCCTTCCCGCGCGGCCTGACCGGCCCGCGCGACCCCGCGTACGACTTCTCCTTCTCGGGCCTGAAGACCGCCGTGGCCCGCTGGATCGAGGCCAAGCGCGCGGCCGGCGAGGAGGTCCCGGTCCGTGACGTGGCCGCGTCCTTCCAGGAGGCCGTCGTCGACGTGCTGACCCGCAAGGCCGTCCGCGCCTGCAAGGACGAGGGCGTCGACCATCTGATGATCGGCGGCGGTGTCGCGGCCAACTCCCGGCTGCGGGCGCTCGCACAGGAGCGCTGCGAGGCGGCCGGCATCCGGCTGCGCGTGCCGCGCCCCAAGCTGTGCACGGACAACGGCGCGATGGTCGCCGCGCTCGGCGCCGAGATGGTCGCCCGGAACCGGTCCGCCTCCAGCTGGGACCTGTCGGCCGACTCCTCCCTGCCGGTCACGGACCCGCACGTCCCGGGCAACCACGACCATGTGCACGAGGTCAGCAAGGAGAACCTGTACTCATGACCGTCGCCCTGATGTGGGAGGCCCGGGCGGCCGACGGGCGGGGGGCGGAACTCCTCGCCTGGGCACGGGAACAGCGCCTGGCGGAAGAGCCGCTCAGGCGCGAGACCTTCCGGGCGCCGCAGGACCGGGTGCTGGTCATCACGTGGTGGGACACGTCGTACGACGCAGAGCTGCCCGAACTGCCCGAACCCGGTCCGGAGTTGGTGACCCGGGCCGTGCACCGCTGGCGGTTCGAGTCGGTGGCGGACGGCTGAGTTTGGCGGCCCCGGCCGGACTGCGCTATGATCATCACACAGCGAACGGCCGGAACACCGGATCGGACGCAGTGCGTTGGTGGTCCAAGGAAAGACGTCCCGCTTCCTGCGGGGAGATGCAGGTGCAAGGCCTGCCCGGCGCTCCATACGAAACCCGCTCCCGGTGCTCCGGGAGCGGGTTTCGCCGTTACGGCCGGCCGGCCCGCTGCGGCTGTACCGGCTCCGCCGCGGAGTTCGTGAACTGCGCCGCCGCCCGCCGCTCCTTGAGCTGTGCGTATGCCATCAGCCCGAACAGCACCGCCAGGAGCACGACCGACGAACCGAGCGTCCCCAGGTCCAGACCGCCCTTGGCGACCGGCTTGGTGAGGAAGTCGCCGGCCGTCGCGCCCAGCGGGCGGGTCAGCACGAACGCGATCCAGAACAGCAGGACGTTCGGCACCGCCGGGACCTTCATCAGCGCCACCAGCACCAGCAGCACACCGGTCACCAGCGCCGCACCGCCCAGGTAGCCGAGCCCTGAGCTGTCGGACAGGAAGTCGCCCATGGAGGTGCCGAGGGTGTTGGAGACCAGGATCGCCGACCAGAACAGGGCCTCGCCCCTGAAGGTGACGATCTCGGTGATCTGGAAGGTCATCCCGCTCAGCTTCCAGCCGAGGAAGATCAGCAGCAGGATCGAGACCAGGATCGCGGCGCCCTCCGGATAGCCGAGGCCCAGCCCCTGCGGGCCCCAGCCCAGCCGCGTCGCGCCGTTCGAGAGGTAGCGGGCGCTGGCGTCCCGGTTCATGAAGTCGGACATCGTGGTGCCGGCCATGGAGGTGGACAGGATCACGGTCCAGTAGAAGAACGGGTTGTAGCGCGCCGAGCGCAGCTGGACCACCAGTGTCACCACGAAGACCAGGAACAGGGCGATGGTGGTGAGGAAGTAGCCGAGCTCGAGGGTCTGGGCGAACAGGTCTCCCGCGGTCTCGCCCAGGGTCGTCGCCGCGATCTTCATGATCCAGAACGCGAGGGTGACCTCGGGCAGTTTCTTCATGACGGATGTCGTCGTCGAGGGCGTCGTCAAGGCTGTTGCTCCTGTGAGGGGGGTTCAGGTGATCAACGACCCTGTCAGGGGCAACCTGAAACCATCCTGAACGCCCGTGTCAGGGGTCTTGCGGAAGCGCGGTCACTGTGCTTCCGCCGTGGCTCAATACGTTCCACCCGGCCCCCGAGGTTCAATCAGTTCGCGACGCGGCCGGCCGGCGGGACGCGCCCGGGGCGCACGGTCGAAGAAATCCGATTCTCACGGCTTCCGCTAACAAGCCCCTAATAATTCGGACTTACGTTCCTGCCGTGACGCGACACAAGGAGCAACGCGAGGAGCAGGGCGACGCGGGCGGACGGGCGGGCCGGCGGTCGAGGGCGCTGAAGATCGCCGGCCTCACCCTGACGGGCACCCTGGTGCTGGGCGCGGGCGTCGTGGGCTGGGCGTACCGGCACCTGAACCACAACATCAAAAGCGTCGACATCAACAGCGCGCTCGGCGACGACCGGCCCGCCCGGGCGGTGATCACCCCCTCCCCGGCCGCCGCCTCCCCGCTGCCGACCGGCTCCCTGAACATCCTGGTCCTCGGCTCGGACTCGCGCAGCGGCAAGGCCAACCAGGAACTCGGCGGCGGTGACAGCTCCGGCGCGCGCTCCGACACGGCGATGGTCGTGCACATCGACGCGGGCCGTACCCGGGCGACCGTCGTCAGCATCCCGCGCGACACCCTCGTCACCCGCCCGTCCTGCCCGCTCGCATCCGGCGGCTCGACGGCGGTGGCCCACGGCGCGATGTTCAACACCGCGTACGAGGTGGGCGGCCCGGTCTGCGCCGTCAAGACGGTCGAGTCGATGACGAACGTCCGCATGGACCACTACGTCGAGATCGACTTCTCCGGCTTCGCGAAGCTGGTGGACGCGGTCGGCGGGGTCGACGTCACCACCGCGCAGGACATCGACGACGACGAGAGTCATCTGCACCTGGCGGCCGGCCCCCATCACCTCGACGGCAGACAGGCCCTCGCGTTCGCCCGCACCCGGTACGGCGTGGGCGACGGCAGCGACCTCGGCCGCATAGGGCTGCAACAGCAGCTGGTGAAGGCCCTGTTGGCGCAGATGGCCGCCACGAACCTGCTCACCGACCCGGCCGGGCTGTACCGGGCCGCCGACGCGGTCACCGCCGGCCTCACCACCGACACCGGCCTTGACTCCCTGAGCGCGCTGATGCGGCTCGGCCAGAGCCTTGAGGGCCTGACCGCCGACCATGTGAGGACGGTGATGATGCCGGTCGTCCCGGCACCCTCCGACCACAACCGGGTGGTGGCGAACGAACCGACGGCGAGCGAGCTGTGGGCGTCCCTGCGCTGACGGAAAATTCCCCGAAGTTTTCTCGCGGGAGTGTCGATCCCGGGGTCGCCCGTTCGACGCATGGGTGAGCGGCGGGGAGAGGCCCCGCCGCCCTGATCCCGAGGAGTCACCATGCCCCGCTACCTGTCGCTCGTGCGCATCGACGAGTCCTCCGCCCCCGCCGAGGGTCCCAGCGAGGAGCTGATGCGGCGGATGGGCGAGCTGATCGAGGAGGTCACCAAAGCCGGCGTCATGCTCGACACGGCCGGGCTCACCCCGTCCGCCCAGGGCACCCGGGTGCGCTGGGAGGGCGGCCGGATCTCCGTCACCGACGGCCCGTTCACCGAGTCCAAGGAGGTCATCGGCGGCTACGCGCTCATGCAGTGCAAGGACAAGGCCGAGGCGCTGGAGTGGGCGAAGCGGTTCCTGCAGGTCCACGAGGACTTCTGGACCGTGACCTGTGAGGTGCGGGAGATCGCCGAGGGCTGAGCCGCTGGCGCCGCGCCGCACCGGGGGTGTTGCATGGTGGGCTGTGGAAACACAGCCCACCGAGCGACAGCCCACCGCGTCACGGCCCGCCGAGCGACAGCCCGCCGGACCCGCCGCCCAGGCCATCGAGACCGTCTTCCGCCTGGAGTCGCCCCGCGTCATCGCCGGGGTGGCCCGGATCGTCCGGGACGTCGGCATCGCCGAGGAACTGGCGCAGGACGCCCTGGTCGCCGCCCTGGAGCAGTGGCCACGCGACGGTGTGCCCGACAACCCCGGCGCCTGGCTCATGACCGCCGCCCGGCGCCGGGCCGTCGATCTCGTCCGGCGCCGCGAGACCTACGCCCGCAAGCTGCAGGAGATCGGCCGGGACCGCACGCTGTCGTCCCCGCCGCCGTACGACGAGCCCGCCGACCCGGACGAGATCGACGACGACCTGCTCCGGCTGGTCTTCACCGCCTGCCACCCGGTGCTGTCCCCGGACGCCCGCACCGCGCTCACCCTGCGCCTGCTCGGCGGCCTGAGCACGGCCGAGATCGCCCGCGCGTACCTCGTCCCGGAGCCGACGATCGCCCAGCGCGTCGTCCGTGCCAAACGCACCCTGGCGAAGAAGAACATCGCCTTCGAGGTGCCCTGCGGCCCCGAACGCGAGGCCCGCCTCGGCTCCGTCCTGGACGTCATCTACCTGATCTTCAACGAGGGGTACGCGGCGACCGCCGGCGACGACCTGCTGCGCCCCGGCCTGTGCGAGGACGCGCTGCGGCTGGCCCGTGTGCTGTCCGCGCTGATGCCCAGGGAACCGGAGGTGCACGCCCTGGCCGCGCTGCTGGAGTTCCAGGCGTCCCGCACCGCCGCCCGCACGGGTCCGGACGGAGAGCCCGTCCTGCTCAAGGACCAGAACCGCCGCCGGTGGAACCGCATGCTCATCGCCCGCGGCGTCCAGGCCCTCGACCGGGCCGGCGCCACGGCGACCGGCGCCCCGGGCCGCTACGCCCTCCAGGCGGCCATCGCCGCGTGCCACGCCCATGCGTACACCTACGAGGAGACCGACTGGCGGACCATCGCCACCCTGTACGGCCTGCTGGCCACCCGTGCCCCGTCCCCGGTGGTCGAGCTGAACCGCGCGGTCGCCGTGTCGATGGCCGACGGCCCCGCCGAGGGCCTGAGGCTGGTGGACGCCCTGGCCGCCGAACCCGCCCTGCGCGACTACCACCTGCTGCCCAGCGTCCGCGGTGACCTGCTGGCCCGGCTCGGGCGGCGGGCGGAGGCCCGCGCGGAGTTCGAGCGGGCGGCCGGCCTGGCACGCAACGACAAGGAACGGGAACTGCTGCTGCGCCGGGCAGGCGAGACGCCGTCCCAGGCCTTGTCTAGGCGGGCCGGCCCACGAGCATCGTGGGTGCCCCGGCGACCCGGGTGAGGAACACCGTTGCCGCGTTCGGTCCCTGCGGCTTGACCTTCCGGCGCAGTTCCTCCGGCTCGACCGCCGACCCGCGCTTCTTCACGGTCAGCGTCCCGACCTCGCGCTCGCGCAGCAGGGCCTTCAGCTTCTTGACGTTGAACGGCAGTTGGTCGCTGATCTCGTAGGCGGAGGCGTACGGCGTGGGCCGCAGCTCGTCGGCGGTGACGTAGGCGATCGTCGGGTCGATCAGCCCGCCGTCCAGGTGTTCGGCCACCTCGGCGACCAGATGGGCGCGGATCACGGCACCGTCCGGCTCGTACAGGTACCGCCCCACCGGGCGCATCCCGGGATCGGGCAGGCCGCGGCCGAGCAGCGTGCGCGGGCCGGGCAGCAGCGTGGCGCGGACCGCCCCCGGTGCCCCCGTCCCGAACCACAGCACCGCCTCCTTCACATCGCCGCCGTCGGAGATCCACTCCGCCTCGGCCTCGGCGGGGACCGCCTCGTGGGGGATGCCCGGGGCGATCTTCAGCGCGGCCGTCCCGGCGGCCGAGGCGGCTGCCACCGCCCAGGACAGTGGCGGCGAGTAGGCCTCCGGGTCGAAGATCCTGCCGCGGCCCCCGCGGCGCGCCGGATCCACGAAGACCGCGTCGTACCCGGCGGTGTCCACCTCCGTGACGTCCGCCTCGCGCACCTCGATCAGCTCGTCCAGCCCCAGCGCCCCGGCGTTCGCCCGGGCCACCGCGGCCGTCACCGGATCCCGGTCCACGGCGAGCACCCGGATCCCCGCCCGGGCGAACGCGATCGCGTCGCCGCCGATCCCGCAGCACAGGTCGGCCACGGAGGTCACGCCGAGCCCCTTGAGCCGCTCCGCGCGGTACGTCGCCACGCTGGTCCGGGTCGACTGCTCGACCCCGTTCGGCGTGAAGAACATCCGCCCCGCGTCCGCCGCCCCGAACTTCGCCGTCGCGCGCTGTCGCAGCCGGGCCTGGCCGAGCGCGGCCGACACCAGCTCGGCGGGATGGTCGCGGCGCAACCGGGTGGCGACGGCGAGTTCGTCCGCCGGAGCGGTGTCGCGGACCTCGTCGAGGAGGGCACGGCCTTCGGGGGTGAGGAGCAGAGCGAGGTCGTTCACCGGGTCATTGTGGGCCAGTCGGTGGATCGTGCGCCTCCGGCGGCGGTGTCGGCCCGGGATCCGGGCTCCGGCCTGGGAGTATCCGACGCCATGCGACTAATCGTACAAAACGATGAAAATCAGATTCATGCCGGACGTTCGTTCCTCGTCCGGGGATCCGCCGTGCTGGTCTGCGCCGCACTCCTCGCCGGCTGCGCGGGTCCCGACGCGAGCAGCCCCGCGCGCGGCCCGGGCGCCCCCGCGCAGGCCCTGAGTCCCCAGGCCCGCCAGGCCGCCGAACACGCCCGGCTGGTCGCCGCCGCCCGGCGCTGGGGACTGGACGAGGTCCCGCTGACGCCGCCGCCCCCGCCCGCGAAGAAGCCGCACATCACCGCCAGGGACGGCTTCGAGGTGGACCACCAGGAGGACTGGGAGCTGCCCCCTGTCTTCACCACGATCCCGACCAAGCAGAAGATCGTCTTCCTCACGATCGACGACGGTTCGGAGAAGGATCCGGACTTCCTGCGGATGATGCGGGACCTGAAGATCCCGTACACCGCCTTCCTCAGCAACTACCTGGTCGACGACGACTACGGGTACTTCCGCAGGATGCAGTCCTACGGCCACACCCTCAACAACCACACCCTGCACCACCCCTACCTGCCGGGCCTGTCCTACGAGGAGCAGCGGGACGAGATCTGCGGCATGCAGGACATCATGGAGAGACAGTTCGGCAAGCGTCCGACGGTCTTCCGCCCGCCGTACGGCGACTACAACCAGGACACCCTGCGCGCCGCCAAGTCCTGCGGCATCCGCTACGCGCCGATCTGGAACGAGGAGGTCTTCGTCGACCACTGGGAGTACCGCGAGGACGACCAGAAGATGCGCCGCGGCGACATCGTCCTCACCCACTTCCGAGGCCGCTCCGACTGGAACGGCACGATGATCGACGACATGCGCCGCTTCCTGAACAAGGTCACCCGCGAGGGCTACGCCGTGGCCCGCCTGGAGGACTACCTGTGAGCCACGGGGGGAGCGGCAAGGAGCAGGCGGAGGGGAGGGCGGGCTCCGGCGGCCCGGTGCGGGTGCGGGTGCGGGGGAGCGCGGGGCGCGGCGGCCCGCGGGCGCGGTACGTCCGGGACGCGGGACGTGTGCCGGCCGCCGGCGAGGGGGTGCCGGCCAGGGGCGGAGGGGAGCGTCTCGGCCGGGGTCTGGCCGTGCTGCTCGCGTCGGGCCTCCTCCTCACCGGCTGTGCCCAGTCCGTCGACCCGATCGAGCGCCTCGGCAAGAAGGCGGCCGAGGGCGTACACCCGACCGGCCCCGCCCCCGACCGGCCCTACCTCCGCTGGGGGCTGACCGAGCCCCTCGCCCGCCCGCCGCGCCGCGCCGCCCGCACGCTGGCCCTCGCCCCGCACACCGCCGGCCGCGTCCTGCCCCGCGTCATGGACCACGTCCCCACCCGTGACCGGGTCGTGTTCCTGACCTACGACGACGGCGCCGACAAGGACCCCCGCTTCGTCGACATGGTCCGCGAACTCCGGCTGCCCCTCAGCATGTTCCTCACCGACAGTGCCGCCGGCCCCGGCTACGGCCACTTCGCCCGCCTGCACCGGCTGGGCGCCGGCATCGAGAACCACACCCTCGACCACCGCGCGCTGTCCGGGCTGCCCTACGCCGGCCAGCGTGCCGAGATCTGTGGCCAGCAGGACCGGCTCGGCTCCCGCCTCGGCCTGCGTCCCCACCTCTTCCGCCCGCCGTACGGCTCGTACGACACCACCACCTTGCGCGCGGCCTCCGACTGCGGCATCTCCGCACTCGTCCTCTGGCGCACCGCCGTGACCCCGACCGACCTCGTCTACACCCACGGCCCGCACCATCTCCGCCCCGGCGACATCATCCTGATCGGCCCGGACGAGACAACGGGCCCGAGCCTGCGGGAGCGCACGACGAGGGTGCTCCGCAGGGTGCAGCAGAGGGGCCTGACGGTGGGGAGCCTCGAAAACTACCTGCAATGAACAGCCCGTCCGGCGGGGAGACCCCGGGAGGGCGGGGCAGCCCCGGGCCACCGAAGAACGCCGGCGCCGACGAAGAAACGGCCGACGCGCCGCACGGCATTGGCACTCCGCTTGACCGAGTGCTAACCGCAGTCATAGTCTCGGCTCTGGCACTCCCCACTGGAGAGTGCCAAAAAAGCGACGGGCAGGTCCGGCACCCGCGACGACGGATCGACCTGGTCGCCACCTCAGACAGTTAACCCCGTGAGATCTCCGAAGGGGGAGGTCGGATCGTGACGACCGCCAGCTCCAAGGTTGCCATCAAGCCGCTCGAGGACCGCATCGTGGTCCAGCCGCTGGACGCCGAGCAGACCACGGCCTCTGGCCTGGTCATCCCGGACACCGCGAAGGAGAAGCCCCAGGAGGGCGCCGTCCTCGCCGTGGGCCCGGGCCGGTTCGAGAACGGCGAGCGCCTTCCGCTCGACGTCAAGGTCGGCGACGTCGTCCTGTACAGCAAGTACGGCGGCACCGAGGTGAAGTACAACGGCGAGGAGTACCTCGTCCTCTCGGCTCGCGACGTTCTCGCGATCATCGAGAAGTAACTCCACCTCGAAGTTTCTGAGCTGCGCCCCTGGCCCCCCGCGACCGATAAGAAGCCGGGCGCCCGGGGCGCAGTTGTCTTGTCACCCATAGATTTCCGAGAGGGCTCCCGCTGTCATGGCGAAGATCCTGAAGTTCGACGAGGACGCCCGTCGCGCCCTCGAGCGCGGCGTCAACAAGCTGGCCGACACGGTGAAGGTGACGATCGGCCCCCGTGGCCGCAACGTCGTCATCGACAAGAAGTTCGGCGCCCCCACCATCACCAACGACGGTGTCACGATCGCCCGCGAGGTCGAGATCGAGGACCCGTACGAGAACCTCGGCGCGCAGCTGGTGAAGGAGGTGGCGACCAAGACCAACGACATCGCGGGTGACGGCACCACCACCGCCACCGTCCTCGCCCAGGCGCTGGTCCGTGAGGGCCTGAAGAACGTCGCCGCCGGCGCCTCCCCGGCCGCCCTGAAGAAGGGCATCGACGCCGCCGTCAAGGCCGTCTCCGACGACCTGCTGGCTTCCGCCCGCCCGATCGACGAGAAGTCCGACATCGCCGCCGTCGCCGCGCTGTCCGCCCAGGACCAGCAGGTCGGCGAGCTGATCGCCGAGGCGATGGACAAGGTCGGCAAGGACGGTGTCATCACCGTCGAGGAGTCCAACACCTTCGGTCTGGAGCTGGACTTCACCGAGGGCATGGCCTTCGACAAGGGCTACCTGTCGCCGTACTTCGTGACGGACCAGGAGCGTATGGAGGCCGTCCTCGACGACCCGTACATCCTCATCAACCAGGGCAAGATCAGCTCCATCCAGGACCTGCTGCCGCTGCTGGAGAAGGTCATCCAGGCCGGCGCCTCCAAGCCGCTGCTGATCATCGCCGAGGACGTCGAGGGCGAGGCCCTGTCGACCCTGGTCGTCAACAAGATCCGCGGCACCTTCAACGCCGTCGCGGTGAAGGCCCCCGGCTTCGGCGACCGCCGCAAGGCGATGCTGCAGGACATGGCGATCCTCACCGGCGCCACCGTCATCTCCGAGGAGGTCGGCCTCAAGCTCGACCAGGTCGGCCTGGACGTGCTCGGCTCCGCCCGCCGCGTCACCGTCACCAAGGACGACACCACCATCGTCGAGGGTGCCGGCAAGCAGGAGGACCTGACGGGCCGCGTCGCCCAGATCAAGGCCGAGATCGAGAACACCGACTCCGACTGGGACCGCGAGAAGCTCCAGGAGCGCCTCGCGAAGCTGGCCGGCGGCGTGTGCGTGATCAAGGTCGGCGCCGCCACCGAGGTGGAGCTGAAGGAGAAGAAGCACCGTCTGGAGGACGCCATCTCCGCGACCCGCGCCGCGGTCGAGGAGGGCATCGTCTCCGGTGGTGGCTCCGCGCTGGTCCACTCCTCCAAGGTCCTGGAGGGCAACCTCGACAAGACCGGCGACGAGGCCACCGGTGTCGCGGTCGTCCGCAACGCCGTGGTCGAGCCGCTGCGCTGGATCGGCGAGAACGCCGGCCAGGAGGGCTACGTCATCGTCTCCAAGGTCAAGGACCTGGAGAAGGGGCAGGGCTACAACGCCGCCACCGGCGAGTACGGCGACCTGGTCAAGGCCGGCGTCATCGACCCGGTGAAGGTCACCCGCTCCGCCCTGGAGAACGCCGCCTCCATCGCCTCCCTGCTGCTCACGACCGAGACCCTGGTCGTCGAGAAGAAGGAAGAGGAAGAGCCGGCCGCCGCGGGCCACGGCCACGGCCACGCCCACTGAGCCAAGCGCTCCTGACGAAGGCCCGGCACCCGCCACGGTGCCGGGCCTTCGCCCTGTCCGGACCGCGGCAGGAAGTCCTTCACTGCTCCAACTCGTCCAGCGCACCGAGTTGTTGCATCAGCCCGAGCTGGTCGTGCTGCCACCACATCTCGGCGATCTTTCCGTCGTCGCCGAAGCGGAACAGCGTCATCCCGGTCATGGTGACCTGACGGCCGGTGGACCCGATCCCGAGGAAGTCGCCCTTGTGCGTGGCGTTCCAGGTCCACCGCGCGCAAGCCCGGTCGCCCTGGGCGAGCACGTCCTCGACCGTGAACGTGAAGTCGAAGGCGGCGCGCCACATCCGGTATTCGGCGCGGGCGTTGTCCAGGCCGATGGTGTCCTGCGGGTTCACCGGGTCGTGGCTGTGGATGTCCTCGTTCAGCAGGTTATTGAGCGGCGCCAGCTCGCCCGCGGTCTGAAGCTCTTCGAAGAACCGCCGCACGGTGTCCTCGGCCAGCCGCTCGTCCCGCACCACGTCCAGATCGGTGAACGTCGGCATCTCGTCGCACAGCGCGACCATCTCCTGGAAGATCCTGTCGGTCTCCGGGAGGTTCGAGTTCCGCATCGCCTCCTCGTACGACGGGAACTCCACCACTTCGACGATGTGTGCCGCGTCCGAGCGGTCCTTGCCGACCAGCGCGTGCGTCGCCGTCCGCTTCCCCTTGGTCTGCTCGACCCAGTCGTCCATGAGCCGGTTCATCTCGTCCAGCCGGCTCGTCCTGCACTCGATGAGCTGTACGAAGGTCATGACGCCGCCTCCCGGCCCCCCTGACCCGGTTGTGTCACGCTCATTTTCGCACCGGGACGGCAGCGCCACCCGTCCGCTACCGGGGCCCGTACTTGCGTCCGGTCCGGGAGGAGATCCCGCCCATCAGTCCGCGCGGGGTGACCTTCACCAGGCCCATCAGCGCCTTGTAGCGCGGGTCGGGGATCGACAACGACTTCCCGCGCGCCAGGTCGGCCAGAGCCGTAGCGACCAGCTTGTCGGCGTCCAGCCACATCCACCCCGGGATGTTGTCCGTGCCCATCCCGGCCCGCTGGTGGAACTCGGTGCGCACGAAGCCGGGGCACAGGGCCATCAGGCGTACGCCGCTGCCGGCCAGGTCCTTGGCCGCGCCCTGCGTGAACTGCACGACCCATGCCTTGGAAGCGCCGTAGGTGCCCCGCGGCACGAAGGCGGCCACGGAGGCGACATTGACGATCCCGCCCCGGCCGCGCTCGCGCATCGCCTCGGCCGCCGCCGACGTCAGCCGGAGCACGGCCTCGCAGTGCACCTTGAGCATCCGCAGCTCATCGGCCATGGGCACCTCCAGATAGCGGCCCTTGTTGCCGAAGCCTGCGTTGTTGACCAGCAGGTCGACCGGGTTCTTCCGGTCGCCGAGGCGGTCGGCCACCGACTCGATGCCCTTGTCCTCGGACAGGTCGGCGGTCAGCACCTCCACCTCGATGCCGTGCCGGTCGTGCAGTTCGGTCGCCTGTTCGCGCAGCCGTTTGGTGTCCCGTGCCACCAGGACGAGGTCGTGCCCGTCAGCCGCCAGCCGCCGCGCGAACGCGGCGCCGATCCCCGCGGTCGATCCCGTAATCAGAGCCGTTGTCATGGCCCAAGGGTAGTGACCGCGAGCGCGCGCGTCCGCTGGCCGGGGCCCGGACGGCGGCCCGGCCGACGGCCGCTCAGCCCTGCTGCGCCGCCACGTACTTGCGCGCCGCGGCCAGTGTCTCCGCGTGCAGCGCCTCGCCCGCCGCGAGCAGCCGCGGCAGCAGTTCCCGCTCGGTGGTGACCGCGCGGAACTGCATCGCCGCCGTCACGCCGTGGTCCGGACGGTGCACGATCTCGATCGGATCGCCCGCCCGTATCTCGCCCGGCTCGATCACCCGGAGGTAGGCACCCGTTGAGCCCTTCTGCGTGAACCTCTTGACCCAGCCGCGCTCGCCCAGATGGCCCTGGAACGTACGGCACGGGATCCGGCCCGAGGTCACCTCCAGGACCGGTCCGGCCCCGATCCGCCAGCGCTCGCCGATCAGCGCCCCGGAGACGTCCAGTCCGTCCGTCGTCAGGTTCTCCCCGAAGCAGCCGTTGGCCAGCGACCGGCCCAGTTCGCGCTCCCAGCCGTCGAGGTCCTCGCGCGCGTAGGCGTACACCGCCTGGTCGTCCCCGCCGTGGTGGCGCAGTTCGCACACCGCGTCCCCGGCCAGCCCGCTGCCGCCGAGCCCCTTGGGGCCGGGCGCCGTCACCCGCACCGGCCCGTCGGCCGGCTTCTTGTCGATGCCCGTCACGCCCTCCCGCTGGTCCGTGTACGGCACCGGCTGCGGGCGGCCCAGATTGACCGTGAGAACCCTCATGCCCGCACGGTACGGGACGCCGCCTCAAAGCGTCGAGCGAATATCGCGCGCCGTCCCCAAGCATCCCTTATGCTCGAAGGGTGATCGAGGCTCGTCATCTCCGTGTCCTGCGCGCCGTCGCCACCACCGGTTCCTTCTCGGCGGCGGGGCGCGAACTGGGCTGCACCCAGCCCGCCGTCAGCCAGCAGATGAAGGCCCTGGAGACCTCGGTCGGCACCCCGCTGCTGGTCCGCAGCGGCCGCGAGATGCGGCTGACCCAGGCCGGGGAAGCCCTGGTCAGGCACGCCTCCGGCATCCTCGCCGGGCTCACCGCGGCCGAGGAGGAGGTCGCCGCCATCGCCGGCCTGCGCGCCGGGCGGGTCCGGCTGGTCTCCTTCCCGAGCGGCACGTCCACCCTGGTCCCCACCGCCCTCGCCGCCCTGCGCGCCGCCCACCCCGGCACCCGCGTCTCCCTGGAGGAGGCCGAGCCCCCGAAGTCCGCCGAGCTGCTGCGCGAGGGCGACTGCGATCTGGCGCTGGCCTTCCGCTACGAGGGCGCGGCGGTCGCCGAGGAGTGGGACGATTTGGTCGTACGGCCCCTGCTGACGGACCGTCTGGTCGCGCTCGTCCCGGAGCGGCACCGCCTGGCGCGCGCGCAGTCCGTCGCCATCGGCGAGCTGGCCCAGGATCCGTGGATCGCGGGCTGCCCGCGCTGCCGCGGCCAGTTGGTCGAGGTCTGCGAGGGGGCCGGTTTCACGCCGCGCATCGACTTCGCCACGGACGACTACCCGGCGGTGGCCGGCCTGGTCGGCGCCGGCCTGGGGGTCGCCGTACTGCCGCAACTGGCGGTGGAGTCGGTACGGCCCAGGGGCGTGCGGGCCGTACGGCTGGAGCCGGCGGTGCGGCGCGAGATCGTCGCCCTCACCCTGCCCGACCTGGCGCAGGTACCGGCGGTGGCGGCGACGCTGGAACAGCTGGCCCGGGCGGCCGGGCGCTCCTAGGGCCTGTCCGGCGCCATCCCCAGGAGCCCGCGGCAGAATCAAGGGCACGCGCGCGGCGTGCCCTGGTGGAGGGGGAACAGCGCACCCCGGGGGCCCTGGGTGCAGAAACGTTACTTCAGTGGTTGCGGGCCGTGTCCGCGCCGGCGGCCGAGGCCGTCACCAGGCGGTTGCGCGCGCGCCCCATCAGCTCCTCACGCTCGTCCTCGGTCAGGCCGCCCCACACGCCGTACGGCTCGCGCACCGCCAGCGCATGCGCCGCGCATTCCGCGCGCACGGGGCACCTCATGCAGACCTCCTTGGCCGAGTTCTCGCGAGCGCTCCGAGCCGCCCCGCGCTCGCCCTCAGGGTGGAAGAAGAGCGAGCTGTCCACGCCGCGGCAGGCAGCCAGCAGCTGCCAGTCCCACAGGTCCGCGTTCGGTCCGGGAAGGCGGGAGAAATCTGCCATTACGTGACCCCTTGTAGCCGTTCTGAGCGGATACGGTGCCAACGACCGTACATATCCGGTCTAAGGAGATGAAAATATGACTCATTGCGAATCTAGCCTCAGACACCACGAAACGGGAAGAAAAGAGGCCAAATGGGGCATAGTTGTGATGAAAAGTTGAGGGTCTGTCGTCCATGTCTGCTCTGTATCGAGGCCCTCACGTAGAGTGCCGAAGACGGCACGATGCCCCGTAACTCTTTCGAGTGACCGTCGTTGAGAGTGCGGAGGCGGTTGAAAACACAAGCGCTCGGGCAGGCGTCCGAGGCGGTCGACCGCACAGGTGACGATTCCGTACCAGCCTGGAGGCTCAAGGTGACGCGCATCAGCTGCGGAGGGCGGCCATGACATCCGTCCTCGTCTGCGACGACTCCCCGCTTGCCCGAGAAGCGCTCCGCCGCGCGGTGGCGACCGTGCCCGGCGTCGAGCGCGTGACGACGGCGGCCAACGGCGAGGAAGTCCTCCGCCGCTGGGGCGCCGACCGCTCCGACCTCATCCTGATGGACGTGCGCATGCCCGGCCTGGGCGGCGTGGAGACCGTGCGCCGTCTGCTGTCGGCCGACCCCGGCGCACGCATCATCATGCTCACCGTCGCCGAGGACCTCGACGGCGTGGCCCTCGCGGTCGCCGCCGGCGCCCGGGGCTACCTGCACAAGGACGCCTCGCGCGCGGAGCTGCGGGCCACGGTGACCCAGGCCCTGGCGGATCCGACCTGGCGGCTGGCCCCGCGCCGGCTCCGCTCGGCCGAGATGGGTGCCGCGCCCACGCTCACCGCGCGTGAGATCCAGGTTCTGGAAGGCATGAGCCACGGCCGCTCCAACGCGGAGATCGGGCGCGAGCTGTTCCTCTCCGAGGACACCGTCAAGACCCATGCGCGGCGCCTGTTCAAGAAGCTCGGCGCCTCCGACCGGGCCCACGCCGTGGCGCTCGGCTTCCGCTGGGGACTGGTCCGGTAGGCAGTGCCCAGCCCTGCGGGGCAGGCGGGGCCGGCCGCCACCGGTGCACCACTTCCGGAACCGTACGCATATCCACCTCCCCTGGCCGCAGCCGGGCGCCCTGCCGGCGTCGGAATCGCCCGGGGAAGGGGACACGGCACGCTGCCCGGGATGTCCGGGCGGACTGCCGGCTTCCCGGTGTCCGGGCCGTGCGGCGACTTCCGGGGCCCCGGGCCGTATGCCGCCATCGGCGCGTCCCGGCCGTGCGCCGAACCGAACCCCGCCACGACGACGCACTCGTCCTGGACGCACTCGCGGAGCCACGCCGGGCCCCGGGTCCGGAAGGCCGTGCCTCGGCCGACCGTGAGGCCGGACGAGGGCTTCCGGGGGGCGTCTCGGCCTGTCCCGGGTATGCACGGGGACGCGCGCGTGCGTGCTTCCGCGGGACTCTCGGCCGCAGGGCGTACTGCCGCGCCCCGGCCGCCTGCGGACCCGGACCCGGGTGCCCTGCGGCGGCACCCCGGGCTTCGGCGTCGTACCGTCGCCTCCTGGTCCGCCCGTCGGGGCGGTACTCGGACGTGGCGCGGTGAAACGCCTTGGCGGGTGTTCGGGTTGCCCGTGGAAGCGGCCGTGACGCGCCGCCGACGGGTGGACCCGGTCACACCCGAGGAGGCGTACGGCAGGCCGCCGGCCGGGTGGGGGTCGTACGCGGGAACGGAGATCCACTCCGTGAACACCCGTGGTCGGAACCGCTGGACGAGGATCGCGGCACACGCGGTCGGGTTGTGCGCGCCCTGGGCGTCACGACTCCTTCGGACGCCTCGGCGGGCGCTGCGCAAGGAGGCCCGCCGGACGCGCGATGCTCGTTTCGGCGCGGATGCCGCATCCTTGAGATGTGGAGTCTCTCGGGGACGAGTCGGTCGAGCGGAAGGGGAGGGCGCAGGGAATGACTGCCGGCGCGCCTGCTCATAACGCTTCGGTGCACAACCACGAGCACGATGCGACGGACCGGACGGCCGCAAGGCACCATGGACCGATGCGCGACGACGAGGCGGGCACGGCCCACGGGGCGATCGGTGCGCTCGTGCATCGCGCCGTCGACGGGGACGAGCAGGCCACGCACGATCTGCTCGCGCACGTGCACCCGTTGGCGCTGCGCTACTGCCGCACCCGGCTGTCCCGGCTGCCCGGCGACGCGCGCCACTTCGTCGAGGACCTGGCCCAGGAGGTCTGTGTCGCGGTCCTGCTCGCGCTGCCCCGCTATCGCGACACCGGCCGCCCCTTCGAGGCGTTCGTCTTCGCCATCGCCTCGCACAAGGTCGCCGACCTCCAGCGCGCCGCGATGCGCCACCCGGGCTCCACGGCCGTCCCCTCGGACGAGATGCCGGAACGCCCCGACGACTCCCTCGGCCCCGAGGAGCGCGCCCTGCTCAGCAGTGACGCCGAGTGGGCGAAGAAGCTGCTGGCCAACCTCCCCGAGAACCAGCGCGAGCTGCTCCTGCTGCGCATCGCCGTGGGCTTGACCGCGGAGGAGACGGGGCAGATGTTGGGAATGTCACCCGGCGCCGTCCGGGTCGCCCAGCACAGGGCGCTGAGCCGCCTCCGCGCGCTCGCCGAGCAGTAATCCCCTGGCGCACAGCACCCCGCGCTCCCTCGCTGAACAGGTGCGCCGCCGTTTCCGTACGAACATACGAAGCCTGAAGCGACCCCGTACCGTGGAATTTGCTAGCGATGCTTCCCGTTAGCATGGACATCCGCACCGATCAAGGCCATTTGGGGAAGGTGTCATGACTGCCAACGTCGACGGAGTGCCCGGAAAATTCGCGACACTCGGGCTGACCTACGACGACGTGCTGCTGCTGCCGGGCCCGTCGGACATGGCACCCGACGAGATCGACACCGCCTCGTACGTCTCCAAGAACGTGCGGGTCAACATCCCGCTGCTGTCCGCCGCCATGGACAAGGTGACCGAGTCCCGCATGGCGATCGCGATGGCCCGCCAGGGCGGTGTCGGCGTGCTGCACCGCAACCTCTCCATCGAGGACCAGGCCAACCAGGTCGACCTGGTGAAGCGCTCCGAGTCCGGGATGGTCACCGACCCCATCACCATCCACCCGGACGCCACTCTCGCCGAGGCCGACGCGCTGTGCGCCCGGTTCCGCATCAGTGGTGTCCCGGTGACCGACGGCGACAAGAAGCTCCTCGGCATCGTCACCAACCGTGACATGGCCTTCGAGAGCGACCGCAGCCGCCGCGTGCACGAGGTCATGACCCCGATGCCGCTGGTCACCGGCAAGGTCGGCATCTCCGGCCCGGAGGCCATGGAGCTGCTGCGCAAGCACAAGATCGAGAAGCTGCCGCTGGTCGACGACGGGGGCGTCCTCAAGGGCCTGATCACCGTCAAGGACTTCGTCAAGGCGGAGCAGTACCCGAACGCGGCCAAGGACGCCGAGGGCCGTCTGCTGGTCGGCGCGGCGGTCGGTGTGGCCGGTGACGCCTTCGAGCGTGCCCAGGCCCTGATCGAGGCCGGTGTCGACTTCATCGTCGTGGACACCGCGCACGGCCACTCCCGGCTGGTCGGCGACATGATCGCCAAGATCAAGTCGAACTCCTCCGGCGTCGACGTCATCGGCGGCAACGTCGCCACGCGCGACGGCGCCCAGGCCCTGGTCGACGCGGGCGCCGACGGCATCAAGGTCGGTGTCGGACCGGGCTCCATCTGCACCACGCGCGTGGTCGCCGGCGTCGGCGTCCCGCAGGTCACCGCTATCTACGAGGCCGCGCTCGCCGCCAAGGACGCCGGTGTCCCGGTCATCGGCGACGGCGGTCTGCAGTACTCCGGCGACATCGCCAAGGCCCTGGTCGCGGGCGCCGACACGGTGATGCTCGGCTCGCTGCTCGCGGGCTGCGAGGAGTCCCCGGGCGAGCTGCTGTTCATCAACGGCAAGCAGTTCAAGTCGTACCGCGGCATGGGTTCGCTCGGCGCCATGCAGACCCGCGGCGACCGCAGGTCGTTCTCCAAGGACCGCTACTTCCAGGAGGGCGTCGCCTCCGACGAGCAGCTGATCCCCGAGGGCATCGAGGGCCAGGTGCCCTACCGCGGCCCGCTGTCCTCCGTCGTCCACCAGCTGGTCGGGGGCCTGCGCCAGTCGATGTTCTACGTCGGCGGCAGGACCGTGCCCGACCTGCAGGCGAACGGCCGGTTCGTGCGGATCACCTCGGCGGGCCTGAAGGAGAGCCACCCGCACGACATCCAGATGACGGTCGAGGCGCCGAACTACAGCAGCAAGAAGTGACGAGCGGAAAGTGACGCCCACGCGCGCGTGAAGCTCACCGGCGGCGGCCCCGGAGCATCCGGGGCCGCCGTTGCCGCACCCGTCGGCGATACTGGAAGGCGCTGAAACGCATCAGGGAAAGGCCACAGACGTGACTGAGATCGAGATCGGGCGCGGCAAGCGCGGCCGCCGGGCGTACGCCTTCGACGACATCGCCGTCGTCCCCAGCCGCCGTACGCGGGACCCGAAGGAGGTCTCGATCGCCTGGCAGATCGACGCCTACCGCTTCGAGCTGCCCTTCCTGGCCGCTCCCATGGACTCCGTCGTCTCCCCGGCCACCGCGATCCGCATCGGCGAGCTGGGCGGCCTCGGTGTGCTCAACCTGGAGGGCCTGTGGACGCGGCACGAGGACCCGCAGCCGCTGCTTGACGAGATCGCCGGGCTGCCCGCCGAGCAGGCGACCCGCCGCCTTCAGGAGATCTACGCGGCGCCCATCAAGGAGGAGCTGATCGGCGCGCGCATCAAGGAGGTGCGCGACTCGGGCGTGGTCACCGCGGCCGCGCTCTCCCCGCAGCGCACCGCCCAGTTCTCCAAGGCGGTCGTGGACGCGGGCGTGGACATCTTCGTCATCCGCGGTACGACGGTCTCGGCGGAGCACGTCTCCCACTCGAGCGAGCCGCTGAACCTGAAGCAGTTCATCTACGAGCTGGACGTCCCGGTGATCGTCGGTGGCTGCGCCACCTACACCGCCGCCCTGCACCTGATGCGTACCGGCGCGGCCGGCGTCCTGGTCGGCTTCGGCGGCGGCGCCGCCCACACCACGCGCAACGTACTGGGCATCCAGGTCCCGATGGCCACCGCCGTCGCCGACGTGGCCGCGGCCCGCCGCGACTACATGGACGAGTCCGGCGGCCGGTACGTGCACGTGATCGCGGACGGCGGTGTCGGCTGGTCCGGCGACCTGCCCAAGGCGATCGCCTGCGGCGCCGACGCGGTGATGATGGGCTCCCCGCTGGCCCGCGGCAAGGATGCGCCCGGCAAGGGCCACCACTGGGGCATGGAGGCGGTCAACGAGGAGCTGCCCCGCGGCAAGAAGGTCGACCTGGGCACGGTCGGCACGATCGAGGAGATCCTCACCGGCCCGTCCCACACCCCCGACGGCTCGATGAACTTCTTCGGCGCCCTGCGCCGTGCGATGGCCACCACCGGCTACAGCGAGCTGAAGGAGTTCCAGCGGGTCGAGGTGACGGTCGCGGACAGCCAGCACCGCCGCTGACCCGTCGTCGTACGCGAAGGGCCCGTCCACCGCACCGGTGGACGGGCCCTTCGCGTTGCGTGCGAGCGTTACGCGGCGGCCTTCTTGGTGCCCGAGAACGCGGCGAAGCCGGCGATGGCGAAGAAGAGGAAGGTCAGCGGATCGGCCTCCTCCTTCCAGGCCTTCTGCACCACGTCGAAGTGGTCGAAGAAGATCTGGGAGAAGCTCAGGCCGGTCTGCTTGGCACCGATCATGGCCTCGCCCACCAGCTGGCCGAAGTACACGGAGGCCAGGGCCAGGACGACGGCGACGATGGGCAGGACCGGGTTACGGCCGCCCGCCTTGCCGGCCGCGAGGCCGATGACGAACCCGACGCCGACGGCCGCGTAGCCGATCTCGTGCTTGGTGGCGCCGATGACGACGCCGTAGAGCGCGGCGGCGGCCACCGCGGCGACGACCGCTGCGGCGAGACCCAGCACGAGGTTGTTCCGGCCCGGCGCGGGCGGTGCCGGCGGCGCGAAGGCACCCGGCTGCGGCGGGTACGGCGCTCCCGGGGCGGGGGCCGGGGCCTGCTCGGCGTACGGGTTGCCGGTCACCGGACCGGACTGCGGCGGCTGAGGCGGTGGTGCTGACTGGCTCATGACAGGAATCCCCCCGAGATGGAGCACGGCTGAAGAACGGGAACAGAGGACGCTCGCGCATCTGTGTGCGGCGAGTCCGGGGGAGACTAACAGCCGGGGACGACAACGCCCCCGGCTGTTTTCCGTTCGTGACCGGGCTCAGAGCCGGTGCGCCGCCCCCGTGGGTGTGGCCCCGCGCGTGTCCAGCAGCAGCTGGGCCTTCACCGACAGCCCCTGCAGGTCGTACGTCCGGTGGTGCTGCAGCAGGATGGTCAGGTCGGCCTCGGCGGCGGCCTCGTAGAGCGCATCCGCGCGCGGGACCGGGCGGTCCAGGACGTTCCAGGAGGCCACGTAGGGGTCGTGGTAGCTGACGGAGGCGCCCAGCTCCATCAGCCGGACCGCGATCTCCTGGGCCGGGGTGCCCTGCTGGTCGGCGAGGTCGGGCTTGTAGGTGACGCCGAGCAGCAGCACGCGCGCGGCGCGGGCGGACTTGCCGTGCTCGTTGAGGAGGGTGGCGGCGCGCTGGACGACGTACCGCGGCATCCGGCTGTTGACCTGCTGGGCCAGCTCCACCATGCGCAGCGTGCGGGTGGCGTGGCCGGTGAGGTCCTGTGCGACTCCGTGGCCGCCGACGCCGGGGCCGGGCCGGAAGGTGTGAAAGCCGAACGGCTTGGTCTCCGCGCAGCGGATCACGTCCCACAGGTCGACACCCAGCTCGTGGCAGAGCACGGCCATCTCGTTGACCAGTGCGATGTTGACGTGCCGGAAATTGGTCTCCAGCAGCTGCACCGTCTCGGCCTCGCGCAGCCCACGCGCGCGTACCACCTTGTCGGTGAGCCGGCCGTAGAAGGCGGCGGCCGACTCGGTGCACGCGGGGGTGAGGCCGCCGATGACCTTGGGGGTGTTGGCGGGGGTGTGCTCGCGGTTGCCGGGGTCGACCCGGCTGGGGGAGTAGGCGAGGTGGAAGTCGCGCCCGGCGCGGAGCCCGGAGCCCTTCTCCAGCAGGGGCCGCAGGAACTGCTCCGTCGTTCCGGGGAGCACGGGCGACTCCAGGATGACCGTGGTGTGCGGGCGGAGCCGTTCGGCGAGTGTGCGGGCGGCCGCCTCCACCTGGCCGAGGTCGAGCCCCCCGTCGGCGCCGCGCGGGGTCGACGCGCAGATCACCGCGGTGCGCACCCGGCCGAGCTGGGCCGGGTCGGTGCCGGGCCGGAACCCCGCCGCGTGCATCCGGCGCAGCTCGGCGGGGCTGAGCGAGCCCGCCTCGGGGCCGGTCGCGTAGCCGACGGTGGCGATGCCTGCGGCGACGGCGGCCTGGGCGAGCGGCAAACCGTAGGGGCCGAGTCCGATGACGGCGAGGTCTGAGGGCATGCGTGGGCCGTCCTTCCCAGTAGCCGAAGCGGAACAGGTACGCAACCGCTGCCGACAGGATGAGCGAGTGCTCTGTCAGACTAGGTACATATATGACCGTTATGTCTGATTGTGTCCGTGTGTCTTCCAGGGTTGTGCGCAAGTTGTCCACAGGTTGGGAGTCCGTGGTGGCTGAAGTAGGGCAACCCGGTCAGAATTTGGGCATGAGGAGGGGATGAACCGGGCTTCGCCCACCGGGTGCGGCCGACGCGAGCGAGTGTGCGACAGCGGGAGGCAGCGGTGAGGACAGCGACTCTGGGGCCGGCGCAGCGCGCCGAGGCACTGGCGGCGATGGCGGAGCGCGAGCTGGACATCCTGGTGATAGGCAGCGGAGTCGTGGGCGCGGGGACCGCGCTGGACGCCGTCACGCGCGGCCTGTCCACCGGACTGGTCGAGGCCCGCGACTGGGCGTCCGGGACCTCCAGCCGGTCCAGCAAACTGATCCACGGCGGACTGCGCTATCTGGAGATGCTCGACTTCGCGCTCGTCCGCGAGGCCCTGAAGGAGCGCGGGCTGCTCCTGGAGCGGCTCGCCCCGCACCTGGTCAAGCCGGTGCCGTTCCTGTATCCGCTGCAGCACAAGGGCTGGGAGCGGCTGTACGCGGGCTCGGGCGTGGCCTTGTACGACGCGATGTCCATGGCCCGCGGCCACGGCCGGGGCCTGCCCCTGCACCGCCATCTGTCACACCGTCACGCGCTGCGCGTCGCGCCCTGCCTGAAGAAGGACGCCCTGATCGGCGCCCTGCAGTACTACGACGCCCAGATGGACGACGCCCGCTTCGTGGCCACTTTGGTGCGCACGGCGGCGTCCTACGGCGCCAAGGCGGCCAACCGCGCGCGCGTGACCGGGTTCCTCCGCGAGGGCGAGCGGGTCGTCGGCGCCCGGGTGCAGGACGTGGAGGGCGGCGGGGAGTACGAGATCCGCGCCAAGCAGATCGTCAACGCGACCGGCGTGTGGACCGACGACACCCAGGCCATGGTGGGCGAGCGCGGCCAGTTCCACGTCCGCGCCTCCAAGGGCATCCACCTGGTCGTGCCCAAGGACCGCATCCACTCCACCACCGGGCTGATCCTGCGCACCGAGAAGTCCGTCCTCTTCGTCATCCCCTGGGGCCGGCACTGGATCATCGGCACCACCGACACCGACTGGGACCTCGACAAGGCCCACCCGGCCGCGTCCAGCGCCGACATCGACTACCTGCTGGAACACGTCAACTCGGTGCTCGCGGTGCCGCTCGGCCGCGACGACGTACAGGGCGTGTACGCCGGTCTGCGCCCGCTGCTCGCCGGGGAGTCCGACGCCACCAGCAAGCTGTCCCGCGAGCACACGGTCGCCCATCCGGTGCCGGGGCTCGTGGTCGTGGCGGGCGGCAAGTACACCACCTACCGGGTGATGGCGAAGGACGCGGTCGACGAGGCCGTGCACGGCCTGGACATGCGGGTCGCCGAGTGCGTGACCGAGGAGACCCCGCTGCTGGGTGCGGAGGGGTACCAGGCGCTGTGGAACGCCCGCGCACGCACAGCGGCCCGCACCGGACTGCACGTGGCCCGCGTGGAGCACCTGCTGAACCGGTACGGCTCACTGGCCGAGGAGGTCCTGGACCTGATCGCCGCCGACTCAACCCTGGGCGAGCCCCTGGCCGCCGCCGACGACTATCTGCGCGCCGAGGTGGTGTACGCCGCCTCGCACGAGGGCGCCCGGCACCTGGACGACGTCCTCACCCGCCGCACCCGCATCTCCATCGAGACCTTCGACCGGGGCACCCGCAGCGCCCGTGAGGCGGCCGAGCTGATGGCACCGGTCCTCGGCTGGGACAAGGGCCAGATCGAGCGCGAGGTCGAGCACTACGAGAAGCGGGTGGAGGCCGAGCGGGAGTCCCAGCTCCAGCCCGACGACCAGACGGCGGACGCGGCGAGGCTGGGAGCCCCGGACATCGTGCCGCTCGGCTGAGGAGGCGCGCCCGGCCCTTCCGTTCCCGTGCGGGCGGCACGGTGCTCCGCCCTGACGGAGGCGAACGGCGGAGCCGGAGATTCCGCGAACGCCGGGCCGCTGTGGCCGACGGCAGCCGAACGGCCGTCACCCCCGCGAGCAGAACGCGCACTTCGCCCGGCTTCCGGCGTGTTGGCCCGCCTGGGCGAAGGGGCCCCTGGGCGTGGAGCACTTGTCGAGTGAGAGACAATGGAGGCTCTGTCAGGGCGGGTTGTATGAGGGGACGCATGTCGGAGGCGGAGCGGGCGGGTGCATCTCGTCAGGAGACTCGTCAGGACAAGAGCGAGCGTCGTCTCCTCGCCGGGCGGTACCGGCTGGGAGACGTGCTGGGCCGGGGCGGTATGGGCACGGTCTGGCGCGCCGAGGACGAGACCCTGGGCCGGACGGTCGCCGTCAAGGAACTGCGGTTCCCGTCGAACATCGACGAGGAGGAGAAGCGGCGCCTGATCACGCGCACCCTGCGCGAGGCCAAGGCGATCGCCCGGATCCGCAACAACAGCGCGGTGACGGTCTACGACGTGGTCGACGAGGACGACCGGCCGTGGATCGTCATGGAGTTGGTGGAGGGCAAGTCCCTGGCCGAGGTCATCCGCGAGGACGGCCTGCTGGAGCCCAAGCGCGCCGCCGAGGTGGGCCTCGCCATCCTCGACGTGCTGCGTTCCGCGCACCGCGAGGGCATCCTGCACCGGGACGTCAAGCCGTCCAACGTACTCATCGCCGAGGACGGCCGGGTCGTCCTCACCGACTTCGGCATCGCGCAGGTCGAGGGCGACCCGTCCATCACCTCCACCGGCATGCTCGTCGGTGCCCCCTCCTACATCTCCCCGGAGCGCGCCCGCGGTCACAAGCCGGGCCCGGCGGCCGACCTCTGGTCGCTCGGCGGGCTGCTGTACGCGGCGGTCGAGGGCGTTCCCCCGTACGACAAGGGTTCGGCGATCGCCACGCTGACCGCGGTGATGACCGAGCCCCTGGAGGAGCCCAAGAACGCGGGCCCGCTCAGGGACGTCCTCTACGGCCTGCTCGCCAAGGACCCGGCCAAGCGGCTCGACGACGCCGGCGCCCGGGCGATGCTCAACAAGGTGATCCACGCGCCCGAGCCGGAACCCCTGGACGCCACCCGGGTGGTTCCGCTGCCGGCCCAGCCCGGCCCGTCCGAGGACGAGCGGGGCGGGGGCAAGCGGGGCGAGGAGGCCGCGGAGAAGCTGCGCGGCGCGCTGCGGTCGGTCCGCAAGGCGGCCGGGGCGGCGGCCGGTGCCGCGGCGTCGGCACGGACGAAGAACGGCGACTCGGCCGCTGCGGGCGCCGGTGCAACGGCGGGCCAGGGCGGTGCCACGGCCGGCGGGGCGCGTCCGGCGTCCGCCGGCGGAGCGTGGCCCGGGCCCGGTGCCGGATCCAGTGGCCGGCAGGGCGGCCCGTCCTCGGCTGCCGCCGGTGTACCGAACTCCAGCGCGAACAAGCCGAGTTCGGGCTGGCCCGTGATGCCGCCGCCGGATCTGGACCTGCCGCCGCGGCCGGTGCCGAGGGCACCGCTGACCGACGTCGTGCCCAAGCGCACGCTGGTGATCATCGCCGTAGTGGTCGTCCTCGCGGTGCTCGGCACCGTCCTGGCCTTCGCCCTGAACGACGACGACAAGGGCGGCAAGAGCAGCGGCGCCGGGGCGGCGGCGAGCGCCGGTGCCTCCACCAAGCAGGACAAGAGCGACAAGAACACGGACCGCGGGGCAGGGACGGGCGGGGCGGGCCCGTCGTCGGCCGGCACCGGTGCGTCCGGCCGCGCGGTCGACGCGAGCGCGTCCGCCGACGCCTCCGGCGCGTCCGGCGCGTCCGGTGCGAAGGGCGGCGGGAGCGCGCCGGCGGTGTCGACCCGCAAGAGCGGCCAGGGCTACTCGATCGGCCTGCCCAAGGGATGGTCGTACACGTCCACCGACCGCGCGGGTGACCGCTACACCGGTCCGGACGGCCAGAAACTGCTCATCGGATGGACAAGTGAGCCCAAGTCCGACCCGGTGGCGGACTGGAAGAACCAGGAAGGTGCCATGGTGCGGTCCCAGTACCACAGGATCCGCATCGAAAAGGCGGACTACCACGACTGGAACACGGCCGACTGGGAGTTCACCTATGTCGAGGACGGCACCGAGTACCGCAGCATCGACCGAGGGTTCGTGGTCAACGGCCGTCTCGGCTACGGGCTGATGTACACGGCGAAGGCCGCGAACTGGGACGGCGCGCTGCGCAAGGACACCTGGAAGACACTGACGGCGTCCTTCGAACCCAAGTCGTAGCCAGGCCGTGGACATCGGGCGCCGGTTTGCGGCGTGAGAATCCGTCATCCACTCCGTGCGGGTTGCCTCCGGCACGTATCGTGAATGGTTGCGGACCGTACGCACCCGGGTGTGTGCCAAACGGGTCGTGAGGCGAACGGATATGACCAGCCGGGCGGCCGGGGGAGGCGCAGTGGAGGACTACGCGGGTCGGGTGCTCGCCGACCGCTACCGCCTGCCTTTGCCGCCCTCCGACGCGTACGAACTCACCGAGACCCGCGCCTTCGACACCTACAGCGGCCAGGAAGTGCTCGTCCGGCAGGTGCCGTTGCCGGAGGTCGTCGAGGCCGAGGTGCTCGACGCGGAGGGACTGCCCGAAGGCTTCACCGCGAGGGAGCGGGGGGCCG
The DNA here is from genome assembly GCF_055572255.1 of Streptomyces sp. NPDC030799. NCBI lineage: Bacteria > Bacillati > Actinomycetota > Actinomycetes > Kitasatosporales > Streptomycetaceae > Streptomyces > Streptomyces sp. NPDC030799. The sequence goes on along the minus strand of NZ_JBVIDS010000007.1, from coordinate 168,645 downwards.
GGGCCCGGCGGACGGCGGACGCCCGTACCGCCACCCGGCGGCCCGCCGACCCGGCCGTACGGCGCGCCGTCGAGGCCGTGCAGGCGGCGGCCCGCATCCCCGACCATCCGCGCCTCGACCAGGTCTTCGACGTGTTCGCCGAGGGCGGCTCGCTGTGGATCGTCAGCGAGTTGGTGGCCGCGCGCCCGCTGGCCGCGCTGCTCGCCGAGCAGCCGCTGTCGCCGTACCGGGCGGCCGAGGTCGCCTCCGACGTGCTCATGGCGCTGCGGGTGCTGCACGGACATGGCTGGGTGCACCGCAACATCACCGCTCGCACGGTGCTGGTCTGCGACGACGGCCGCGTGATGCTGACCGGCCTCGCCGTCGGTGCCGCGGAGGAGGCGTTGTGCGGGTACGACCCGGTGCCGGCCCAGGACGGCACGCCGGAGGGAGCCCCGGGCGCGGCGGGAGCCGGCTCCGGTGCGGGGTTCGAGGCGCCTCCGCTCGCCGGGCAGCAGGGCGCCGGCTCCGGTTTTGGCGGCGCACCCGGTGGCGGGGCTGCCGGAGCGGGACCGATTCCTTCCGCGGACGTCGATCCCGAGGCCGCACGCCGGGCCGCCATCCAGGCACGCGCGGCCGGAGGGCTGCCGGGGCCGGGGGCGAACGGGGTGCGCGGCGGTACGGGGGTGCCTGGCGGTACCAGGGGCCCCGGGGGCACCGGGGCGCCAGGCGTTCCTGGGATGCGCGGCGGTGCCGCGGTCCCCGGTGGTACGGGGGGCTCTGGCGGACTTGAGATGGCCGGCGGTACTGGGACGCCGAGCGGCACCGGGGACCCCGGGGTGCCCGGCCCTGCGGGGCAGCGGTCGCTGGAAAGCGGCGCGGACATCCGTGCCGCCCGCGCCGGTGCCATCGCCGCATACCGCGCGGGCGCGCGTGCCGCGGCCCGGGTGCAGGAGGCCCGGCAGAGCGGGCACGCCGCCCTGCCCGGGGCCCGGCCGCCCGCCGAGGGCGGCACCGGTGCCACCCGGACCGACGGCACGGAGCTGTCGCCGTACCCCGGCCGCATCGCCGACCCCTACGGGGCACAGGGCGAACCCTGGCCCGGCGCCGCACCCCGCCCCGGTGCAGCCGACGGTTCCCGGGATCCGGGCGGTGGTTCGCAGCGGCCCGGTAGCGCCGGTGGCCCCCCGGGCCCGGGCGGCGGCTCGCAGTCGGCCGGGGCCGCCTCGGCGGGGCAGCGGTCCGGGTATCCGGCCGTACCCGGACAGGTATCCGATCCGGAGTACTGGACCGGCGCCACCCCCGGCCGTCAGGTCGGGGACCCGCCGTCCCCGGGTACCGGCCCGGGGCACCAGCTGCTTCCCCAGCAGGCCCAGCCCCGCCCCCGTTGGGACGACACCGGGACGGCCGTGACCGGTGCCCGGCGCGGAGCCGGTACCGCGTTGGCGGCCGAGCGGGCGCGGCAGGTGCGGATGACCGTCGTGGGGCCGGTGACCGAGCGGTGGGCGCCGGAGCAGGCCGGTCCCGTGCACGAGAACTGGCAGCTGGCGGCGCCGATCGGGCCGGCGACCGATCTGTGGGCGCTGGGCGCGTTGTTGTTCCGGGCCGTACAGGGACACGCGCCGTACCCGGAGGAGTCGACGGCCGAGCTGGTGCAGCTGGTGTGCGCCGAGCCGCCCGCCTTCGCCGAGGAGTGCGGTCCGCTGCGGCCGGTCGTGGAGTCGCTGCTGCGCCAGGACCCCACCGAGCGGCTGGACTTCGAGGAGCTGAACGGCTGGCTGCGCTCCCTGGTGCGCTCCGCACCCGAGCCGGACGCCGGCACCCATGTCGTACCCGTGCCGTCCGCCGATCCGAGCCGGCTGCCGATCGTGCGGCGCCGCGGCGAGCTGGTGCGCATGCGACGACGCCGCGCCGGACTGCCCGAGGGCCATCCGCACGGCCGGCACAAGCGAGCCGGCGCCCGGGGGCAGGAGCGTTCCCCGCGCAGCCTCGGCCGGACGCTGCTCCTGCTCATCCTGCTCCTGCTGGCCGGCGCGATCGCCTACGCCGTGCTGTTCATGCCCGGACAGGGGAAGAACGGGGCCGCGGGCAGCGACCGCACCGGGACCGCGGGGGAGGCGAGTCCCGTGCCGTCGCACACCGGGCAGCAGCCCCCCTCCGGGCAGAGCACGCCGAAGAACACCGCGCCCGCCACCGAGACCCAGACCGGCGGCGACACGTCCGTCGCCGACGGCTTCACCCTGCGCAAGGACCCCGACGGCTTCCAGGTGGCCGTCGCCAAGGGCTGGGACCGCACCCCGAAGAACGGCAGCGGCCAGGTGGTGTACGCACACGGGAACTTCGAGCTGATCGTCGTCCCCGGACGGGACAGCGCCGCCACGTACGGCAGTGACCCGATGCGCTACCAGCGGGACAAGGAGAGCGAGCTCCAGCCGTACCGCGACTCCAGCTGGGCCACGGCGACCGGGCTGCGCACCATCGAGGTCGGCGGACGGACCATGGCCGAGGGGCAGTTCACCTGGACCGACGGGCAGGGGCGCGACCTGTTCGTGCGCAACATGGCGATCCTGCTGAACGGCCGCTATCACCTCGTCCAGGTCCGTGGTCCGGAGGCCGAGCGGGACGAGGTGACACGGCTGTACGAGCAGGCTGTGGCGACGTACCGCTACACGCGTTGAGCACGCCGTATACCGGTTGACCGATCCGGGCCGTTCGCCCCCGCGACAACCGTCACAGTGCTGTCACCTTGGCACCCCGCTGGTTCCCAGTCGGCAGGCCGGTCCTTAACCTGACCCTGTCAAGAGCATTGCGGGGCAACGTGAATCAGATGCAGGGCCTGCTCATAGCGGGCCGCTACCGGCTCGCCGATTCCATCGGCAGCGGCGGCATGGGCCGGGTGTGGCGTGCCCACGACGAGGTACTGAACCGGACGGTCGCCGTCAAGGAGTTGACCGCCGCGCTCTACGTCTCCGACAGCGACCGGGCCGTTCTGCTCGCCCGCACCCGGGCCGAGGCCCGCGCCGCCGCGCGCATCAACCACTCCGCGGTCGTCACCGTGCACGACGTCCTCGAACACGACGGCCGCCCATGGATCGTCATGGAGCTGGTCGAGGGCAACTCGCTGGCCGACGCGGTCAAGGAACAGGGGCGCGTCGAGCCGCGGGAGGCCGCGCGGATCGGCCTGTGGGTGCTGCGGGCGCTGCGCGCCGCGCACTCCGCCGGGGTACTGCACCGGGACGTCAAGCCCGGCAACGTCCTCCTCGGCCGCGAGGGCAGGGTCCTGCTCACCGACTTCGGCATCGCCCAGATCGAGGGCGACTCCACCATCACCCGCACCGGAGAGGTCGTCGGCTCCGTCGACTACCTCGCGCCCGAACGGGTGCGCGGCCACGACCCGGGCCCGGCCTCGGACCTGTGGGCGCTCGGCGCCACGCTGTACACGGCGGTCGAGGGCCGGTCCCCGTTCCGCCGAACCTCACCGCTGAGCACCATGCAGGCGGTCGTCGAGGAGGACGCCGACGAGACGCGCCACGCCGGTGCGCTCGGCCCCGTCATAGCCGCCCTGCTGCGCAAGGAGCCGGACCGGCGGCCGAGCGCGGAGGAGACGGAGCAGATGCTCGCCGAGGCGGCCGAGGGCCGCCGCCCGCACGCGGCCCAGGCGTTCGTCCCGACGCAGGGCTCGGGTGTGCACACCGGGGGGACGGGCAGCCGGGCCGCATCGGGTTACGGCCCCACCGGCCCCACCTCCGGTTACGGCCCCACCTCCGGTTATGGCCCCACGGGGCCCACCTCCGGTTACGGCCCCACCGCCCCGGTGCCCGGATACGAGTCCGCGGGGACCGCCTCCGCCTACGGCCCCGGAACGCCCGGGGCCCCGGGCCGCTCCATGACCGGTCCGACGGCCGTGGCGCCCACGTCGCAGGGCCCGGCACCGGTACGGCCCAGGCGCCGGCTGCGCACCCTCGCCCTCGTGGTCGCCGTCGCGGCCGTGCTCGGCGGCGGCGCGGCGGTCGCGTTCCAGGAGTGGGGCGCCATGGAGAGCGACACCAGGATCAGCGGCGGTGCGGACCCGGCCACGACGGCACCCTCTGCGAGTGCCGACGCCACGCCTGGCTCCGACGGCGCGGCCCCCACCAACTGGGAGCGGCGCAACGATCCGGTGGGCTTCAGCATCTCCCTGCCCAAGGGGTGGAAGCGGACCGTCTCCATCGACCAGGACGGCCTCCGGCAGGTCGACTACTCGCCCGACAAGGGCAAGCACCTCGTGCGGGTCGCCGTCGACACCGCGCCGGACTTCCGCACCGCGTACGAGCACATGACCAACCTGAACCAGCGGGTCTCCCGACGGCTGCAGCGCTACAAGCAGCTGAGCCTCAAGGAGGAGCTCTTCCGCGACCAGCCGGGCGTCCGCTGGGAGTACACGTGGGACGCGCTGGCCAAGGACCCGCCGCACTACTTCCCGGGGCCCTACCACGCGATCGACGTCGCGTACATGGAGAGCAACGGCACCGAGTACGCCATCTACGCGGCCTCGCCGGCCGACGACTGGGCCACCACCAGAAAGCAGTTCGACTGGATCCTGCGGGGCTTCCAGGAGGGCTGACCCGAGCGGAACAGAGGGTTCCGCTGTCGCTGTGGCCGCTCTCATCGCCCCGGAGCGAGTGCGGGGGAGCGGCCGGGCCGCGAGGAAGTCCTGCCTCCGCTGCTGCATGATTCAAGCCACGCCCCTGGCCGGACGGCATACTTGGCCGATCGCCGTCCCGGAAGGCGTCCGTCCGATGCGGCATGATGGGGCGCATGGGGACCGAGGGGGACGTCTTCCGTGTGATCGCGGACCGTTACCGCCTGGAGGCACGCATCGGGCGTGGCGGCATGGGCGTCGTATGGCGGGCCGTCGACCAGGTGCTGGGACGGCGTGTCGCGGTCAAGGAACTCCTCCCGGACGACTCCCTGGCCGAGGACGACGCGCGGCGCCGCCGGGACCGTACCTTCCGCGAGGCGCGGGCGGTCGCCCAGTTGCGGCATCCGCACATCATCGTCGTGCACGACGTGGTGGAGCAGGACGAACGCCCTTACCTGGTCATGGAGTTGGTCGACGGCGGTTCGCTCGCCGACCGGATCTCGCGGCAGGGCCCGGTCGACGCCGCCGAGGCCGCACGGATCGGTATCGCCCTGCTCAGCGCGGTGCACACCGCGCACGAGGCGGGGGTGCTGCACCGGGACATCAAGCCCGCGAACGTCCTGATCGAGTCCGGCACCGGACGGGTCGTGCTGACGGACTTCGGGATCGCGCAGGTGGAGGGCGCCACCACGCTCACCGAGACCGGCTCCTTCGTCGGCTCGCCCGAATACACCGCGCCGGAGCGGATGTCGGGGCTGCGCACCGGGCCGGAGTCCGACCTGTGGTCGGTGGGCGCGCTGCTGTGCACGGTGCTCAGCGGCGAGTCGCCGTTCCGGCGCGACTCGCTCGGCGGCATCCTGCACGCCGTGGTCGCCGCCGAGATCCGGCCCCCCGCCGAGGCCGAGCCGCTGCTGCCGGTCGTACGGGGACTGCTGGAACGCGACCCCGACCGGCGGCTCGGCGCCGCCGCGGCCGAGCAGATGCTGCGGACGTTCCTGGAGACCGGCCGGACACCGGAGGCCCCGGGACCGCCCGGCACCCCGGCCGCCGGGCGCGGCCACCGGATCGGCGGGAGCCGGCCCCCGCGGCCCGGCGCGACGGGAAGCCGTACGCCGAGGGCCGACGCCACGGGGAGCGGCGCGCCGAGATCAGGGGCCACGGGCGGCGGCCGTACGCCGCAGGCCGCCGGCCTCCACCCGCCCACCGAGCCTGCCGTTGCCCAGCAGGGACCGCAGCCGCCCACCGCGTCCGGGCCGGCGGCCGAACCCCCGCCCCGCACGTCCACGCGCGGGGTGCTGGTCGCGGCCCTGCTCGTCGCCGCGCTGGCCGGGGCCGGCGTGTCGGCGGCGGCGCTGCTGCTGCACCGGGACGGCGACAGGGGCGGCAACCCCGGCGGTACGGTGACGTCCCCGGCGACCGGGTCCGGTACGCGCCCGACGTCGCCGCCGGCCTCGTCCCCGGCACCCGGCACCGCCGTGCCGGCCCCCACCGCGACACGCCCGACGCCGACCGGCCCCGCCTCGACCGACTCGCGCACCGCGCCCTCCGGATACCGCACCGCCCGGGACCCGGCCGGCTTCTCCCTCGCCGTACCGCAGGACTTCACCCGCAGTCCGCAGGGCGAGCGCGTCTTCTACCTCTCGCCCGGCCAGACCTTCCGCCTCGGTGTCAAGACGACCGGTCGGCAACCGGGCGGCCCCCGGGGCGCGATGGAACGGTCGGCCGCCAAGGGCCCCGCCACCAACCCCGGTTACCGCGACGGCCGGATCACCCCCACCACGCACAACGGACACCCCGCCGCGCTGTGGGAGTTCACCTGGGACGGCTTCAGCGCGGCGGAGGGTCCGCGCCACACCTACGACCTGTGCTGGGAGGAGGCCGGGCGGATGTACGACGTGTGGGTGTCGGCGCCGGTCGGCAAGGTGCGGGAGGCGCGGGAGTACTTCGACGTGGCGGTCGACACCTTCCGGGCGGGCTCCTGACCGGCCGCTCGGTCACGGGTGTGTGACCGGTTCGCGTTCCCTGTGGCTGCGGGCGCCGGTGGCGCGATATGGATGATTCATGAGCAGTGACGGGGGAGTCGGTCACGGCACCGACGACACGACGAGTTTTGTTCTGCAACCGCCGCAGCCGCCGCAACCGCAGTCACACATGCAGCCGCACACGCCGCCGCACCCCGTCCCGCCCCCGCGGCAGGAAGCCGGGGCCGGGCGGCTGATCGCCGGTCGGTACCGGCTGCTCGGCAAGCTGGGCCACGGCGGGATGGGGACGGTGTGGCGGGCCGAGGACGAGACGGTGGACCGGGAGGTCGCCGTCAAGGAGCCCCGCCTCCCGGACGACCTTCCCGAACGGGAACGCGCCAACGCCTTCGAGCGCATGCGCCGCGAGGCCCGCGCTGCGGCCCGCCTCGACCACCCGGCGGTGGTGAACGTCCACGACGTCGCGGTCGTCGACGGCCGGCCCTGGATCGTGATGGAGCTGGTGCGCGGCCGCAGCCTCGGCGACGTGCTGCAGGAGGGGACGCTGGGTGCGCGCGAGGCGGCCCGGATCGGTCTTCAGGTGCTCGGCGCGCTGGAGGCGGCGCACGCGGCGGGCGTCCTGCACCGGGACGTCAAGCCCGACAACGTCCTGCTCGGCCGGCACGACCGGGTGGTGCTCACGGACTTCGGCATCGCGCAGATCGAGGGCGACACACGGCTCACCGACACCGGCGGATTCGTCGGCTCGCCCGAGTACATCGCGCCGGAGCGGGTGCTGGGACAGCGGCCCGGCCCGGCGAGCGACCTGTGGTCCCTGGGCGTGCTGCTCTACACGGCCACCGAGGGCGTCTCGCCGTTCCGCCGCAGCAACACCCCGGCCACCCTGCAGTCGGTCCTCAACTCCACCCCGGCCGCGCCCGCGTCCGCCTCCGGCCCGCTGGCCGAGGTCATCGACGGGCTGCTGCGCAAGGACCCCGCGCACCGGCCGCCGGCCGACCGGGTCCGGACGCTGCTGGAGCAGGCGGTACGGCCCCCGGCCCCGCCTGCCCCGCAGGCGCCCCCCGCACCTCTGGCGCCGACGCAGCCCGGCCGGGCCGTGCCGCCCGCCGGCCGTTCCCGGCGCCTTCGCCGTACGGCGTGGCTGGGCGCGGGCGCGGTGCTGGTCGCGGCGGCGGTGGCGGCGTACCTGGTCCTCGCCGACCCCTTCGCGGGCCCGCTGCCCGACGGCTGGGCGAAGAAGCCGGAGGCGAAGCTCGGCGCCACCGTCGCGGTGCCCGCCGGGTACCAGCCGATCCGGCCCGCCAAGGACGCCACCGACAGGAACTGGGTGACGTACGAGGACGCGAGCGGCAGTGTGTGGGTCGAGCTGCATCTGGCGCGGAGGGCGGACGACTCCCTGCACGAGATCAAGAACAGCGCGCGGTCCCAGATGTACGCCGACGACGAGAAGTTCCGGACCGAGGGCGACTACACCCTGAACATGCCCAAGGGCGCGCGCACCCAGCCGGACGACACGGCCACCTATCACGGCGGACAGGCCGCGAAGAACACCGTCGGCTACAAGACCGACGACAGCGACGGTCCGCGCCCGCGCGAGATCCAGATCTTCTACTACCGCACGGGCGCCGGAGACATGTACACGCTCACCGTCGGCTACCCCGGCCAGGGCGACTTCACGGCGCGCGGCCGGGAGGTGGCCAGGGCGGCGATCGCCAACCTGGACATCACGAAGTCCTGATCCCCGAGGCCTCGCGGTACCGGCCCGGTGTGATCCCGAACGCCCGGCTGAAGGCGTGCGAGAGGGCGTACGGGCTGCCGTACCCGGTCTCCCGTGCCACCGTCGCGAGCGGCGCGTCGGTGGCGCGCAGCCGGGTCGCCGCGAGGGTCAGCCGCCACCAGGTCAGATAGGCCATCGGCGGGCGGCCGACCAGGGTGGTGAAGCGGCGGGCGAGGGTGGCGCGGGAGACACCGGCCTCGGCGGCGAGGCGGTCGGTCGTCCAGGGGGCCGCCGGATCGGAGTGCAGGGCGCGCAGCGCGGCCGTCGTCACCGGGTCGCCCAGCACCGCTGGCCACGCGCCCGTCTCCGCCCGGGCCATCCAGGCGCGGATCATGTAGATCAGCAGGAGGTCCAGCAGGCTCGGCAGGGCGAGGCAGCCGCCCGGCCGGCGTTCGTCCAGCTCACGGGCGAGCAGGTCGACGGCCGTGCGCAGTTCGGGGTGGTCGCCGACCCGGTGGGGCAGATGCACCACCTGCGGCAGCTCCGCCAGCAGCGGATGCGTACGGCTGCGGTCGAGCCGGTACTTGCCGCACAGCAGCTCGACGTCGGGCCCCGGCCCGGGGCGTCGTACGTCCGTGTCCCGCACCGTCTCGAACGGCACTGCCCGCCGCGCTTGGGCCTCCGTCGCCGTACGGTCCGCCAGTACATGGCCGGCGCCGTGCGGCAGCAGCACCACGTCCCCCGGGCCCAGGTCCACCGGATCGCCGCCCCCGTCCGGAAACAGCCGGCACGCGCCGCTCAGCACGACATGGAAGCCGGCCCCCTCGTACGGGGACAGACGCACGCACCAGGAGCCGCTCACCCGCAGCCGGTTCGACGAGGGCTCGCCCACCCGGACCGTGGAGATCGCATCACTCACCACATCCATGAGACGACAGCGTATCCGAGCGCGCCGAACAAGCATTGGAATGCTCACACCGTGGCTCCTAGGGTGATCACCATGGCTGATGACCAAGTTCAGAGTTTCCTGATCGGCGATGTCGAGGTGCTCCGCATCATCGAGTGGCGGGGGCCGCACCTGCCCGGCGGCACCCTCGTACCGGACTGCCCTCCCGAGGTGTGGAGCGCGCACGAGGAGGACCTGGTCCCCGATCACCGGGAGGCCGGCGGTGACCGGGCCGTGGTGGCGGTCCAGACGTGGGTGGTGCGCGGCGGCGGCCGCACCGTGGTGGTCGACACCGGCGTCGGCAACGGCCGGGAACGGCCCGGCAATCCGCTCTTCCACCGGCGGCAGGGACGGTTCCTGGACCGCCTGGAGGAGGCCGGCGTCCGCCCGCAGGACGTCGATGTCGTCGTCAACACCCACCTGCACAGCGACCACGTCGGCTGGAACACCCGCGACGCCGACGGCGAGTGGATTCCCACCTTCCCGCACGCCCGTTACCTCCTCCCGGCCGCCGACGACGCCCACTTCGGCCCGGCGGGCGGGTACGCGGGCGGGGCGCGCCCGCTCGACCGGCTCGTCTACGAGGACAGCGTGGCGCCCGTGCACCGGGCCGGGCAGGCCGTGCTGTGGGAGGACGAGTACCGGATCGACGCACATCTCGTCCTTGAGGCCGCTCCCGGTCACACCCCGGGCTCCTCCGTCCTGCGCGTCGAGTCCCGGGGTGAGCGGGCCGTGTTCGTCGGGGATCTGCTGCACAGCCCGGTGCAGATCCTGCACCCCGAGTGCAGCAGCTGCTTCTGCCTCGACCCGCGAAGGGCGGCCGAGACCCGGCTGCGGGTCCTGGAACGCGCGGCGGCCGAACGGGAGTTGGTCGTCCCCGCCCACTTCGGCGGTGCCGGCGCGGTGGAGGTGAGGAAGGCGGGGGCCGGTTTCACCCTGCACCGGTGGGCCGTCTGAGCGCACCGCTTCGACAAGGGGGTGGTGCTCACGGTACTCATGTGACATGAGTGGAGACGGCGAACACCCGCCCGACGCACGTCTGATCGGTGGCCGCTACCGGCTGGCCGGACGCCTCGGATCCGGGCCCACCGGAACCGTCTGGCGGGCCCGGGACGAACAGGGGCAGGGGCGCCGGGTCGCCGTCAAGGAGCCGCTGCTGCCCGGCGATCCGGCCGATGACGAGGAAAGCAGCCGTATCGCCCGCCGGCTCTACCGGGAGGCCCGCGCCGCCGCCCGGGTGCGCCATCCCTCCGCCGTCACCGTGTACGACGTCGTCATCGAGGGCCATGTCCCCTGGATCGTCATGGAGTTGGTGGAGGGCGAGTCCCTGCAGGAGGCCCTGCGCCGAGGGTCCCTCCCGCCCGCCGAGACCGCCCGGATCGGGCTCGCCGTCCTCGGTGCACTGCGCGCCGCGCACGCCGTCGGCATCGTGCACCGGGACGTCAAACCGGCCAACGTCCTGCTGGAGTCCGGCACCGGGCGGGTCGTCGTCACCGACTTCGGCACCGGCGACGGCCACCCGGCGGACGCGCCCGCCGGTTTCGTGGCCCCCGAGCGCGCCGCGGGCCCCGGCGCCGGCCCGGCCTCCGACCTGTGGTCGCTGGGCGCCCTGCTCCGCGCCGCCCTGGGGGACGCGGACCCCGGCCCGCTGGGCCCGCTGCTGGACCGGCTGCATGCCGACGAGCCCGCGGCGCGCCCGGGTTCCGAGGAGGTCATGACGGCACTGCGCGACTACCTCGGACCCACACCGGAACCCGACACTCCACGGGAACCCGACACCGCACCGGAACCGTCGCCCTCGCCGGACCCCTCGCCGGCTCCGCCGTCGGCACCCTCACCGGAAGCCTCATCGGCGCCCGAGCCGGCGCCCCCGCCGCCCCCCGGCCCCCGCCGCCGCACCCCGCGCACCGCGCTGGGACTGCTCCTGGCGAAAAAAGCCGGACTCCAGTGATCGTTCTGCTCGTCGCCCCCTCAACGCCCTGATCAGCACATTCCCTGCCAGTGATCACTGGCAGTATGTGAGCACTCGGTGAATCCCCGTTACCGACGGGTACACAAAGACCCCGCTCCGGCATACCCTGCGCGTCATGACGGACACGCAGGCCCCGGACAGCACCGGCACCAACCCCCTCGCGCCCGCACCCGAAGGCGTCCGCACCGCCGCCGACGTGGTCACGCCGGAGCTGGTGGCCCAGCTCACCAAGGGCGTCGTCGGTTCCGGCCGTACCGCCAACCACACCCCGTTCACCGGTGAGAAGCTGGCCGACCTGCCCGAGTCCACCCCCGAGGACGTACAGAAGGCCTTCGAGGCGGCGCGTACCGCACAGGCCGTGTGGGAGAAGACCCCGGTACGGCAACGGGCCGCCGTCCTGCTCCGCTTCCACGACCTGGTGCTGCAGCGGCAGGCCGAGGTGCTCGACCTCATCCAGCTGGAGACCGGCAAGGCCCGCCTGCACGCGCACGAGGAGGTGCAGGCCGTCGCGGTCGCGGCCCGCCACTACGGCCGCAAGGCCCCCGCCTACCTGCGGCCCAAGCGGCACACCGGCGCCGTGCCCACGCTCACGAAGGTCACCGAACTCCGCCATCCGCGCGGTGTCGTGGGCCAGATCGCCCCGTGGAACTACCCGCTGGAACTGTCGGTCGGCGACGCGCTGCCGGCCTTCGTCGCGGGCAACGCGGTCGTGATGAAGCCGGACACCGAGACCTGCCTCACCGCCCTGTGGGCCCGCGACCTGCTCATCGAGGCGGGTCTGCCCGAGGGCGTCTTCCAGGTCGTCCTCGGCGAGGGTCCGGTCGTCGGCCCGGAGGTCGTCAGGCACGCCGACTACGTCTCCTTCACCGGTTCCACCCGCACCGGCCGCGAGGTCGCCCAGGGCGCCGCAGCCCGTCTGGTCGGCGTCTCCCTCGAACTCGGCGGCAAGAACGCCATGCTGGTCCTGGACGACGCCGACATCGAGAAGGCCGCCGCCGGCGCCGTACGCGCCTGCTTCTCCTCCGCCGGACAGCTCTGCATCTCCATCGAGCGGCTGTACGTCCACGAGTCGGTCGCCGACACCTTCCTGGAGCGTTTCGCCGCCCGCACCAGGGCCATGCGGCTCGGCAACTCCCTCGCCTACGGCGCCGACATGGGCTCGCTGGTCGGCGAGCGCCAGCTGAAGACCGTCGAACGGCATGTGGAAGAAGCCGTCGCCAAGGGGGCGAAGGTGATCGCGGGCGGGGTCGCCCGCCCGGACATCGGCCCGTACTTCTTCGAGCCGACCATCCTCGACGGCGTCGAGAGTTCCATGTCCGTGTGCGAGGAGGAGACCTTCGGCCCGGTCGTCTCGATCTACCGCTTCAAGACCGACGACGAGGTGATCGAGCGGGCCAACGCCACGCCGTACGGCCTGAACTCCTCCGTCTGGACGAAGAGCGCCGCGCGCGGCCGGGCCGTCGCCGCCCGCCTGCGCACCGGCACGGTCAACGTCAACGAGGGCTACGCACCCGCCTACGGCAGCGTCCAGTCCCCGATGGGCGGCATGAAGGACTCCGGCCTCGGCCGCCGCCACGGATCCGAGGGCATCCTCAAGTACACGGAGGCCCAGACGGTGGCCCAGCAGCGACTGCTTCCCATGGCGCCGTCGCTGGGCATGACGGACGAGGGCTACGCCCGCTTCATGAGCACGAGTCTCCGCCTGATGAAGGCATTCCGGTTCAGGTGATTCCCCAGGGGCGCGGGGCTGCATTTGATGTGCGGCTCCGCCGCAGGGGCGCAACCAACCACAAACGGCCCGCACGCGAAACTCAACGAGGAGACCCCGTGCCCCAGGACGCTTACGACTACGACGTCCTCGTCATCGGCTCCGGCTTCGGCGGATCGGTGTCCGCCCTGCGCCTGACAGAAAAGGGTTACAAGGTCGGCGTGCTGGAGGCGGGACGCCGCTTCACCCGCGACACCCTCCCCAAGAACTCGTGGGACCTGAAGAACTACCTCTGGGCCCCCAGGCTCGGCATGTTCGGCATCCAGCGCATCCACCTGCTGGGCAACGTCATGGTGCTGGCCGGCGCGGGCGTGGGCGGCGGCTCTCTCAACTACGCCAACACCCTCTACGTACCGCCGAAGGCCTTCTTCGACGACCCCCAGTGGCGGGACATCACCGACTGGCAGGAGGAGCTGAAGCCGTACTACGACCAGGCCCAGCGCATGCTCGGCGTACGGCTCAACCCGACGATGACCCCCTCCGACGTGCATCTGAAGGCGGCGGCCCAGCGGATGGGCGTCGGCGACACCTTCCACCTCGCCCCGGTCGGCGTGTTCTTCGGCGACGGCAAGGACGCCGACGGCAAGGCGAAGGCCCTACCCGGCGGGCAGGTGAACGACCCGTACTTCGGCGGCGCAGGACCCGCCCGCAACGCCTGTACCGAGTGCGGCGAGTGCATGACCGGCTGCCGGCACGGCGCGAAGAACACCCTGAACGAGAACTACCTGTACCTCGCCGAGAAGGCGGGCGCGGTGGTCCACCCCCTGACGACGGTCGTGTCCGTCACGGACGACTCACGCGGCGGGTATGCGGTGGCGACCCTGCCGACGGACCGGAAGAAGAAGGGCGAGGGCCGGCTCTTCACCGCCCGCAGGGTCGTCCTCGCGGCCGGCACGTACGGCACGCAGACCCTGCTGCACCGGATGAAGGCCGGCGGCCAGCTGCCGTACCTGTCCCAGCGGCTGGGCGACCTGACCCGGACCAACTCCGAGGCGCTGGTGGGCGCACAGACCGACAACCGCCGCTACCGCAGGGCGACCGGCGAGCCGAAGGCCGACTTCACGCGGGGCGTCGCGATCACGTCCTCGGTCCACCCGGACGAGAACACGCACATCGAGCCGGTCCGCTACGGCAAGGGCTCCAACTCCATGGGCGGCCTGTCGATCCTCCAGGTGCCGTACGCCGAGGGCTCCTCCCGGGCGCTGGCCTGGCTGACGAACGCGGCCAGGCACCCGCTGCTGGTCCTGCGCTCCCTCTCCAACCGGCGCTGGTCCGAGCGGACCATCATCGGCCTGGTGATGCAGTCGCTGGACAACTCCCTGACGACGTACCTGAAACCGGACGGAATCGGCAAGGGCCTGCTCACCGCCCGCCAGGGGCACGGCGCTCCCAACCCCAAGCAGATCAAGGCCGCCACGGAGGCCGCCTCCGCGCTCGCCGCAGAGATCAACGGCTTCGCGGGCAGCAACGTCGGCGAGCTGATGGGCACCCCGCTCACCGCGCACTTCCTCGGCGGCTGCCCCATCGGCGACTCCCCGGAGACGGGTGTGATCGACCCGTACCACCGCCTCTACGGCCACCCCGGCATCTCGGTCGTGGACGGCGCCGCGGTCTCGGCGAACCTCGGTGTGAACCCGTCGCTGACGATCACCGCGCAGGCCGAGCGGGCGATGTCCTTCTGGCCGAACAAGGGCGAGGAGGACCCGCGGCCGGCGCCAGGAGCGGCGTACGAGCGGCTGAAGCCGGTGGAACCGCAGGCCCCGGTGGTCCCGGCGGAGGCCTTCGGCGCGCTGCGCCTGCCGTTCCTGGGGATGCCGGCCGTACCGCCGAAGCACTAGCCGGGCGGGACACGCCAAGAGGGACCTGCATCCCCCTCCGAAGGCAGGTCCCTCTCAGTGTTCTTCTGTTTTTTCGATTCGGCAGGTTTGATCGGCGAAAGAAGAGAAGGGTTGCTTCGGGCACACCGAATATTCATGTGGTGTGGGTCACAGACATGCCGAAAGGCCCCGCGGGACGGAGAGGCCGCGGGGCCTTTCTTCGGTCAGCACCGACGTCAGGGCAGCGCCGGTGCCTGAAGGGCGGCGCCGGGGGGTTGCGCCGCTGGTACTTGGGTGGGTGTGCAGTTCTTCCGCCGGCCGGCCCCGGGCGTCCCCGGAGCCGGCCGTTCTCTGGGGTGACCGGGCTGCTGTCCCCTGCCGTCCGGTCACTTCCCTGGAGCGAGGTCCCACGGCGCACGGCACGACCCGTACGCCTCACCGCTCCAGCGAGCCACGCGTGGTTCTGTCGGGCCCGCCCCTGGCTGGCACGGACACCCCGCTCAACGAAGCGGTGCGGGGGCCGGTCACGCGCCGTACGGGTGAGAGGGCTCGAACTCGGATACGGCCCCGGCACAGAACTCGGACACGGCCCCGGCACAGAACTCGGACACGGCCCCGGCACAGAACTCGGACACGGCACAGGACTCAGATACGGCCCCGGCACAGTTCGAGCAGGGTCATGGCGAGGTTGGTGCCGGGCTTGCCGAGGGCCTCGCGGTAGCGGCCGAGGATCTCCATCTCGCGGGAGAGGTGCACCCGGCGTCCACCGGAGGCGATGCGGGTCTGCTGGACGACGGCGGAGACGGCCATCCGTTCCTGGATGAGACCGATGATCCGGTCGTCGAGCGCGTCGATGCGCTCACGGGCGTCCGTGATGGTCTCTTCCGGGGTGACGGTACTGGTCATGTCGGGGCTCCTCGATCGGAAGGGGAGTCCCCGGGACGACACGACCCGGAAAACGACAGGCGCCCCGGGCCTTGTCGGCCCGGGGCGCCTGGGAAGTCGCTTGGCGTTGCGCTCAAGCAGCACGACCATGGCAGCCGGCGGGCCGGGTGCCATAGGTAAAGACGAAGGTCGTGTGCTGAAGCATGAGGTCAGTATGCCATGGCGAAGTCCAGGGGAAGCCTTCCCGCCCACACCGTTAGACTCGTTAGCACAGACCCCCGCCCGACCACCAGAAGGCACCCCGTGTCATCAGCGACTTCCACTGCCGCCAACCCCGACACCGTCCTGGTCGTCGACTTCGGCGCGCAGTACGCCCAGCTCATCGCCCGTCGCGTCCGCGAGGCGCGGGTCTACAGCGAGATCGTGCCGAGCACCATGCCGGTGAAGGAGATGCTCGCCAAGAACCCCGCGGCGATCATCCTCTCCGGCGGCCCCTCCTCGGTGTACGAGGCGGGTGCTCCCACGCTCGACCGCGAGATCTTCGAGGCCGGCGTCCCCGTCTTCGGCATGTGCTACGGCTTCCAGCTGATGGCGCAGAGCCTTGGCGGCACCGTCGACAACACCGGCGCCCGCGAGTACGGCCGTACCGACCTGCACGTCTCGAAGAACTCCTCCACCCTGTTCGAGGGCACCCCGGACGAGCAGCACGTGTGGATGTCGCACGGCGACGCCTGCTCCGCCGCCCCCGAGGGCTTCTCGGTCACCGCGTCCACGGACGTCGTCCCGGTCGCCGCGTTCGAGAACGACGAGAAGAAGCTCTACGGCGTCCAGTACCACCCCGAGGTCATGCACTCCACGCACGGCCAGCAGGTGCTGGAGCACTTCCTGTACCGGGGTGCGGGTCTGAAGCCGGACTGGACGACCGGCAACGTGATCGAGGAGCAGGTCGCCGCGATCCGTGAGCAGGTCGGCGACAAGCGCGCGATCTGCGGTCTGTCCGGCGGCGTGGACTCCGCCGTCGCCGCCGCCCTCGTCGCCCGTGCCATCGGCGACCAGCTGACCTGCGTGTACGTCGACCACGGCCTGATGCGCAAGGGTGAGACCGAGCAGGTCGAGAAGGACTTCGTGGCCGCGACCGGCGTCAAGCTGGTCGTCGTGGACGCCGAGGAGCGCTTCCTGACCGCGCTCAAGGGTGTCTCGGACCCCGAGGAGAAGCGCAAGATCATCGGCCGTGAGTTCATCCGCGTCTTCGAGCAGGCGCAGGCGGACATCATCGCCGACGAGGGCCCGGCCGTGGAGTTCCTGGTCCAGGGCACCCTGTACCCGGACGTGGTCGAGTCCGGCGGCGGCACCGGCACCGCGAACATCAAGTCGCACCACAACGTCGGCGGCCTGCCCGAGGACCTCGAGTTCAAGCTGATCGAGCCGCTGCGCAAGCTGTTCAAGGACGAGGTCCGCATGGTCGGCCAGGAGCTGGGCCTGCCGGAGGAGATCGTCCAGCGCCAGCCGTTCCCCGGTCCCGGGCTCGGCATCCGTATCGTCGGCGAGGTCACCAAGGAGCGCCTGGACCTGCTCCGCGACGCGGATGCCATCGCCCGCGAGGAGCTGACCGCGGCCGGCCTCGACCGGGACATCTGGCAGTGCCCGGTGGTCCTCCTCGCGGACGTCCGTTCCGTCGGCGTCCAGGGCGACGGCCGCACCTACGGCCACCCGATCGTGCTGCGCCCGGTGTCCTCCGAGGACGCCATGACGGCCGACTGGTCCCGGCTGCCGTACGACGTCCTGGCCCGTATCTCGACCCGGATCACCAACGAGGTCCGGGACGTCAACCGGGTCGTCCTCGACGTCACCTCGAAGCCGCCGGGCACCATCGAGTGGGAGTAGGCCCTACGCGCGCCTGAGCGTGCGCAGGGACGCACCGGGCGTCCAGACCTGGACGACCAGATACCGGTCGTCCTCGACGTAGGTTCGCACGACCTCCGTCAGCTCGGTGCGGAAGAGGTGGAACGGCTCCGGCGGTTCCACCTCTTTCGCGTACCCGGACTTCCGCTCGCCCTCCACCTTGTACGCCCGCCCCGCGATCCGTACGTCCCCGCCGCCCATCCCCGTGCCGTCGCCCGGGTTCGCCTGGAGCGCGAAACGCGGGTCGCGTCGCAGGTCGAGGGCTTTCCGCGAGCCCGCCATCATGCCGAGCCACAGCTCACCGCCGCGGAAGTCGGCCTCCAGTCCGGACGTGCGCGGCGAGCCGTCCCTGCGGAGGGTGGCGAGGACGTGATGGCGGAAGGCACCGAACCGCTCCTCGGTGATCGCTGCCAGTTCGGGTTCTGCGGTGCTGAAGGATGCCCAGTTCATGCGCGCCAGTCTCACCGGCAAACCGGACAACCTCTGTCGTGTATTCACCGCGTACGTCATCTTTACAAAACAGCTCTGCCCTTTTGCGCTGACCGGCGGTAACTTCCGGCGCGTACCGCAATCCGCCCGCTGGAGGACCTATGCACGGGCCCACCCCGCCCCTGCCGCTGCCCACCGACCAGCTGCAGTTCGCCATGCCGCCGATGCACGAGTCGGTGGAGGCCGAGCGCAGGCACCGCAAGGAGCGGCTCGCGGGAGCCCTGCGGATCTTCGGCCGGGCCGGGTTCGAGGACGGGGTCTCCGGGCACATCACCGCCCGCGACCCGGAGTTCACCGACTGCTTCTGGGTCAACCCGTTCGGGATGCCGTTCAAGCACGTCACCGTCAGCGATCTCGTCCTCGCCAACCAGGACGGACAGGTCGTCGAGGGCCGCTACCACGTCAACCAGGCCGCGTTCACCGTGCACGCCCAGGTCCACGCCGCCCGCCCCGATGTCGTCGCCGTCGCCCACTGCCACTCCGTGCACGGCCGCGCCCTGGCCGCGCTCGGCGAGCTGATCGACCCCATCACCCAGGAGAGCTGCGCCTTCTACGAGGACGTCGCGCTCTACGACGCCTACACCGGCGTCACCGTGGACACCGAGGAAGGCCGCCGGATCGCCGGTGCCCTCGGCTCCCGCAAGGCGCTCGTGCTGCGCAACCACGGACTGCTCACCGTCGGCGACTCGGTGGACGCGGCGGCCTGGTGGTTCATGTCGATGGAGCGGTCCAGCCAGGTGCAGCTGATGGCGAAGGCGGCCGGCCGCCCGGTCCTCATCGACCACAAACTCGCCGTCGCCACCCGCGAACAGCTCGGCGGCGACCTGGTGGCCTGGATCAACTACCAGCCCCTGTGGCAGGACATCAGCCGCAGCGAACCGGACCTGCTCAGCTGAACCCCCTGAGCACCGCCGCCTTGGTCATCGCGAACTCCTCGTCCGTGAGCACCCCGTCCCGGTGCAGCTCGCCCAGCTCCCGCAGCCGGCGCAGCAGGGCGTCATGGTGGTCGGCCTGCCCGGGTACGACCGTCCGCCGCCGGTCCCGGCCGTCGTAGGCGGCACCCGTGCGGGTGGAGGGATGCGGCAGCCGGGCGGTGACGGCCGTCGCGACCAGCGCGGTCAGCAGATCGCGCCGCACGCTGCCCCACAGGTCCAGGGTGTAGGGGTCCCGCTCGGGCGGCAGCTTGGAGAACACCGTCTCCGGGGTCACGAACCGCAGAAAGCCGTCCTCGTACCCGGAGTTCGGCAGCCACTCCACCTGCACCAGGTCTCCGAGCGCGATGATCCGCGGGCCGGTGGCGCGTTTGACCCGGTCGGAGGTGTCGGCCCAGTCGATGCGCACCTGTGCGCCGTCGAAGGAGACCGTGCCGTCGGAGCACCGCACCGACACCGGCACCGGCGGGCCCGGCAGCAGATAGGCGGTCGTGGGCTCCTTGGGGATCCGGTCGAGGAGCAGGGCGTGCCGGATCTCCTCGGCGACGTACTCCGCGACCCCGCCGCGGTCCGCGTCCACCGCCAGCCGGTAGGGGTCGGCCGGGTCCGGCAGCCGCCCGCCCGTCGCCTGGAGCAGCGGATCGGCGCCCTCGCGCAGCCGCATCCGCAGCCGGCCACGCTTGCGCTCGGGTTCGTAGACGACGTCCGAGACCGCCTCCAGGGGAACGGAGATCTCCCCGTACGTCTGCCGGAACAGCGGCACGCAGCGGTGCAGTCCGGGCGTGATCCGGATCGTGCTGCCGTCGAAGGCCCAGGTCCCGTCCCGCTGGATGATCTCGGCCATACGGAAATTCTCGCAGCCGGGTCAACACAGCGGCCCGTACTTCACCCGCCGTGACCCGGACCGACGGCCCCGGGCGGCCCGTCTTAGGGCACAATTCGCTCTCGACGCAAGGCAGTTGCGCGGCAGCGAGGTCCTCCGACGGAGGGCCGCCGGCCGTGCCGAAGGTCGTGGGGAAGGCGGGCGCCGGGCGTGGCGGTGCAGGAGGCGAGGCAGGGCACGGGTGCCGAGGCGATCCATGAGGGCGGCTGCGCCTGCGGGGACTGCCCGCACGGCGCCCGGGAGGGGCACCGGCGGGCCGTCGCCGCGTTCCTGCGCCTGCGGGACGACTACGCGGCCGGGCAGGGCCTGCCGGCGGCCGTGGCGCACTCCGCCTCGGCGTCCCGCCGGTGGGTCTCCGAGGAACTGACCCAGCGGGCGGAGGCCGTCGCCGAACGCGGCCGCGCCGAGGGCGAGGCCTGGCTCGCCCGGCTCTGGCTGCGGACGGTCTGCACGGTGTGGGGCGCGGTCCTCGCGCTGCTGCTCGGCGAGGCGCTCACCGCGGTCGGCGCGGGCTGGAGCGGCGCCCGCACCGCGGCCCTCGCCGCCGCGCTCGTCGTCGCCATCACGCTCAGCGCCGCCTCCTGGCTGCACCGGGCGCGCGGCGGGGCACTGGCCCCGGTGATCGGCGAGGACAACCGGATGTCCACCTCCCGTACGGTCGCCGCCTGTTGGGTGCTGTTCGTCGGTTACGCCGTCCTGCTGCTGGCGGCGCGGCTGGCCGCCGCCTCCGACCACGCCGAACGCGACGCGCTGATCTCCGGCCTCGCCCTCGCGCGCGGCGCCGGCGTGGTGACCGTCCTGGCCGTGGTGTGCGGCATCGCGATACTGGTCCGCCGGGTGGTGGGCCTGCGCGTTCTCGCCCAGCGGCTGCAGAAGGTACCGGCGCACCGGCCGCGCGCCGCCGATCTGCTCACCGACGACTCCGGCCGGGGCGCCTTCGCCGACATCCAGTACGTCGCCATCAGCGCCGTCGCCCTGCTGTTCGCCGCCGTACGGCTGGCCCGCCGCCCCGACCAGCTGCCCGACCTGCCCTGGGGGCTGGGCGTGGTGGTGCTGGTCTCGGCCGCCACCTACCTGGCCGGCAAGTACGCCGAGGGCGGCCGCCCGGTCGTCCTGTCCGTGGTCCGGGTCCGCGAGCCCGGGGACCTGGACGGGCCGATCCGCACCGGCGACGACATCGAGATCCGCGGTGCCGGCTTCGTGCCGCCCGGTGCCCGCGGTGCCGACCGGCTCTCCCGCATGGTGGTCCGGATCGGCGCCGTCGATGTGCACGTCCCGCTGGTCCCCGTCACCGGCGGCTTCCGCAACCCCACGGACAATGTCCTGACCGTGCCCGTACCGGCCGATGTCGAGCCCGGGGCGGTGGAGGTGCAGGTGGTCACCGCGGCCGGGATCGCGACCAACCGGTGCATCGTCCAGGTGACCGAATGAACGACGTGCACCACCCCCGCTCTTCTGGACCGGCCGGACCACGACCGGCCGTGCGGCGGATCAGGGCCCGCACCTGACGGCCCCCTTCGGCGTCCTCGCACGGGGCGCCGAAATCCGGAAAAAGACCCGGGATCGGATTGAACTGCCTCCCCTTGTCGTACGTATGGTCAGTGAGGGGCTCAACGGCGGGCGAGAGGCGGCTGGCGACGATGACGCACGGCATCCGGACGGACACGCACACCACCGGCTTGAACGGTTTCCGCGGCTGGCGGGACACCGCCACCCACTACGCCCTTCTGCCCCTCCGTGTCTTCCTCGGCGTCACTTTCCTCTACGCCGGCCTCGACAAGCTCACCGACAGCGCCTTCCTGAAGTCCGGCGGCGCCGGATCCGTCGGCGACACCATGCGCGCGGCCCGCGACTCCGCCGCCGTCCCGGCCCTGGTCGACCTGGCCCTGAAGGCCCCGGCCGGCTTCGGCTACGCCATGGCCCTCGGTGAACTGGCCGTCGGCATCGGCACCCTCCTCGGTCTGCTCGGCCGGCTCGCCGCGCTCGGCGGCGCGCTGATCTCGCTCAGCCTGTGGCTCACGGTGAGCTGGGCGACGAGCCCCTACTACTACGGCAACGACCTCGCCTACCTGATGGCCTGGCTGCCCCTGATCCTCGCCGGCGCCCCCTACCTCTCCCTCGATGCGGCCTGGCGAGCCCGGCGCCGCCGGACGCTGGGCGGCTACCGCTAGCCCGGCCGCGCCCCGAAGGGCCGCGGAGCCCTGTCCGGTCCCCGGCCATCGCCGCGATGGTGGACCCCGGGTTCGGGCGAAGCCGAGAACGCGGGGAGCGACCAGCCACCACGGCGCTGCAGGCGCCGGACGGCACATCGCGGCACGTCCAGCGGAGCGCTCAGCTCTCGGCGCCGCCCCGTCTGCGTATCCCCCGGGCCACGGCTGCCGTGAGACCGGCCAGACAGAGGCCGCCCACGATCAGCGGCACGACCGCGAACCAGGGTGTCTCCCACAGCCCGCCCGCGTCTCCCGCGAAGGCCGCACCCGCGGCGGTGAGGAAGAGCCCGGCGACCAGCCTCCCGGGCTGGAACTCATGACGCAGCACGACTGACCTCCACCTGTCCCACACCGACCCCGAGCGTGAGGTTCAGCGTGCCCGTGTCCTTGGCGTCCCTGGCCGGAGCCAGCGTCACGTCTGCATGCCTGCCGGGCTGCACGTCCACGTCCTTCCCGCTGTCCTCGGGCGACCGGATGTCGCCCACTCCTACGTCGATCGTCATCCGCACGGTCACGTCCGCCGGCACGATCACCTTCAGCTGCCCCGCGCCCACATGGGCGTCGGTCGTGACCGTCCGCCCCTTGCCCGGATGCACCCGGCTCAGGTCCAGCGTGCCGCGCCCGGTGCCGAGGTCGTACTCCGGCTGTACCTGTGCCGTCGCGGCGGGCTTCCAGGAAGCGTCCCTCCAGTGGGTGGTGATGTCCTTGGGCAGGGCCGCCGCCCCGGCGAGCAGCGCCGCCGTGACGATCGCCAGGAACACCGTCCCGGCTCCCGTGCGGCCCAGGAACGAGCTGACCGCGACGCCCAGGCCGAAGACTCCCAGCGCGCACGCCAGACCGGTCTGCAGACTGGTGCCGAGCGGATGCGTGTCCCACGTCAGCGCGGTGCCGAGGCCGCCCGTCACCAGAGCCAGCAGGAACACCCAGCCGCCGATCCAGCGCGGCTCGCGCGGTCTCGGGGGCGCAGCGGGCCGCGGCTGTATGGAGCCGTGGTGGGTCCAGGGGAGGGCGACGCCGACGTCGACCACCGAGGTGAGGTCCCGCCGGCGGGCGTCGCCGGGCCCCCACAGATAGCCGGTGCCGCCGTCATGCGTGCCGTCCTTGACGATCGGGTCACGCCACCAGGACGGATAGGTGGTGACGACCGGCGGGGCCTGTGCCTCCGGCGGGGCGTCGGCGGCGGCCTGCGCGGCGAGCGGGTCGGGGTCGGGGGCACCACGGCGCCGCGACCAGTACCCGGCGCCCGCCAGTAGCAGGGAGAGCACCACGGCGAAGGTCAGCACCCCGCCGTTTCTTAGCATGGTCAGGAAGATCCCGCAGCCGACCAGGGCGAACAGCACGGCGGCGAGCGCCTGGCCGTCGACCCGGCCCGTCAGCAGCTTGCGGACCTCGTTCTCCTCCTCGTCCTCGTACGGCACGAGGAGCCAGGCGAACCCGTAGAAGATCAGGCCGATGCCGCCGGTCGCGGACAGCACGGCCAGCGTGATCCGGAAGATGACCGGGTCCATGTCGGTCTGCCGGCCCAGGCCCGCGCACACGCCCGCGATCATCTTGTGCCGGCGGTCGCGCCGGAACCGCTCGGGGGCTCCGGCGGCCGGCTGCTCCTGCTGCAGTGCGTCGGCATCGGCGTGGGCGTGTGCGTCGGTGTGGGTGCCGGTGCCGGCCGCTCCCGTCCTGTCCGTCGCGGCGGGCGCGGCATCCGTCGGTCCGGTGCCCGGGGCCGGGCGCGGGCCGGGGCCGGGTCCCGGACCCGTCGCGGCGTGCTCGTGATCCGTCATGCGTCCATGGTGACGGCCCGGCCGCCGCCGCGGCAGCCGGGACGACCCTGGGCGAACCCTGAAATCGGCCCTGAGACCGGGCGGGGAACCGTTCGAACGGCGCGGAAGCGCCACCGCCCGGTGCTCCCCGACCCGGCCCCGCCGAAGATCAGGGGCGTCTCGGGGGCCGACCCTGATGCCTGGCCCCGCCGGCCGTGTGACCATCGTTGGCATGCCGGAAGCCGCAAGCCTGCCAGTCGACGACCCGCGGCCGCCGCGCAAGCTCTACCGCAGCAGCGACGGACGCTGGCTCGGCGGAGTGGCGCGGGGCCTCGCCGGGCATCTCGGGCTGCCCGTCATCTGGGTGCGGCTCGCCTTCGTCGGCCTGTTCATGGCTCACGGATTCGGAGCGCTGCTGTATGCGGCGTTCTGGTTCTGGGTCCCGCTCGGCGTCGGCGGCGTCGTGGAGCAGAAGCAGTCGCTCTTCGGCAGCGAGACCGCGCCGGACGGCCGCCGCAGACTCGTGGCCCGCAAGCCGGACAAGGGCCAGATCGTCGCGCTGCTCCTCATGGTCATCGTGTCCGTGGTCTTCGTCAGCAGCGTCAATCTGGGCAACGGCGCCAAGGTGTATCTGGTTCCCGCCGTCCTCGTCGCGGCCGGTGTCGCCCTCGTCTGGCGCCAGGCGGACAACGCCCGCAGGGCCCGCTGGGTCGAGGTCGGCCGCCGGCGCCGCACCCTCACCCTGCTGCGCGCGGCCGGCGGTGTCCTGCTCGTCACGGCCGGTGTCTCCGCCGTCTTCGTGCTGCAGGGCTCGGCCGCCCACCTCGGCGCGGTCCTCCAGGCGGCCCTCGCCGTCCTCGTCGGCATCACGCTCCTCGCCGGCCCGTACCTGGTCCGTATGACCCAGGACCTGTCCGAGGAGCGCCTGATGCGCATCCGCGCCCAGGAGCGCGCCGAGGTCGCCGCCCATGTCCATGACTCGGTGCTGCACACCCTCACCCTGATCCAGCGCAACGCCGACAACGCGAACGAGGTCCGCCGCCTCGCCCGCGCCCAGGAGCGCGACCTGCGCACCTGGCTGTACAAGCCGGAGGGCACCGGCAAGGACGAGGCCGACGAGCCGGACACGGTCGCCGAGGCGGTGCGGCGCAACGCCGCCGAGGTGGAGGACAAGCACGGGGTGCCCATCGAGGTCGTCATCGTCGGCGACTGCCCGCTGGACGAGAGAACCGGCGCGCAGATGCAGGCCGCGCGCGAGGCGATGGTGAACGCCGCCAAGTACGGTGGCGAGGGCGGCGCCGTACAGGTCTATGCCGAGGTCGAGGGAAGCACGGTCTTCGTGTCCGTGCGCGACCGCGGCCCGGGCTTCGACCCCGACTCGATACCCGCCGACCGCATGGGTGTCAGAGAATCGATCATCGGCCGCATGGAGCGCTACGGCGGCACGGCCCGGCTGCGGTCGGTGCCGGGCGGCGGCACGGAGGTCGAGCTGGAGATGGAGAGGGCGGAGAAAACGGCATGAGCGACGCGACCGAGGCGAACGGCACGGCGGGAGGCGCCGGGGCGACCGGGTCCGGGGCCGCCGACGGTGGTGCGGGCGGACGGCACGTACGGGTGGTGCTCGTGGACGACCACCGTATGTTCCGCGCCGGTGTCCAGGCCGAGATCGGGCAGACCGCCGAGACCGGCGTCGAGGTGGTCGGCGAGGCCGCGGACGTCGACCAGGCGGTCACGGTCATCACCGCGACCCGGCCCGAGGTGGTCCTCCTCGACGTCCACCTGCCGGGCGGCGGCGGTGTCGAAGTGCTGCGCCGGTGCGCGGCGTTGGCGGCGGACACCGAGCGGCCGGTCCGCTTCCTCGCGCTGTCCGTGTCGGACGCGGCGGAGGACGTGATCGGTGTGATCCGCGGCGGCGCCCGCGGTTATGTCACCAAGACCATCACCGGCACCGACCTGGTCGACTCCATCTTCCGCGTCCAGGAGGGTGACGCCGTCTTCTCCCCGCGGCTGGCCGGGTTCGTCCTCGACGCCTTCGCCTCCACCGACGCCCCGCCCGTGGACGAGGACCTGGACCGGCTCACCCAGCGCGAGCGCGAGGTGCTGCGCCTGATCGCCCGTGGCTACGCCTACAAGGAGATCGCCAAGCAGCTGTTCATCTCGGTGAAGACGGTCGAGTCCCATGTCTCGGCGGTGCTCCGCAAGCTCCAGCTGTCCAACCGTCATGAACTGACCCGCTGGGCGACGGCCCGCCGACTGGTCTGACCCCTGCGGCGCCGCCCCTGGGCCCTGGCGGGGCTAGGCCACCCGGGTGGCCCCCGCGAACGGCATCAGGTCGACCGGGGCCAGCCGGACCGGGGCCGAGGGGTTCGGGGCGTGGATCATCTGCCCGTTGCCCACATAGATGCCGACGTGGCTGATGCCGGAGTAGAAGAACACCAGGTCCCCCGGCAGGAGTTCGGAGCGTGACACGCGCCGTCCCGCGTTGATCTGGGCGTAGGTGGTGCGGGGCAGGGAGACACCGGCGGAGCGATAGGCGGCCTGGGCCAGACCCGAGCAGTCGAAGGCGTTCGGGCCGGTCGCGCCCCACACATAGGGGCTGCCCAGCTTGGCGTAGGCGTAGGAGACGGCCGCCGCGGCGCGGGCGTTCGGGGCCGTGGCCGACCCGGCCTGCTCCAGTGCGTCACGGGCGTCGGAGGCCGAGCGGGAGGCACGTCCCGGCGCGACGCCGCCACCGGTGACCTCGCCGCGCTGCTGCGGAGTGAGCCGCGCCAGCAGCCGCCGGGCCTCTTCCAGCTTGCCGGTGATGATCTTCTTGTGCCGTTTCAGCTGCGCCTGCCGTGACCGCAGTGACGCCAGCTCGACACGTGCGGCGCCGCGCAACTGCTCGATCTGCCGCAGCTCTTCGCGCACCCGTGACAGGGCGGCGGCCTGCCGGTCGCCGGCCCGCTCGGCGAACGCGGCGTTCTCCAGGTACTGGTCGGGGTTGCCGGACAGGGCCAGCTGCCAGGACGGGGCGAACCCGCCGTCGCGGTACTGCGCCGCCGCGAACGAACCGAGCGCCTCCCGGGTGCCGTTGAGCCTCTCCTGTTTGCGGGCGGTCTCGTCCCGCAGCGTGTTCAGGTGCCGCTGCGCCGTGTCCGCTTCCACCTTCGCGCCGTTGTACTTCTCGGTGGCGGCCTCGGCCTCCTGGTAGAGCTTGTCGACCTTGGCCTTCACCTCGGCCGGCGTCAGCTGCGGCTCGGCATGGCCCGTCCCGTCGAACCCCGCCGCGGTGGCCACGCCCGCCAGGGCGAGTGTGGCGGCCGTCCGGGCCGTAGGGCCGCCGATCGAGCGTTGCCGGGGCTTGCGGTGCGCTGCCACCTGGGCCGTCACGTCCTTCCGTACGACTCGTACGACCGAGGGGTCCGGCCGGTCGGCCCGACCGAGCGGTCCGTACGACGTCCGGCGGCAGCCCGCACAGGGGAAGCGGACCACCGCCGGACCTTCTCGGCGGTGGTGGCCGACGGCCGCCCCTGGCCCGGGCGGCGGTGGGGAGCCGGTCACCTGGGGGAGGACGCTAGGCCCGACTGTGACAGGCAGGTAACGCGGTGTACGGAACTGGCCCCAACGGGTTGGTACGTGACCGTATGTGACTGTGTCGTCGGTCGGTCGTCGTCGCCTTCACGCAGCGTGATGACCGAAGTGCGGGAACCGGGACGGATGGGAGGCGGGGGGTGCTATGGGGCGAGACCGTGTGGTGCCGGCCCGGCTCCCGCAAGGCGTGTCGGCCCTCACCGCTCGGACGTCCCCGGAACGGCACCCTGCCGTCCTTGGGGCTGTTACCGGCAATTAGGCTCCGGCTCCATGGACGTACTCATCCATCTCTTCGTCGGCCTGCACATCATCGGTATCGCCGCGCTGCTCGGCGGTTTCCTCACCCAGATGAAGGCGATGGGCCAGGGCACGGCCCGGTTCGTCCCCGGAATGCTGCACGGTGCGCTGACCATGCTGGTCACCGGCGTGGCCCTGGTCGGCCTCAACCAGGCCGACGACCACCACGTCAACACCATCAAGATCGGTGTCAAGCTGGCGCTGCTGATCGTGATCCTCGGGCTGGTCTATGTGAAGCGCGACGAGGAGAAGACCGACAAGGGCCTGTTCGGGCTGGTCGGCCTGCTGACCATGGCGAACATCTTCATTGCCGTGCTGTGGACCTGACGGTCAGCCGTCCCTGCCGCCGGCGCGGGCCGCGAGCACCGCACCGGCGGCGGCAGCGAGCCACCCCGCCACCGCCACCCACAGCAGCACCCGTCCCGGCCATCTGAGCCATGGGACGGCGAGGACGGTCGCGACGGTCAGCGTCGCCGCCGCCGTCATCCCCATCGGGAACACCGTCGCCCACCGCCGCACGTCGTAGCCGCGTCGGGGCCGCACCGCTTCGGCGGTCAGCAGCACGAGATACCAGGCCAGGTCCAGGACGAGCAGCGCGACCGTCACGGTGCGCAGCACACCGCGGTCGTCCTCGTCCCACAGATACAGGCCCGCATCCCCGGCGACGAGCAGTTTCGCCCCCGCCAGCGCGGAGATCGCCAGCGCTCCGCCGGCGATCCAGTGATCACCGGCCCCCTCCAGCACCTGCCGTGCGTCGAAGCGGGCCAGCGCGAGGCCGTAGAGCACCAGCCCCAGCCAGAACAGGCCCAGCGCAGCGTGCGCGAGCCATGCCGTGCGCTGGGCCGCGGCCAGCGTCGCGGCCAGTACGACGAGCCCCTGTGTGGCCACACAACACAGGAACACCGCTCCCGGCATGCGCCGCCTCCAGTGCCGGACGACCAGGACCAGCAGCACCGGCCACAGCAGGGCCGCGAGCGCCAGCAGCGCCTCGGCCGCGGCCTGCCGGCCCAGCTCCGACACCCGGGTACCGAGCACGGTGGTCGCGGCGACGGAGGTGAGCGCGCCGGGGCTCTCCGCCTCGGCCACCCAGCGCTGCCGCTCGCAGAGCAGCCGCAGGACGAAGTCGGCGGCCAGCGCCACCCAGGCGACGCCGGTCATCGCGAGCGTCACCCGGGAGAGCGCCTCGTGTCCGGTCACATGCAGCCCGACCGACAGGATGCCGGTCGCCATCACGGCGGCCCCGGCCGCGGGGGGCCGCTCCGCCCACCATGGACGCAGACCTGGGATGCCGGGCATGCGCCCGATGCTAGGGAGCCGCACGGTCCCTGCCCGGGAAGGGCACGCGCGCGTGGAGGGCGAAAACGCCGGTACGCGCGCGTGGGGCGAAGTCGGCCGGTTCGGTCAGCCCGGTCGGACCACGCTGTGGATGATCGACTCTCCGCCGTAGTAGATCGACTCCTCGCGGACGTACGCGCCCGGCTTCGGGGCGTGGATCATCATGCCGTTGCCCATGTAGAGGCCGACGTGGCTGATGTCGTCGTAGAAGAAGACCAGGTCGCCCGGCCGGGCGTCGGCCAGTGACACCGTGGTGCCCGCATGGACCTGGTCGTACGTGGTGCGCGGAAGGGTGACGCCGGCCGCCTTCCAGGCGGCCTGGGTAAGGCCCGAGCAGTCGTAGGAGTCCGGCCCGGTGGCGCCCCACACATACGGCTTGCCGATCTGTGCGCGGGCGAAGGCGATCGCCTTCTCGGCCTTCGTGCCGTCCGAACTGGGGGCCGTGGACCCGGTCGAGCCGGAGCCCGTCGAACCGGATCCGGACGACGAGGAGGAGGATGACGACGACGAGGACGGCGACGAAGCGGCTTGCTGCTGGGCTGCCTGCCGCTTCGCCAGCTCGGCCGCCTTGCGTGCCGCCTCCTGCTGCTTCTCCCGCTCGATGGCGGCCAGCCGCGCCTTCTCCTGGGCCGTCAGCTGTGACAGCAGCTTGCGCGCGGAGGCGAGTTTCTTCTGGACGGTCGCCTTGGCGGTCTGCAGGTCGTGCTGCGAGTCGGTCAGCGTCCGCAGGCTCTCCGCTGCCTCCCGCCGTTTCCTCATGGTCGCGGCCTGCTCGCCGATGTAGCCGTCGACCGCGCTCTTCTCCCGCGAGGTCAGCCGGTTCATCAGCTGGCTCTGGTCGAAGTAGTCCTGCGGGCTGTCCGCGAGCAGGAAGGTGGCCGTGTCGGGTGCGGCGGCGCCGGTGCGGTACTGGGCCGCGGCGAAGGAACCCAGCTCCTCCCGGGCCTTGTTGAGGCGTTCGGTACGCCGGGCGACGTCGTCGCGCAGGGCGTCGACGCGGCCCCGCTGCTTTCCTGTCCGCTCCTTGGCCGCGTTGTACTTCTCGGTCGCCGACTCCGCCTGGCGGTAGAGGTCGTCGACCTTCTTCTCGACCTCCTCCAGGCTCGGCTTGGCGTGATCGGTACCCGGGGTGGCCTCTGCGGTCTGCGAGAGCACGGCCATGGAGGTGAGGGCGGCGGTGGCGAGGGCGGGGGTGCGCAGGCCCGTCCCGATGGCCCCGCCGGGGCGCGTCTTGCGGTGCGACGCCAAGGGAGGCGACTCCTTCCAGTGAGCCGCCTACCGGGTTAGCTGTCGGGTTCGGGCGGCGGTTCGGAAGGGTTGCCCTACGGCCTCGTCCCGGGCGGGAGTCGGCCGATTCACCCCAGGATTCGGTGGGTCCCCGGCTCCGGGCGCCGTGCGGGCGCGCCGGACTCGGCGGAGGCCGCGCACGCGGCCTGACGGCAACCTAGCCAACCGGTGTGACTAGTGTGAAGGTTGGTGCGTGATATGTCCGATACATTTTCGTGATCCGGCGTCGGGATCACGTCCACGTCATCGGGTGATTCCGCAGCGTCAGGGCCGTGCCTCAGGATGTCCGCCGCTTCGCCGGTCGGCCATCTTGCCGGGACGGCGACCGGTTGTCGGTGGGGCGCCCTAGACTCGTAGAGCGATGAGCAGCCTCTTTGACGACAGCTTCCTGGCGGACCTCCAGCCCCCTCGCGGGCGCGAGGAGGAGCCCCCGCCGCCGCCCGAGGACGATCACGCTCCGGAGTCGATTCCGGACGATCTGTTCGGCGGGAAGTTCGACGTGCCGCCGGACCGGGACGCCTACTACCGCGACGGCGCCCCCCGCCCCGCGCTCGACGCGGCGGCCCTCCTGGAAGGGCTGAACGACAACCAGCGTGCCGCGGTCGTGCACGCCGGCTCGCCGCTGCTCATCGTCGCCGGCGCCGGCTCCGGCAAGACGCGTGTGCTCACCCACCGCATTGCCCACCTCCTCGCCGAGCGGCACGTGCACCCGGGCCAGATCCTCGCGATCACCTTCACCAACAAGGCCGCGGGCGAGATGAAGGAGCGCGTCGAGCAGCTCGTCGGCCCGCGCGCGCACGCGATGTGGGTGATGACCTTCCACAGCGCGTGCGTGCGCATCCTGCGCCGCGAGAGCAAGAAGCTCGGCTTCACGTCGTCGTTCTCGATCTACGACGCCGCGGACTCGAAGCGCCTGATGGCCCTGGTCTGCCGCGACCTGGACCTCGACCCCAAGCGCTTCCCGCCGAAGTCCTTCAGCGCCAAGATCAGCAACCTGAAGAACGAGCTGATCGACGAGGAGGACTTCGCCGCCCAGGCCACCGACGGCTTCGAGAAGACCCTCGCCCAGGCCTACGCCCTGTACCAGTCGCGGCTGCGCGAGGCGAACGCCCTCGACTTCGACGACCTGATCATGACGACGGTCAACCTGCTGCGTGCCTTCCCGGACGTGGCCGAGCACTACCGCCGCCGCTTCCGGCACGTCCTGGTCGACGAGTACCAGGACACCAACCACGCCCAGTACGCGCTCGTACGGGAGCTCGTCGGCACCGGGGAACACGATGAGGACACCCCGCCCGGCGAGTACGACCTCCCGCCCGCCGAACTGTGCGTGGTGGGTGACGCGGACCAGTCGATCTACGCCTTCCGGGGTGCGACGATCCGCAACATCCTCCAGTTCGAGGAGGACTATCCGGACGCGACGACGATCCTGCTGGAGCAGAACTACCGCTCCACCCAGACCATCCTGTCCGCCGCCAACGCGGTCATCGAGCGGAACGAGTCCCGCCGCCCGAAGAACCTGTGGACCAACGCCGGCCAGGGCGCGCGGATCACCGGATACGTCGCCGACACCGAGCACGACGAGGCGCAGTTCGTCGCCGAAGAGATAGACCGCCTGGTGGACGCGGGCGAGGCCAAGGCCGGCGACGTCGCCGTCTTCTACCGCACCAACGCCCAGTCCCGTGTCTTCGAAGAGATCTTCATCCGCGTCGGCCTGCCCTACAAGGTCGTCGGCGGGGTCCGCTTCTACGAGCGCAAGGAGGTCCGGGACGTCCTCGCCTATCTGCGGGTCCTCGCCAACCCCGAGGACTCGGTGCCGCTGCGCCGCATCCTCAACGTGCCCAAGCGGGGCATCGGCGATCGCGCGGAGGCGATGGTCGACGCCCTCGCCCAGCGCGAGAAGATCAGCTTCCCGCAGGCGCTGAAGCGTGTGGACGAGGCGTACGGCATGGCCGCGCGCTCCACCAACGCGGTCAAGCGGTTCAACACGCTGATGGAGGACCTGCGCACG
Source organism: Streptomyces sp. NPDC030799 (assembly GCF_055572255.1). NCBI lineage: Bacteria > Bacillati > Actinomycetota > Actinomycetes > Kitasatosporales > Streptomycetaceae > Streptomyces > Streptomyces sp. NPDC030799. The sequence continues at coordinate 136,285 of NZ_JBVIDS010000007.1, read as the reverse complement.
ATCGCCGAGTCCGGCGCCGGACCGGCCACCGTCCTGGAGGCGGTCCTGGAACGCACCGGCTACCTCGCCGAGTTGCAGGCCTCCACCGATCCGCAGGACGAGACCCGCATCGAGAACCTCCAGGAACTCGCGGCCGTGGCGCTGGAGTTCGAGCAGGAGCGCGGCGAGGGCGAGCCGGTGGGGCTGGCCGACTTCCTGGAGCAGGTCGCCCTGGTCGCCGACTCGGACCAGATCCCCGACGAGGAGGACGGCGACGGCGTCATCACCCTGATGACCCTGCACACCGCCAAGGGCCTGGAGTTCCCTGTCGTCTTCCTGACCGGCATGGAGGACGGCGTCTTCCCGCACATGCGCGCCCTCGGCCAGACCAAGGAGCTGGAGGAGGAGCGGCGCCTGGCGTACGTCGGCATCACGCGCGCGCGGGAGCGGCTCTACCTCACGCGCTCCGCGATGCGCAGCGCCTGGGGCCAGCCGTCGTACAACCCGCCCTCCCGTTTCCTGGAGGAGATCCCGCCCGCCCATGTCGAGTGGAAGCGGACCGGCGCGACGGCACCGGCTTCCTCCGGCCCGGTCTCCGGGATCGCGGCCTCGCTGTCCTCGACCCGCTCGCGTTCCTCGGCGTCGGGCGCGTCCGGCTTCGCCACGCGGCGCACGGCGGAGAAGCCGGTGGTGGCACTGGCCGTCGGGGACCGGGTCACCCACGACCAGTTCGGGCTCGGCACGGTCGTCGCCGTGAAGGGCACGGGCTCGAACGCGGAGGCGACGATCGACTTCGGCGACGCCAAGCCGAAGCGGCTGCTGCTGCGGTACGCACCGGTGGAGAAGCTGTAAGACCACGAGGGCCCTCGCCGAACGGCGAGGGCCCACTGGATGCTCAGGTCGGATCGAGTCCGTGGCTCCTCAGCCACGGCAGCGGGTCTATGGCCGCCCCGCCCGCGGGCCGCACCTCGAAGTGCAGGTGCGGGCCGGTGGAGTTGCCGGAGTTGCCGGAGTAGGCGATCGGCTGACCGGCCTTGACGGCCGTACCGGAAGCGACGCGGTAGCCGGAGAGGTGGCAGTACCAGGTCTCCGTGCCGTCCTTCGCCGTCACGATCAGCATGTTCCCGTAGGCGCTGTTCCACTTCGTGGAGACGACGCCGTCGGTGGCCGCCATCACCGTGGTGCCGTAGGAGACGGGGAAATCGATGCCCGTGTGCACCGACATCCAGTTCACGCCCGCCTGGCCGAAGTAGGCGCTGAGCCCCCGCTGCGTGACCGGCAGCACGAACTTCGGGCGCAGCCGCTCCTTGAGCGCGGCCTGAGCCGCTGCCTTCTTCTTCTCCAGCTCCTGCTGGTTCTTGAGGTCGATCCGCTCCTGCGTCCGGCTCGCCCGGTCGGCGAAGTCGTCGGCACCGGCGGACAGGGTCCGGAGCTGGCTGTCCAGCTTGCTGTTGGCGACCGACGGCTTGACCGCGTGCGCATCCGACGCGGAGGCCGTGGTGTCCTTGCCACGGCCGTCGGTCAGGGCGCCGACCGAGGCGGCGGCAATCCCGGCGACGCCCATCACACAGGCCGAGGGCACGGCAACGGTCAGCAGCGCGGAGCGCTTGGCCGGGGTACGACGGCGGGAGCGCGCGGCGCTGCGCGAGCCGGCGCGGGTCGCGGACGCCGGAGTGATCTCCTCCTGGTCGTCCAGCAGATCGGTCACGGCGGGCAGCTCACCCGTGCCGCCCGGCTCGTCGTCCGCGGAGTCCGCAGAACGCTGTCCGGCAAAGGCGGTGTCCCCGTACGGCACCTCGTGCTCGTACAGCACGTGCCCGAAGGCCCCGGTCGGCTCGCCGACCTGCTCGAAGAGGGCGGTGGACTGCTGGTCGAACGGTTCGCCGGCCTGCTCCGGCTCCGCCGTCATGCCCTGGCCGCCGGAGTTCCACTGGGTGGCGTCGTACGTGCCCGACTCGAAGGTCTGGGTGCCCCACTCCCAATGCTGGGTCGGGTCGGACCCGCCCGACTGGTCGGGCTCCAGCCAGGCGCTCTCGTCCCTCCCCCAGTGGGGAGACCCCCAGCCGCTTATGTCATGACCGGTCGCCTGGGCGGGGACCGTCCACGCGGTCGTGTCATGGACGCCGGAGTCGTAGGCGGTGTGGTGCTGGGCCGCGTACGGGTCGTAGTTCAGGGTCTGGCCGGCCTGCCACTGCCCGGTCTCGTACGCGCTGCTGGTCTGCTGGCCGGGCAGGCTGCCGAAGAGCGGGTCGGTGGAGAAGGAGCCGGTGCCGTCCGGAAAACCGGTGGCGCCGTAGCCGCCGTACGTGGTGAGGTCGCCGTAGGGGGCTTCGTGCGTCCCGTACGCCGCGTGATGCGCGGCGGAGGCGTCGGAAGCCGGAGCCGGGGTGGTCATGGTCCCCGACGGGTGACGGTCGTTCACCAACTTCTCTTTCGCCTCGACAACAGGGGCTGCCAGAGCAGTGCGGCGACTGTACCCGCCGGTACCTGGGCGCGACAATCTTCAGCTGGTTTCGCGTTGGCGGTAAACGGGCATTCGGCGGTGTTTCGGGGGGTGCCGGACACGAGTTTGGCCGAGGGTTCGATTGATGTTCGACGTGGGGTGACCGTTTGTCACCTGTGCGTCGGTGTCACGCCACCGTCAGACCGCCCGCGGCCCGGTCCCCGGGGTGCGGGGTGTCGAGAGCCGTGCGTATTCCGGCCGCGACGGCCGGGTGCACGGGCAGGGCGAGATGCCCGATGCCGGTCACCCGGATGTTCTGCGCGTCGAGGTCGGGGTGCTCCAGACAGGCCGTCTCCAGCGGGACCATCACGGAGTCCAGGTCGCTCCAGAAGCTGACGAACCGCGTACGGCAGCCGGGCGCGGGCCGGGCCAGCTCTTCGATGATCCCGGAACCGGGACGCATCTGGCGCACGATCGGATGGGCGTTGGCCAGCGGCGCCGCGCTGGTCCCCGAGTGCGGCGTACCCAGCGTGACCAGCGTGCGCACCCGCAGGTCGCCGCCGAGGCACTGTGCGTAATAGCGCGCGATCAGCCCGCCGAGGCTGTGCCCCACGATGTCGACCCGGTCGCTGCCGGTGCGCTCGCAGATCTCCTCGACGTGCCGGCCGAGCAGCTCGGCGGCCGCGCGAATGTCGCAGGTCAGCGGGGAGTAGTTGAGTGATATGACGCGCTGCCTGCCATGCTGGGCGAGGTTGCGGCGCAGCAGCACGAACACCGAACGGTTGTCGATGAAACCGTGCAGCAGCACCACCGGCGGGCCGGACCGGACCGGAAGCTGGGCGGTGCCGTCCTGGGCGGGCAGGGCGGGGGAGCGGCGTTCCTGGGCGAGGCCGGTCGGATACAGCAGGAGGTGGCCGGTCAGGATCGCGGCCTCCAGAGCCGTCGCCTTCAGCAATGCCACGGAGAGTCCGGCCAGTCTGCCGGGCCACAGGCGGCGGCAGAGCGGGAGGAAGAGCGGCAGTATCCCGGTGACCTTCATGGCCGACCTCCTGTCGGCACGCCGGAGGACGGCTCTGTCCCCCGTGTGCCCTGATGTCCCTCCATTGTGATTTCCCCCTCGCTGCGCACCGTAAAACTGCCGGTTGCGGGATGCTGGAGATAACGTTCGTTCACTTCGCGACGGGTGGCGGAACGCGCCAAAAGTGCGGTACTTGTCGTTACGGACGGAAGCGATCGCTTCCGTGGTCGTTTGATGGAGGCAGTGATGGGTGTGGCAGCCGGTCCGATCCGCGTGGTGGTCGCCAAGCCGGGGCTCGACGGCCACGATCGCGGGGCCAAGGTCATCGCGCGTGCCCTGCGCGACGCCGGTATGGAGGTCATCTACACCGGCCTGCACCAGACGCCGGAACAAATCGTGGACACCGCCATCCAGGAGGACGCCGACGCGATCGGTCTGTCCATCCTCTCCGGCGCACACAACACGCTGTTCGCCGCGGTGATCGGCCTGCTGAAGGAGCGCGACGCCGAGGACATCCTCGTCTTCGGCGGCGGCATCATCCCGGACGAGGACATCCCGCCGCTGAAGGAGAAGGGCGTCGCGGAGATCTTCACGCCGGGGGCCACGACCGCGTCGATCGTGGAGTGGGTGCGGGAGAACGTCCGTCAGCCGGCCGCCTCCGGCGGCTGAGCCGACGCTGCGAGCAGGGGCGGCGGCCGCTCGCCGGGTGCGAGTTCCGCCGCCATCTCCGCCCGCAACCGCAACGTGGTCACCAGCCGCTGGAACGCCTCCGCCCAATACCCTCCGGCGCCCGGCGCCGCGTCCTCCCGTTCGTCGGGTATCGCCAGCAGCCCCTCCAGCCGGGTGGCCTCCGCGGGGTCCAGGCAGCGTTCCGTCAGGCCCATCACCCCGCTGAAGCTCCATGGGTAACTGCCCGCGTCCCGCGCGATGTTCAGCGCGTCCACGACCGCCCGGCCCAGCGGTGCGGCCCAGGGCACCGCGCACACCCCGAGCAGCTGGAACGCCTCCGACAGGCCGTGTGTCGCGATGAATCCCGCCACCCACGCGGCCCGCTGCGCCGGCTCCAGGGCGGCCAGCAGCTTCGCGCGCTCGGCCAGTGACACCGCGCCCGGCCCGCCGGCCTCCGGCGCCGACGGTGAGCCGAGCAGCGCCCTCGACCACTCGGCATCCCGCTGCCGCACCGCCGCCCGGCACCAGGCCGCGTGCAGTTCGCCCTGCCAGCCGTCCGTCACCGGCAGCGCCACGATCTCCTGCGCCGTCCGCCCGCCGAGCCGCTCCCGCCAGGCGCCGAGCGGTGCCGCCTCCACCAACTGCCCCAGCCACCATGAGCGTTCCCCTCTGCCTGCGGGAGGTGTGGCCACCACACCGTCACGCTCCATGCCGGAGTCGCACTCGAGCGGCGCCTCCACCGCGATCGCCGGAGAGTTCCCTGTGCGGTCGAGGGCCACACACGCCACGGCCCGTACGGCCATGCGTGCGGCGAGCGCCGAAGCGGGCAGCGTCGACAGCAGCTCCGCCGCCGTTGCCCGCACATTGCGGCTGCGGTCGGCCAACGCCTGCTCCAGGAACGGCTCGTCCGCGCCCGACAGGCCCGTGCGCAGCGAGTCGAGGAACATCAGCCGGTCCTCCGCCCGCTCCGTCGGCCAGGTCGATGCCAGCAGCTCAAGCGCGAACGCGGGCGCAGTGGCGCGCAGCGCACCCAGCAGGGCCACCCGCTCGGCGAACAGGCCCTCCTGCCACAGCCGCCGCACCTCCTCGTCGTCCCCGGGGTCGGGCAGTGCGGTGCCGCCGCCGGGGGCCGCGCGCAGGGCGAAGCGCCAGTCCGCGTTCAGCCGGGCCAGCCACAGCGCCCGCGGGCCCGCGAACGCCAGCGCCGCCGGGCGCAGGTCCGTACGGCCCCGGGCCGCGTCCAGCAGGGCGGGCAGCGCCTGTGCGGGTGCCGCGTACCCGTGTGCGTTGGCCGCCGCCAGCCACTGGGGGAGCAGCTCCGTGAGGTCAGGGGAGCTGCCACGGCGGCCACCGGTCCCGCCGCCGGAGCGGTCGGCCAGCAGCGTGGCGAGCCTGCGGGCCGCCGCTGCGGGCAGGGCCGGGCGTGGATCCTCGGGCGCCGGATCCGGCCGGCGGGCTGCCCGGGCGGGGCGCAGCCCGGCCCGCCGCCGTACGGTCGCCACGGCCGCCTCGTCGAGCAGTGCGAGGGGGGCTTCCCGGCCGGAGCCGGCGTGCGCCGGTGGGCGCCGGTCGGTGCCGAGGAGAGCGGTGGTGACCAGGTCTTCCCAGGAGCTTGCGGCAGCCGCGGTGACGTCGCCGGCCGAGGTGGTCCCGTTCATCGCCTTCCCTTCCCTATGTGTGTGCGAGGGGCCCTATGCGTGGCTGAGGGGTCCCCATGTGTCCGCGGGTCCCTGCGCGTGTCCGAGGGGTGCCTGCACGTCCCTGTGCATGTCTGAGTCCCGAGTGTCTGCGGGGCGCTGGTGCCTGCGCGCCGGAGCGGTGGCGGCGCCCTCCGCACCCGGGCGGCGCCGCTGCCTTCCCGGCAGGCCGGTCAGCACAGTGGCACCGCCTCGCCCGTGCCCTCCGGCCACGCCGTGAGCGGGGTGAAGCCGCGGTGGCCGCACTCGCCGAAGACCGTGACCGGGCCGCCACCGGACAGGGCGACCAGCCGCCACAGCCCGGGGCGGACGCGGGCGGCCCGGGTCAGCGGCAGGGCGGAGTCCGTGTCGGCGTCGGCCAACTGCCACAGGTCGCCGTCCGTGGCCGGTATCACCCGGTCCAGCGTCACCGGGACCGACTCCAGCCAGGGGTCGTCCCGCAGCGCCTCGCCGTACCGGGCCGCCGCCTCGGCCGTGGTCGTGCCCGGTGGGCGGAACGCGGCCGGTGCGGGCGCGGCGTACCGCTCGCCCAGCGCGGACCGGGCCTGACCGGCGCCCGGATAGGCGGACAGCTCCGCGTCCATGGCCAGGCCGACCGGCAGCGACAGCTCGGGGGCCCGGCCGGCCGCTCCGTAGGACAACAGCAGCCGGGTACCGCCCGAAGCGGCGCCGTGCAGCCATATCCGGCGGGTCGTCAGTTTCGGATCCACCGTGTCGTACTGGGCGAGGACCAGCCAGCGGTCGCGGACCGGCGGGCCCTCCGCCGTGGCGGGCAGTCCCAGCCGGGAGCGGACCGTGGCCGCGAGGGCGTCCGGCAGCCGGTCGCGGTGCAGCCAGCCCTGGTCGAGCAGGTGCAGCAGCGCGCACTCTTCCAGCAGCCGGGCAGGCCAGCCCGCACCCGACCCCGGTATGGCCCCCAACTCCCGTACTCGCGCGGCGAGACCGGGCGCCTGCGCGTCGACCATGCGGGCCGCCGTCTCGTCCCACAGGCCGTACCCCGCCTGCTCGGCCGCGGCCAGCCCGCCGCGCAGCAGATCCGCGAGGCGCTGCTCCAGCTCCGTCGCACCCGCGGTGACCCGCTCGGCCCGGCGCTCGGCCCGCCGCCGTGCCGCCTCGGGATCGGCGGACCCGCTCGGGGAACTCCCCTCCTCCCGAGCCTGCTTGCTCCCGGCGCGCTTGCGTCTGGCCGCGAGCCACTGCTCGGCCCAGTCCGGCGGCTCGGCGGACGCCGGCACCGAGCCGTCGTCGCCCGCCCACAGCAGGAGCAGCCCGAGCGCGTGCTTGCACGGGAACTTACGACTCGGGCAACTGCACCTGTACGCCGGGCCCGCTGCGTCGGCGAGATCGACCACCGTCTGATACGGCCTGCTGCCGCTGCCCTTGCACAGCCCCCACACCGTCCCCTCTCCGCTTCCCGCCTCGGACCACGGACCGGCCGTGCCGAGCTTGCCTCCCGCCTTGCGTGACGCGGCGTCAGGCGCCAGTGCCAGCACCTGTTCCGCGGTCCAGCGCACCCCCTGCTCAGTCATGTCTCCGACGGTAGGTCCCGCCACTGACAATCGGTCCGGAGCTTGCGTTTGTGCAGGTCAGAGCGATTGTCAGTGGCGTGGTGCACGGTAGATGCCAGATCCGAACCGGCCGAGCTGGAGGGGACCTCAGCCATGTCTGTCACGTCTGCGTCCGTGCGACCGACCACCGCGGAACCGAGCCACGGTGAGAGCGCCGAGGCGCTGCGGCCGCACGCCGAGCACGCCTTCGCCGCCGAACTCGCCGCGCTCGCCGCGCAGGACGACCGCCCGCGCCCGGCCCGCTGGAAGCTGTCGCCGTGGGCGGTGGCGACGTATCTGCTCGGCGGCACCCTGCCGGACGGCACGGTGATCACACCCAAGTACGTGGGTCCGCGCCGGATCGTCGAGGTCGCCGTCACCACGCTCGCCACCGACCGCGCCCTGCTCCTGCTCGGCGTGCCCGGTACCGCCAAGACCTGGGTCTCGGAGCACCTGGCCGCCGCGGTCAGCGGCGACTCCACCCTGCTCGTGCAGGGCACGGCCGGCACCCCGGAGGAGGCGATCCGCTACGGCTGGAACTACGCGCAGCTGCTCGCGCACGGCCCCAGCCGTGACGCCCTCGTACCCAGCCCCGTCATGCGGGCCATGGCCGAGGGCATGACGGCCCGTGTCGAGGAGCTGACCCGTATCCCGGCCGATGTGCAGGACACGCTGATCACGATCCTGTCCGAGAAGACGCTGCCCGTTCCGGAGCTGGGCCAGGAAGTCCAGGCGGTCCGCGGCTTCAACCTCATCGCCACCGCCAACGACCGGGACAGAGGCGTCAACGACCTCTCCAGCGCGCTGCGCCGCCGCTTCAACACCGTGGTGCTGCCCCTGCCGGAGAGCGCCGACGCCGAGGTCGACATCGTCACCCGCCGGGTCGAGCAGATCGGCCGTTCCCTCGACCTGCCGGCGGGGCCCGACGGCATCGAGGAGATCCGCCGGGTGGTGACCGTCTTCCGGGAGCTGCGCGACGGCATCACCGCCGACGGCCGCACCAGGCTCAAGTCGCCCAGCGGCACGCTGTCCACGGCCGAGGCCATCTCCGTGGTGACCAACGGCCTTGCCCTGTCCGCGCACTTCGGCGACGGCGTACTGCGCCCGGGCGATGTCGCCGCCGGCATCCTCGGTGCCGTGGTCCGCGACCCCACGGCCGACAAGGTCATCTGGCAGGAGTATCTGGAGACCGTCGTCCGCGAGCGCGAGGGATGGACGGACTTCTACCGCGCATGCCGGGAGGTGAGCGCGTGAACGACACCGGCCGGCCCCAGCCCTGCGGCTCCGGGCCGCTCCTGCTGGGCGTGCGGCACCACGGCCCCGGCTCCGCCCGCGCGGTGCGCGCCGCCCTGGACGCCGCCCGGCCCGCCGCCGTCCTGATCGAGGGCCCGCCCGAGGCCGATGCGCTGATCCCGCTGGCCGCCGACCCGGAACTGCGGCCGCCCGTCGCCCTGCTCGCCCATGCCGTGGACGAGCCAGGCCGCTCGGCGTTCTGGCCGTTCGCCGAGTTCAGCCCGGAATGGGTGGCGATCCGCTGGGCCCTCGAACAGGACGTCCCGGCCCACTTCATCGACCTGCCGGCCGCGCACACGCTCGCGTGGGAGGAGGAACGGGGAGAGCGGGGGGAAGAGGGCGGGCAGGACGATCCTGCCGTGTCCGGACCGCACGCCGCGCCCGGCGCCGCGGAAACCGCTGCGGGCCCTGAGAACGCCGAAAGCAGCAGGGACGGCGAGGGCAGTCGGGACGGCGGCGAGCAGGTCCGTGTCGACCCGCTCGCCGCGCTCGCCGAAGCCGCCGGATACGACGACCCCGAACGCTGGTGGGAGGACGTCGTCGAGCACCGGGGCCCGGGAGGGCGGGACCCCTTCGCCCCGTTCGCCGCGCTGGAGGAGGCCATGGGCGCACTCCGGGAGCGGTACGGCGCCGGCGGGCACTCCCGGGACCTGGTCCGCGAGGCGTACATGCGGCTCCGGCTGCGGGCGGCGCGCAAGGAGTTCGGGGACGGGCTGGCCGTGGTCTGCGGGGCCTGGCACGTGCCCGCGTTGCGCGTGAAGACGACCGTCGCCGCCGACCGGGCCCTGCTGAAGGGGCTGCCCAAGGTGAAGGCCGACCTGACCTGGGTGCCCTGGACCCACCGCAGACTCGCCCGGTCCAGCGGATACGGCGCGGGCATCGACTCGCCCGGCTGGTACGGCCATCTGTTCCACCACGCCGCCGACCGGCCGGTCGAGCGCTGGCTGACCAGGGTGGCTCGGCTGCTGCGTGAGGAGGACCGGATCGTCTCCTCCGCCCATGTCATCGAGGCCGTCCGGCTCGCCGAGACCCTGGCGGCGCTGCGCGGCCGCCCGCTGCCCGGGCTGAGCGAGACCACGGACGCCGTGCGCGCGGTGATGGGCGACGGCTCGGACGTGCCGCTGGCGCTGGTGCACGACCGGCTGGTCGTCGGGGACGTCCTCGGCGAGGTCCCGGAGTCGGCACCGGCGGTGCCGCTGCAGCGCGACCTGGCCCGGCAGCAGCGTTCCCTGCGGCTCAAACCGGAGGCGCTGGAGCGCGGACTGGAACTGGACCTGCGGGGTGACACCGACGCCAACCGCAGCAGGCTGCTGCACCGGCTGCGGCTGCTCGGCGTCGGCTGGGGCGAACCCGCGCGCTCACGGGGAAGCACGGGCACCTTCCGGGAGACCTGGCGGCTGCGCTGGGAGCCGGAGCTGTCGGTGCGGGTCGCCGAGGCGGGCGTGTGGGGGACGACGGTACTGGCGGCGGCACAGGCCAAGGCCGAGGCGGACGCGACGGCCGCGCGCACCCTGGCCGACGTCACCGCGCTGGCCGAGCAGTGCCTGCTCGCCGGTCTGCCGGACGCCCTGCCCGTGGTCATGCGGGTGCTCGCCGACCGGGCGGCGCTCGACACGGACGTCGGCCATCTCGCCCAGGCCCTGCCCGCCCTGGTCCGCTCCCTGCGCTACGGCGACGTGCGCGGCACCGACACCGGTGCGCTGGCCGGCGTCGCCGCGGGCCTCGCCGAACGGATCTTCGTCGGCCTTCCCCCGGCGTGCGCCGCCCTCGACGGCGACGCCGCGGAGGAGATGCGCGGCCATGTGGACGCCGTGCATGCGGCGGTGGGGTTGCTGTCGGAGACGCCGGCTGGTGCTGATGCGGGGGCAACGGATCAGGTTGCCGTCTCCGGAGCCGGGTTGGGCGGTCTGCGGGACCGGTGGCGGGGCGTGCTGCGGACGTTGTCGTTGCGAGACAGCGTGCCCGGTGTGTTGCGGGGGCGGGCCGTGCGGTTGTTGTTGGACGACGGGGAGTTGCGGCCCGGGGAGGCGGCGCGGCTGATGGGACTCGCGCTGTCGCCGGGGACGCCGCCGGCAGACGCGGCAGCCTGGATCGAGGGCTTCGTCGGCGGCGGGGGCGGGCTGCTGCTGGTGCACGACGAGCGGCTGCTCGGGCTGGTGGACAGTTGGCTGGCGGGGGTGTCGGCGGAGGCGTTCACGGACGTACTGCCGCTGCTGCGGCGCACGTTCGCCGCATATGAGCCGGGAGTGCGCAGAACGCTCGGCGAACTGGTCCGGCGCGGCCCCGCAGACCCGTCGGCCGGCCGGGCGGCCTACGGAGCCGTCACGCCCGGCTTCGCCGCCGAACCGGACACCGGACGTGCCGACGCCGTGCTGCCGGTACTGCGGCTGCTGCTCGGCCTGGACGACGCGGCCGGGTATGGCGAGGACACCAGGCTTGCGGGGGTGGGCGCATGACGACCGATGTGAGGCCGACCGATGTGAGGCCGACCGGTGTGAGGCCGGCGGATGTCGGCGATCCGGCGGGGGAGAGGCTGCGGCGGTGGCGGCTGGTGCTCGGCGGCGATCAGGCCGACGGCACCGGATGTGCCCTGTCGGGACGGGACGCGGCGATGGACGGCACGCTCGCCGCGCTGTACGGCAAGGGGGACAGGCCGCAGGCGGGACACGACCGTTCGGCGGGGCTCGGTGCCTCGGCGCCGTCCGTGGCGCGCTGGCTCGGGGACATCCGCACGTACTTCCCGTCGTCCGTCGTCCAGGTCATGCAGCGCGACGCCATCGACCGGCTCGGCCTCGCCTCGCTGCTGCTGGAGCCGGAGATGCTGGAGGCGGTGGAGGCGGACGTGCACCTGGTCGGCACGCTGCTGTCGCTGAACAAGGCGATGCCGGAGACGACGAAGGAGACAGCACGCGCGGTCGTGCGCAAGGTCGTCGAGGACGTGGAGAAACGGCTCGCGAACCGTACCCGGGCCACCCTCACCGGCGCCCTCGACCGCAGCGCACGGATCAGCCGCCCACGCCACCACGACATCGACTGGAACCGCACCATCGCGGCCAACCTCAAGCACTACCTGCCGGAGTACCGCACGGTGGTGCCGGAACGGCTCGTCGGATACGGGCGCGCCGCGCGGTCGGTGAAGAAGGAGGTCGTGCTCTGCATCGACCAGTCCGGGTCGATGGCCGCGTCCGTGGTCTACGCCTCGGTGTTCGGCGCGGTCCTCGCCTCCATGCGGTCGATCAGTACCCGGCTGGTCGTCTTCGACACGGCGGTGGTCGACCTCACCGACCAGCTGGACGACCCGGTCGACGTCCTCTTCGGCACCCAGCTCGGCGGTGGAACGGACATCAACCGGGCGCTCGCCTACTGCCAGTCACAGATCAGCCGGCCCGCCGAGACCGTGGTCGTGCTGATCAGCGACCTCTATGAGGGCGGCATCCGCGACGAGATGCTCAAGCGGGTGGCGGCAATGAAGGCGTCCGGGGTGCAGTTCGTGGCGCTGCTCGCGCTTTCGGACGAGGGCGCGCCCGCGTACGACCGGGAGCACGCGGCGGCGCTGGCCGCGCTCGGCGCACCGGCCTTCGCCTGCACGCCCGACCTGTTCCCCGAGGTCATGGCCGCAGCGCTAGAAAAACGGCCGCTGCCGATACCGGACACCGCGTGACGCCGGGCGGTAAAGGGCGGAGAAGACGGGGAGAGAGGAAGGGCAGGCAGAACGGGGAGGGAGGAAGGAGAGAGAGCGAGGGCAGAGAGCGAGGGCAGAGAGCGAGGGCAGAGAAAGGGGGGAGCGAAAAGGGGGAGCGAAAAGGGACATGGCTACCCATCGGTAACACCGGGCTTGCGCTGCCTCGGGCGGGTCGTGCAAGGATCGGCGGAGCCCGTGTCGTACCGAGCCGAGGATGTTCACCTCCTTGACCTTCCCAGCAGCCTTCCTTGGTACCACCGTGCGCGTGCTGCGTACGGCGGGCGGGCGGCGTGTGCTCCAACTGGTGCTGCTGGTGGGCGGGCTGTTCACACTGGGTTTCCTCTGCGGCGAACAGGCGCATGCGGCCGATGGAGTCCCGGTGCCGGCGAAGGTGACGTCGGCGCCGTCCGGGGTGACCGGACAGAAGGGCCCGGCAGGTGCGGTACGGACGGTCGGCGACGTGGTGACCACCGTTTCCCGGTCCCTCGAAGCCACGGTCGGCGCCCAAGCCGTTGAGAAGCCACGGTCTTCGACGCCCTCCCTGCCCTCGACGCCCTCCCTGCCCCTGCCGGACCTCACCCGGGCGCCGGATGACCTCCCCCAAGTCCCGGACAGGCCCGTACAGCTGACGCCCGAGCCGGAGTCCACGGCGCGCCGCGCACAGGGGCACGGTGGTGCGGCGGTGCCCGGTTCGACGGAGCAGGTGCGGCGGCACGCCCGCGCGTGGGCCCGTACCGCCGGCGGCGCACCGGCGCCGGTCGCCTCGTACGGCCCGGCGGTCACCCGTGCGTCCCAGCAGGCGGCGTACATCCCCGCGCACCACGGCACCGCCGCCGCGGGAGCCCCCGGCTGCCCCTCGCCGGGTGGAGACCCGGACGGTGTGCTCGGCAAGCAGGCGGCCGACGGCACCGCGTCCCGTCACGGTGACGCGCATGCCGTCACCCTCGACCACCGGGCGCCACTGCGGCTCGCGCCGGGCGCCGCGGCGTGTGCCGACGCGCCCTGCACCCGGGAACGGCACCGAGACATTCCCGTCTTCCCCGGCTAGCCGGCACGGCCGACCTCTCCGCCACGGACCTGACGAGCAGGGGCGGAACGGGTCTGCCCGTCCGTCCGGACACCCAGCGGCGAGCCTGATCCGCGTTCGCTCGTTCTCGTGCTCGCGTGGTCGTGTGTTCCGCGTTCAGCGGTCTGCGGACGGAATCCCCAGCTGACTCCAGCCGACTTCAGCCGGTTCCGGCTGTTCCTGAAGGACTTGACGCACGCAATGAACAAGAACATCCGTCGTTCGATCGTGATAGCCGCCGGTGTCACCGGTGCATGGGCGCTCGGTTCGGCCGTCGCCAGCGCGGACGAGCTGTCCGGCACCTCCGTCTCCGTTCCGGACGCGGGTACCGACACTGTCACCGGCACGGTCGACGGCGTCCTCACCGGCGTCCACGGCACCGTCTCCGGTCCGACCGGCACGGCCACCTCGGCCACCCGGCCCGCGCGGACGACTCAGACGACTCAGACGACTCAGACGCAGACGGCGCAGACGGCGCAGACGGCGCAGACGACGCGGACGACGCGGACTGCAGCCACGACCAGCGGTACCGTCACAAAGATCCGGGGCGCTCAGGAGGCCGGTGCGGAGCGGCAGCGGGCGCACGGGCACGTCCGGACCGGCGTCCAGCCCGACGGGGCGCACCTCACCGGCCACGCCGCCCGTGCGGGCGCGCACGCCGCGCCGGTCGCGTCCCGCGAAGGCGTTCCGAACGGCACTGCGCAGGACGGGATCGACTACCTGTTCGGTCCGCTGTCCTCCTTCGCCCCCGAGGTGGAGGAGGCTCTGGCCGCCGCGCAGACCAGGCTTCAGGCCACGCAGGAGATTGCCCGGCCGAAGACGCAGGGGGTCGAGGGCGCTGTCCGGACGGCCGTACGGCAGACCGTCGCCGGCGCGCAGGGCCGGACCGCCGGTGCCGCGGCCGTCGCACGCGGCACGGTGGCCGAGGCGGCGGGCGCGGCCGACGCCTCCGTCGCCGGCGTGCCCGCACACATCACCGGTACGGCCACGGGTGCCGGGCAGCGGGTCGCCGGCACGGTCCGGGCCGTGCCCGGCGCGGTCACGCCGGTGGCGGACGGAGCGACCGCCGCGGCGGTCCCGCCGGTGGCCTCCGCGGCGGTACACGGCGCTGCGCCGCTCGCCGGCCAGTCGGTGGCGGGCGCGGAGGGCGCTGCCGGGCACGCGGTGGCGGGCGTGCAGGGCGTCGCCGGGCACGCGGTGACGGGTGTGTACGGGACCGCCCGGGACACCCTCGTCCAGGTGGACGGGGTCGCCGGTGGCACCGTCGCCGGTGCACAGGGCATTGCCGGGGGCGTCGTGTCGGGTGTGCACGGGACTGCCGGCGCTGCGGTGTCGGGTGCATACGGGGCCGCCGATGCCGCCGTGCGGGACGCGTACGGAACCGCCGCGGACTCCGCCTCCAGCTCATACGGGACCGCCGGTGACAGCGCCTCTGGCGCATACGGCACCGTCTCCGGTGCATACGGGACTGCTGATGCCGCCGGTGCCGGGGCGTTCGGAACCGCCGGGGGCGCCGTTCACGAGCTCCACCGGGTTCACGGGATCGCCACGGGCGCCGCCGGTGAGGCGGGGTCCCTCGGCGCGGGTGTGGGGTCGTACGCCGGTGGGCTGGTCGGGCAGGTCGGGCGGGACACCGCGGAGGCGGTGCTGCCGCCGGTGGTCTCCGGCGTCGTGCGCGGAGTCGTGCCGGTCGCAGGGCAGGCCGTCGTGGACGCGGGCGCCCTCGGCCACGGTGTGGCCGGTGACGTCCAGCCCTTCGCGGGCGGTGTCGTCGGAGCCGTACCGCCGCTCGTGCACGGTGCGACCGCGCGGACCGGGACCTTCGCCGAGGGCGTGGCCGCCCAGGCGCCGCCCTTCACAGCCGGAATCACGGCGGCGACCGCGCCGCTCGCGGACACCGCCACCCGCGCGGTCGGGCAGACCGCGGATGCCGCCACCCACGCGGTCGCGCAGACCGCGGACACCGCGGCCGGGGCTGTGCACCGGGCGACCGGCACCGTCGAGGGGACCCTGCGGCCCGTGACCGGCCAGGTCGGCAAGGTCGGTCAGGTCGTGGGGCCGGTGCCCGGCCGGGTCGGCGGGGCCATGGGACCGGTGGTCGGCGGGGTCGGGGGGAGCGCGGCCGGGATGGTGCACGGTGTCGCGGGTGAGGCCGGGACCTACGCGGACGGAGTCGCCGGTGCCGGTGTGCCGCTCGCCGGGCAGGCCGAGGCCTTCGCTCACGGGCTCGACGGCACGGTCCGGGACAGCGGGGGTCCGCTCGCCGGGCATGCCGTCGACGGAGCCGCGGGGGTCACCCGTACGGCCGTACCGGCGTACTCCCAGAACCTCCGGTACCGGGGCTGAGCGCCCTCCACCGCTCCGCGGGGTGTCCGTGCCCGGGCGGCCGAATGCCGTCGGCGCGTCCGGTCGGGACCCCGCGGTCCGGGCGGGTGGTCCCCATTGGGGTGGGGATCAACCGCCCCGGCCCCGGACCCACCGGGGCCGCCCCGGAGGCCTCACCGGGTCAACCCCAGCCCGGTGAGGCCTCGCACACCACTCCGAAGTCCCCCAACCGTCGGCACGGCGTGTCAGGAATCGCGGCATCATGTGACAGGTATCACCGCTCGTGTGTGACCCTCGATTTAGGGAGCCCCCGCAAGCGGCGATAACCTGCGAGACGGACATGCCGCGCGCTCGGACACCGTGTGCGCCTCCCCTGTGACAAGCGGACGTCACGTTGCCCTTCGCGGCACGCCCACGCATCCAACGAACCGCGAGATCACTGATAGGGACGGAAGCGCGTGGACCTGTTCGAGTACCAGGCGAGGGACCTCTTCGCCAAGCACGATGTACCGGTGCTGGCCGGTGAAGTCATCGACACGCCTGAGGCGGCGCGCGAGATCACCGAGCGGCTGGGCGGCAAGTCGGTCGTCAAGGCGCAGGTGAAGGTCGGTGGTCGTGGCAAGGCCGGTGGCGTGAAGCTGGCCGCCTCCGCGGACGAGGCCGTCGCCCGTGCGACGGACATCCTCGGCATGGACATCAAGGGCCACACGGTCCACAAGGTCATGATCGCCGAGACCGCTCCGGAGATCCTCGAGGAGTACTACGTCTCCTTCCTCCTCGACCGTGCCAACCGCACCTTCCTCTCCATCGCCTCCGTCGAGGGCGGCATGGAGATCGAGGAGGTGGCGGCCACCCGTCCGGAGGCTGTCGCCAAGACCCCGATCGACCCGATCGACGGTGTGGACGAGGCCAAGGCCCGCGAGATCGTCGCGGCTGCCAAGTTCCCGGCCGAGGTCGCGGACAAGGTCGCGAACGTCCTCGTCAAGCTGTGGGACACCTTCATCAAGGAGGACGCCCTCCTCGTCGAGGTGAACCCGCTGGCCAAGGTCGCCTCCGGTGAGGTCATCGCCCTCGACGGCAAGGTGTCGCTCGACGACAACGCCGAGTTCCGTCACCCCGACTTCGAGGAGCTCCACGACAAGGCCGCGGCCAACCCGCTCGAGGCCGCCGCCAAGGAGAAGAACCTCAACTACGTCAAGCTCGACGGCGAGGTCGGCATCATCGGCAACGGCGCCGGTCTCGTGATGAGCACCCTGGACGTCGTCGCGTACGCCGGTGAGAAGCACGGCGGCGTCAAGCCCGCCAACTTCCTCGACATCGGCGGTGGCGCCTCCGCCCAGGTCATGGCGAACGGCCTGGAGATCATCCTGGGCGACCCGGACGTCAAGTCCGTCTTCGTGAACGTCTTCGGTGGCATCACCGCCTGCGACGAGGTCGCCAACGGCATCGTGCAGGCCCTGAAGCTTCTGGAGGACCGCGGCGAGAAGGTCGAGAAGCCGCTCGTCGTCCGCCTCGACGGCAACAACGCCGAGCTGGGCCGGCAGATCCTCACCGACGCCAACCACCCGCTGGTGCAGCGCGTCGACACCATGGACGGCGCGGCCGACAAGGCCGCCGAGCTGGCCGCCGCCAAGTAAGCACTCAGGACGAGGACACCAACACACCATGGCTATCTGGCTCAACAAGGACAGCAAGGTCATCGTCCAGGGCATGACCGGCTCCACCGGCATGAAGCACACCAAGCTCATGCTCGGCGACGGCACGAACGTCGTGGGCGGCGTGAACCCGCGCAAGGCGGGTCAGACCGTGGACTTCGACGGCACCGAGGTACCCGTCTTCGGCACCGTCAAGGAGGCCATCGAGAAGACCGGCGCCAACGTCTCCGTCATCTTCGTGCCGGAGAAGTTCACCAAGGACGCCGTCGTCGAGGCCATCGACGCCGAGATCCCGCTGGCCGTCGTCATCACCGAGGGCATCGCCGTGCACGACTCGGCGTCCTTCTGGGCGTACGCCGGCAAGAAGGGCAACAAGACCCGCATCATCGGCCCGAACTGCCCCGGCATCATCACCCCGGGCCAGTCGAACGTCGGCATCATCCCGGGCGACATCACCAAGCCGGGCCGCATCGGCCTGGTGTCGAAGTCCGGCACGCTGACGTACCAGATGATGTACGAGCTGCGGGACATCGGCTTCTCGACGGCCGTCGGCATCGGTGGCGACCCGATCATCGGCTCCACCCACATCGACGCCCTGGCCGCGTTCCAGGACGACCCGGAGACCGAGCTCATCGTGATGATCGGTGAGATCGGTGGCGACGCCGAGGAGCGTGCCGCGGCGTTCATCAAGGAGAACGTGACCAAGCCGGTCGTCGGTTACGTCGCGGGCTTCACCGCGCCCGAGGGCAAGACCATGGGCCACGCCGGCGCCATCGTGTCCGGCTCCTCCGGCACCGCGCAGGCCAAGAAGGAGGCCCTGGAGGCCGCGGGCGTCAAGGTCGGCAAGACGCCGACCGAGACGGCGAAGCTGGCCCGCGAGATCCTGGCCGGCTGAGGCACGTCGGCCGAGCGCCGGTAGGCCCGTTCCCCGGGGTGGGGGCGGGCCTACCGGCGTTTGCGCTTCCCGCACCGTTCACCCGGGTTCCGGTAGCAGCCTCTCCGGCCCCTTGGCGGCAGCCCCCAGCTTTGCCCGCAAGGCCTGTTCCTCCCGGGACAGCGGCCCCATGACCCCCACCGCCGGCACCCCCTCCACCGCCTGAGCCGGGGCGATCGGGGCCTCGTAGTGCGTCGGTGCCGTCCGCAGCGTGAGTGTCGTCGCGCCGACGATCGTCACGGTGAACGCGATCGCCGCCCGGGTCCAGAGCACGTTCTGCCGCTCGCAGCCGGCCCGGATCACCGTCGGCCTGCCCGCGCGCAACTGCTCCTTCGAGGCCAGTTCGAGCAGCCGGCGGTGCAGTTCCGCGGGGTCGGCCAGTTCCGGCAGCCGCGCGGCCACCGCCTCCCGTGCGTGGGTCAGCCGCATCGCCGCCGCCGGCGTGCTGGCCTCCGTCTCCGCCGCCGTCTCCGGGAGGTCGAGGCCCACACCGTCGTAGAGCACGAGCGTGCGCCGGTACGACGGCGGAAGCGTCAGCAGGACGTGCAGCAGCGCGTGGTCGGCCGGATCGGCGGGCGGCGGTTCCGGGTGCCGGTAGCGGGGCCGGAAGCGGTGCCAGGGCGAGAGCGCGCAGTCGTACGCCACCGCCCGCACCCAGCCGCCCGGATCCCGGTCCCGGGCCAGCTCGGGCCAGCGCTGCCAGGCCAGCTGGAAGGCCCGCTCCACGGATTCGCGGGCCAGTTCCCGGCGCCCGGTGAGCAGATACGTCTGGCGTACGAGGGCGGGGGCGCAGAACGCGTACAGCGCATCGAAGGCCTGATCCGGCGTCAGGGGCTCGGTGGTGACGGGCGCCGTGCGTGCGGCAGCGACAGCAGCAGAAGCAGAAGCAGCAGCAGGGGCAGCAGCAGGGGTAGGGGCAGCGGTGGGGGAGGGGGCAGGGGCTGTGGCCGCCCCGGGCGGTGTCTCCGGGGCCGCCTCGGCCGTCGTCGTCTCCTCGGCCGCCGTTGTTTCCTCGGCTGCCGCCGGTGCGGCGAGCGCCCGCAGCAGCCTGGCGTAGGCCGCGCCCTCACGTCCGTGCGGAACGCGGCGGCCGGACTCCCACGCGCGGATCGTCGAGCGGCTGACGCCGACCCGCGCGGCGACCTGAGCCTTCGTCAGCGACCGGGACTCGCGAAGCCGCCGGCGTTCCGTCGGCGGTGGCAGCGGGCCGTCGGTGTTCTGAGTCGTCGTCACCATGCGCCCTTCCGTGCGAAAAAGAACATAAACATATATTGGGCGACACATCGGAAGTTCGCCTGTTGCGTGGGGAAAGCGGGTGGCATTGGCAGCATGGCGGGGTGACTCTGCTGACCGCTCGCCGACCGTCGCTGTCGCCCCTGCTGGCCCGGATGCGGGACCGTGAGCCCGGGCTGGCCGCGAGCCTGCTGGCCGGCGCGGTAGCGGCCGGACTCGGATTCGCTTCGTTCGCCGCCCTGCTGATGCTGCTGTGGGTCAGCTCGCCCTATCCCGACAGTGGTCCGGGCGGTGCGCTGCATGTCGCCGCGGCGCTGTGGCTGCTGGCGCACGGCGTCGAACTGGTCCGCACCGACACGCTCTCGGGTGTGCCCATGCCGGTGGGCGTGACCCCGTTGCTGCTGCTGGCGCTGCCCGTGTGGCGGGTGTACCGGGCCGCCCGGGACGCGGTGGACGCGCCCGAGGACGCCGACGGCCCGCCGCCCGTACCGGCGCGCACGGTGTGGACCGGGGTCGTCCTCGGCTATCTGGGTGTCGGCGGCGCGATCGCGCTGTACTGCTCGGGAGGCGAACTGCAGGCCTCCTGGCCCTGGGTGACGGTATGTCTGCCGCTGGTGGCGGCGGGCTCGGCGGCGGCCGGGGTGTGGTCGGCGTACGGCTGTCCCCGCGAGCCGGTGCTGAACATGCTGACGGTGTTGCCGGGGCCGGTGCGGCGGGTGGTGTTCGGCGCGGACGCGCGCGCCCGGGTGGGTACGGCCGTACGGGCCACCGGTGCCGCCACGGCAGTGCTCTTCGGCGGTGGGGCGTTGGTGCTCGGGGTGTCGCTGGTGTGGCACGGCCGGGCGGCGCAGGCGTCCTTCCTCCAGCTGACCGAGGGCTGGACGGGACGGTTCGCGGTGCTGGTGCTCGGTATCGCGCTGATTCCCAACGCGGCGGTGTGGGCCGCGTCCTACGCCCTCGGCCCCGGGTTCCTGCTCGGTGCCGGACACGGGGTGAACCCGTTCGCCTCCGATCCGGCGCCGCTGCTGCCGCCCTTCCCGCTGCTGGCGGCGGTGCCGGACGCGGGTGCCGGGTCGCTGCCGAACTGGCTGGCGGGGCTGGTGCCGGTGGCGGCCGGGGGGATGGCGGGGTGGTTCGTGGCGCGCGGGGCCATGGAGCGGCCGGAGCCGGGCGAGGCGGTTGCGGCCCGGTGGTCGGCCGCCCGTACCGGCGGGGTCATGCTGCTGACCGCGACGGTGTGCGCGGCGGCCTTCGCCCTGCTCGCCGAGCTGGCGGGCGGTCCGCTGGGCGTGGCCGCGCTGGCCCGCTTCGGGCCGGTGTGGTGGCAGACCGGGGGAGCGGTGGGGGCCTGGACGGCGGTGTGCGGGGTGCCGGTGGCACTGGTCGTACGGGGCTGGCTCGTGTGGCGCGGGCGCACGCGGGGCGGGGGGATCCCGGCACAGGGGACAGGGACGGGGCAGGACGGCAAGGCGTCCGCGTCGAACTTCGGGGCGGCGGCCGACGGAACCGGAAACGGGCCGGGGAAGGCGGAGGAGCCGACGACGGGCGAGGGCACGGCCACGGCCGGCGCAGAGCACCAAGGCGCGGAGGGAGGCCGGAGCGGGGAGGAGGAGGGCCAGGAGGGCCACGACGAGGGGGCCGGCAGAGCCAGGGGCGAGGAACCGGGCACCGGCAAGAACGTGGGCCGACCGGAGACCGCGCCCGGCACGGCCGGTGCGGCGGAGGAGGACCCGTACGAGATCCTCCCGGCCGACGACCCGTTCGGCCCCGACTGGTCCGACGACCTCACGCACGCCGCACGCTGGACGGCCGTACGCGAGCCCGCGGCCCCGCGCGACACCTCGGACGACTGCCGTCCGGGCTCCTCGCCGACCGCGCCCGCCTGGCCGCTCCTCCCGGAACGCCCCCGGCCGGCCTCCACCGAACCCGCCCCGGGCTCCGCCGAGCCGGTCGCGGACACCACGGAACAGCCGCCGGAATCCCACTGACCCGACGGCCCGGGCCGCCCGCCACCGCGTCGGCCCGCACCCCGTCACCGAGCCCGCCGGGCCGCCCGTGCCAGGACCGGCCCGCACCGGGTCACCTGACCAGCGGCACCGCAGGCTCAGTCGTTGCCGACTCCGAGAACCCCTCGCAGCTCCCGCGGCAGCAGGCTGTCGCAGGACTGTTTGGCCTCGTGGGTGAGGGCGTCGCCGACGCAGGTGTAGTAGTCGCGGTAGACCAGCTGGACCGTGAAGGTCGAGGCGACCAGGACCAGGGCCAGGGAGGCCGTGATCAGACCCCCGACGGCCGCTGTCGTCTGGGGGCGGCCGGGGACGGGCGGCGGGGTCGGGGAGTCCGGGTCCGGCCTGCGCGGCTTGGCGCGCAGCGCGCTGACACCCCAGTACAGGGCGAGTGCGCCCAGGAGCAGGGCCACGTACGGCCAGCTGAACAGGGCGAAGAAGACGGCCCACATGCCGGACAGCAGGGCGTAGCGCGCGCGGCGCTGGGCGGGGTCGGTCGGGTCCCAGCGCATGCCGGATCCGGCCGGTCCGCCGGGACCCTGGGGGCCGCCGCCGGGCCGCTCGCCGAAGCCGCCGGGCGAGCGTCCGGGCTGACGGTCGCTCCACTGGCTGCCCCACGGGGAGCCGCCCCCCGAGCCCGGACCGGCTCCCTGATGACCCTCGGGATGACGGGGCTGCCAGGGCCGGTCCGGGGTGCCCTCGGGCGGCGGTGCGAACGGGTTGTCGTCCTGCCGTCCGCCGCGCCGCCCGTCGCCGTCGCGGCCGTCCTGACCGGCCCCCTGACCGCCCGGACCGTCCTGCGGGGCCTCGGGAGGCGAGACCGGCCGCTCCCGCAGCAGCATGGCGTCACGCTCGCCTCCCTGGGCCGGGCGCGGAGGGAACGTGAGGAGTCGCGGGCTGCGATCGGGCATCAAAAGAGCGTCTTCCCCTGGGTGACTACGGCTGTCCCACATGAGCTTCCACCCCGACAACGCACCGCACGACGACCGCGTTCCCGAGGCTTCCCCTCCGTGATTCCTTGCGAACGCTACCTTCCGGCCACTCCCCCGTCCCGTGGGGGCCTTCCCGAGTGCCGGTATCGTTGCTGACGGTCGGCCGCTTCGTAGACTTCCCTGTATCGCGGGGTGCGAAGCATTCGTGCGAACGTACAACCGCATGGGCAACCGCCGACCGGACACATCGCCACCCCGAGAAAGGGCCCCATCGTGGCCGCCACCACCGCTGGCCCCGCGGTCAAGCGCCTCGTCGTGCTGGTCTCCGGATCCGGCACCAATCTGCAGGCGCTCCTGGACGAGATCGAGCGCACCGGAGCGGAGCGGTACGGCGCCCGGATCGTCGCCGTGGGGGCCGACCGCGCCGGCATCGAGGGGCTCGCCCGCGCCGAGCGGGCCGGGTTGCCGACCTTCGTGTGCAAGGTCAAGGACTACGCGAGCCGCGAGGAGTGGGACGCCGCCCTCGCCGAGGCCGTCGCCGCGTACGAGCCGGACCTCGTGGTCTCCGCCGGGTTCATGAAGATCGTGGGGAAGGAGTTCCTCGCGCGCTTCGGCGGGCGGTTCGTCAACACCCACCCGGCCCTGCTGCCCAGTTTTCCGGGGGCCCACGGCGTCCGTGACGCGCTCGCGTACGGCGCCAAGGTCACCGGCTGCACCGTCCACTTCGTCGACGACGGCGTCGACACCGGCCCGATCATCGCCCAGGGCGTGGTCGAGGTCCGGGACGAGGACGACGAGAGCGCGCTGCACGAGCGCATCAAGGAAGTCGAGCGAAGGCTGCTCGTCGAGGTCGTGGGGCGGATCGCCCGCAACGGCTATCGCATTGAGGGACGAAAGGTAGTTATCCAGTGACCGCCGAGAGCATCGAGAGCGGCAAGCGGGGCATCCGTCGCGCGCTCGTCAGCGTCTACGACAAGACCGGGCTGGAAGAGCTCGCGCGCGGGCTGCACGAGGCCGGTGTCGCGCTCGTCTCCACCGGGTCCACGGCCTCCCGCATCGCCGCCGCCGGCGTCCCCGTCACCAAGGTCGAGGAGCTGACCGGCTTCCCCGAGTGCCTGGACGGCCGGGTCAAGACCCTGCACCCGAAGGTGCACGCGGGCATCCTCGCCGACCTGCGGCTGGACAGCCACCGGGAGCAGCTCGCCGAGCTGGGCGTGGAGCCGTTCGACCTCGTCGTCGTCAACCTCTACCCGTTCCGCGAGACCGTCGCCTCGGGCGCGAGCGAGGACGAGTGCGTGGAGCAGATCGACATCGGCGGTCCGTCCATGGTCCGTGCCGCCGCCAAGAACCACCCCTCGGTCGCCGTGGTCACCAGCCCCGAGCGTTATGCCGACGTCCTCGCGGCCGTCAAGGACGGCGGCTTCGACCTCGCCGCCCGCAAGCGGCTGGCCGCCGAGGCCTTCCAGCACACCGCCGCCTACGACGTGGCCGTCGCCTCCTGGTTCGCCTCCTCCTACGCGCCGGTCGACGAGTCGGGCTTCCCGGACTTCCTCGGCGCCACCTACGAGCGCAAGAACACCCTCCGCTACGGCGAGAACCCGCACCAGGACGCCGCCCTCTACGTCGACGGCACCGGCGGCCTCGCCGAGGCGGAGCAGCTGCACGGCAAGGAGATGTCGTACAACAACTACACGGACACGGACGCCGCCCGCCGTGCCGCGTACGACCACGACGAGCCCTGCGTCGCGATCATCAAGCACGCCAACCCCTGCGGCATCGCGGTCGGCGAGGACGTCGCCGAGGCGCACCGCAAGGCACACGCCTGCGACCCGGTCTCCGCGTACGGCGGTGTCATCGCCGTCAACCGGCCGGTGAGCCGGGAGATGGCCGAGCAGGTCGCGGAGATCTTCACCGAGGTCATCGTCGCCCCGGACTACGAGGAAGGGGCCCTGGAGGCCCTCACCAAGAAGAAGAACATCCGCGTGCTGAAGGCCCCGAGCGCGCCCTGCAACCGGGTGGAGGCCAAGCAGGTCGACGGCGGTGTGCTGCTCCAGGTCACCGACCGGCTCCAGGCCGACGGCGACGACCCCGCCAACTGGACGCTGGCCAGCGGTGAGGCGCTCGGCGACGAGGAGCTGAAGGAGCTGGCGTTCGCCTGGAAGGCCTGCCGTGCCGTCAAGTCCAACGCGATCCTCCTCGCCAAGGACGGCGCCTCGGTCGGCGTCGGCATGGGCCAGGTCAACCGCGTCGACTCCTGCAAGCTGGCCGTCGAGCGGGCGGGCGAGGAGCGGGCCCGGGGCGCCTACGCGGCCTCCGACGCCTTCTTCCCCTTCCCGGACGGCCCGCAGATCCTCATCGACGCCGGTGTCCGGGCGATCGTCCAGCCGGGCGGCTCGATCCGTGACGAGCAGGTCGTCGAGGCCGCCAAGAAGGCGGGCGTGACCATGTACTTCACGGGCACGCGCCACTTCTTCCACTGAGCGGTGAGTACGGGGCACTGCGCCATGCCGGCGCAGTGCCCAGTAGTTCCTGATCAGTAGTCCCTGATGACCGGTTCCGGGCCCTGGTCCGGCTCGGGTTCTCCGGCCTGGGCGGCCATCGCGTCGAACATCTCCTGGGTCGGCCGGGTGAACAGATACTGGCTGCCGTGGACGCCAATGGCCTGGTTGTGCTCGACGTACGGGCGCAGGATCCGCTCATAGGAGGCGAACGCCGTGCCGTGGTCACCGCCGGCCGCAGCGAGCTCTCCGGCCAGGACGTAGGCACCGAGCAGAGCCTGGGAGGTGCCGCGTCCCGAGGTGGGGGCGGCGCAGTGGGCGGCGTCGCCGACGAGCGCGATACGGCCGGCGGACCAGGTGTCCATCCGGATCTGCGTCATGGCGTCGAAGTACAGGTCGTCGGCGGAGTCCAGGTCGGCCAGCAGGCGGGGAGTCTCCCAACCGAGGTGCGCAGCACGGTCCTTGAGGATCCGGATCTGCGCCTGCCGGTCGCGCCGGTCGACGGACAGCGGCTGGTCGGCCTTGAACAGCAGGCCCGCCCGGGCCCGTTCGTTGTGCCGGACGGTGAACAGGCTCAGCGCGGCCGTCTCGCCGTCGCCGGTGGCCATCCCCTCGTGGTCGAGACCGAGGTGGTTGCCGGTTCCCCAGTAGGCGTAGTAGCAGCCCAGATAGTGCGCGAACCCCTCCTCGGGGCCGAACGCCAGCCGGCGGACCGCCGAGTGCGCCCCGTCGGCGCCGATCACCAGGTCGAACCGCTCCGGCGGAGCATTTTCGAAGGCAACCTCCACTCCCTCGCCGTCGGGCACGAGAGCGGTGACCGAGTCGCCGAACCGGTAGGCGACGCCGGCCTCGACGGCGTGGTCGTGGAGGATCCCCATCAGCTCGTCGATGAGCACCTCCAGCTCACCGGCGTACAGCGCGGCGGGCATGACGGCGAAGGGTTCGCCGGCGGCGTCCACGATGGTGCAGTCGCCGATGCCGGTGTCGCGTTCCTTCACCTGTTCCAGCAGGCCCATCCGGTCCAGCACGGTCAGCGCCCGGCCGCGGAAGTCGACCGCCTGACCGCCCTGCCGCAGCGCGGGGGCACGTTCGACGACCGTCGGTGTGAACCCGTGCCGTGCGAGCCAGTAGGCCACCGTCGAGCCGGCCACTCCTGCCCCGGAGACCAGTACTTTTCTCCCCGGTGACGGCTGTTCCCGGGTGACGCGCAGGTTCACGCGGATCTCCTCTCGGTCCGCTCCGCCGGGCGGCGGAGAAACGTGGTGCACACCCTCCTGGACATCCAGTTCGGTCACGGTGGTTCCGGTCGCGGTGGCGACCGCGGACGGCCGCCCGGCACACCGTGCTTCCTGCTTCGTCGACGGCCTCCGGCCCTCCCCCGAGGGAGCCGGAGGCCGTCCGCCCTGTCACGGCATCAGCAGGGGCGCAGGGACCAGATCGGGTCCCAGGTCGCCGTGCCGGCCTCGTACGCCGTGGAGGTCCAGCGGACGCTGCCGTCCTGGTTGTAGAACCTGGCGACCGTGCCCGGCGTCTGGTTGTTCGTGAACGGGCCGTCGCCGGTCCAGTTGGAGACGGTCCAGGTCCGGCACTTGTAGAAGTCGAACTTGGTGCCCCTGACGATCATGCACAGGTGGCCGTAGGCGCAGTCCAGGTCCTTTTTGGCGGCCGCGCCCTGCGGAGCCCTGGTGAGGGTCAGGCCGTCGTACCGGACCTGGCCGGCGGAGGCCGAAAGCGGCTTCGGGTGGCCGGCGAGGACCTGGCCGGCGACCTGCTGGACGCTGGTGACCCGGGTGCCGTCCGGTGTGGCGGCGGTCGCCGCGACCGTGGAGCCGGCGAGGAGGGCGGTGGCCGCGACGAGCAGTGCGGCGGGCTTAACGATGTTCACGAGTTCCCCCATGTGAACGAACGGTGTCGGTCGCTCCGCCGTGACGCCGTGGCGGAGTGGTTCCACCGTGCCGCCGCAACCCGTACGCCGGTACCTCGGAAGTCTCAGGGTCACTTCCTTCCCGCGGGCGTGTACTCCTTGAGGTAGTGGGCGACGCGGGCGCAGTAGTCGCGGTACTTCGGGGGAACTCCGCCCGCGGCGTTCACCTTCTTGTACGAGGTCCGGTAGCCGGCCGCGGTGAGCACCCGCTTGTCGCCGGGCAGGCCGTCTTTCAGATGGGAGTCGATGAAGCACAGGTAGCGGCCCATGGCCGGAATGGAGACGGAGGGCGACAGGGGCGGCGTGGGTGTCGCCGACGCGGGGACGCCGTCGTCGCGCATCCACCAGCGCAGCACGGCGGGGGTCCAGCGGGCGATGCCGAACTCCTGCTTGCCGGGGTCGGAGAGGTCCGGGTCGAAGTTGCTCTCGGCCTTCAGCATCGCCGCGATGAGCGCGGGCGTGACGTCGGGCTCGGAGCAGGCGTGGGCGGAGTCCACGACGAGGCGGCGGTAGGCGACCGGAACGCCCTGATCGGTGCGTAGTTCCGAGGCGCCGTAGGAGGCCGATGCGGCATCGCGGGCGTCGTTGCCCCCGTCGTGCGCAGCCCAGTTGCTGATGCCGTAGCCGAGGGCCGCGACGGCGGCGGTGGCGGCAGCGGCCGAGGCGATCACCGCCTGCCGGCGCCTGCGGCGCGGGAACAGCCGGGGCAGGCGCGGCGAGCGGCCCGTGCCGGCCGCCGCCTCGACGCGGCGCAGCAGCGCCTCGGTGGTGATGCGTGCGCCATGGGTACGGGCCAGACAGTCACGGATGATCTCCCGCCAGCTGTCCGGGAGTTCGGGTGACAGGCGCAGTTCGTCGGTGCCGCGGGCGTAGGCGGCGGCCGCGTCGCGGCGGGCCGTCGGGGTGGCGCCGGACAGCGGGAAGGAGTCGGTGAGGACGAGGTGGGCGAGCACACCGAAGGCCCAGACGTCGGCGGAGGGACGGATGCGGCGGCCCCGTTCGCCGATCTCCGCCCACAGCAGCTCGGGCGGGGTGTAGTCGGGGGTGGAGAAGGCCGGGGTGTAGGCGTGGGTGCCCTCCAGTTCGGCAGCCATGTTGAAGTCGGCGAGCCGTGCCGAACCGTCCGCCATCAGCAGCACATTGGCCGGTTTCAGATCCCCGTGCACCCAGCCGGCCCGGTGCAGCTGGGCCAGCCCCTCGCAGATCTGGGCGAGCAGGGCGGGCCCGGAGTCCGGGCGGGGCGAGGCGGCGAGCAGAGCGGACAGGGACCCCTCGGCGCGCTCCAGCACGAGCACGGTGGCGCCGTCGAGTGCGGGCCGGGCCGCGTCGTCCACCACGAGGGTCTCGTACATCCGGATCAGCCGCGGCCGTCTGAGCCGGCGGTGCACATCGACCTCACGCTCGATGAGTTCCCGCAGATGGGCCAGCTGGCGCGGGGTGCCGGTGCCGGTGGGCAGGAACTTCAGGGCGGCGGTGCGCGGCAGTTCGGGCGTGTCGCCGTCCCCGGTGCGCCGGCCCGCGTACACGCTGCCGAAGGCACCCGTCGCGATCGGCTCGCGCACCTCCCAGACGCCGACCCGGTAGCCCCTGGGCACCGGCACGGCGTACGGCTCGGTCACCGGGCCGTCCGGCTCACGGGCCCGGACAGGACGACCAGGTCGTCCTCGCGCACCAGGTCGAAGCGGAGCGCCAGGGACACCAGCGACTCCTTCTTGCCATTGAGGCGGGGACCGGTGTCCGCGGTCTCGGGGCCGGGCTTGAGCCGCAGTTTGACCGCCAGGTAGTCGATGTTCCACTGCACCGAGGTGCGGGAGGCGGCCGGCCAGGCGGGGCGCAGCCGGTCGACGACCTGGTCGACGGTGGGCAGCGGGGCATGCGGGTCGCCGCGCAGCCGCGGCTCGCACAGGGCGGCCAGGACGGCGAAGTAGCGCTTGGTGCGGTCGACGGAGAAGGCCGGGGCGGTGGTGTCGCCGTCCGGACCGGCGCCGTCGCGCAGATAGTCGTGGCGCGGCGCCCACACCTCGATGGTCAGCAGCTCCCCGGCGGCGGGCAGCACGATCCGCGAGAACTCGAACGGGACGGGCGCGTCGAGCCGGCCCGGGCCGACCTTGATGTGCTCACCGGCGCCCTCCGGGTTCTCCACGACGTACGTGTGCCGCGCGGACAGGTTGCTCAGTATCCAGAACGCACCCTGGGCGCCGAGTTCGCCGGCCCGCCGGGAGACCCCGTCGTGCGGGATCCTCAGGTCGTTGCCCGGTGCCCGCCCGAAGCGGAGACGCTCACCGGGGGCGAGCCGGATCTGGGTGCGGTCCTGCCGGTCCTCCGGGGTCGGCGGAGGTACGACGACGATGCTGTACAAGGTGCGGCTCCCCGTGCCTTGCGGCCACCCCGGCCGGGTACGGCTACCCGAGTCAGACTAGGGGGAGACACCAGGGCCGTGCCTCCCCCTGGACGGGTGAGACACGGCCCTCGGTGTTGAATTGGCGCGAACTGTTCCGTCGCGCGGGCGGGTTCAGTACCGGGCGCGGTTGAACCAGGCCTTGCCGTTGGCTCCGCCCACGAAGCAGGCGATCAGAATCGCCAGCACCGTGTGGACGAGGCCCACGATGACGAACGGGTACAGGCCGAGGATCGCGGTGATGATGCCGAAGACCAGGGTCGTGATGCGGACGCCGTTGGCGCCGGTGTTGAACTTCGACGCGAGCACGGCCGCGAACACGCCCCAGGCGAGCGCGAACACCACGAGCCCCCACAGCATGCCGGACGAGTAGTCGGCGAACCGCTGGAAGCTGCTGTCGTCCTGCAGGGCGCTGTCGTGCTTCAGGGAGTTCACGCGCACCGCAGTGATGGCGAACCCGATCACACCGAGGGCCTGGAGGCCGACGATCACCCAGAGCATCACCCGCGCCGCGCTGACGTTGCCCGGCATCGCGGTCATCGGGGCGCCGGCGCCGTACTGCTGCTGGACGGGCGGCGCCGACGGGTAGCCGTAACCGGCACCCTGGGGCTGCTGCGGGTGGCCGTAGCCGGGCTGCTGGCCCTGCGGGGCGCCGTAGGGACTGTTCTGGTCGCCGAAGCTCATGGCGGTGTTTCCTCCGTTGAATCGAGTGCTGGGGACGAGGCGCGGCACTGCACGGAGGAGAGTTTCTACAGATGCGGTCCGTCCCCCCGTCGAGCTGCCCGCTGCACTGTGCTGCTCATCGTTCTTGACCGGTTACTGACTTGTCCAGCCGGAAGCCCCAGGTGTTGTGCAAGTGCAACATCGTCGATCATCTGCCGACAAGGCGGTACGGCGCCCCGCCACCCCGGATTGGAACCGGGGCCGGGTCATCCGCGAGGATGGGTGCATGACCGCCCAGATTCTCGATGGCAAGGCCACCGCAGCCGCGATCAAGTCCGATCTGACCGCCCGCGTGGCGGCGCTGAAGGAGAAGGGCACAACGCCCGGCCTCGGCACGATCCTGGTCGGGGACGACCCCGGCAGTCAGAAGTACGTCGCCGGCAAGCACCGCGACTGCGCGCAGGTCGGCATCGCCTCCATCCAGCGCGAGCTGCCGGCCACGGCGACCCAGGAGGAGATCGAGGCGGTCGTACGGGAGCTGAACGAGGACCCGGCCTGCACCGGATACATCGTCCAGCTGCCGCTGCCCAAGGGCATCGACGAGAACCGCATCCTGGAGCTGATGGATCCGGCCAAGGACGCCGACGGGCTGCACCCCATGAACCTCGGCCGGCTGGTGCTGAACGAGCCCGCGCCGCTGCCCTGCACCCCGAACGGCATCCTCTCCCTGCTGCGGGCCCACGGCGTGGAGATCAAGGGCGCCGAGGTCGTGGTCGTCGGCCGCGGTGTCACCATCGGCCGGCCGATGCCGCTGCTGCTCACCCGGCGCAGCGAGAACGCCACCGTGACCCAGTGCCACACCGGCACCCGCGATCTGTCCGCCCACCTGAAGCGGGCCGACATCATCGTCGCGGCTGCCGGCTCCCCGCATCTGATCCGCGCCGAGGACGTCAAGCCGGGCGCCGCCGTGCTGGACGTCGGTGTCTCCCGCAACGCCGAGGGCAAGATCGTCGGCGATGTCCACCCGGACGTCGTCGAGGTGGCCGGCTGGATCTCTCCGAACCCCGGCGGCGTGGGCCCGATGACCCGGGCGCAGCTGCTGGTCAACGTGGTCGAGGCGGCGGAGCGCAGTGCCGGCTGAGCAGGCGCACGGCGGCGAGCCGACCGTGCGCGACGCGATCAGCGCCCCGGACGAGCAGGGGCGGGCGCGGCGTGTCACGCGCCGCTTCCCGCGGATCACCCGGGACACCGCGCGGCCCGAGGGCGGCGGCCGGGCCGCGCCCGGCGACGCCCCGGCCCCGGCGCGGCAGTGGCCCCTGCTCGTGGTGCTCGGCACGGTCGCGCTCGGTCTGCTGCTGACCGCGCTCGACATGTTCCGCTTCGGCACCCTGCTGATCGGTGCCGCTCTGCTGGCCGGCGCGGTCATGCGCTGGATACTGCCCGGCGTCGGCATGCTCGCCGTACGCTCCCGCTTCACGGACATCGCCACGTACGGCGTTCTCGGCCTCGCGATCGCCCTGCTGGCGATGATGGCCCAGCCCGACCCGTGGCTGCGGATCCCGTTCCTGAAGGACACCCTGCACTTCACCATCAGCCAGTAGCGGCGCTCGCAGGGACGGCGGCTCGTCCCCTCCCCCGAGGAGGGACGAGCCGCCGCCTCTTTCAGCCTTCCGCCCAGGAAGCGCCTGTTCAACGCCTGTCCGCGCGCTGTGGCACGGAAGTGACCATTCCGCTACGGTGTCCGCGCGCCGTCCGTGCTCCCGCGCGCCCCCATCCCGGGAACTGGGATCCTCGGGCAGGGCATCCTTGTGGGTAGCCAGGACGGGGAAGCCGGGGGAGAGCAAGGGGGGAATCGATGCCTCGCTGGAAAGACCTGCCCGAGGATCTGGACCCGCAGATCAAGGAGTTCACCAGCCAGGTGCGACGGCTCGTGGACCGCAGTGGCATGAGCGTCGCGGCACTCGCCGACCGCACGGGTTACAGCAAGACGTCCTGGGAGCGTTACCTGGGCGGCCGGCTTCTCGCGCCCAAGGGCGCGGTCGTCGCGCTCGCCGAGGTCACCGGCACCAATCCCGTGCATCTGACCACGATGTGGGAGCTGGCCGAACGCGCCTGGAGCCGGGCGGAGATGCGGCACGACCGCACCATGGAGGCGATTCGCATCTCCCAGGCGCGCGCCGCACTCGGGGACTTCGGCGCGGCGGAGGCGTCCGGCGGCCCGTCCGGCCGCACGGGGGAGGGTCTCGGTCCGGCCATGGGCATCGCCGGTCCGGCGGGCGTCTTTCCGACGATTCCCCCACAGCCGACGGCTCCTGACGCCGACGCCCGGGACGGCGTCGCCCGGGACGGTGCGGGACGTGGTCCGGCCGATCGCAACGGTGCGGGGCGTGGCCCGGCCGACCGTGACGGTGCGGGAGGTCCGGCCGACGGGGAGGGGGCCGAGCGTGGTCCGGCCGAGCGGGACTCGACCGGACGTGGGGGGACATCCGGTGCCAACTCGTGGAACCTCGCCGGGTATCAGGGGCCGTCCCCGGCGAGCGCCCGACCCGGAACCGGGGGACGCGCGGGTGCCGGTGCCGCCGTGAACGGTTCCGGTCCCGCCGTCTCGTCCGACGCTGCCGGCCGGATCCCGGACACGCCGACCCCGTACGGCGGGCAGCAGCCGCACGCACCGGCTCCCCGGCCGGGCGGCGGCGCCCCGGCTCCGGGGAACGCCGGGCGGCAGCGGGTGATCATGTTCGTCTCCGGGCTCGTCGGCGTGCTCGTCGTCATCGCCGCTGTCTACTTCTTCACCCACCGGGGCGGCGCCCAGCACGAGAACACCGCCAAGCCGCCGTCCCCGAGCGCCACCCCGAACGCGAGCGCACCACCCGGGGTCAAGTGCACCGGCTCCGCCTGCAACGGCAAGGACGCCGAGGCCATGGGCTGCAGCGGCGACCTGGTCACCACCGCCCGGACCGTCACCGTCGGCACCACCACCCTGGAGGTCCGCTACAGCAAGGCCTGCGGGACCGCCTGGGGCCGGATCACCGGCGCCGCCCAGGGCGACAAGGTCCAGATCACCGCCGGCAAGGTCCGGCAGACCGGCGAGACCACCACCGTCGGCGACACCATCGCCTACACCCCGATGGTCGCCGTGAAGAACGCGGCGGAGGCCAAGGCCTGCGCGACCCTCGCCTCCGGGCGGACGGCGTGCACGAAGTAACGGCCTGTGCGAAGCAACGGGGTGCGAGAAGCAGGCGGGTGAAATTCCGGGAGCGGGCGCATGGCGGGGCGGATCCTGGGCACGCGAGGAGTACCCCCACGGGAGTCCGGCACTCGGTACCCCCACCTGGCGGTCGCTCCGTCCAACCCTCTCCCGGACGGGCGGCCGCCACTTCGTTCGGCATGTGTGCGGCTTGTGGGCTGATCCACACCGCCCCGGACGTCTCGCATGCCGGATGCGCGATAGCCTGACCGCTGGATCTCTCTTGACGCCAAGAGATCGATCATCCGCCCGGGGCAGGGACGCCCCACCGCCAGCTGTCATACGGAGAACGCCATGACCCGCACTCCCGTGAACGTCACCGTCACCGGCGCGGCCGGCCAGATCGGTTACGCCCTGCTCTTCCGCATCGCCTCCGGCCAGCTGCTCGGCGCGGACGTGCCGGTCAAGCTGCGCCTGCTGGAGATCACCCCGGCGCTGAAGGCCGCCGAGGGCACGGCCATGGAGCTGGACGACTGTGCCTTCCCGCTGCTGCAGGGCATCGAGATCACCGACGACCCGAACGTCGCCTTCGACGGCGCCAACGTAGCCCTCCTGGTGGGCGCCCGCCCGCGCACCAAGGGCATGGAGCGCGGCGACCTGCTGGAGGCCAACGGCGGCATCTTCAAGCCGCAGGGCAAGGCCATCAACGACCACGCCGCGGACGACATCAAGGTCCTCGTCGTCGGCAACCCGGCCAACACCAACGCCCTCATCGCCCAGGCCGCCGCGCCGGACGTCCCGGCCGAGCGCTTCACCGCGATGACCCGCCTGGACCACAACCGCGCGCTCACCCAGCTCGCGAAGAAGACGGGTTCGACGGTCGCCGACATCAAGCGGCTGACCATCTGGGGCAACCACTCCGCCACCCAGTACCCGGACATCTTCCACGCCACCGTCGCCGGCAAGAACGCCGCCGAGGTCGTGAACGACGAGAAGTGGCTGGCCGAGGACTTCATCCCGACCGTCGCCAAGCGCGGTGCCGCGATCATCGAGGCCCGCGGTGCCTCGTCGGCCGCCTCCGCCGCCAACGCCGCGATCGACCACGTGTACACCTGGGTCAACGGCACCGCCGAGGGCGACTGGGCGTCCATGGGCATTCCGTCGGACGGTTCCTACGGCGTCCCGGAGGGCCTGATCTCCTCGTTCCCGGTCACCACCAAGGACGGCAAGTACGAGATCGTCCAGGGCCTGGACATCAATGAGTTCTCCCGTGCTCGCATCGATGCGTCGGTGAAGGAGCTGGAGGAGGAGCGCGAGGCCGTTCGCTCCCTGGGCCTCATCTGAGAGTTCCCTGGACCTGGCAGACGCTCGGCATCCCTCCGCAGGGGTGCCGAGCGTTGCCGTGTGCGGGTGCGTATCGGCTACCCGACGTGGGTGCGCGGGGCCGTTGCCGAGTGCGGGTTCCCTGTGGTTGCTCGCGCCGTTCCCCGCGCCCCTTGGAGGCGCTTTCCGTACCCGGCGACCACCAGTGCCGTGGCCACCAGTACCACC
This sequence comes from Streptomyces sp. NPDC030799, assembly GCF_055572255.1. Classification (NCBI taxonomy): domain Bacteria; kingdom Bacillati; phylum Actinomycetota; class Actinomycetes; order Kitasatosporales; family Streptomycetaceae; genus Streptomyces; species Streptomyces sp. NPDC030799. Next base: position 101,588 of record NZ_JBVIDS010000007.1, on the reverse strand, counting down.
ACGCCCACGGTCCGCAGCGCCGGCCCCATGCCGTGCAGCAGGTCGGTGTGGGAGGACAGGACCGTACCGGTGACGGCCACGCCCAGTGCCGCGCCGGTCTCCCGGGCCGTCGTGCCGAGGCCCGAGCCGAGGCCCGCCTGGTGGGACGGGAGTGAGGTGACCACGCCGAGGGTCAGGGCCGGCATGGAGAGGCCGGCGCCGGCGGAGATGACCAGGAGCCAGCAGACGAACACCACGTAGGGCGTGCCCGCGTCGGCCGTTGAGGCGCCGAGCAGACCGAGGCCGATCAGGGCGAGACCGGTGCCGATGACCGCGCGGGGGCGGCCGGCCCAGCGGGTCGCCAGTTTCTGGGTGGCGGCCATCCCGAACACCAGCGGCAGGATCGCCACCCCGGTGACGGCGGCCCCGAAGCCCTTCACGCCCTGCAGATACTGCGAGTTGACGAAGAACAGCGAGAACAGGCCGAAGAAGCCGGTGGCGGTGCCGAGGGAGGCCGCGCGCAGACGGGGAGAGCCGAAGACACGCGGGTCGAACAGCGGGGCGGGGGAGCGCAGGGCGTGCCGGGTGAAGGCGGCGATCAGGAGCGTGCCCGCCGCGAACGCGCCGAGGATGCGGGCGGAGGTCCAGCCGTAGGCCGGGCCCTCGATGATGCCGAACAGGACCGCCACCAGGCCGGCCGTCAGGAGCAGCGTGCCGAGCGGGTCCGTGTTGCTGCGGGCGGAGCGTTCGGTGTGCGGGACGGTGGCTGAGACCGCCGCGGCGAGTACGGCGGCGAGCGGGACCATGACGGCGAACAGGGCACGCCAGGTGAGGAACTGTCCGGCCAGGCCGCCGCCCAGGTTGCCCGCCGCGCCGCCCAGGCCGATCGACAGCGTCCAGGCACCCATGGAGCGGGCCCGGTGCTCGGGCGCGGACAGGTGCATCAGGATCGAGAGGGTGGCGGGTGTGATCAGCGCGGCTCCGGCACCGGACAGGCCGCGGCCCGCTATCAGGACGGCCGGGCCGGTCGCGAGCGCGCTGGTGGCGGCGCCCGCCGCGAACAGCGCGAGCCCGGTGAGCAGGGCACCCTTGCGGCCGTACCGGTCGCCGAGCGCGCCGGCCGGGATGAGCAGGCCCGCGAAGACGATGACGTAGGCGTCGACGGTCCACAGGATCTCGGTGTGCGACGGGTGCAGGGACGAGGAACCCAGCTGGGGGATGAGGAGGTTGATGGCGGCGACCATGCTCTGGGCGACCAGGACGCAGGCGCACAGCGCGAGGAGGGTGGGGCGTTTCAGGGCGTGCGCGGGCACGGCTCCTCCCGGGAGCTTCGGTGGGTGGTGTGGGGTGCGCTCTCACCGTAGGCTCGCCCGTGACCTGCTTTCCAGTGCAACCTTCGCAAGGAATACCTGCACATGACGCAATCCACCGGGCTGGACCTGAATCTGCTGGTCGCGCTGGACGTGCTGCTGGAGGAGCAGAGCGTGCAGGGTGCCGCCCACCGGCTGCATCTGTCGGAGCCCGCCATGAGCCGCACGCTCGGCCGGATCCGCAAGGCGCTCGGCGATCCGGTCCTGGTGCGTGCCGGGCGCCGGATGGTGCCCACTCCGCACGCGCTGGCCGTGCGGGCCGAGGTGAGCGCGGTGGTGGAGCGGGCCCGTGCCCTGTTCGCGCCGGGCCGGGACACCGATCTGCGCACGGTGACCCGCACGTTCACGATCCTCGGTCACGACTCGATCGCGGCCACCCATGGCGCCGCCCTCTTCGCCCGCGCCGCCCGCGAGGCCCCCGGCATCCGGCTGCGCTTCCTCTCCGAGAGCCATGTGGACGTCCCGGTCCTGCGCCAGGGCACCGCCGACCTGGAGGTCGGGGTGATCGACACGACCGCGCCCGAGGTGCATGTGGAGACGGTGTACGAGGAACGCATGCTGGGCGTCGTACGGGCCGGACACCCGTTGCTCACCGGGGAGTTGACGCCCGAGCGGTTCGCCGGGGAGGCGGGACACCTCATCGTCTCCCGGCGCGGCAGGCAGCACGGGCCCATCGACGACGCACTGGAGGAACTCGGTCTGAAGCGGCGTGTGGTGGGCAGCGTCGGCACCTATCCCGCCTCGCTGTTCGTGCTGCGGGAGACCGACCTGATCGGACTGATCAGCCACTGGGGCCGCTCGCTGGCCGACACCCTCGGCCTGGTCACCTTCGAGATCCCGCTCCCGCTCCCCGCGATCGGCGTCGGCTTCGCCTGGCACCCCCGCCACGATGCCGACCCCGCCCATGCCTGGCTGCGCGGCTGCATCAGGGAGCTGATGACCCAGCAGGCGGCCGTCCGCTAGGGGGTGTCGTTTGGATCACCCCGGCGTCGCGGGCCGCGGGGCGGCGGAAGACGAGGGGGCCGCTGCTTCGATGCGGGCTGCCAGGCCGTCGAGGAGGGCGCTCAGGCCGAACTCGTACAGCGAGGCGGGCGTGAGGTCGGCCTCGGCGGCGACCGAGGCGAAGTGCGGCAGACGGCCCTGGGACAACAGGGCGGTCATCCGGCCGTGCTGGGCGTCCATCCACTGCTCCCCGGTGATCCCGCTGGTCTGCGCGGCGCGGGCTTCGGGTTCTGTGTCGATCGCCTGCCCCCGGACATGTCCGAAGAGGGTGACGGCCGCGTGCATGCGGGTGCCGGCGTCCAGTCCGAGGCCGTCCAGGGCGGCCAGGGCCCATTCGATGTGCCGCATGCCGTGGGGCGCGAGCAGGGGCCGGCGGAGGTTGAGAGCCGCGGCCAGCCACGGGTGGTCCTGGTACAGCCGCCACTGGATCGCCGCGGACAGCTCCAGCCGGGCGCGCCAGCCTTCCGGCGGCCGGGCCGGCAGCGGCTCGCTCGCGAAGGCGGCGTCCACCATCAGCGCGATCAGCTGTTCCTTGTTGGCGACGTGCCGGTAGAGCGACATGGTCGGCATGCCGAGTTCCGCGGCGATCCGCCGCATGGTCAGCCCCGCCGTTCCCTCGGCGTCGGCAAGGGCGACGGCCGCACGGACGATGCGGGCCCGGACGGCCGGGTCGTCGGTGGAGGACCGGGCCGAGCGCGGCTGCGGCACGGTATCGGCGACCACGGTCCCGACCCCGGGCACGGCCCGTACCAGGCCCTCGTGCCGCAGCGTCGCCAGCGCCTTGCCGGCGGTGGCCATGGCCACCCCCCACCGCCGGGTGATCGCCCGGGTGGACGGCACGCGGTCACCGGGGGCGAGTTCGCCCGTCCGGATGCGGCGGCGCAGTTCTCCCGCGATCTGTGCGTACGGCGGCTGAGCCATGGCGGCGACCTCCTGCCGACCGAAGCGGTCTCGGACCCTGGTGCACTAGTACACCCTAACCCTCCCGCACTAGAGCACTTTCATCAACTGCCCACTGGGAGAGGGGTATTCGTGCTCGTACGTTGTACTCATGACGACAGAAAAGAAGGTTCTGATCTCCGGCGCCGGTGTGGCCGGCCTGGCACTCGCCCACTGGCTGGAGCGCCATGGCCTGCGGCCCACGGTGATCGAACGCGCCCCGCACGTCCGGCACGGCGGTTACGCCGTCGACTTCCGCGGCGAGGCCCTCGACGTCCTGGACCGGATGGGCCTGCTGGAGTCGATCCGGTCGCTGGACACCGCCATGGGCGACGCGGCGATGGTGGACGCCGACGGCAGGCGGTACGCCACCCTGCCGGCCGCGGTCTTCGCGGGCGACCTGGAAGCCCCCAAGGGGGAACTGACCCGGCTGCTGTACGAGGCTGCCCGGGACAGGGCGGAGTTCCTCTTCGGCGACTCCGTCCGCGCGGTGCGGCAGGACGCCGGCGGCGTGGACGTCACGTTCGAGAACGGGCCGCCGCGCAGGTTCGACCTGCTGGTCGGTGCCGACGGGCTGCACTCGCGGACCCGAGCGCTGGTCTTCGGCCCCGAGGAGCACTTCGTACGCTCCCTGGGCATTTACACCGCGATCTTCAGCCTGCCGAACCACCTGGGGCTGAACCACACCGGGCAGGTGTACGTCTCCCCGGGCAAGGCGGCCAACATATTCGCCGGTGACGTGACCGGCCGGGCCAGGGCCGCCCTGCACTTCGCCGCCGGGCCACTGGAGTACGACCGTCGCGACACCGGCGCACAGCAGCGCATCGTCGCCGAACGGTTCGCCGGTGAGGGCTGGGAGATCCCGCGGCTGCTGACGGAGATGCGGACGGCCGAGGACTTCTGGTTCGACGCCAACGCCCAGGTGGTGATGGACACCTGGAGCAGCGGACGGGTCGTTCTGCTCGGTGACGCCGGCCACTGCGCGGCCCCCACCTCGGGCCGCGGCACGTCCCAGGCGCTGATCGGCGCGTATCTGCTGGCCGGCGAGCTGGCACACGCCCGCGGCGACCACACGGCGGCGTTCGCGGCCTACGAGGACGCGATGCGCCCCTTCGTCACCGAGCACCAGGCCGTGGGGCGCGAGGGAGCGGAGCGGTTCTTCCTGCCCGCCCCCACCCAGGAGGCGCTGGACATGCTCGCCGCCGGCGCCCCGGAAGGCACCCGCGCCGAAGCGGTCCGCCTGCCGGACTACGCGGTGCGCTGACTTCCGAACGGACGTCGATCATGTGAAGGAGTCAATCCCGAGCCCGCTTTTGTCCGTTTTCGACCGCGTTTTCAGTGACGCCGCGCACTTTCGGCCACCGATTGCGCATGCCGTTCGCGGCCCTGGGGCAGGCGTCCGCGGTCCCCGACCGTGACGCACGTGTGACACAGGGGAGCGGAACAGGAACGGAAGGCAATACCGATCATGGCGGACAGAACGGCACGACAGGCCGAGGCGACCATCCACGCGGGCGGCCAGTGGCTGGAAGCGATCTCCGGTGCGACGCGCGAGATCCTCGACCCCGCGGACGCCCGGCCGTTCGCCGTGGTCGCCGAGGGTGACGAGAAGGATGCCGAGCGTGCGGTGGCCGCCGCGCGGCAGGCCTTCGACGACGGACCCTGGCCCGGCACCCCCGTCGCCGAGCGCGCCGCGCTGCTGCGCCGCGTCGCCGATCTCCTCGTGCGCGACCGCGAGGAACTGGGCCTGCTGGAGAGCCGGGACGCGGGCAAGACCGTGGAGGAGGGCCGGGTCGACATCGACTGTGTCGCCGACGCCTTCCGCTACTTCGCCGACCTGGTCGCCGCCGAGGCCCCGGGCCGGGTGGTCGACGCCGGCTCGCCCGACATCCACAGCGTCGTCGTCCATGAGCCGGTCGGCGTGTGCGCGCTGATCACCCCCTGGAACTACCCCCTCCTCCAGGCCAGCTGGAAGATCGCCCCGGCGCTCGCCGCCGGCAACACCTTCGTGATCAAGCCCAGCGAGATCACCCCGATGACCACCGTGGCGCTGATCGAGCTGCTCGCCGAGGCGGGCCTGCCCGCCGGCGTGGCCAACATCGTCACCGGACCCGGCCACACCGTCGGCGCCCGGCTCGCCGAGCACCCCGGCGTCGACCTGGTCTCCTTCACCGGCGGCCTGGTCAGCGGCACCAAGGTGGCCCAGGCCGCCGCCCCGACGGTGAAGAAGGTCGCCCTCGAACTCGGCGGCAAGAACCCCAACGTCGTCTTCGCCGACGCCTGCGCCACCGAGGAGGACTTCGACACCGCCGTCGACCAGGCCCTCAACGCCGCCTTCATCCACAGCGGCCAGGTCTGCTCGGCCGGCGCCCGCCTCATCGTCGAGGAGTCGGTCCGCGAGCGCTTCGTCGCCGAACTCGCCCGCCGGGCACAGCGGATCAGGCTCGGCCGGGGCACCGAGGCCGGCGTCGAGTGCGGCCCGCTGGTCTCCGAGCAGCAGCGCGCCAAGGTCGAGGCGTACGTCGCCGCCGCGCTCGCCGAGGGCGCCGTACTGCGCTGCGGCGGCAAGCGGCCCGAGCCGTCGGCGCAGCGGCCCGCGTCCGGCTACTTCTACGAGCCGACCGTCCTCGACGCCTGCCACCGCGACATGACCGTCGTACGCGAGGAGGTGTTCGGCCCGGTCCTCACCGTCGAGACCTTCCGCACGGAGGAAGAGGCGGTGTTCCTCGCCAACGACACCGAGTACGGCCTCGCCGGCGCCGTGTGGACCACCGACCCCGGCAGGGCCCGCCGCGTCGCCGGGCGGCTGCGCCACGGCACCGTCTGGATCAACGACTTCCACCCCTACCTGCCGCAGGCGGAGTGGGGCGGCTTCGGCAAGAGCGGCACCGGCCGCGAGCTGGGGCCCGCAGGACTCGCCGAGTACCGCGAGACCAAGCACGTCTACCAGAACCTCGCGCCGAAGCCGGTGCGCTGGTTCGCCGGCTGAGCCCCGCCTCTCCCCCCGGAAACACCCCCTGGAGTAGTACCCCCATGTCCCACACCCCCCACGTCTACGACTACGTCGTCATCGGCGGCGGCACCGCGGGCTCCGTCATCGCCTCCCGCCTCACCGAGAACCCCGACGTCACCGTCGCCGTCATCGAGGGCGGCCCGAGCGACGTCGGCCGCGACGACGTCCTCACCCTGCGCCGCTGGATGGGCCTGCTCGGCGGCGAACTCGACTACGACTACCCGACGGTCGAGCAGCCGCGCGGCAACTCCCACATCCGGCACAGCCGCGCCCGCGTCCTCGGCGGCTGCTCCTCGCACAACACCCTCATCTCCTTCAAGCCGCTGCCCTCCGACTGGGACGAGTGGGAGGAGGCCGGCGCCAAGGGCTGGGGCGCCGTCCCCATGGAGGCCTACTTCGCCCGTCTGAAGAACAACATCGTCTCCGTCGACGAGAAGGACCGGAACGCCATCGCCCGCGACTTCGTCGACGCCGCCCGGACGGCGCTCGGGGTTCCCCGCGTCGAGGGCTTCAACCGCAAGCCGTTCACCGAGGGCGTCGGCTTCTTCGACCTCGCCTACCACCCCGAGAACAACAAGCGGTCCTCGGCGTCGGTGGCGTACCTGCACCCGGTGATGGACGAGCGGCCCAACCTGACCATCCTGCTGGAGACCTGGGCGTACCGGCTGGAGTTGAACGGCACCCGCGCCGAGGGCGTCCATGTGCGCACCAAGGACGGCGAGGAGCTGCTGATCCGGGCCCGCAACGAGGTCGTGCTGTGCGCGGGCGCCGTCGACTCCCCGCGCCTGCTGCTGCACTCGGGCATCGGACCGCGGGCGGACCTGGAGGCCCTCGGCATTCCCGTCGTGCACGACCTGCCGGGCGTCGGCGAGAACCTGCTCGACCACCCCGAGTCGGTCATCGTCTGGGAGACCCACGGCCCGATCCCGGAGAACTCCGCGATGGACTCCGACGCCGGCCTGTTCGTGCGCCGCGACCCCGGAAGCGCGGGCCCGGACCTGATGTTCCACTTCTACCAGATCCCGTTCACGGACAACCCCGAGCGACTGGGCTATGAGCGGCCGGAGTTCGGGGTGTCCATGACCCCGAACATCCCCAAGCCGAAGAGCCGCGGCCGGCTGTACCTGACCAGCGCCGACCCGTCCGTGAAGCCCGCCCTGGACTTCCGGTACTTCACCGACGAGGACGACTACGACGGCCGGACCCTCGTCGACGGCATCCGCATCGCCCGTGAGATCGCCAGGACCGAGCCGCTCGCCGGCTGGCTCAAGCGCGAGGTCTGCCCCGGCCCCGAGGTCCTCGGCGACGCCGAGCTGAGCGAGTACGCCCGCAAGGTCGCGCACACCGTCTACCACCCTGCCGGCACCTGCAAGATGGGCGCCACGGACGACGAACTCGCCGTGGTCGACCCCGAGTTGAAGATCCGCGGTCTCGACGGCATCCGCATCGCCGACGCGTCCGTGTTCCCGACCATGCCCGCCGTGAACCCGATGATCGGGGTGCTCATGGTCGGGGAGAAGGCCGTTGAACTGATCGGAGGTGACGCCTGATGGCGCTCACGGTTCCCACCCGCAAGCCGCCCACCACGACCGAGCCGGTGTTCTCGGTGTCCGGCCTGTGGAAGGTCTTCGGCCCCAAGCCGGAGCGGATTCCCGCCGACCCGGAGCTCAGCACGCTGGACCCCGCCGACCTCCGCGCCCGCACGGGTTGCACGGCGGCCGTCCGCGACGTCTCCTTCGACGTCCGCAAGGGTGAGGTCTTCGTGGTCATGGGCCTGTCCGGCTCCGGCAAGTCCACCCTCGTCCGCTGTCTCACCCGCCTCATCGAACCCACCGCCGGCACCATCGCCATCGACGGCGAGGACGTCCGCGCGATGGACAAGGCCCGCCTGCGCGAACTGCGCCGCCACCGGGCCGCCATGGTCTTCCAGCACTTCGGCCTGCTCCCGCACCGCACGGTCCTCGACAACGTCGCCTACGGCCTGGAGATCCAGGGCGTCGGCAAGGCCGAACGGCGCGAACGGGCCGCCGAGGTCGTCACCAAGGTCGGCCTGGAGGGCATGGAGCACCGCCGCCCCGGCCAGCTGTCGGGCGGCCAGCGCCAGCGCGTGGGCCTGGCCCGCGCCCTGGCCGTCGACCCCGAGGTCCTCCTCTTCGACGAGCCGTTCAGTGCGCTGGACCCGCTCATCCGGCGCGACATGCAGGACGAGGTGGCCCGCCTGCACCGCGAGGAGGGCCGCACGATGGTCTTCATCACCCACGACCTCACCGAGGCCCTGAAACTCGGCGACCGTATCGCCCTGATGCGCGACGGCCGAGTGGTCCAGCTCGGCACCCCGGAGGAGATCGTCGGCTCCCCGGCCGACGACTACGTCCGCGAGTTCGTCCGGGACGTGCCGCGCGAGCAGGTGATGACCTGCCGTACGGCCATGCGCCCCGCCGTCGCGCAGGAGACGGGAACCGGCCCGGCGATCCGCCCGGAGGCCACGGTCGCCGAGGCCATCGAGGCGGTGGCACGGGCAGGCGAGCCCGCCCGGGTGATGGACGAGGGCAGGTGCCTGGGCATCGTGGACCACGAACACCTCCTGGACGTGGTGGCCGGCGTCACCACCTCACCCCCCGCCGACGCCGCAGCTGCGGACAGTCGTGCCGCTGGGGCGGCAGGGGCGGGCGCAGCGGCACCCCGCAAGCGCGGGCAAGCGGCACCCCCCGCCCCCCGCACCAGCCCGGAGGGGCCCCGCACCAGCCCGGAGGCCGTCTGATGGCCACGCTCAGTCTCCCGACCTCCCGTACCGGCACACCCCGCGTCCTCAAGAGCCGCGCCGCAGGCAAACTCCTGCTGCTCGCCCTCTTCGCCGCGGTCCTGGCCCCCTGGGCCGCCACCCACTGGCCCGGCACCAGCTGGCCCCACGAGCTGACCGTCAGCGTCGACAAACCCCTCGCCACGGCCAGCAACTGGGTCATCGACAACCGGGACAGCCACCCCCTGTTCCTCTACTTCTTCGGCTACATCAGCAACGCGGTCGTACTCTCCGTACGAGTCGTCTACGTCACCCTGCTCGCCGCAGGCTGGACCGGCGTCACGGCGTTCGGCGCCCTGGTCGCCTGGCGCGTCGCCGGCCCCCGCCTGGCCGCCGGCACCGCCGTCGCCCTTCTGGCCTGCGGAGCGCTGGGCATGTGGGTCCCGACCATGCAGACCCTCGCGCTGATGGTCGTGGCGGTCCTCGCCTCCGTGGTCGTCGGCGCGCTGCTCGGCCTCGCCGCCGGCCTCTCCGACCGCCTGGACCGCGGCCTGCGCCCGGTCCTGGACACCATGCAGGTGCTCCCGGCCTTCGCCTACCTCCTCCCCGTCGTCCTGGTCTTCGGCATCGGCGTCCCCGCGGCCGTGCTCGCCACCGTCGTGTACGCCGCCCCGCCGATGGCCCGTCTCACCGCGCTCGGACTGCGCGGCGCCGACCCCGAAGTCCTGGAGGCCGTGGAGTCGCTCGGCGCGACCCGCCGCCAGCGGCTGCTGACCGCCCGTATCCCCCTGGCCCGGGGAGAACTCCTGCTCGGCCTCAACCAGACGATCATGATGGCGCTGTCCATGGCCGTCATCGCCTCGGTCATCGGCGCCGGCGGCCTCGGCGACCGCGTCTACCAGGCGCTCTCCTCGGTCGACGTGGGCCAGGCCCTCGCCGCCGGCATCCCGATCGTGCTGCTGGCGATCGTGCTGGACCGGGTGACCGCGGCCGCCGGGGCCGGCGGGGCCGCCGGCGCCGGGGACACGCGCACCCGCGCCATCGGCTGGCCCTACGCCCTCGCCGTCACCGTGGCCGTCGCGCTGGCCGCCCGTCTGCTCGGCCGCCTCGACTGGCCCTCCGGCTGGACCCTGGACATCGCCGAACCGGTCGACCGCGCCGTCGACTGGATGACCAACCACCTCTACTCCGGTGTCCCGGTCATCGGCGGTACGGCCGACTGGGCGGGCCACTTCACCACCTGGATCCTGGACCCCGTCCGCGGCGGCCTGCAGTGGCTGCCCTGGTGGGCGGTGCTGCTGATCGTCGCCGCCCTGGCCTGGTCGATCGGCACCTGGCGCACCGCCCTGACCGCCGTGCTCGCCATGGCCGCGATCGGTGTGCTCGGCGTGTGGGGGCCGGCCCTCGACACGCTCTCCCAGGTGCTGGCCGCGGTCGCCGTCACCCTGGTCCTCGGCTTCGCGACCGGCATCGCCGCGGCCCGCAGCGACCGCGTCGAACGCGCCCTGCGCCCGGTGATGGACGTGTTCCAGACCATGCCGCAGTTCGTGTACCTGATCCCGGTCGTCGCCCTGTTCGGCGTGGGCCGTGCCCCCGCCGTCGCCGCGGCCGTCGTCTACGCCCTCCCGGCCGTCGTCCGGATCACCGCGCAGGGTCTGCGCCAGGTCGACCCGGCCGCGCTGGAGTCGGCGCGCTCGCTCGGCGCGACCGGCCGGCAGCAGCTGTGGCAGGTCCAGCTCCCGCTCGCCAGGCGCTCATTGCTGCTCGCGGTCAACCAGGGTGTGGTCCTGGTCCTCGCCGTCGTCATCATCGGCGGCCTGGTCGGCGGCGGCGCCCTCGGCTACAACGTCGCCTTCGGCCTCGCCCAGGGCGACCTGGCGACCGGTCTGGTGGCCGGAGCCGCGATCGTCTGCCTGGGTCTGATGCTCGACCGGGTGACCCAGCCGACGGAACGACGCCCGAGGAAGGGAGCCTGACATGCGACGTCGTACGACTGTCCTGACCGCGATCGCCGTGACGGGCTCGCTGGCGCTGCTCACCGGCTGCGGCGCCGCCGACATGACCAGGCAGGCCAGCCCGTTCGCCAACGCCCGGGGCTCGAAGACGGTCACGCTGTCCGTGCAGTCCTGGGTGGGCGCCCAGTCCAATGTGGCCGTCGCCCAGTACCTGCTGGAACACAAGCTGGGCTACCGCGTGGACACCGTCCAGGTCGACGAGGTGCCCGCCTGGGACGCGCTCAGCCAGGGCCGGGTCGACGCCATCCTGGAGGACTGGGGCCACCCGGACCAGGAGAAGCGGTACGTCGAGGACAAGAAGACCATCGCCCACGGCGGCGACCTCGGGGTGACCGGACACATCGGCTGGTTCGTCCCGACGTACCTCGCCAAGGAGCACCCGGACATCACCGACTGGCGGAACCTGAACAAGTACGCCTCGCTCTTCCGCACCGCGGAGAGCGGCGGCAAGGGCCAGCTGATGGACGGCTCCCCGTCGTACGTCACCAACGACAAGGCCCTGGTGAAGAACCTGAAGCTGGACTACCAGGTCGTCTTCGCCGGTTCCGAGGCGGCCCAGATCACCCAGATGAAACAGTTCGCGAAGGAGAAGAAGCCCTTCCTGACGTACTGGTACTCACCCCAGTGGCTGTTCAAGAAGGTCCCCATGACGGAGGTGAAGCTGCCGCCGTACAAGGAGGGCTGCGACGCCGACGCGGCCAAGATCGCCTGCGCCTACCCGCACACGCCGCTGCAGAAGTACCTCAACGCCGACTTCGCGAAGTCCGGCGGCGAGGCGTCGGCCTTCCTGAAGAAGTTCCGGTGGACGACCGAGGACCAGAACGAGGTCTCCCTGATGATCGCCGACCAGAAGCTGTCGCCCGAGGAGGCGGCGAAGAAGTGGGTGGACGGCCACCCCTCCGAGTGGAAGAAGTGGCTGCCCTGAACCGCCCTACTTCGTCAGGCCGTCGGCGATCTCCCGCAGCGCGGCCACGGCCCGCCGCTGGAGCCCCGGCCCGAACGTGACGCGGGTGGCCCCGAGTTCGCCGAGCACGGCGGGCGAGGGGCCCTCGCCGTCCAGCCGGGCCACCATGTTCAGCGGGCCCTGGATGCCGGCCCGCAGCAGGGGCAGTACGTCCACCGGGGCGAGGATCGGATACACGCAGTCCGCGCCCGCGGCCACGTACAACGCGGCCCGCTCGATGGCCCGTTCGGGCTCGCCGTCGCCATGCAGGAACGTGTCCACCCGGGCGTTGACGAAGAGCCGGTCGGCGGCGGCCGAGCGGACCTCGGCGAGGAACTCGGCGTGCTCGTGCGGGTCCTTGAGGACACCCCCGTTGGAGTCCTCAAGGTTGCACCCCACGGCACCCGCCTCCAGCAGCCGCTCCACCAGCTCCTTCGGTGCGAGCCCGTACCCGCCCTCGACATCCGCCGAGACCGGCACCTCCACCGCCCGCACGATCCGGGCCACCGCCGCGAACATCTCGTCGGCCGGGGTCGCCCCGTCCTCGTACCCGAGCGAGGCGGCCACCCCCGCACTCGGTGTGGCCAGCGCCGGAAACCCGGCCTCGGCACACACCCGGGCGCTCGCCGCGTCCCAGGGGCCGGGCAGGACCAGCGGATCACCCTGGGCGCGCTTGCGGTGCAGGGTGCGGAACACATCCACCTTGCTCACGTCCACCTTGCTCATGGCTGGTAACCCCCTGGCGGGACTCGGCGGCTGACCATCAGGCGGTTCCAGCCGTTGATGGCGGTGATCAGGCCGATGAGATGGGCGAGTTCGGCCTCACTGAAGTGCTTGGCGGCGGTGTCGTACACCTCGTCCGGCACGAAGCCGTCCGTCAGCACGGTGACCGCCTCGGTCAGCGCCAGCGCGGCCCGCTCCCGCTCGCTGTAGAGGTCCTCGGCCTCCTCCCAGGCGTTGAGCAGCTGGACGCGGTCCTCGGACTCCCCGTTCTTCCGGGCCACTTGGAGGTGCATGTCGAGGCAGAAGGCACAGTGGTTGATCTGCGAGGCGCGGATCATGACCAGCTCGGCGAGGACCGGATCACCGAGCCCCTTCTTCGCGGCCGCGCTGAGCGCGGACATCGCCCGGCCGACCGCCGGGTCCAGCAGCTGGGTACGGCTCACGTGTGCTGCCCCGCCTGGTAGTGGCCGGGCACCGCGCGAGTGGTCACCCCGAACCGGTTCCAGGCGTTGATCACCGCGATCCCGGCGATCAGCTGCGCCAGCTCGGCCTCCTCGAAGTGCTTGGCGGCCTTCTCGTACACCTCGTCCGGCACGAAGCCGTCCGTGAGCACGGTGACCGCCTCGGTCAGCTCGATCGCCGCCAGCTCCTTCTCGGTGTAGAAGTGCTTCGACTCCTCCCACGCGCTGAGCTGCACGATCCGCTGGACGCTCTCGCCGGCCGCCAGCGCGTCCTTGGTGTGCATGTCGAGGCAGAGCGCGCAGTGGTTGAGCTGCGAGGCGCGGATCTTCACCAGCTCGTACAGCTTGGGGTCCAGGCCCTGCCTGGCCGCCGCGTCGAGCCGGATCATCGCCTTGTAGACCTCGGGGGCGTGCTGGGCCCAGCGCATACGGGGGGTGTGCTCGGGGGCGTATTCGACGGTTTCCTCAGTGCTCATGCCCTCGACCCTAGAAGCCAGGCAGCCCAGGAGTATGGTCCAGTTCCATGGCGAAACCTTGGGCCACTCTGGGCGTCGACCTGCACCTCGAACCGACCGGCGCGGGCGGTCTGCGCCGGGGCCTGACCGACGCCCTGCGCGACGCCGTCCGCAGCGGCCGGCTCGCCGCCGGCACCCGGCTGCCCTCCTCCCGCTCCCTCGCCGCCGACCTCGGCATCGCCCGCAACACCGTCGCCGAGGCCTACGCGGACCTGGTGGCGGAGGGCTGGCTCACCGCCCGGCAGGGTTCCGGCACCCGGGTCGCGGAGCTGGCGGCGGCCCCGCCCGCCGGCAGGGGCACGGCACCCGGTCACCCGGCGCCCGCCCGCCCGACGTACAGCCTGCTCCCCGGCGCCCCCGACCTCGCGGCCTTCCCGCGCACCGAGTGGCTCAAGGCCGCCCGCCGCGCCCTCACCGCCGCCCCCTACCAGGCTCTCGGCTACGGCGACCCGTGCGGCCGGCCCGAACTGCGCGCCGCCCTCGCCGGCTACCTCGCACGGGTGCGCGGCGTCCGCGCCGATCCGGAGACCGTGCTGATCACCTCCGGCTTCGCACACGCCCTGCGCATCGTCGGCACGGTCCTCGCGGCGCGCGGGGTGCGCACGGTGGCGGTCGAGTCGTACGGCCTCGACGTCTACTGGAACCTGCTCCAGCAGGCCGGCCTCGCCACATCCGTCCTCCCGTACGGCGAACTCGGCACCGACACCAGGGCGTTGGGCGATCAGGGGGCGGTCCTGCTGACCCCCGCCCACCAGTTCCCCATGGGCACGCCCCTGCACCCGGAACGGCGGGCCACGGTGATCGACTGGGCCCGGCGCACCGGCGGTCTGATCCTGGAGGACGACTACGACGGCGAGTTCCGCTACGACCGCCAGCCCGTCGGTGCCCTCCAGGGCCTCGACCCCGACCGCGTGATCTACTTCGGCACCGCCAGCAAGTCCCTGGCCCCCGGACTGCGGCTGGGCTGGATGGTGCTGCCCCCGGCCCTCGTGGAGGAGGCGGCCTCGGCCAAGGGCCGCATCGACACCGTGGGCGCGCTGGACCAGCTCACCCTCGCCGAGTTCATCACCTCCGGCGCGTACGACCGCCACGTCCGCTCCTCCCGGCTGCGCTACCGGCGCCGCCGCGACGCCCTCGCCGCATCCGTGAGCGCCCGCGCGCCCGAGGTGACGGTCACCGGCATCGCCGCGGGCCTCCACGCGCTGCTGCGGCTGCCCGCCGGCATGGAACAGTCGGTGGTCCAGGCCGCGGCCTGGCAGGGCCTCGCCCTCCACGGCCTGTCCCTGCACCGCCACCCACAGGCCGTCGCCGAACCGCTGGACGCACTGGTCGTGGGCTACGCGACACCGCCGGACAGCGCGTGGGCGGGAGCCTTGGACGCGTTGTGCAGGGTGTTGCCGTAGGGCGGCGATGCGCGCCGCATCCGGTTCACGTGTCCGACGGCATCCAGGGTGCGAGGTCGTCGCGCCATCCCTCGAAGTGCTCCAGGGCGACGCTCAGACGGGAGTCCTTCGCCCGGTGGAGGGCGCCGACGATCCGGTGCGGGTCGACGGTCGGGAGGAGGGACTCGCCCTCCTCCTCCGACGCCGCGACGGCTTCGGCTTCCCGCTCGGTGAGCCGGTCGTACGGGTAGGTCAGCGCAGGGCACGACCGCTCCCGGCCGGGACAGGGAGTGCCGGGCGGCCACACCCAGACCGCATCGTGGTGCCGTACCAGGACCTCGCCCAGGTACCAGGCGACCGCCCGCAGAAACGGGCCTCGCCGGTCGTCGTACTGCTCTTCCCAGGTGGTGTAGCGCTCCAGGACGAGGCGTTCGAGTCGGGACAGGGAGGCGGGGGAGAAGTCCCACCGTCCGCCGGCCTGCTCGGCGAGGGCCGTGAAGTCGGCGCGGGCGGTGTCCAGCCAGGCGTTCAACTGCGGGTTGTTCCGGTAGGAGGGGTCGTCGACGGGGCGCATGCCGGTGACTCTACGACCGGCGGGGTGCGGCGAGTTGACGGCGGCTCGTCGATCGGCGCGCAGGTTCGACGCCGTCGACCGAGGATTTCCCCGGGCGGAGGCCTCACGCATCCCGCCGCGGCGGGCAATCAAGAGCCCGAACAGGCGGCCTCAGCCTTCCTCGGCCCCCACCGGCGCCTCTCCGAACCGCGCCAGCGCCAGCGCCCCCACCACGGCCACCAAGAACCCCAGCACCGCCAGCCAGGCCAGCCCCTCCCGCGTACGGTCCCCCAGCCACACCACCCCGACCGCCGCCGGACCGATGGTCTCGCCGATCACTATGCCGGCGGTGGCGGTCGTCACGGACCCCCGCTGAAGAGCCGACGTCAGCAACATGAACGCGGCGCCGCCCCCCATCACCAGTGCGTAGGCCGCCGGGTTGGTCAGCAGATCCGTCGGCGCCAGACTGTCGATCAGCCGGACCGACACCTCCACCACCCCGAAGCCGAAACCGGCCCCCAGCCCGAGCACCAGCGCCCGCGCCGGTCCGGACAGCCGCCCGGCCGTGAACGAGAGCAGCAGCATCCCGACCGCCACGGCGAGCATCACGTACCGCAAGACGTCCGAGCCGGCCTCCTTGCCCTCCGGTCCGGACGCCAGCCCCAGCATCGCGAGCCCGGCGCACACCACGGCCACCGCGGTCCACTCGGTGCCGCTCAGCCGCACCCGCAGCAGGCGCGCCGCCACCACCGCGGTCACCGCCAGACTCGACGCCAGGGCCGCGCCGACCGCGTAGATCGGAAGGGACCGCAGCGCGGCGATCTGGAACAGGAAGCCGAGCCCGTCCAGTGCCAGTCCGGCGATGTACCGCCACTGCCGCAGCGCCCGCAGCAGCAGGGCCGCCTCGCCGCCCCCGCCCGTACCGGCCTCGCGCGTGGCCACCGCCTGCAACACCGTCGCGGTGCCGAAGCAGACCGCCGCGCCAAGGGCGCACACCATTCCAAAGAACACAAAGGGACTCTAGGAGAGGGCCGATCCGGACACCCGCCCGGGTCGGCGCTCTTACCGTTCTCTAGTCTGAACCGATCGTCGGTCTGAACCGATCGTCCGAAGAGCGCGAAGAGCACACGGGGGAGACACCACGATGCAGAACACACGCCGCCGGCTGCGCTCCGGCACGGTCGTCCTCGGCGGAATGGGTCTGCTGGCCGCCGCCCTGACCGCCTGCTCGTCCGAACCGGACAAGCGCTGCGTCGACCGCGACAGCTACAACCTCGCCAAGGGGTACAAGGTCGTCTCCGACAAGAACTGCACGTCGACCAAGGCGTCCGTGGACGGCGCCTGGTACTACGGCGGCCGGAAGAAGGGCTCCTGGGTGGACGGCGGCTCCTTCACCAAGCCCCACAAGGGCTCCGGCTCCTCCAGCGGCGGCACCGGAGTCCACCGCGGCGGCTTCGGCGGCGGCTACCACGGCTCCGGCGGCTGATCCGGACAACGGACCGGAGACCGCCGTATGGAACGCCGTACCACCACCCCCCGCCCCGGCTGGCAGCAGACCGTCGAGGAACAGGGGCTCGTCTACCCCCTCACCCGCCACCCCGACGGGTCCCTGCGCCCCTACTGGGACGAGAGCGCCTACTACGTCTTCACCCTGGACGAGATCGAGGCGCTGGAGGAGACCGTCGAGGAACTGCACCGCATGTGCCTGGCGGCCGCCGAGCACATCGTGGCGGGGGACCGGTTCGCCGACCTCGGCATCACCGATCCGCGCGTGGCCGCCGCCGTCACCGAGGCCTGGCGGCGCCGCGCCGAACTCCCCTCCGTCTACGGCCGGTTCGACCTCCGCTACGACGGCACCGGCCCGGCCAAGCTGCTGGAGTACAACGCCGACACCCCGACCTCGCTGGTGGAGGCCGCCTCACCCCAGTGGTTCTGGATGGAGGACCGCTTCCCCGGCGCCGACCAGTGGAACTCCCTGCACGAACGCCTCGTCGAGGCCTGGCGGACCCAGGCCGCGCTGCTGCCTCCCGGCAGCCCCCTGCACTTCGCGCACTCCTCGGCCGACGAACTCGGCGAGGACCTGATGACGGTCGCCTACCTCAAGGAGACCGCCGAACAGGCCGGCCTCGACACCGACTGGCTGTCCATGGAGGAGATCGGCTGGGACACCCTCTCCGGCCGTTTCGTCGACAACCAGCTCCGGTTCATCCGCAGCATCTTCAAGCTCTACCCCTGGGAGTGGCTGACCACCGACGCCTTCGGCGGGCACGTCCTGGACACCCTCGACAACGGCGGCGGCACCGGCAGCACCCTGTGGATCGAACCCGCCTGGAAGATGCTGCTCAGCAACAAGGCCCTGCTGGCCGTCCTCTGGGAGCTGTACCCCGGTCACCCCAACCTGCTCCCCGCCTACCTCGACGGCCCTCGCGAGCTGGCCGTCGAGAAGGGCTATGTCGCCAAGCCCCTCCTCGGCCGCGAGGGCGAGGGCGTCACCGTGCACCAGCCGGGCGCACCGGCCGTACTGCGCGACGAGCCCGCCTGCTACCAGCAGCTCGCCCCGCTGCCCGCCTTCGACGGCAACCATGTCGTCCTCGGCGCCTGGGTCGTCCAGAACGAGCCGGCCGGTCTCGGCATCCGCGAGTCCTCCGGGCTGATCACCGACGCGTACGCGCGTTTCCTGCCGCACGTGATCCGCCAGAGCCCAGAACCGCCCGCAGCTGGGCGAGACCCCAGTCCAGGTCCTCCTCGGAGATGACCAGCGGCGGCGCGATCCGGATGGTGACGCCGTGGGTCTCCTTCACCAGCACGCCCTGGTCCATCAGCCGCTGCGACACCTCGCGCCCGGTGCCGACCGCCCGGGCGATGTCCAGGCCCGCCCACAGTCCGCGTCCCCGCACCGCCGTCACCGCGCCCGTGCCGAGCAGCCCCGCCAGCTCGCTGTGCAGCCGCGCGCCCAGCTCGGCCGCCCGCGCCTGGAACTCGCCCGTGCGCAGCATCGCGATCACCTCCAGCGCCACCGCGCAGGCCAGCGGATTCCCCCCGAACGTCGACCCGTGCTCGCCCGGGCGGAACACCCCGAGCACCTCCGCGCTCGACACCACCGCCGACACCGGCACGATCCCGCCGCCCAGCGCCTTGCCCAGCACATACATGTCCGGGACCACCCCCTCGTGTTCGCACGCGAAGGTCCGCCCCGTGCGGCCGAGACCCGACTGCACCTCGTCGGCGACGAAGAGCACGTTCCGTTCGCGGGTCAGCTCCCGGACCGCGGGCAGATAGCCGGCCGGCGGCACGATCACCCCGTTCTCGCCCTGGACCGGCTCCAGCAGCACCGCCACGGTGTTCTCCGTCAGTGCCTGCCGCATCGCCGTCGGATCGCCGTACGGCACGATCTCGAACCCCGGCGTGTACGGCCCGAAGTCCGCCCGGGCCTCCGGGTCGGTGGAGAAGCTGATGATCGTCGTCGTACGCCCGTGGAAGTTGCCGCCCGCAACCACGATCTTCGCCATCTCCGCGGGCACCCCCTTCACCCGGTACCCCCACTTCCGGGCCGTCTTCACCGCGCTCTCCACCGCCTCCGCGCCGGTGTTCACGGGCAGCACCATCTCCATCCCGCACAGCTCGGCCAGCTCCGTGCAGAACGCCGCGAACCGGTCGTGCAGGAAGGCGCGGGACGTCAGCGTCACCCGCTCCAGCTGCGCCTTCGCCGCCTCGATCAGCCGCCGGTTGCGGTGTCCGAAGTTGAGCGCCGAGTAACCGGCCAGCAGATCGAGATACCGCCGCCCCTCCACATCCGTCATCCAGGCGCCGTCCGCCGTGGCCACGACGACCGGCAGCGGATGGTAGGTGGGCGCACAGTGCGCCTCGGCGGCGCTGATGAGGTCTTCTGCAGCGGTCATGGCCTCTCCCGGATCCGACGAGAACACTTCGGGAACACGACGGTGAACTCCTTCCTACCGTCGCTCGCATGGTGGACGCGGGACCTGCGCCGTCCGGCTCGCCCGGTAGGCTGATCAGCGGGCCGTGACTGGCGCGCTGGGATGGGACGGACCATCGGGGAGCGGCCCGACGGGAAACAGTGCCGTGCGCCTGGGCCGAACGTGAACGCTGTACGCACACCGTCCGGAGGTCCTCATGCCAGAGCAGCAGCCCCTCTCCACCGAGTCCACCGCCTTCCGTGCCGCCCTCGACGTCATCCGCGCCGTCGAGCCCCGGGTCGCCGACGCCATCGGCCAGGAGGTGACCGACCAGCGCGCGATGCTCAAGCTGATCGCCTCCGAGAACTACGCCTCCCCGGCCACCCTGCTGGCGATGGGCAACTGGTTCAGCGACAAGTACGCCGAGGGCACCGTCGGCCGCCGCTTCTACGCCGGCTGCCGCAACGTCGACACCGTCGAGGCCCTGGCCGCCGAGCACGCCCGCGAACTGTTCGGCGCCCGCCACGCCTACGTCCAGCCGCACTCCGGTATCGACGCCAACCTCGTCGCCTTCTGGGCCGTACTCGCCGACCGGGTCGAGGCCCCCTTCCTGGAGAAGACCGGCGCCCGCCAGGTCAACGACCTCACCGAGGCCGACTGGGCCGAGCTGCGCCAGGCCTTCGGCAACCAGCGCATGCTCGGCATGTCCCTGGACGCCGGCGGCCACCTCACCCACGGCTTCCGCCCGAACATCTCCGGCAAGATGTTCGACCAGCGGTCCTACGGCACCGACCCGGCGACGGGCCTCATCGACTACGAGGCCCTGCGCACCCAGGCCCGCGAGTTCAAGCCGCTGATCATCGTCGCCGGCTACTCGGCGTACCCCCGCCTGGTGAACTTCCGGATCATGCGCGAGATCGCCGACGAGGTCGGCGCGACCTTGATGGTCGACATGGCCCACTTCGCGGGCCTCGTCGCCGGCAAGGTGCTCACCGGCGACTTCGACCCGGTCCCGCACGCCCAGATCGTCACCACCACCACCCACAAGTCGCTGCGCGGCCCGCGCGGCGGCATGGTCCTGTGCGACGACTCCCTCAAGGACCAGGTCGACCGCGGCTGCCCGATGGTCCTCGGCGGCCCGCTGCCGCACGTCATGGCCGCCAAGGCCGTCGCCCTCGCCGAGGCCCGGCAGCCCGCGTTCCAGGACTACGCCCAGCGCATCGTCGACAACTCCCGCGCCCTGGCGGAGGGCCTGATGCGCCGGGGCGCCACCCTGGTGACCGGCGGCACGGACAACCACCTCAACCTGATCGACGTCGCCACCTCCTACGGCCTCACCGGCCGCCAGGCGGAGTCGGCCCTCCTCGACTCGGGCATCGTCACCAACCGCAACGCCATCCCGGCCGACCCCAACGGCGCCTGGTACACCTCCGGCATCCGCATCGGCACCCCCGCGCTCACCACCCGTGGCCTCGGCACGGCCGAGATGGACGAGGTCGCCGGCCTCATCGACCGCGTCCTCACCACCACCGAGCCGGGCACCACGAAGTCGGGCGCCCCGTCCAAGGCGGCCCACGTCCTGGACGAGAAGGTGTCCCAGGAGATCGCCCAGAGGGCGACGGACCTGGTGGCCGGCTTCCCCCTGTACCCGGAAGTCGACCTGGGCTGACAACTCCGCAAGGGGCAGCCAACCCGACGGGGCGCGGGGCCGCATCGCCATGCGGCTCCGCCGCGGGGCGCGACCCGCCACAACCGGTCCGTGGTCCCCACGCACCGGCCCACCCCCACCTCTCGGGCCGATGACACCCCAGCCGATGAGAGAATGGGCGACATGGCCACTGCTGATCGCCCCCGCGTGCTCTCCGGCATCCAGCCCACCGCCGGCTCGTTCCACCTCGGCAACTACCTCGGCGCCGTCCGCCAGTGGGTGGCCCTGCAGGAGTCCCACGACGCGTTCTACATGGTCGTCGACCTGCACGCGATCACGGTCCCGCAGGACCCGAAGGAGCTGCGCGCCAACACCCGCCTGGCCGCCGCCCAGCTGCTCGCGGCCGGTCTGGACCCGGACCGCTGCACCCTCTTCGTCCAGAGCCACGTCCCCGAGCACGCCCAGCTCGCCTGGATCATGAACTGCCTCACCGGCTTCGGCGAGGCCAGCCGCATGACCCAGTTCAAGGACAAGTCCGCCAAGCAGGGCGCCGACCGCGCCTCCGTCGGCCTGTTCACGTACCCGGTCCTGCAGGTCGCCGACATCCTGCTGTACCAGGCGAACGAGGTGCCGGTCGGTGAGGACCAGCGTCAGCACATCGAGCTGACCCGTGACCTGGCCGAGCGCTTCAACGGCCGCTTCGGCGAGACCTTCGTGATCCCGTCGCCGTACATCCTCAAGGAGACGGCGAAGATCTACGACCTGCAGGACCCGTCGATCAAGATGAGCAAGTCGGCGTCCACGCCGAAGGGCCTGATCAACCTGCTCGACGAGCCGAAGACCACGGCCAAGAAGGTCAAGAGCGCCGTCACCGACACCGACACCGTGATCCGCTACGACGCGGAGAACAAGCCGGGCGTCAGCAACCTGCTCACCATCTACTCGACCCTCACCGGCACGTCCGTCGCCGAGCTGGAGCGCGACTACGAGGGCAAGATGTACGGCGCTCTCAAGACCGACCTCGCCGAGATCATGGTCGAGTTCGTCACGCCGTTCCGCGAGCGCACCCAGCAGTACCTGGACGACTCCGAGACCCTCGACTCGATCCTGGCCAAGGGCGCGGAGAAGGCCCGCGCGGTCGCCGCGGAGACGCTCGCGCAGGCCTACGAGCGGGTGGGTTTCCTGCCGGCGAAGCACTGACGAGCGCCGGGCGCACCCAGGCGTACGACCGCACACCCGTCCGGCCGGGCAGAGCGCTGCACATCACTTCCGCTGCGCCTGCCCACAGGACAGTCATGGCCGTACAGTCGATAGCCAACAGCCGGAGGAATCCGGCGGCTGAGCAGAAAACAGACACAGGAACACGGGCACGACGACAGGAGACGACGTGGGGACCGTAACGATCGGCGTGTCGATCGCGGTCCCGGAGCCCTACGGCAGCCTGCTCCAGGAGCGGCGCGCGGGCTTCGGCGACGCCGCGGCTCACGGCATCCCCACGCACGTCACCCTGCTGCCGCCGACGGAGGTCGACGAGGCCGAGCTGCCGGCCGTCGAGGCGCACCTCACCGAAGTGGCCGCTGCGGGCCGGCCGTTCCCGATGCGCCTGTCCGGCACCGGCACCTTCCGTCCCCTGTCCCCGGTGGTCTACGTCCGTGTCGTCCAGGGCGCCGAGGACTGCACCCTGCTGCAGCAGCGGGTGCGGGACGCGTCCGGGCCGGTGGCGCGCGAGCTGCAGTTCCCGTACCACCCGCATGTCACCGTCGCACACGGGATCGACGAGACGGCGATGGACCGGGCCTTCGAGGAACTGGCCGGGTTCGACGCCCAGTGGCCGTGCACGGGGTTCGCCCTGTACGAGCAGGGCGCGGACGGCGTGTGGCGCAAGCTGCGGGAGTTCACGTTCGGCGGGTCGGTGGTTCCGCCCCAGGCCGGTGCGCTCCGCAGCAGCGCGGTGTCGTAGAGGTCTTGAGGCGCGCAGCCGGCTAGAGCCCGAGCCGGCGGGCGAGGTCGGAGACGAACACTCCGCGCGGGTCCAGCCGGGTGCGCAGCGCGCGGAAGTCGGCCACGCGCGGATACATGGCGGCGAGCAGGCCGGGGCGGAGCCGCGCGTCCCCGGCGAGGCGGATACGGCCGCCGGCCGCGGTGATCTCCTCGTCGAGGTCGTCGAGGAAGGCGGCGAGTCCGGGCAGCCCGGCCGGCACGTCCAGGGCGAGGGTCCAGCCGGGCAGCGGGAAGGAGAGCCAGCCGGCGTCCGCGTCCCCGAGGGGCCGCAGGACGGCCTGGAAGGACGGGCAGCGGTGTGCGGCCAGGCGCCGCACGATCCGGTGCAGGGTCTCCTCCTGGCCGTGGCCGACGGCGAACTCGTAGCGCACCCGGCCGGCGCGGCCGTGCGGGCGGTTCCCGAGCGGGACGTGGGGGAGGGTGTCCGCGGGGCCGAAGACGGCGGACAGCGGCCGGAGTTGGCCGGTACGCGCGCGTGGCGCCGCCGTGTGGTACCGGATCCCGCCCAGCAGGCCGGCGGCGGTACGGCCGAGGAGACCGCCGGGGAGGCCGCCGAAGAAACCACTCGGGACGAGGGCGGGGACGAGGGCGGGAATGCGGGAGTGGACGAGGGCGGGGGCGGTCGGGATGCGGCGCGCGCGGTGGGACAGCGGGTGCCGCCACGCGCGCGTGCCCGCGCGGAGGCCGTCGAGCGGGGTGTGGTCGGCGCGGGTGAGGACGGCGCGTCCGGTGGCCGCGCCCCGGGCCGTCAGGTCGATCCGGGCGGCGCAGTAGCGCGCGCGGTGGCCGTCGGCGGTCAGCCGGGCCAGCAGGTCGTCGAGGTCGGTGGCGCGTTCGGTGGCGACCGTCAGATACGCCGTCTGCACCGGCAGCAGCCGGATCGTGGCCGTCAGGATCACCCCGGTCAGGCCCATGCCGCCGGCGGTCGCCTCGAACAGCTCGGTGCCCGGCTTGACCGCGTGGACCTCGCCGTCGGCGGTCAGCAGCTCCACGGACAGCACATGGCGGGAGAAGGACCCGCAGACGTGATGGCTGTCGCCGTGGAGGTCGGCGCCGATCGCCCCGCCGACGGTCACGGGGCCGGTGGCGGCGGCGACCGGCACGAACCAGCCGAGCGGCAGCAGGAGTTCGGTCAGCCGGTGCAGCAGGACACCGGCGCCGCACAGCACGATGCCCTCGTCGGCGTCGACGACATGGACGCGGTCGAGGCCGGTCGTGTCGAGGACGGTGCCGCCGGCGTTCCGGGCCGCGTCCCCGTGCGTCCGTCCCGGGCCGCCCCGGGCGACGACACCGCCCGCCCCGCAGGCGCGGACGGCTGCCGCGGCCTCCTCGTACGTCCGCGGGCGGATGACGGAAACCGTGTCTCCAGGCATGTCGGTGACCGTATCGCCCCGGTACGGGTGGTTAGTTACGGAACATTCGCCCGCTCCACACAATGGGGGATTAGTGGGATGTCATACGAGCGCGCCGGCAGGGGCAGGGACGGATCATGGACTGGCTGAAGAGACTCCCCGGCATCGGGCCGATCGTCACCCGCCTGATGGCCACGCACGCGTGGCGCTGCTACGAACGGCTGGACCGGGTGAAGTGGACGCGACTGGCCGCCGCCATGACGTTCGTCAGCTTCGTGGCGCTCTTCCCGCTGCTGACCGTGGCCGCCGCGATCAGTGCCGCCACGCTCAGCCCGGCCCGGCAGAAGACCGTCGAGCACAAGATCGCCGAACAGTTCCCGGGCGTCGTCTCCAGCCGGCTGGACCTCACCTCGCTGGTCGACAACGCCGGCACGGTCGGCGTCATCGCGGGCGCCGCGCTGCTGTTCACCGGTGTCGGCTGGGTCGGGCAGATGCGGGACTGCCTGCGGGCGGTGTGGGAGCTGCCGGACCAGCAGCAGAACCCGCTGGTGGCCAAGGCCAAGGACGCCGGCATCCTCCTCGGCCTCGGCGGCGCCCTGCTCGTCACCCTCGCCGCGTCCACGCTCGCGTCGGCCGCCGTCGGCCTGGTCTCGCGCGCGCTGGGCCTCGCCGAGCAGGGCTGGGGCAGTGTGCTGCTGCGGATCGCGGCGTTCGCCGTCGCCGTGCTCGCCGACTTCCTGGTCCTGCTCTACGTCCTGACCCTGCTGCCGGGGGTCGAGCCGCCGCGCCGCCGCCTGCTGGTGGCCGCGCTGCTCGGCGCGGTCGGCTTCGAACTGCTGAAGCTGCTGCTCAGCGGCTATATCCAGGGGGTGGCCGCGAAGAGCATGTACGGCGCGTTCGGCGTGCCCGTGGCGCTGCTGCTGTGGATCGACTTCACCGCGAGACTCGTCCTGTTCTGCGCCTCCTGGACGGCGACGCCGAGCACCGAGGCCGAACCCGCCGAGGTCAGGGACGGGTCCGGCGGCGCATCAGGTCCGGCAGCGGCCACCGGCGGTTGATCAGGAACGCCGCGCCCGCGAGCAGCACCAGCACCCCGCCCGTGATGGCTGCGGCGATGCCCACGCCGCGGGAGCCCGAGCGGGTGGTGGTTCCGGCCACCGGCCTGGAGCCGGAGCCGCCGGTCCCCGTGGACGGTCCGGCGGAGGCGCCGGCCCCGGACTGCGCGGGGCTCGGCGCGGTCGGCTTCGAACTGCTGAAGCTGCTGCTCAGCGGCTATATCCAGGGGGTGGCCGCGAAGAGCATGTACGGCGCGTTCGGCGTGCCCGTGGCGCTGCTGCTGTGGATCGACTTCACCGCGAGACTCGTCCTGTTCTGCGCCTCCTGGACGGCGACGCCGAGCACCGAGGCCGAACCCGCCGAGGTCAGGAACGGGTCCGGCGGCGCATCAGGTCCGGCAGCGGCCACCGGCGGTTGATCAGGAACGCCGCGCCCGCGAGCAGCACCAGCACCCCGCCCGTGATGGCTGCGGCGATGCCCACGCCGCGGGAGCCCGAGCGGGTGGTGGTTCCGGCCACCGGCCTGGAGCCGGAGCCGCCGGTCCCCGCGGACGGTCCGGCGGAGGCGCCGGCCCCGGACTGCGCGGGGCTCGGCGCGGCGCTCTTCGGCGGCACCAGCTCGCCCACCGGGTTGACCTTGCCGACCGCCTGGAAGCCCCAGTCGAACAGCTTCGCGGTCTCCTTGTAGACCTCGTTGTGCTCGTGCTTCTGCGGATTCATCACCGTGACCAGCAGCACCTTGCCGTTCCGCTCGGCGACGCCGGTGAAGGTGGCACCCGCATTGGTGGTGTTGCCGTTCTTCACCCCGGCGATGCCCTGGTAGACGGGCACGTCGGTGTCGCCGCTCAGCAGCCGGTTGGTATTGCGGATCTCACCGGACTCGAACTTCGCGCTGACGGTCGAGCAGTAGTCGCGGAAGTCCTTCTTCTGCAGCCCGGACCGGGCGAACAGCGTCAGGTCGTACGCCGACGACACCTGTCCCGGCTCGTCGTAGCCGTCCGGGGAGACGACATGGGTGTCCAGGGCCTGGAGCTCGTCGGCGTGGTTCTGCATGTCCTTGACGGTCTGCGCGACGCCCTGGTTCATCGCGGACAGCACATGCACGGCGTCGTTGCCCGAGCGCAGGAAGACACCGAGCCACAGGTCGTGGACGGTGTAGGTGTGGCCCTCCGTTATACCGACCACGCTGGAGCCGGCGCCCACGCCCGCGAGGTCGGCCGGCGCGACCTTGTGCTCCATGGTCCTGGGGAACCTGGGCAGCAGGGTGTCCGCGAACAGCATCTTCAGTGTGCTGGCCGGGGGCAGCCGCCAGTGCGCGTTGTGCGCGGCGAGCACCTGCCCCGACTCCGCGTCGGAGACGATCCAGGAGCGGGCGGTGAGGTCCTTCGGCAGCACGGGCACACCCGGGGCCAGGTTCACCTGTGTGCCGGGCTGCCCGAGCCGCTCCCCGCCCACGGTGGACATGCGGGCCGGGGGCGTCGCCGACGGACTCGCCGGCGGACTCGCCGGCGGACTCGTCGGCGGGGCCGGGGCGGCGAGGGCGGCGGGCGCGGTGACGGACAGGGACAGCAGGGCGGCGGAGGTGACCAGCAGCGAGCGCCGGCCGGTCTTCTTCGGTGCGGGCACGGTCGAGAACGTACCTTTTGTCGGCCATGGAGTCCCATGACCCAGGTCACCCCCGACACGGAACCGGACAGCCGACGGTGATACTGGTGCCATGAAGCTCAGCCGCCCGGTCTCCTGGTTCCTGCTCGTTTTCGGGGTGTGGTCCTGGGTCATCTGGGTCACTTTCGTCAAGAACCTGGTCAAGGACAGCAGCGGACTCGCCTTCGACCACGGCCACCCGACCGCGTACTTCTGGGTGCACCTGCTGCTGGCGGTCGTTTCCTTCGTATGGGGGACGGTCATCGGAGTCATCGGGTTGCGCGGCCTGCGCGCACTGCGCCGGACGTCATAGCGCCCGTCGGCGGCAACCGCTCCCACGCCTGTGAAGGCCCTGTGAAACCCGGCGGAAACAAACGCCTCGGTAAGTTCTTGCTCATCTGGTCAGAAAGCCCTTCCCCCATCTGAAACAGGTGTGATTAGGTGAGCCGCGCCACTAGGGGAGTGGCGCAAACAGTGCTGGCCAGGGGTAGGGCTTTTGCAGGCCTGGGGAGGGCACCACCATGCGATCTGTTCGCATGCGCGTTCTCATGACACTGCTCGTGCTCGCGGTCGTGGGAATCGGCGGCTGGCAGCTGCTGCCGTCGCAACAGGACAAGAACAGGGCCATCAGGGTCGGTACGACGGACGCCGTTACGAACCTCGACCCGGCCGGTGCCTACGACGCCGGTTCCTGGGCCCTGTTCAGCAATGTCTTCCAGTCGCTGCTGACGTTCGAGCCGGGCGGCGTCGAGCCGGTCCCGGACGCGGCGAAGAGCTGTGCCTTCCAGGGCGCCGGCCTGCGGACGTACCGGTGCACGCTGCGGTCCGGGATCACCTTCCCGAGCGGGCGCGCGATGACGGCCGAGGACGTGAAGTACTCCTTCGACCGCGTCAAGAGGATCAACTCCGATGTCGGCCCGTCGTCGCTGTTCGCCACGCTCGCCTCGGTGAGCGCCGACAACGCGACGACCGTCACCTTCCACCTGTCGTCCCCCGACGCCACCTTCCCGCTGAAGGTCGCCACGGGCGCCGGGGCGATCGTGGACAAGGACGCCTACCCGGCCGACTCCCTGCGCACCGGTACCGCGGTCGACGGCACGGGCCCGTACACCCTGGCCTCGTACACCAGGGGCCGGCAGGCCGAACTGAGGCCGAACGGGCGGTACAAGGGCTACCTCAGCGGCACGGGCCGTCCCATCGAGCTGCGTTACTATGCCGACTCGGCGAAACTCGACAGCGCCTGGAAGGCGGGCCAGGTGGACGTCGCCACCCGGGACCTGCCGCCGCACGTGCTCTCCCACCTCAACCCCAGCGACCCCAAGCAGCGCATCACCGAGTCCGACAGCGCCGAGACCCGCAACCTGTACCTCAACACCCGCGCGACCTCTCCGCTGCACGATGTGCGGGTGCGCCGCGCGATGGCCTGGCTGGTCAACCGCGAGGAGCTGGCGGCGACGGTCTACGAGGGCACGGTCGACCCGCTGTACTCGCTGATCCCGACCGGCATCACCGGCCACACCACCTCCTTCTTCGACGACTACCCGACGCAGAGCGTGCAGAAGGCGCGTGCGCTGCTCACCCAGGCCGGGGTGAGCCTGCCGGTGCGCTTCACCTTCGGCTACGGCAGGAACCGGGGCGCCGGTGAGGAGGAGGCCGCGGCGCTGAAGAAGCAGCTGGAGGCGGGCGGTCTGTTCAAGGTGGACGTCCAGGGGTACGAGTGGACCGACTTCCAGAAGCGCTGGGCCACCGGGAAGATCGACGCGTGGGCGGTCGGCTGGGTGGCCGACTATCCCGACCCGGACACCTTCGGCGCCGCGCTCGTCGGCACCGGCTCCACGATGAGCACCGGGTACAGCAACAAACTGGTCGACCATCTCATCCTGGACAGCCAGCAGTACCCCGACCGCAGCCGGGCCGCGGGCGACTTCAAGGACATCCAGGCGGACGTCGCCCGGGACGTTCCGCTGATCCCGCTGTGGCAGCGCAAGGAGTACGTGGTCGGCACCGAGGACGTGGGCGGCAGCCAGTACCTGGACGACGGCACGGGCGTGTTCCGCCTGTGGCGTCTGAACTGGATCTGACCGGGATCACTCCTCGTCCTCGGGCCCCTTGCGCTCCTTGGGCCCCTTGGCCCGCGGGTCCGGCAGCGCCTTCGTCATGCCGGGCAGGAAGTCCGTGAACAGTTCATGGACCTCCAGGACCAGGGGGCGCAGCACACGGAAGCGGGCGAGCGCCACTCCGCGGGCGGTCAGCCGGGCGCCGCGCCGGGCGAGCCGGTAGCTGCGCTCGCGGTCCTCGGTGCGGTCGAAGATCCAGTACAGGACCAGCCCCATCTGGGAGAGCCACAGCAACTCCGGAAGGACGTCCCGCAGTTCGGGGGCGACCTTGGACTTCGAGCCGGCCAGCACCTCCCGGTGGACGCTGATGGCCTGCTCGCGGGCGTGTTCGCTCTCCGGTGAGAAGGGGCTGAGCGGGCTGTCGGGGTCGGCGGCGTTCTTGAAGAACTGCACGGCGAACTCGTGGTAGGGCCGGGCGATGTCGAGCCAGCGGGTCAGTACGCCGGCCAGCCGCGCCTCCAGGTCGGTCTCCCGGTCCAGGATCTCGCGGACCGCCACCTGGTGCTCGGCGGCGATCCGGTCGTAGAAGCCCTGGATCAGGTGTTCCTTGCCCTCGAAGTAGTAGTAGGCGTTGCCGACGGAGACCCCGGCCTCCTTGGCGATGGCCCGCATGGTGGTCTTGTCGTACCCGCGCTCCTGGAACAACCGCATCGCGGTCTCCAGGATCAGCGCGCGGGTCTGCTCGGACTTGCTGCTGGGGGAGCCGGCCGTCTCGGGACCGTCGTTCTTCGCGGGCACGGTACAAGAGCCTAACGAGTGCGGCAAAGGACCCTAACGGGTGGCGCAGGAGCCGTCGGGGCAGGACGGCGGGTTGTAGCTCCAGCCGGTGCTCGGGTGGTACGACCACCCGTCCTGCCGCCGGTACGTCTGGTGCCCGCCCCACTGCGCGCCGCGCCACTTCGCCGCCGCCAGCACCGCCCCGCGGGCGAGCCGGGCGCCGGACGGGGTGCTCAGCCGGTGGGCGAGGGGCCGGTGCTCGCGCAGGGCCCACAGGACGACGATCCAGGCGCGGGCGCCCCGGTAGACCTGGCCGGAGTCGCCGACGACGGTGACCTCGTCGAGGGTGGCCGGGTGGTCGAGCCCGGGGAAGCGGGCCCGGGCCCGGTCGGAGCCCGCCGGCAGCAGCTCCAGCGGGACCAGCTGCGGCTGCCGCACCAGCCAGTCCCGCAGATGCGTGCACAGGCCGCACTCGGCGTCGTACAGCACGGTCAGCCCGCGGAGGGCCGGGATGCCCCCCGTGGCGCCCCGGTCCTCCGCGGTGGTCATGCCGGTCACGGTGGTCACGCCCCGGCCGCCGGGGTGATCCACTCCTGCGGGGTGACCGGGGGCTGCTGCTCGCGCTCCATGATCCCGCGCCGGCGGATGCGGTTGAGGACGTACACATTGCCCAGGTGCATCACGCCGAGCACCAGCAGGACCACGCCCAGCTTGGTCGACAGCGCCTCGAAGATGCCGCGGGTGTCCTCGATCGTCTCGTCCCCGCTCAGGTACAGCGCCACGAAGCCGAGGTTGACCAGGTAGAAGCCGACGACCAGGAGGTGGTTGACGGCGTCCGCGAGCTTCTCGTTGCCGTGCAGCACGTCGGCGAGGAAGATCCGGCCGTTGCGGCTGAGCGTGCGGGCCACCCAGATGGTCAGCGCGA
Source organism: Streptomyces sp. NPDC030799 (assembly GCF_055572255.1). Lineage (NCBI taxonomy): Bacteria > Bacillati > Actinomycetota > Actinomycetes > Kitasatosporales > Streptomycetaceae > Streptomyces > Streptomyces sp. NPDC030799. The sequence goes on along the minus strand of NZ_JBVIDS010000007.1, from coordinate 70,577 downwards.
TGCTGACGACCAGGTAGATGACGTAGGCGATGACGGTGCGGTCCATGCCCCACCCCTTCTTGAACGCGTTCAAAACGCTGACAGGGGTGACTCTAGCCCCATTTTTGAACGTGTTCAACTCAAGAGTGGAGTCCTCCGGCTCACCAACGGCGGCCCAGTTCCGGGCGCTTGGTGTAGTCCGTGAAGCCGAGGACGTTGCCCCAGGGGTCGGCGATCTCCACGGTCCAGCCGGTGGCCGCGCGGAACACCTCGTCCAGCGGGGTGATGCCGGCCGCGGCCAGCTCCCGGGCCGCCGCCCGTGCGTCCGGCACCTCCAGCCAGATGCGCGACGAGGGCCAGGGCGGCGTCCGGTGCCCCAGTGCCTCCTCGGCGCGCAGCAGGATCCCGGGGGTCTCCGCGCCGACCCTCAGCAGCGCGATCCCGGCCTCGTCGAACCGGAACCCCACGGTGAACCCGGCCCGCTCGTAGAAGTCGACGGCCTCGCCGAGGTCACCGACGGGCAGCAGCACGTTGTCGAAACCGAGCAGTTCGTACGACTCTTTGTCTGACATGTCGTCAGATTAGAACCGCGGGTCGGCGAAATGCGACAAAAACGCCCGAGGGCCCCGCTTCCGGAGGATCGGAAGCAGGGCCCTCGGGCCGGATGCGGATGACCGGGAAGATCAGTAGCGGCGCGTGATGAGCGCGCGCTTCACTTCCTGGATCGCCTTGGTGACCTCGATACCGCGCGGGCAGGCGTCCGTGCAGTTGAAGGTCGTACGGCAACGCCACACACCGTCACGGTCGTTGAGGATCTCCAGGCGCTGCTCGCCCGCCTCGTCACGGCTGTCGAAGATGAAGCGGTGGGCGTTCACGATCGCGGCCGGACCGAAGTACTGGCCGTCGTTCCAGAACACCGGGCAGGACGACGTGCACGCGGCGCACAGGATGCACTTGGTGGTGTCGTCGAAGCGCTCGCGGTCCTCGGCGGACTGCAGCCGCTCACGGGTCGGCTCGTTCGTGTCCTTGGTGACCAGGAACGGCATGACGTCCCGGTACGCCTGGAAGAACGGCTCCATGTCCACGACCAGGTCCTTCAGGACCGTCAGGCCCTTGATGGGCTCGATCGTGATCGGCTTCTCGGGGTTGATGTCCTTGATCAGCGTCTTGCAGGCAAGGCGGTTCTTGCCGTTGATCCGCATCGCGTCCGAGCCGCAGATGCCGTGCGCGCACGAGCGGCGGAAGGTGAGGGTGCCGTCGACGTCCCACTTGATCTTGTGGAGGCCGTCGAGGACACGCTCCTTCGGGTCGATCTCCAGCTGGAAGTCTTCCCAGGCCGCCTCCGCCGAGACCTCCGGGTTGAACCGGCGGATCCGGAAGGTGACCGTGATGTAGGGGGAGTCGGCGAAACCGGGCTCGGGCCGGCCGGCCGCGTCCGCCTTGTCCAGAACAGGGGTAGCCATCAGTACTTACGCTCCATCGGCTGGTAGCGGGTCTGGACGACCGGCTTGTAGTCGAGACGGACGGTTTCCGAGCCGTCGGCGCCGACCTCGCGGTACGCCATGGTGTGGCGCATGAAGTTGACGTCGTCGCGGTTCGGGTAGTCCTCGCGGTAGTGACCGCCGCGGGACTCCTTGCGGGCCAGCGCCGAGACGGCCATGACCTCGGCCAGGTCCAGCAGGTTGCCCAGCTCGATGGCCTCCAGCAGGTCGGTGTTGAACCGCTTGCCCTTGTCCTGGATCGCCACGTTCTTGTAGCGCTCGCGCAGCTCGGCGATCTTCTCGACGGCCGTCTTGATCGTCTGCTCGGTGCGGAACACCATGACGTTGGCGTCCATGGTCTCCTGCAGCTCACGGCGCAGGGTGGCCACCCGCTCGTTGCCGGTGGAGTTGCGCAGCTGCTCGATCTGCTCGACGACGAACGTCTCCGGGCCCTCCGGCAGCTCGACGAAGTCGGCCTTCGCCGAGTACTCGGCGGCGGCGATGCCCGCACGGCGGCCGAAGACGTTGATGTCCAGCAGCGAGTTGGTGCCGAGGCGGTTGGCGCCGTGCACGGAGACGCAGGCGACCTCGCCGGCCGCGTACAGACCCGGCACGACGGTGGTGTTGTCCGCCAGGACCTCACCCTCGACGTTCGTCGGGATGCCGCCCATCGCGTAGTGCGCGGTCGGCTGGATCGGGATCGGGTCCGTGTACGGCTCGATACCGAGGTAGGTGCGCGCGAACTCGGTGATGTCCGGGAGCTTGGCGTCCAGCTGCTCCGGCGGCAGGTGCGTGAGGTCCAGGTAGACGTGGTCGCCCTCGGGACCGCAGCCGCGGCCCTCGCGGATCTCCGTGTAGATGGAGCGGGACACGACGTCACGGGACGCCAGGTCCTTCATGACGGGAGCGTACTTCTCCATGAAGCGCTCGCCGTCCTTGTTGCGCAGGATGCCGCCCTCGCCGCGGGCACCCTCGGTGAGCAGGATGCCCATGCGCCAGATGCCGGTCGGGTGGAACTGGAAGAACTCCATGTCCTCCAGCGGCAGGCCCCGGCGGTAGACGGCGGCCTGGCCGTCACCGGTGAGGGTGTGCGCGTTGGAGGTCACCTTGAAGAACTTGCCGCAGCCGCCGGAGGCGTAGATGACGGCCTTCGCCTGGAAGATGTGGATCTCACCGGTCGCCAGCTCGTAGGCGACGACACCGGCCGAGTGCTTGACGCCGTCGACCTCGGTGATCAGCTGGTCCAGGACGTAGAACTCGTTGAAGAACTCCACGCCCTCCTTGACGCAGTTCTGGTACAGCGTCTGGAGGATCATGTGGCCGGTGCGGTCCGCGGCGTAGCAGGACCGGCGGACCGGGGCCTCGCCGTGGTTGCGGCTGTGACCGCCGAAGCGGCGCTGGTCGATGGTGCCGTCCTTGGTGCGGTTGAACGGCAGGCCCATCTTCTCCAGGTCGAGGACGGCGTCGATGGCCTCCTTCGCCAGGATCTCGGCGGCGTCCTGGTCGACCAGGTAGTCACCGCCCTTGACCGTGTCGAAGGTGTGCCACTCCCAGTTGTCCTCCTCCACGTTGGCCAGCGCTGCGGCCATACCGCCCTGCGCGGCGCCCGTGTGGGAGCGGGTGGGGTAGAGCTTGGTCAGCACGGCGGTGCGGCTGCGCTTCGTCGCCTCGATGGCGGCGCGCATGCCCGCGCCACCGGCGCCGACGATGACGGTGTCGTACTTGTGGATCTTCATGATTCTCGCAGCCCCGTGCCTAGCGGATGTTCGGGTCGAAGGTGAAGATCACCAGCGTGCCCAGCAGGATGGTCCACACCGTGGCGGTGTACAGCAGGGCCTTCAGCCACATGCGGGAGCTCGCGCGCTCCGCGTAGTCGTTGATGACCGTGCGCAGGCCGTTGGCGCCGTGCAGCATCGCGAGCCACAGCATCAGCAGGTCCCAGACCTGCCACCACGGGGAGGCCCAGCGGCCGGCCACGAAGGCGAAGCCGATCTTGGAGACACCGCCGTCCAGCACGAGCTGGATCAGCAGGTGGCCGAGGACCAGGACGACCAGCACGATGCCGGACAGGCGCATGAACAGCCAGGCGGCCAGCTCGAAGTTGCCCCGGGTCGACTTCGGGGTCTTCTTGGTGCGCTTGCGCGGCGCCTCGATCAGCGGGGCCGGGTTGTCGACGTCGTAGGCGGCTCCCTCGACGGGGCCGACGCCGGACGCGGTGGTTTCAGTGGTCGACATCGGCGTCAGCTCCCAAAGAGAACGCGGGCGGCGTGGCCGAGGACCGGGTAGACCGCGCCGGCCATCAGGACGACCCAGACACCCATCACGGTCCAGAACATCTGCTTCTGGTAGCGCGGGCCCTTCGACCAGAAGTCGACGGCGATGACGCGCAGGCCGTTGAGCGCGTGGAAGAGGATGGCGGCGACGAGGCCGTACTCCAGCAGCGCGACGATCGGCGTCTTGTACGTGGCTACGACCTTGTCGTAGTCCTCGGGGGAGACACGCACGAGAGCGGTGTCCAGCACGTGAACGAACAGGAAGAAGAAGATGAGGACGCCGGTGACTCGGTGAGCCACCCAGGACCACATTCCTTCCCGGCCGCGGTACAGCGTTCCAGCCGGCACGGAAGAACCCTCCGGGAGCGGGGACTAGGGCCGCGCCGGCTTCACTGTCGGTCGGGCCCGGCCGGGTACGGTCCACCGGCCCCCAGCATCGTAGCGAGACGCTGCGCTGTGCCTTACGGGGGGCCTCCCGGTGTGATCAAACTGGCACCGGATGGGTTAGGGGCCGTGCGGCTGCCGGGGTGGTATGAGCGGTTATGTGCCGTGTGCGGGTGCGTTGTAGCTGGTCGCACAGTTCCCCGCGCCCCCGAGGCAGGTGTCCAGCCTGCCTCGGGCGAGGCGCCGTAGCTCCTCTGCCGCGATCACCCGCTCCTCCTCCGGATCGTTCGCCAATCGTGATCGGATCGCCTCCAGGATGCGGTCGATGGCCTCGTCCGGGTGAGTGTCGCCCAGATAGATGACGAACGCGTGTCCGAATCGGGCCTCATAAGCCGCGTGGGCCGCGCTCAGAGCCATGTGGGCCGCCGAGTAGGTGCCCTCGGGCAGGTCGGGAAGTGACTCGCCCGCCAGGGCCTCCGCCAGATCCGCAGGCGACAGGTCGTATGCCGCCTCGTCCGCCGCCGCCAGGAGGGAGTCCAGGTCGGGGTAGGGGCGGTGGTCCGCGAGGCGGTGCGACCAGCGCAGGCTGCCCAGGCAGCGCAGCAGGAGGGCGCGGGCCTCGTCGCCGGGGGCGCTGTTGAAGGCGTCGAGGGGCGTGGGGAGATACGGAAGGCGGTGGGCGGGCAGCGTGGGTCCTCGCGTCACATGTGGCGTGGCAGGGGATGCTGTGAAAGGTGTGTCGTCAGGTTATCGAGAGTGGTCACTGTGTGTCCGTGCGATGCCTGAAATTCACTCGGACGGGAGAGTTTCAGAGCGACTCGGTGACGAAGGAAGCGCCGATCGGTCGTACGTTGGCAGGGTGACCCAGCACAAGCGCCGTGGTTCGGCGCAGCAGGTGATACGGAAACGGACGGTGGTGGCCGCCGCCTTCGTCGGGACCGTCGCGCTCGGTACGGGCGTCGGCGTATGGGCCTCGGCGGGCGGGGGCGGCGGGCAGCCGGAAGGGGGTGCGCGACAGCAGTCGTCGTCCGGCCGGGTGGCCGGAAGCGCCTCCAGCGGTGCGGCCACGCCCTCGGCGAGTCCGCGGCCCAGCCGGTCCTATGCGCTGTCGCAGGCGCCGCGCACGATACCCGCGGTGCGCTCGCACGCTCCCTCGCGCGGGCCCGGCTGGAAGCCGCAGAAGGCGGACCGGGTGGTGATCAGCGACGCGGAGCTGGCCGACGAGGGACGGCTGATAGCCGGGGAGCTGGGGATCGGCTACGCGGGCCAGAAGGACGACGTGCGGGCGGGGGACGTCCGGCTCGCGCTCGGCGGCGGGGGCGGCAACCAGGAGTCGTACACGATGACCGTCCGTGACGGGCGGGTGGACATCAGCGGCCCCGGCGAGGCCGGTGTCTTCTACGGCACCCGCACGCTGAAGCAGGAGGTCCACGGCGGCGGTACGGCGCCCGAGGGCGTCGTGCGGGACGCGCCCGCCAAGCCGGTGCGCGGGTTCATGCTGGACATCGCCCGCAAACCGTTCAGCGAATCCTGGATCGAGGACCGAATACGGGAGCTGGGGGACCTGAAGTTCAACGAGCTGGGACTGCACTTCTCCGACGACCAGGCGTTCCGCATCGAGTCCAGCACCCATCCCGAGATCGTCTCCCCGGACCACCTGACCAAGGCGCAGGTCAAGAGGATCGTGGGGCTGGCGAACAGCCGGCACATCACCGTCGTCCCCGAGATCGACTCGCCCGGACACCTGGGCGCCGTCCTCGCCGCCCACCCGGACCTCCAGCTGCGCAACGCGAGCGGGATCGCGACCAAGGGGGCCATCGACATCTCCAAGCCCGCCTCCGCGAAGATCGTCGACGACCTGCTGAACGAGTACGCGGGGCTGTTCACCGGCAACCAGTGGCACCTCGGCGGCGACGAGTACCAGGCGCTGACCGTGAAGAACGCGCAGGCGTCCTATCCGCAGCTCGCCGCGGCGGCCCGGCAGAAGTACGGCTCCGGCGGCACCGTCGCCGACCTCGCCACCGGCTGGCTGAACGACCGGGCCGGCACCGTCCGCGCCCACGACAAGACCGTGCGGGCCTGGAACGACGGCTTCTACCGCGGGACCTCCGTGCAGGCCGCGAAGGACCTGCAGGCCGCCTACTGGACCGGCAAGGAGCTCGGTGCCCGGCAGCCCGTGGAGTACCTGAGCGCGGGGCGGAAGGTGCTCAACTACAACGACGAGTTCCTCTACTACGTGCTCGGTCAGCCGCAGACCTTCGTGTACCCGACCGGACAGCGGATCTACGAGCAGTGGAACCCCCGGGTGCTGCGCGGCACGAGCGCCGTACCGGCGGGCTACGACGGGCAGATCCTCGGCGGCTCCTTCGCGGTGTGGTGCGACTTCCCGAACGCGCAGACGGAGGCGCAGGTGGCGGCCGGGATCCGGATGCCGCTGCGGGCCACCGTGCAGAAGCTGTGGGACCCGGGCAGGCCCGCGCTGTCCTGGACCGACTTCCGGAATCTCGCGAACCGGCTTGGCTGAAAACATCCGCTGTGACACTCCCGCGCCGTTGCACGCAGTAAGGGGAAGTGCGGGCTCCGTATGGGGCGGCGCCCTGGCAAGGGAGACATTTCATGAGCCTGGTGGAACTGATCGCACAGGCCGACGAACGCGGACTGGCGGCCAGCGGGTTGGCTTGTCTGGATCGGTGCCTGCCTCTGCTCGGCGCCGACGACGAGCTGCTGCGCCCCCTGTGGGCGAGCCTCGCCGACGGCTCCGGCTGGGGTGCGAGCCTGGAGAAGGCCCGCGGGGCGCTCGGTGCCGAGGAGTCCGACGACGACGAGGTCGCGCGGCTGGTCCGCCGCATGCTGCAGGCGGTCCCGGCCGAGCGCACCGCCGACGCGGTGCGGCCCTGGGCCGACGCCTGCTCGGTTGCCGCGCTGCGGATACACCGGCTGCTGGATCCGGCGGCGGACGGCACGGAGGCGGGGGACGGACTGGACGCCGGGCGCGCGGGAGACACGGCCGACCTGCCTCCGCTGGTCGCGGCGGAGCTGCGGCGGCAGACGGCGGTGCTGGAACTGCTGGCCGAGCACGGCCCGCACGGCCTTCGCCGCGCGCTGGATCTGTCGATCGAGGGGCGGCGGGTGCTGCGGGCCGTGGTGTCACGGCGGGCGCGCAACGAGTCCGGTGCCTGAGAGGCGCACCGGCGGGCGGTAAGGGGCGGGCGACGGACCCGCACCGGCTCTGCGGCGTTCAAACCCCCTGGCTGCGCGAGTCCTGTGACCGTCGTGCGGTCGGCGTGGGGTGGTTCTGCGGTGGTTGCCGCAACCGTACTGAACGGCGTGACAGTCGGCCGGAGACGGCCGCTTTCCCCTATGTGACAACCCAGTACCTGACAGCACAGCAGGAGACCAGGCCGCCCGCCGCGGCGAAGCCCGTGCGGTGGGCCGCGGACACCGTGGCGACGATGCGCGAAGGCGCCCGGGTACGGCTCGACTACTCGGCGCAGAGCCTGTGGCGGGTCGACCGGATGATCGAGGAGATAAGCCGTGAGGGACCGCCGTACGCCGCTGTCGAGAGCGTGCTGCGCGGCTTCGGCGCCTACGCCGGTGAGGTGATCGTCCGCCAGACCGGCGCCGAGTGGTGGGCGACCGGCGGCGACCACTGGGTGCGCACCCCCGACGGCAAACTCTGGGACCCCATCGACGAGGCCCGGCGCGTCTACCGCGGCAGCGGCTCGCTGCGCCTGCTGTGCCGCGACGCGACGAGCTCCCGCTGACCGCGAGGACCCCGGCTCCCACTCCTGTGACACTTCTGCGCGGCGCGGCGCAGATCATCGTGGAGGCGGGGACACGGCCTGAGCGTGTCGGACCGTGAGGGACGCGCCACGCAGTGGCCATGAACTCGGCACGAACGAGGACGTCTTGGGCCAGGGAGGGGAACCCCGGCGCCCGCAGCCGCGGGACCGGGAGCTGGGCGAGGCCGTCGCGCGCGCCCAGCAGGGCGACGAGGCCGCCTTCGCGGTGGCCTACCGGATCGTGCAGCCCGGCCTGCTGGGCTTTCTCCGCGGCCTCGTCGGCGAGGACGCGGAGGACGTGGCCGCCGACGCCTGGCTGCAGATCGCCCGCGACCTCGGCAGGTTCCAGGGCGACGGCGCCGGCTTCCGCGGCTGGACCGCGACCATCGCCCGGCACCGGGCCCTGGACCTGCTGCGCCGCCGGCGGATACGGCCCCGGGCCGCGCCGCTGGAACAGGACGTGCTGGAGCTGCCCGGCCGGCACAGCACCCACGACGAGGCCCTGGAGTCGCTGTCCACGCAGCGGGCGCTGGAACTGGTGCGCGGGCTGCCGCGCGACCAGGCCGAGGCGGTGCTGCTGCGGGTGGTCGTCGGCCTCGACGGCCCGGCCGCCGCACGCGTCCTCGGCAAGCGCCCCGGCGCCGTCCGCACGGCCGCGCACCGCGGGCTGAAGCGCCTCGCCCGGCACCTGGGCGCCGGGAGCGCGGCGGACGAGGGTGCGGCGGACGAGGACAGGAACGGGCATGCGTGAACGGGGTCGCGGAACCTCGCCCCTGCCGGTGGACGCCGTCCGGGATCGGCGACGCTGCGGTGCGTCAGCGGCCGGCCCTCCCGCGGCCGCAGGGGACCAGCCGCTGCGCTCGCCCCGCTGACGCGACCCGCCCTACTGCGGATCCGCGGCGTCCCGCACATCGAAGCGCACGGCCGTGTGGGCCGCTTCGGCCCGGGTGACCGCCTCCTGCCGGGTCGCGCCGACCGCCAGCACGTAGCCCTGGCGGCTGCCGGAACCGGTGAGCGGGCCGAGCCGCTGGCCGGGGCGCACGGTGGCCCTCACCTCGACCACACCGGGCAGCTTCCGGGCCTCCTCGACCCCTTCGACGCCCTCCAGCACGACGTTCTCGTGCGCGAAGAACCGGATGGCGGCGCCCCCGGCCGAGGCCGGGAGGACGGGGGTCTCGACGCCGAGCAGCCCGGCCGCGGTGGCGGCGGCCAGCCGTACGCCGGTGACGAGTTCGACCATCTCCCAGATCTGGTCCCCGCCGAAGCGCGTCTGGGTCTCGATGACGGCGAGTGAGCCGTCGGCCCGGAGCATGACCTCCGTGTGGGCCGGTCCCCAGCGGTGTCCCAGGGCGGTGAGCAGCGCGCCGGCCGTGTCCGCGACCGACTGTGCCACGGCCGGTTCGAGGGCGGCCGGCATCTGGTGGCCGGTCTCCACGAACGAGGGGGCGCCCGAGGTCAGCTTCTCGGTGACCGCGACCACTTGATGGGCGCCGTCCAGGGTGAGTGTCTCGACGCTCAGCTCCCGACCGGTGACGTACTCCTCCGCGATCACTGCGGCCCCCGTGTTCCCGGCCCGGTGCCAGCCCTCGGCGGCCTCCGCCGGAGTACGGGCGAGGGTCACACCGCGGCTGCCGGAGCCGTCGGCCGGTTTGACCACCACGGGGGTGCCGAGCTCGCGCTGGAAGGCGGCCGCTTCACCGGCGTCCGCGCACACCCGGTGGCGTACCGTCGGCAGCCCGTGGGCGGCCAGCAGGTCGCGCATCAGGCCCTTGTCCCGGCTGTGCCGTACGGCCCGTACCGGGTTGTGCGCGATGCCGAGGTCCTCACCGATCAGCGACGCGGTGAGCAGATGCTGTTCGGCGAAGGAGAGCACGGCGTCGAAGGGGGCCTCCCCGCGGTGCAGGGACCCGGCCATGGTCCGTGCCCACGCGGGGTCCAGCTGCTCGACGAGGAACAGGCCGTCGGCGCGCCGCTCCTGCAGCTCGCTGAGGTTGGCGCGTTCCTGGAGGAGCGTGATGCGCACGTCGAGGCCGGCGATCGAACGGAACCCGGAGTCCTTGCCGCCGACGATCAGAAGGTGCGGCCGGCCCGCCGACGGGACCTTCCGTGCCTCGGACGGGCGGGTCTGCACCAGGTCGGACATCTGCCACACCGCCGTGATGTCGCGCAGGAGATCGGCGGGTCCGTCGGCCGACAGCTCGGCCGACAGGATCTGCCAGTGCCCGTGTGCCGCGGTCCCGGCGGTCGCACCCGGTGCGTGGTAGAGGCTGTGCCCGGCGTACGTGGGCAGGGAGGTCACGCGGTCGAAGCCACGCAGGCCGGTGAAGACGCCGGTGTCGCGGGCGAACGGTGTGACGATGCCGAAGGGCCGGTCGTACCGGGGCGTCAGGTCCGGTTTCTCGCCGCGCAGCACCGCGGCGTAGGCGTCCATGAAGGAGATGCCGTGGGCCTGGTGGAGGACTCGGGCGCGGTGGCCGCCCGGCCGGATGCCCACCTCCAGCAGCCGGGGGCCCTGCGGGGTGAGGACGAACTCGACGTGTGCGGCGCACAGCCGCAGGCCCATGGCCCGGACGGCATCGACCGCGAGCCCGGTCATCCGGTGCTGGTCCTCTGCGTCGGCGCGGCTCGGAGCGAACCGGGCGAAGTGGTGGAAGTCATCACCGCCGAGGTCGGCGCCGGTCAGGACGTCGACGACGGGACTCGGCCACGGTGTGCCGTCGCGGTCGACGACCAGGTCCACCGAGTGGTTGCTCCCCGACAGGAACTCCTCGACCTGAAGGGCGGTGAACCGCTCCGGCATCCCCTTGGCCCGGACGTGCTCGGCGACGCCCTGCCGGACCTGCTCGAAGACCTCGGCCGCGGCCTCGGGTCCCGGCACGGTGAGCACGAACAGGCTGGAGTAGAGCGCCGCCGGTTTCACCACCACGGGCCAGCCGTTCCGCTCGCCGAAGTCCACGACGTCGGCCGCCGATCCGGCCCGGCCGTAGCGGCCGGTACTGGACGGCCCGATCCGCTCGGTGAAGAGCCGCCGCATCAGTTCCTTCGAGCGCAGCGCGGCGACCTCGTCCACCGGCAGCGCGGGCAGGCCGAGTACGGCGAGGAGCCTCGCATACGGCTCGACGTACGCCTCCCGCAGGTTGAGCACGCAGGCCGCGGACTCCTCACGGAGCCGTCCGGCGAGGGCCGTCAGGCCCTCGGCACCCTCTTCGGGGTCCCATGGCACGACCGTGTCGAAGGCCTCGTCGTCGGCGCACCAGCCCCGGGAGCGGACATCGCGGATCAGACCGACCCGCAGGCCGGACGCCCGCAGCGGCTCGAACTCGCCGTACCGGGCGTTGCCGAGGAAGAACACCGTGTCGGGTGTGGTCATCTCGTCCTCTCCGTCGTGTCCGTGTCGTCGAATCCGTAGGCGACGGAGGAGAACGATCCGGCGAGCGCGGCCACCTGCGCAGCGACCCCGCCGGGCGGGCCGTCGGCCGTCCCGTCCGCCGGGCCGGCGTGCGCAGCCCGCGCCATGAGTTCGGCCAGGCGGGCCATCTCCGCTTCCCGCATACCGCGGCGGGTGACCTCCTGGACACCCACCCGGAGCATCACCCGTCCTTCGACGGGGCGTGCGTTCAGGGCCAGTCCGGCCCGTACGAGCCGGCCGGCGACCGCGTAGCCGCCGAGACGGCCCGGCCGGTCCGGGGCTTCGAGCAGCAGTACGTGGCTCTGACTCTCCCGGGCGGCATGCGGCGGGCGGAACACGGTGAAGCCCTCCTCCCGCAGTGCCGTGGCGAGCGCCGCCCGGTTCGACAGCATCTGCCGGGCGTACGCGGCGGCGTGGACGCCCATCTCCAGAGTGGTGATGTAGTTGGCCAGGGTCGGGCCGGTCTGCTGGGAGGAGATCAGCGCCTGGCCCATGCGGTCGGAGAAGTCCCGGCCGGCGTCGGCGTCGGCGAAGGCGACAAGGCCCTTGTGCGCGCCGGGGAAACTCTTGTGCGTGTTGCCCTGGACGATGTCGCAGCCCTCGCCGAGCGGGTCCTGGAAGGCTCCGCCCGCGACCAGGCCCAGCGTGTGCGAGGCGTCGTAGACCAGCAGCGCGCGGGTGCCGACGGCGGCGCGGAGGCTCGGGACCGGCAGCGGTACGAGCGGCACGCCGTGGTCGAGGAAGACCATCGCGCCCGGGTCCCGCCGCCACAGGTCGGTGAAGCCGGCCATGTCGACGGTTCCGGCTTCGGCGGACCAGGGCAGGTACGCCGAGCGGCGGCCCATCGACTCCAGCAGGGGCCGGGTGGCGAAGTGGCCGCCGTTCTCGGGCGCGATGGAGTACACCAGGGCGCCCGGGGCGGTCAGGAGCGCGAACACCGACATCGTGGCGTGCAGTCCCGACAGCGGCCGGAAGTCCACCCAGGCGGCGCCCAGCAGTGCGCGGGCGGTCCCGACCGCTTCCCGCTCCAGCCGGTCGACGCCGGGATACGCGGCCGTGAGCAGCCCGGAGCGCAGCACCGGGTCCAGCCCGCGGCGCTCCTCTTCGTATCCGATGAGGTACCGGTTGGCCAGCGGTCCGTGCAGGGCCGCCGTGGCCGTACGGGAGAGCACGTTCTCGAAGGCGGCCAGGTTGACCGTGGTCGCGACCCGTTCCTCGTCCGCCCGTACGCCGCCCAGCAGCTCGGCCACGTGCTCGCGGGGACCGGGCCGCGGCAGGCGCAGGTCCGGATCGGCGACGGCCGGCGATGTGGTCATCCCTCGCCCCGCAGGCGGGCGCCCTCGGCGTCCCAGCGGCGGCGGAAGTCAAGGGCGGCCTCCAGGTACTGCTCCGGTCGGTAACCCTTGGCGAACTCCTCGACGACGGCGGCGCCGTCGAAGCCGTAGGTGCCGAGCTTCTCCAGCGACCCCCACAGGTCGAAGTCGCCCTCGCCGATGGGGATGTGGGTGTGGTCGGCGCCCTTGATGTCGGCGATGTGGGCCGTGCGGACGTACGGGGCGACCATGGCCAGCGCCTCGTCGTAGTCGCCGCGCGGCAGGTGGACGGTGGCGAGGTGGGGGACGTCCAGGGTCATCCAGGTGCCGGTGCTCCGGCACAGCTCGACGTGCTCCTCCGGGGAGAACACCACGTAGCGGGGGCGGTTGGCGCCCATGTTCTCGATGCACAGCTGCACACCGGTGCGGGAGAGCAGCGGCTGGACGCGGTCCAGCGAGGAGCGCAGCACGTCGAGGAGCACGTCGTTGGGCCGGCGGGACATGTAGCCGGGGTGGTATGTCACGCGCTGCACGTCCAGGTCCGCAGCGAGGTGGACGGCCCGGCGCAGATAGTTGATGGACTCCGCGCGCTCCCGCTCGTCGGGGGAGACCAGGTCGGTGTGCGGGCCGTACCACGCGGCGTGCACCGACACGTCCAGTCCGTGCTTGTCGATGACGCCGCGCATCCCCTCGACGATCCGCTCGTACTCGGGTCCGTCGGCTCCGAAGAGGACCTCCTGGGCCTCCTCGGCGATCTCGAACTCGATGTCGGTGAAATGCCCGGCGAGGAATTCGAGGTGCTCCACGATCTCGGCGGGGTTGTCCCAGATGTTGGTGGAGAAACCCATGCGCGGGCGGGTGGGAGCGGTCACGGGAGCGGTATCAGTCACGGGAGGTCCCTTTCGTCGGTTCAGTACGGGAGAAGAAGTCGATGAGGAGCATGTCGCGGACGCCGGTGCCCGCTCCGGGAGAGGCGGTGACCGGTGACACGTCGTGGAACACCCGGCGGTCGTCCAGCAGGATCGACTCGAAGGGTTCGGTGAGCCGGGCCTGGTGGATCTGCCGGCGGTCGAGGTCGTACAGGCGGGACTCGGCACCGAGCACGCCCTCGCGGCGGATGAGTACCTGTCCGACGTAGTGGTGGCCGTCCTGGTGGATGCCCTCCGGGGCGGGGTCGCCGGCCGCGTCGGTGCGGGCGACCACGCGGATCTGGTGGACGCCGCAGGTGTCGACGGCCTCCCGGTCACCGGCCGGGAGGAGGCCCCTGAAGGCTCGTACGACGGCTCTCAGGGCGGCGCCCTCGGCCACGTCCGGGTGGAGCGGGGCGAACGTCCGGGGTACTCCGCCGACGAGCCCGTTCACCGCGCGGTCCTGGATGAAGGGGCGCTGCGGCAGGCGTTCCAGATCCGTGCCGGTGCACCGGAATGCGTTGTAACGCCGGTACCGGTAGGGGTTGTCGGTGCCGAGGTAGGCGTCCGCCGGCAGGTCGTTCCAGGAGTCCGTGAAGCGCTGCGCGGCCTCGCGCGGCACGGCGCCGAGGGCTTCTTCGACGAAGGCCGGCGGGAGGTGCAGGAACGGGGCTTCTGGGAACCCGGCCCCGCGGTCCGGGCTGTCGGTACGGGCCGGCGCGGTGGGCGGGGTGGGTGCTCTCAGAGGTGTCGTGGTCATGGTTCCTTGCTCTCGCGGACGGGCGGTGATCGCGGCAGTCGCTGTCGTCACGGCGGTCGCCGGGTGAGAACCGCGCGCGGGTTCAGGTCTGGCTCTCCGGGACGCGTACGACGAGGCCCGCGAGGTCTTCGCCGATGGTCAGCCGGCAGCCCAGACGGCTGTTCGGGCGGCGTTCCTCGGCGGTGTAGTCGAGCATCTCGTCCTCGTCGTCGCCGAGTTCCGGCAGGGGCGCCCCGTCGACCTCCTCGACAAAGACGTGGCAGGTCGCGCAGACCAGGCGGCCACCGCACTGACCGAGGATTCCGTCGATCGCGTCGTCCACCGCCACGTCCCTGACGGTCGTGCCGGCGGGTGCGTCCACGACGGAGCGCAGGCCATCGGGATGGACGAAGGTGATCTGAGGCATGGTGTGAGGGTCCGCGCTCTCTGTTCGAAGGATCGGATGGATTCCGGAGGGTCGGATGCCGTCGGCCAAGAGGGAAGGAAGGGCGAGGGAGAAGGGCGGGGGAGAAGGGTGGGGTGCGACCGCTCGGGCGGCCCGGATCACTCCTGGCGTGCCGCCGCGTCAGCGGTGCCGGGGGCGTGTCTGGCGCTGTCCGCGCCCGAGGTGACTGCCGTGTCTTCCGTGCTCGCCCTGGCTGGGCGGCCCGACCACACCGCGACGCCGGACGCGGCCAGGAAGAGGGCCGCCACCACCCCCCACGCCCACAGGTGCAGGGGCAACAGCACACCGACCAGCAGCGCCGGGCCGACGATGCGCTGCCCCGTCATTCCCATGCTGAAGGTCGCCAGATAGCGCGCCCGGGCGGCCTGCGGCGCCAGGACGAAGGAGAGTTCCCAGCTCGCCACCGAGTGCAGGTTCTCCCCCACGGTGAGGGCGACGACCGCGGCAGCGGCCAGAGCGAGCGCCGGCCACCGTGGCACTTCCTCGGCCAGGGCGAACAGCCCGCAGCTGAGGCAGAGCGCCACCGCCGTCACCTTCAGCAGCCGCAGGGAGCCTCGGACCGTGGTGGCGAAGCGGTGCACGTAGGCCTGCAACAGGATCGTGAGAACCGTGTTGACGGCGAGCAGGACGGACAGCCAGGCGTGCGGCAGGCCGGTCCGCTGCACGATCCAGACCGGTATCAGGACCAGGAGCAACGAGTCGTACAGCGAGAGGACGCCGTTGGCCGCGGTGAACACCAGGAACCGCATGTTGCGGTACGGCGCCTGGACCGCGGCCCTGTCGGCCGCGGGAGCCGGCCCCGCGGCCACCTGCGCGACCCGCACCGCCCACCGGGCCATCCCGGCGATCACCAGGAACGACGCCCCGTTCACCAGGAACACGGCCTGGAAGGCGAACGGCACACCGAGGCCGAGTACCACACCCGCGGTGAGCAGGCCGGCCGTGAGACCGGCGTTGCGCACCGCGCGGATGGACGCCAGGGTGCGGGTCCGCTCCTCGCCGCCGGCCACGTTCGAGACGATCACCTGGAGCAGGGGGGAGCAGGCCCGGTCGGCCGCGCACAGCAGGCAGGTGAGCACGGCATAACCGGAGAATTCATGAACGAAAGCGTATGCCCCGTAACCCGCCGAGCGAATGCACATGAGTACGAGATAAATGCGTACCGCGCCATAACGATCGGCGATATGACCCAGTGGCAGCGGGCTCACAAGACCGAATAAAGCAGCTATCGAGAGCACCGCCGCGACATGGGCCGCGGGAAATCCCACGACGCCCACGAAATACAGTGTCGAAGCGGCCATGAAGAGCCCGTTGCCGAACGAGTCGACCAGCGCTCCGCCCACCATGATGCGGCTGCCGCGCTTCGCGGGTGTGACTGATGTCACGACCCGTGCAAGACTTCTCACCCGCACGAATTCCCCCGAACCGCGCCTCTTTGGTCTTGATCACCTTCACCGTAACGGACGCTCTGGTCACTGACAAGAGTGATCTGAAACAACATCCCGAACCTGTCCGTTGAGCCCACTTGGAACGGCTTTCCTGCGAGACTTGCCGCCATTGACCGCCGGAGTTTCAGAGCACAGAATTCGGCAGGTCCAGAACACTGCTGCCCCGGAGATTCCCTTGCCCCGCACCGCGCCCCCGCCCCACGCTCTTCTGGTCGGCTGGAAGCCGCTGGCGATCGATGCTCTCCGGGCGGAGGACTGCTCGGTCACATGCGTGGTGAGCGCGACCGACGCGGACCGGGCCCGGGGCGCGGCCGGCGCGGAGGTCCTCGTCGCCGGCGAGGCCGGAAGCACCGAGGACGTCCTGTTCGCGCTGGCGCGGGCCGGGCTTTCCCCCGACGGCTTCGACCTGGTGACGAGCGGCCAGGAGTACTCCCTGACGACCGCCGCGGCCGTCGGCGCGCTCGGTGGTGTCCGGGCACTGCCGCTCGATGTGGCCGTCGCCCTCCGCGACAAGTACGTGCAGAAGCGGCGGATCAGGGCGGCCGGGATCGCGACCGCCCGATGCGGGATCGCGCCGACTCCCCGGGACGTCGTTTCGACGGCACGGCACGCGGGTGGGTTTCCGGTGGTGGTCAAGCCGCAGGCCGGCGCCGGGGCGCGGAACACCGTCCGCCTGGCCTCGGCGGCGGAGGCCGATCGCTGGGCCGCCTCGGCCGGCCAGGGCCCCTGGCTGGTCGAGGAGTTCGTCCCAGGCGCCGAGCTGCACCTGGACGGTGTCGTCCGGGACGGCCGCACCCTGGTGCTGAGCGCCTCGCGGTACCTCCGCAATGTGATCGACGTGCATTCCGGGGCCCTGGTGGGGTCCGTCCGGGTCACCCCCGAGGAGGAGCCCGGGCTCTACTCCCGGGCGGGCGCCCTGACCGACCGCGCACTGGCCGCCCTCGGACACTCGGACGGGGTGTTCCACCTGGAGGTCTTCGAACAGTCCGACGGGTCCCTGGTGTTCGGCGAGTGCGGCGGCAGGGTCGGCGGCGGACGCATCGACGAGGTGACGCGCCGCGCCACCGGGGCCGACCTCCACCGGCACTGGGCCGCCGCGGCGCTCGGCACCACGCCGCCGGAGGCCGGAACGCCGAGCGGCGGGTCCCTGGGCTGGGCCTTCCTCACCGCTCCGGCGGGCCGGGTCGTGTCGATACCCGACGAACAGCAGTTGCTGCGGCAGCGGGGCGTCGTGGCCGCCGCCGTCACCAAGGGGCCGGGCGACCTCGTCGGGCCCGTGGTCAAGTCCTTCGACCGGGCCGGCGACATCGTCGTGGCCGGCCGGGACGCCGCCGAGGTCAGGGCCCGGCTGGCGGACTGTGCGCAGTGGTTCCGGGCCGGCGTGACGGTCGCCGCGTGAGCCCCCGCAGCGGGTGCGGCCGACGATCCGGCACCTGAGGCCTCCGAGGAGAAGTAATCCTCGTCACCCGGCGCACCCCGTGCAGAGCGAACGGCCGGGGCCGCCACCCCCCACAGGAGAGGCCCCGGCCGTCGCGCGGACGGGCCGCGCACGACCCGTACTTGATACAGCGCCAGGAGTGCGTTTTCTGTCACACCCCGGCCCCGTCCGCCCTCACCCTGCGCACATCCGTACCCGGTCACGAGTTAGTTGCATCTTCTACGGACATGGACGAGGAGCGGTTTGACGCCGTAACGTGCCTTTCGCGCCGACCGGCAAACAGGCGTAAAGGGAGTGCGGTGCTGGGGGACGACGCGGAGCTGACCGCCGCGGTGCGTGCGGCACAGGACGGAGACGAGACCGCATTCCGTACGGTGTACCGCTCCGTGCAGCCACGCCTGCTCGGATATGTGCGGACACTGGTCGGTGATCCGGACGCCGAGGACGTCGCGTCCGAGGCCTGGCTGCAGATCGCCCGCGACCTGGACCGGTTCAGCGGAGACGCCGACCGTTTCCGCGGCTGGGCCGCCCGGATCGCCCGCAACCGCGCCCTGGACCACATACGCATGCGCGGCCGCCGTCCTGCCATAGGCGGCGACGAGACGGAGCTGACCGGCCGGGCCGCCGAGTCCGACACGGCCGGCGAGGCCATCGAGGCGCTGGCCACCGACAGCACCCTCTCCCTCATCGCGCGGCTCCCGCAGGACCAGGCCGAGGCGGTCGTCCTGCGGGTCGTCGTCGGCCTGGACGCCAAGAGCGCCGCCGAGACCCTCGGCAAACGCGCCGGTGCCGTGCGCACCGCGGCGCACCGCGGTCTGAAGCGGCTCGCGGAGCTGCTCGGCGAGGATCCGGAATCGGCGGGCGTGCTCGACGCGCTCCCACCCCAGCGAGAACCGCGCGGCCGCGCGGTGTCGTCCGCAACTGTGACGCATACGCGTGCGCGGACGCAGAAGGACATGTGATGGCCGACGAGCAGGACAAGTGGCTGAACCGTGAGACCGCGGAACGCCTGCTGCGCGGTGAGCCGCTGGAAGCCGTCGACGCCTCCGCCCGTGACCAGGCCGAACGCCTCTCCAGGGCACTCGGCGCGCTCGCCGCGGAGGCGGCCCCCGCGAGCGGTGAACTCCCCGGCGAACAGGCCGCCTTGGCCGCGTTCCGCAAGGCCCGCGAGGCCGCCGGGACCGAACGGACCGCTGCCGCCCCCGGCCCTCGCCGCGCCGGTGGTGCCTCCCGCCGGCCCGTGCCCGGTGCCGACGCGGGCCTGATCCGCATCGGCGTCCCGGGCCGTACCGGAACCCCGGCCCGCCGCCCCCGCTGGGGCCGCCCGGTGCGGCTGGCGCTCGCCGCCGTGGTGGCCGCGGGCACCCTCGGCGGCGTCGCCATGGCCGCCGGCAGCGGGATGCTGCCTACGCCGTTCGGGCCCGAGAAGCACGGCCCCGCCTCCTCCGTCTCCCCCGACGCGACCGCCACGGCGCCGTTCGCCTCGGTCCCGCCCCGGGGCACCTCGGGCACGACGCAGGGGCCGGACGCGCCGAGCGGCGGCCCGGATGCGCACCGCGGCGGCGCCTCCGGAGAGGCCGTCGGACCGGACGGCCGCACGGGCAGGAGCCACGCCCCGGGCGCCGGCGAACCCTCCGGCACTCCCGGCCGACGCTGGAAGGACGCGGCCGCGGCCTGCCGGGACCTCCGGGACGGCAGGGAACTGGAGGCCGGCCGCCGGCGCGCGCTGGAGAACCTGGCGGGCGGCAGCGCACGCGTGAGCCGGTACTGCAAGCTCGTCCTGTCCGCCGCCGACCTGGCCGACGGCACGAAGAGCGGCGGCAAGGGCGACGAGAGCGGCGGCAGGGCCAAGGGCAACAGCGGGGGCGGCGGCAAGACCAGGGGCGGGGGCAAGGACAAGGGCACGGGCGACGACGACGGCAACCCCGGCCGGGGCCGCCCCGGTCACCCGGGCAACGGCGGCGGTCACCCCGGCAAGGGCCGGGCCGGCGCCACGGCCCTGCACGGCACCGGTTCCGTTCCAGCCCTGAAGCCGACCCCAGCAAACCGCGTCTGACCTGCGGTTTCGTACGTCGCGAAAATTTCTTCCCGCAAGGTGTGACGTTTTCGGAGCCCGGGACGCAGTACTGAGTGAGCCGACTGGTCATCGGCCGTCGCACTGAGCCGGGGTTCCCCCCGTACCCACGGCTCGTGCACCTGGCGCGGGCGGGACACGTTCCCCCGGTCCCGCCCGCGCCCCGCAACCCTCACCCCACCGGTCGTCACCAGCGGATTCACCAGTGGATGACGACCTTGTCGCCCACCCGCACCTGCGCGAACAACTGGGCGATCGCCGCCTCGTCCCGGACGTTGACACACCCGTGCGAGCCGCCCGCGTACCCCCGCGCTGCGAAGTCGTACGAGTAGTGCACGGCCTGGCCGCCGCTGAAGAACATCGCGTACGGCATCGGCGAGTGGTAGAGCGTGGACACCCAGTGCCGTGCCTTCCAGTAGACGTGGAAGACACCTTCGCGGGTCGGCGTGTACTGCGATCCGAACCGCACCGCCGTCGTCGACAGGGTCCGGCCGTCGACCATCCAGCGCAGCGTCCGCGTCGTCTTGTCGATGCACAGCACACGTCCGGTCATGCAGCGCGGGTCGGGCGCACCGGCGGGCTGGCCGCCCATCCGGTACAGCTCCCAGGTTCCGGGCGCATGGGTCATCCGCACCAGCCGCTCCCAGGTGACGGAGTCCACGCGCCCGGTCTGCGGCAGCCCGCGCTTGCCCTGGAAGCCCCTGACGGCCTGCTCGGTCAGAGCGCCGTACGTCCCCGTCGGTCCGTCGAACAGCCACTCCGCCTGGCGCAGCCGCGCCTGCAGCTGCCGCACGCCCGGCCCGCTGTCGCCACGCGACCACAGCACCCGGGGCGCGGGAGCGGGCGGTACGGCCGGTGACCGCTGGGCCGTCCGGGTGGGATTCGCCGGGAGGCTTGCCGGAGGCTGTCCGGGTACCTGTCCCGAGGTCTCTCCGGAGGTCTGCGCGGAGGTCTGTTCCGGGGGCTGGACGTGCACCGGTGCCCGGGGTTTGCCGTCGGTGTCCACGGGCTGCACGGTGCAGCCGCACAGGGCGGTGAGTGCGGTAAGGGCGGCGGCCGAGGTGACTACGGCGGCCGGTCGTCGCGAGATCCTCATGCCGGGGATGCTTCCCCGCGTGACCGCCGCCGAACGACGGGGCATGGTGAGGGTGACAGGACGTACTGCGGAGGATCCATGGCGCGTGAGTCGGAGTCGGGACTGCCGATCGAGCCGGTCTACGGGCCGGAGGCCCTCCAGGGCTGGGATCCGGCCGGGAAACTGGGCGAACCGGGCACGTACCCGTTCACCCGCGGGGTCTACCCGAGCATGTACACCGGCCGTCCCTGGACCATGCGCCAGTACGCCGGTTTCGGTACGGCCGCCGAGTCCAACGCCCGTTACCGGCAGCTGATCGCCCACGGCACCACTGGTCTCTCGGTCGCCTTCGACCTGCCCACCCAGATGGGCCATGACTCCGACGCGCCCCTCGCCCACGGTGAGGTCGGCAAGGTGGGCGTGGCCGTCGACTCGATCGAGGACATGCGGGTGCTGTTCGACGGCATCCCGCTCGGCCAGGTGTCGACGTCGATGACGATCAACGCGCCGGCGGCGCTGCTGCTCCTGCTGTACCAGCTGGTGGCGGAGGAGCAGGGAGTACGGGCCGACCAGCTGACGGGCACCATCCAGAACGACGTGCTGAAGGAGTACATCGCGCGCGGGACGTACATCTTCCCGCCGAAGCCCTCCCTGCGACTGACCGCGGACATCTTCAAGTACTGCACCGCCGAGATCCCGAAGTGGAACACGATCTCGATCTCCGGCTACCACATGGCCGAGGCGGGAGCGTCACCCGTCCAGGAGATCGCGTTCACTCTGGCGGACGGCATCGAGTACGTCCGCACGGCGGTGGCTGCGGGGATGTCCGTGGACGACTTCGCGCCCCGCCTGTCCTTCTTCTTCGTGGCCCGTACGACGCTGCTGGAGGAGGTCGCCAAGTTCCGTGCGGCGCGCAGGATCTGGGCGCGGGTGATGAAGGAGGAGTTCGGCGCGAGGAACCCCAAGTCGCTGATGCTGCGCTTCCACACCCAGACGGCCGGGGTCCAGCTGACGGCCCAGCAGCCGGAGGTGAACCTCGTCCGGGTCGCCGTCCAGGCCCTGGCCGCGGTCCTCGGCGGCACGCAGTCCCTGCACACCAACTCCTTCGACGAGGCGATCGCGCTGCCGACGGACAAGAGCGCGCGGCTGGCGCTGCGGACGCAGCAGGTGCTGGCGCACGAGACGGACGTGACGGCGACGGTGGATCCCTTCGCGGGTTCGTACGCGGTCGAGCGGATGACGGACGAGGTCGAGGAGGCGGCCGTCGACCTGATGAGGAGGGTCGAGGACCTGGGCGGGGCGGTCGCGGCGATCGAGCGGGGCTTCCAGAAGGCCGAGATCGAGAAGAACGCCTACCGGATCGCGCAGGAGACGGACTCCGGGGAGCGGGTGGTCGTCGGCGTGAACCGCTTCCAGCTGGACCAGGAGGAGCCGTACGAGCCGCTGCGTGTCGACCCGGCCATCGAGGCCCGGCAGGCGGAACGCTTGGCGAAGCTGCGGGCCGAGCGGGACCAGGGGGCGGTGGACGCGGCACTGGACGCGCTGCGGAAGGCGGCGGAGGGAGAGGACAACGTGCTGTATCCGATGAGGGAGGCGTTGCGCGGGCGGGCGACGGTGGGGGAGGTGTGCAACGCCCTTCGGGGAGTTTGGGGGGCCTACGAGCCCTCGGAGGTGTTCTGAGCGGTGTCGTACCCCTGTGCGACACTCCCTTCCATGTTCGGTGTCGTCGATCTCCCCACCTACCTCGCGGGACTGATCCTGATCGTCCTGCTGCCCGGCCCCAACTCCCTCTACGTCCTCTCCGTCGCCGCCCGCCGCGGAGTCCGGGCCGGATACACCGCCGCCGCCGGGGTCTGGTGCGGGGACACCGTGCTGATGACGCTGTCCGCCGCCGGTGTCGCGTCGCTGCTGAAGGCCAACGCCGTGCTGTTCGGGATCGTGAAGTACGCCGGTGCCGGGTATCTGACCTGGCTGGCGATCGGCATGCTGCGTGCCGCCTGGCAGATGTGGCGGACGCGGCAGGAGAAGGCCCCGGAGGACTCCGCCGCGGCCGCCGCGGTCACCGACGAGCGGCCCTTCCGGCGCGCTTTCGTCGTGAGCCTCTTCAACCCCAAGGCGATCCTGTTCTTCGTCGCCTTCTTCGTGCAGTTCGTCGACCCCCACTACGCCTACCCGGCCCTGTCCTTCGTCGTCCTCGGCGCCTTCGCCCAGCTGGCCAGCTTTCTCTATCTCAGCGCGCTGATAGTCAGCGGGACGCGGCTCGCCGCGGCGTTCCGGCGGCGCAAGAGGCTGTCGGCCACGGCCACTTCGGCAGCCGGGGCGTTGTTCCTGGGGTTTGCCGTGAAGCTGACGCTGGCCAGCGCCTGACGCTCCGCGGAAGGGTGCTCACACGCACGGCGCTTCGAAGACTCCCGCTCGTCGCGCGTACTCCGCCAGGCCCTCCGTGGTCTCTCCCGCCCAGCCCACATACCCGTCCGGGCGGACCAGGAAGACGCCCGGGCCGTAGGACTCCGGTGCCGCGGGCAGCGTCCGCACGCCGGCGTGTGAGGTCTCCGCGCCGAGCAGGGTCCAGTGCGGACCCCTGAACGCGTCGAACAGACGGACGCCGGACACCGTGCCGTCCGGGGCGCGGTCGCCCGCGCGGAGTCCGGCGGGGCCCACACGGGTCTCCACGCTCAGCGACGACTCCCGGTAGCCCAGTTCGAGCTGCAGCGTCGCCCTTCCGCGCCGGACTTCGCCGCGGTGCACGCTGGTCGACAGGTCCAGCATGGCCGCCGCGTTCGACCGGCGCTCCTCCTCGTAGGTGTCCAGGAGCGAGTCCGGTGCCCCACGCAGTACCGCGCCCAGCTTCCAGCCCAGGTTGTAGGCGTCCTGGACGCTGGTGTTCAGGCCCTGCCCGCCGGCCGGGGAGTGGATGTGCGCCGCGTCGCCCGCGAGGAAGACGCGGCCCGCCCGGAACCGGTCCGCGAGGCCGGTGCGCGGCCGGAAGTCCGAGGCCCAGCGCAGCTGGGTGACGTCCTCGGCGTCCAGGTGCGTGTACGCCGCCACCAGCTTGCGCACGCCGTCGAGGGACAGCTCGGGTTCCGTGCCCTGCGCGAGGCGCGCCTGCAACTGGAAGTCGTCCGTGCCGGCGAGGGGGCACAGGGCGACGCCGGTGCCGTCGGGGCCCGGGAAGGTGTGCCAGTGTTCGCGGTCCAGGCCCGTCAGCCGGATGTCCGCCACCAGGAACGGCGCGGGGTCGACCGGCTCGCCGGTCATGCCGACGCCCAGTGCGCGCCGGACGGCCGACCGGCCGCCGTCGGCCGCGACGACGTACCGGGCGCGGGCGGTCGTACCGTCGGCGAACCGCACGGTCACGCCGTCCGCGTCCTGCTCGACGCCGGTCACCTCGCGCCCGAAGGAGACCTCCCCGCCCAGCTCGGCCAGCCGGGTGTACAGCACCTCCTGGGTGCGCCACTGAGCGATCATGAGGGGGTCGGTGTGGGGCGTGCCCTCGTCCGGCTCGATCGCGTCGAACATCGGCTGTGCGCCGATCCGCTTTCCGTCCTTCCAGATCATCCGGGCCGGATACGGGCCGCCCGCCGCCCGGATCGCCTCCAGCACGCCCAGGTCGTCGAAGACCTCCTGGGTGCGCGGCTGGAGTCCCTTGCCGCGCGAGCCGGGGAACAGGCCCTCGGCCCGCTCCACCACCAGCGCCTCCACCCCGCGCCGCGCGAGGTCGATGCCGAGGGTCAGACCCGTCGGGCCCGCGCCCACGATCAGGACATCCATCACTATTCTCCTTAACGCCGTTAAGTGCCGTCGTCCATGAGAGTGCCCTTAACGCTGTTAAGCTGTCAAGTGTGAGTCCTGAGAAACGCGCACCCCTGGATCGCCGACGCGTCGCCGACACCGCGCTGCGCCTGCTGAACGAGGTCGGCCTGGACGGCCTGACCCTGCGGGCCATCGCCAAGGAGCTGGACGTCAAGGCGCCCGCGCTGTACTGGCACTTCAAGGACAAACAGGCGCTGCTGGACGAGATGGCGACGGAGATGTACCGGCGGATGGTCGCCGGTACCGCGCTCGACCCCGCCGACACCTGGCAGCAGCGACTGCTGAAGGCGAACCGCGGACTGCGGGCCGCGCTGCTCGGCTACCGCGACGGGGCGAAGGTGTTCAGCGGCTCACGTTTCACGGGCACGGACCACGCCGCCGAACTGGAGGCGAACCTGCGCCTGCTGACGGACGCCGGCTTCACCCTCGTCCAGGCGGTCCACGCGGGCCGCACGGCGAACGCGTACACCATCGGCTTCGTCACCGAGGAGCAGGGCGTCAGGCCCCTCCCGGGCGAGCGCCGGGAGGGGTACGACGTCGAGGAACGCGCCCGGCGGATGGCCGAGTACCCGCTCGCCGCGGAAGTCGGACAGCTGCTCTTCGACGGCTACGACGAGCAGTTCGAGGAGGGGCTGGCACTGGTGATCGCGGGCATCGGGGCCCGGTACGGAATCAGCTGAGCGGACGGCCGGTTCACCATCCGGGACCGGGAGAACGGCCCTCCGGCCTCCGCCCCTTGAGCGCCCGCTTCAGCCGCGGCCCGAACGGCTTCTCCACGAACCGGTGGATCAGCCACGCCAGCAGCAGCATGCCCACGACGGTCACGATCAGCGTCGGCCACGCGGGCAGGCCGAGACCCCGGTGCAGCACCCGGATGACGAACCAGCCCAGGTGCTCATGGACCAGGTAGAACGGGTACGTCAACGCGCCGGCCGTCACCAGCCAGCGCCAGGAGGCCCACCGCGTCCAGCCCATCGCCACCGCGGCGACGGCCGCGAAGGCGACGGTGACGATCAGGACGACGACATGGGGGTCACGGTGGGGGTGCGGGCCCCACAGGCCGCGGGTGGCCTCGCTCTGGGCGAGCAGCCAGGACATCGCGACGATGCCCCACGCCAGCAGATCGCTGCCGAAGCGGTGGATCAGGTACAGCGCCAGTCCGCCGATGAAGAAGGGGGCGTACTCGGGCATGACCACCTGGTTCAGCAGCACGTTGCCGGACGAGTGGCACAGGACGGCCGCCAGCGTCCAGACGCAGGCGAAGAGCACGACCCGGCGGTGGGTGACCCCGCGCAGGACGACGAGCAGGGCGAAGAGGGCGTAGAAGCGCACCTCGACCCAGAGCGTCCAGCACACCCCGAGGACGCGGGTCGCACCCATCGGCTGCTGCAGCATGGTGAGGTTGACGAGGAACTCGTCCAGCCGGACCGGGTGCACCACGACGGGCAGCGCGAGGGACGCGCCCGTGATCAGGACCAGTGCGACCCAGTACGCGGGATACAGACGCGCGACGCGGGAGCGGAAGAAGTCGCCGAGGGTGCGGCCCCAACTGCTCATGCAGATCACAAAGCCGCTGATCACGAAGAAGAACTGCACGCCGAAATTGCCGTAGACGGCCGCCCGGGACAGGGCCGGGAAGAGCTGGGCCGGGCTCCCGTGCCAGGACGCGGAGACCGGGCCGCCGCGACCGGTGTAGTGGTAGAGGCAGACCATCAGCGCGGCGACGAGCCGCAGACCGTCCAGGGCGAGCAGGCGGCCCCGGCCCCGGCCGGGGGCCGGCGGGACGGGGGCCGCCCGGGATATGACCCGGGATATCAGCGGCCCGGGTTCGGCGGTGAGGCCGGGGCGTGAAGCAGCCATGTGTGGTGTTCCCTCCTGGTTCGGTCGCAAGGTCCAGCTGCCGATGGCTCCCCGGCCGCGCGCGCGGCCCCGCCCCCGCCGGTCAACCGCGCGCCGACCGGCGCAGGCTGCGCGCCTTGCGGGCCACCCGGCGGACCGTCGCGTTGCGCGGGATGAACGCCAGCTGGGCGGGCACCCCGCCGGGCAGGGCCAGCGAGGACAGGCGCCGGCGCTTGAAGTAGCGCAGGGTGTGCGGGTTCAGATGCCGTGCGAGCCAGGTCTCGGCCTCGGAACGCAGCCGCGGGTAGATCTTCGGCTGCATCGCGAAGCCCACCGCGCGGATCAGCGCGCCGAGCGCCTCGACGTCCATGCCCGTGCGCTGCTCGGTGACCGCGGCACGGTCGCCGAGGTCGGGCAGGAGCGCGTCCACGAGGGTGACCGGGACGCGGTTGCTGTTCTCGTACGGCGTCAGCCGCTCCAGCAGCACCTCGGTGCCGATCCGGGCGACCGGCAGGCCGTACAGCGCCTGGGCCGTGAGCAGGGCGGTGGAGAAGCAGCCGACGACCAGCGCGGGACGCATCCGCTGGTACAGCACCTCGGCGAGGACCGGCGTGTCGAGCACGGTCAGCTCGGCCTTCAGCTCCTGCGCCGCCTGCTCCAGCGAGCGGGTGAAGCGGGCCGGTGCGGACGGGTGCGGCTTGAACACCACCTGGATGTGACCGAGCGCCACCGCGCCCTTCAGCATGCGGACATGCAGGTCCTCCTCCTGCTCGGCGGTGAGGATGTCCAGCGCCGACAGGTACTGGCCGAGCAGCAGCGCGGGCTCCTCGACCTCGGGCAACCCCTCTCCCGAGGG
The DNA here is from genome assembly GCF_055572255.1 of Streptomyces sp. NPDC030799. Lineage (NCBI taxonomy): Bacteria > Bacillati > Actinomycetota > Actinomycetes > Kitasatosporales > Streptomycetaceae > Streptomyces > Streptomyces sp. NPDC030799. The sequence continues at coordinate 43,300 of NZ_JBVIDS010000007.1, read as the reverse complement.
GGCGAGTCCGGCGAGCACCTTGGTGAAGGCGGCCGTCGGCACGATCTCGCCCGGCACGCCGAACTCCGTGAGCAGCAGCGGCTTCAGACCCGGCACGAGATCCAGGTGCAGCACCCGGTCCACGCGGGTGCCGATCAGCGGGTCGATCTTGTTACGGGTGGGGCCGTAGCTCATCAGGCCGTCGGCGTACACCGTCACCGGGGCGCCGGTGAAGATCTGCGCGAGCGCCAGGGAGGGGTTGACCTGGATGGACTCGACCGCCAACGTCACGTCGTCGTCGCCCAGTCGCCACTCGTGGCGCAGGAACCTCTCCCACAGCGGCAGATCGTCCCCGCGGGGTGCCCAGCCGCCCGGGTGGAACGGGAAGAGGGTCTCGTTGTACGAGATCACGTCGTCGAAGCGGTCGCGCAGCTTCTCGAAGCCGGGTGCCTCGTTCAGCGCGGGCGTGGTCTCGGGCGTGGCCGCGTTGTTGCAGACCAGCAGGATCCGCCGGTCGGCCGGGCGGAAACAGCCGGAGTCCAGGGCGGCGGCGAGCGTGGCCGTGCCGTACAGCGTCGACGCCTGGAAGATCTGGGTGGTCACGCGGCGGCCCCCGCGGGGGCGGGACGGCGGCGCAGCCGGCGCAGCTTGGTGGCGCGCTGGAGATCCATGGAGTCCAGCGCCTCGTCCAGCACGTCCTGCGGCATGCGCCGCAGGGCGGCGGCACTCATGGATTTCAGTTTCTTCGCCACCGCGGGCTCGAACCTTTCGATGGATCCCAGATGATGGGAAATGATGGCGCAATAGGTGCGGACGGCCTTCGGGAGCAGCCGGCCGGCATCCCGGTCCTGCGCCGTTTCCGCGATGACCTGATCGAACGCGCGAATGAAATCGAGCTGCCGGACATCACCGATCTGCGTGAGCGAGGAGGCGACTCCGCGCCGGTAGAACACACCGAGCAGACTCACCGCGGCGAAGGATTCCGCCTCCCGGTGCAACTTCCAGATCCACGGCCGGTCCTCGGCCGTGCGCAGCCCGTCGGTGAAGTGCAGCACCCCCTTGTCCACGAGCCGCCGGTGGTAGAAACCGGCCCACGCGTACGCGTAGTCCACCGAGGTCGACCGGTCGGCCGGCAGGATCGCCGCCCGCGGGTCCAGCACCACGTTCCGCCGGCCGACCGGCACCCGGAACACCTGGCGCGACCGCCCGGTGCACTGCACATGGTCGGTGCGGATGAAGTCGCAGCCCAACTCCTCCATGGCCGCAACCGCTTGCGCGAAGTAGCCCGGGGCGAGCCAGTCGTCCCCGTCCAGGAAGGTCAGATACGCGCCGCGCGCCCGGTCGATACCGGTGTTGCGAGCGGTCGCCAGCCCTCCGTTCCGTTCGTGCCGGACGTACACGGCCCCGGGCAGCTCGCGCTCCGCGCGCGCGAGAATCCCTGGTGTCTCGTCACGGGAACAGTCGTCGACGAGAATGAATTCGAAGTCCTCACGCGCGTTCGCCTTCAGGCTCCTGAGCGTGTCGGGTGCGTATTGCTGCACGTTGTAGAACGGCACGATGACGGAGAGCTTGACCACGTCAGGGACGTTAGGGCGAAGCCCGTCATTCGTCTTGACCGTCCGCTTGATGCTGGGTGAACGGCACGTGGCGAAGCTGTGAACCGGGCTTTTTCCGCGCGCCTTCACGGCCCGATTCGCCATTCGGCGATGTGCTGTTAACCGTTTGTTGCATTCCGGTTGGGCGGAACCTCTCAATGGCTTCCTAGCGTCTTCGGCGTGCCAGCAAGTGCTAAGAAGTCCCTGCGGGTCGCGGTCCTCGCCGATTCCGACACCCGGTGGAAGTGGGGCGCGCTCACCGCGCAGCGCCTCGCCCCCGCCGATGCCGAGATCCGGCTCGACGGCTACCTCCTGCGGGGACGCGCCACCCCGACAGCCCGCCAGCTGAAGGAGGTCGGCGTCCGCGCGGACTCCCTCCGCGAGGTCACCGGCGTCGAGTTCCTGCGCACCATGGGCGACTCGTCGTACGACGTCCTCGTCCTGGCGCTGGTCGGCGGCGGCGTGCAGGCGATGCTGCACGGGCTGCGCGCCGCCTGGGCGGGTGCCGCCCGGCGTCCCGTCGTCGTCACCGGCTACGTCGGTGTCGTCTACGAGAAGCTCGCCGACGGGCTGCTGCTGCGGCACGGCGCGGACCTCGTCCTCGCCAACTCCCGCCATGACGCGGACCGGTTCCGGGCCGTGTACGAGGGTGTGGGCGCCGACGCCTCCTCGGTCACCGAGGTCGCGCTGCCCTTCCTCGGGGGTGCGCCGTACACCGGCGAACACGACCCGTACACCGTGGTGTTCGCCGCCCAGCCGTCCGTCCCGGACAGCCGCAAGGACCGTACGTACCTGCTGAACCGGCTCATCCGGCACGCCCGCAAGCACCCCGAGCGCGAAGTGCTGCTGAAGCTGCGCTCCAAGCCGGGCGAACACACCACCCACATCGAGGAACTGCCGTACCAGAAGCTGGTCCAGGGCACGGACCTGCCCGCCAACCTCCGCCTGGTGTACGGCCACATGGGCGAGGTACTGGACCGTACCGACCTCCTCGTCACCGTCAGCTCCACGGCCGCCCTGGAGTCTCTGCACCGCCGTATCCCCACGGTGATCCTGACCGACCTGGGCGTGCGTGAGGTGCTCGGCAACCACCACTTCACCGGCTCGGGCTGCCTGGCCTCCTGGGACCAGCTGGACGCCGGGCACCGGCCGGTGGCCGACGAGGAATGGGTCGCCCGGCAGGGAGTTGCCGCCGACGGCACATACGGCACGGCCTTCGACACCGCACGCGCACGCATCGCCAAGCTGCTCGACCGCCCCGGCGGCCTGCCGCCCCTGACCCCCTACTACACCCCCGAGACCGCACCCGGCTATCTGCCCGGCATCCTCGCCCGGCACCACCTCGGCCCCGACGGCGTCCCGCTGCCCGGCGCGCCCGCCGCCGACAAGGAGCCCGGACCGGTCCGCCAGATCGTGCGCCGCGCCGCGCGTGGCGCCTACCGCCACGGCGTACAGCGGGTCGCCCCGGTGATCCGCCGGATGGGGGAGCTGTGACCTCATCGCAAGGAGTAGATCCCATGTCCAACCCGGAAGCGGGCCGAGGCGCGACGGTGCGCCGGGTACTCGCGGTGATCCCCGCGCGCGGCGGCTCCAAGGGCGTGCCCGCGAAGAACCTCGCGCCCGTCGGCGGCGTCCCGCTGGTGGCGCGCGCGGTGCGCGAGTGCCGGGCGGCCCGGCTGGTGACCGACGTCGTCGTCTCCACCGACGACCAGGCCATCGCTGCCGCCGCCCGGGAGGCCGGGGCCGAAGTCGTGCTGCGGCCGGCCGCCATCGCCGGGGACACGGCGACCTCCGAGGCCGCGGTCCTGCACGCCATGGACGCCCATGAGGCGCTGCACGGCGCGGCGGTCGACGTGGTCCTGCTCGTGCAGTGCACCAGCCCCTTCATCGTCCGCGAGGACATCGACGGTGTCGCGTCGGCGGTGATCGAAGACGGTGCGGACACCGCGCTGACGGTCGCGCCGTTCCATGGATTCGTCTGGCGCGAGGCGGCCGACGAACCCGCCGGGCACGGCGAGCCGCCGGTCACCGGCGCGGTGACCGGAGGCCGGGCGGCAGCGGAGGGACCCACGGGCACGGCAGGCCCGGCAGCCGGACCCGGCACGGCCCCGGTGGCCGCGGCGGCGGTTGGCAGCCACGCCGTTCCCGCGCCGACCGCCGGCGGCCACGGCGTCAACCACGACAAGGCCTACCGCCCGCGCCGCCAGGACCGCCCCCAGGACTTCCTGGAGACCGGCGCCGCCTACGCGATGGACGCGGCCGGCTTCCGCAAGCACCGGCACCGCTTCTTCGGCCGTACGGAACTCGTGCGCACCGACCCGGCCCGGGTCCTGGAGATCGACGACCCGCACGACCTGGCGCGCGCACGGGCCCTGGCACCACTGTTCGACGCGGACCGCCCGGGTGCGCTGCCCGCCCACGACGACATCGACGCCGTAGTCCTCGACTTCGACGGCACCCAGACCGACGACCGGGTGCTGATCGACTCCGAAGGACGGGAGTTCGTCTCCGTGCACCGCGGCGACGGACTGGGCATCGCGGCCCTGCGCCGCAGCGGCCTGAAGATGCTGATCCTGTCCACGGAACAGAACCCTGTGGTCGCCGCCCGCGCCCGGAAGCTGAAGCTCCCGGTGCTGCACGGCATCGACCGCAAGGACCTCGCGCTGAAGCAGTGGTGCGAGGAGCAGGGCATCGCGCCAGAGCGCGTGCTCTACGTCGGCAACGACGTCAACGACCTGCCGTGCTTCGCCCTCGTCGGCTGGCCCGTGGCGGTCGCGAACGCCCACGACGTCGTACGCGGCGCCGCACGCGCGGTCACCACCGTCCCCGGCGGTGACGGCGCGATCCGAGAGATCGCCAGCTGGATCCTCGGCCCCTCTCTCGATTCCCTCCCCAAGTAAGGACACTCCCCTGATGAGCACCAACTCCCGTCTGCGTACGTTCGGTTCCCGCGAGGTCGGCCCCGGCAAGCCCGTCTACATCTGCGGTGAGATCGGCATCAACCACAACGGTGAGCTGGAGAACGCCTTCAAGCTGATCGACGTGGCCGCCGAGGCCGGCTGCGACGCGGTCAAGTTCCAGAAGCGCACCCCGGAGATCTGCACCCCGCGCGACCAGTGGGACATCGAGCGCGACACCCCCTGGGGCCGGATGACCTACATCGACTACCGCCACCGCGTGGAGTTCGGTGAGGACGAGTACCGCCGGATCGACGAGTACTGCAAGGAGAAGGGGATCGACTGGTTCGCCTCCCCGTGGGACACCGAGGCCGTCGCCTTCCTGGAGAAGTTCGACGTGCCCGCCCACAAGGTGGCGAGCGCGTCCCTGACGGACGACGAGCTGCTCCGTGCCCTCCGCTCGACGGGCCGGCCCGTCATCCTCTCCACCGGCATGTCGACCCCGAAGCAGATCCGTCACGCGGTCGAGGTCCTCGGCTCGGACAACATCCTCATGTGCCACGCCACCTCGACCTACCCCGCGAAGGCCGATGAGCTGAACCTCCGCGTCATCAACACGCTGGAGAAGGAGTACCCGAACGTCCCGATCGGCTACTCCGGCCACGAGACCGGTCTGCAGACGACGCTGGCGGCGGTCGCGCTGGGTGCCGTGTTCGTCGAGCGCCACATCACCCTCGACCGCGCGATGTGGGGCTCCGACCAGGCCGCGTCGGTGGAACCGCAGGGCCTCACCCGCCTGGTGCGCGACATCCGCACCATCGAGGCGTCTCTCGGCGACGGCGTCAAGAAGGTCTACGACTCCGAGCTGGGCCCGATGAAGAAGCTGCGCCGCGTCGCCGGCGTCGTCGCCGAGGCGGAGATCGCCGCGGCGGCGGGCGAGCCGGTCTCGGTGTGAATCCAGGTCACTTACGACGGGACGGTCGTACGCCGATGAGCCCCCGCGCCGGTCACGCCGGCTCCCTTCCCCGCACGCTCGCCTTCGTGGAGAGCCCGGTCCAGCTGCTGAACGTGCTGGAGTGGGCGCATCTGCACGGCCTGCGCGGCGCGGAGCCGGACCCGCCGCCGGGCACGGACCCGCTGCCGTCCGTGCCCGCGCAGGTGAGGCGGACGGTGGCCGGTGACCCGCCACAGGCCGGTGCGGATCTCACGGTCGTCGTCCTGTCCCCGACCGACCCCATGACCCGGGGCCAGCTGCGCCGCATGGCGGACCTGGCCCGGGACGAGGGGTACCGGGTGCGCTGGGAGGAGGCGCGGGGCGGCCCGGCGGCCCCGTTCCAGACGATCGGCGGCCTCGCGGGGGCCCTGAGGCGGGCGGACCGCATCGTCATGGGCGACCCGTTCTCGCGGTATGTGCAGTTGCTGCTGACGATCACCCGGGCGAATGACCTCGTGGTGGTCGACGACGGCACGGCGACGATGGAGTTCGTCGCCCAGCTGGCCCGGGGCGAGCGGCTGGTCCGCTGGCACCGCAAGGGCGGCCGCCCCGGGGCGCGCGACCTGCTCTTCGCCCCGGTGTCCTCCTCGGCCCGCCGCCGTCTGAAGCCGAGCGCCCACCGCCGGGTCGAGGTCTTCTCCTCCATGCCGGTGACGGAGACACCGGAGGGAGTGCAGGTCACGGCCAATGACTTCGCGTGGACCCGCGCCCGCTTCGGGCCGCCGCGCATCACCAAGAGCGCGGACATGGTCGGCACATCCCTGGTGGAGACGGGGGTGGTGGACGGCGACCGCTACCTTGACGCCGTCCGCAACCTGGCCAAGGCCCACGGCGCGACCCGGTACTTCGCCCACCGCCGCGAGAGCGCGGACAAACTCCACCGCCTGGCCGTCGAGACGGGCCTGCAGATAGTCCGCCCGGACCTGCCCCTGGAGCTGATCGCCCGCCGGGGCCCGATCGGCCGTACGATCCTCAGCTTCCCGTCGACGGTCGTCCACACCCTGCCGCTGGCCCTGGCGGGCACGGGGGTGCGAGTGGCGGTGTGCGACATCGACCCGACCTGGCTCACGGAGAACGCGTCCCCGCGAGCACAGGGCTTCCTGTCCGGGGTGACGGGCACGGCCCGGGACGTGCACCGGCTGGCGGCGGTCACCAGCCCGGCCTGGGCCCACTGACCCGGCCGATCCCTTCCGCTACGACCGGTACCGGTAGCGGATCCGGCCGCGGGTGAGGTCGTACGGGCTGAGTTCCACGAGCACCCGGTCGTACGGCAGGATCTTGATGTAGTTCTTCCTTATCTTCCCGCTGATGTGGGCCAGCACCATGTGCCCGTTTTCGAGCTCCACCTTGAAGGTGGCGTTGCGGAGGCATTCGACGACGGTGCCTTCGACTTCCACGCCCCCTGCTGTTTTCGTCATGGTCTCTCACTTCTCTCTTTGTGCGACTGCGTATGTGACGGGGTGTCAGCGGCGGACGAGTTCCAGGGTGCCGGCGGTGCGCCGGGCACCGATGCTCTCGAACAGGGCGGTGGCCGCCGCGTTGGACTCGTCCACCTCGGCCCATGCCGCAGCGGTCCCGGAGCGGTGCAGCGAACCGAGCGTGTGCGCCAGCAGTGCCCGGGCGATGCCGCGGCGGTGCCTGTCGGCCCGGACAGCGATCAGCCCGATCCGTGGCTGCCGGGGCAGCGGTGCCACCCGGACCAGCCCCACGTACTGGTCCGCGTGCTGTGCCACCGCGTACTTCGACGGGTCGACCACGGTGGTCCCCGCCGGGCGGGGCAGCACCTCGGCCGGCATCGTCTGCCATCCGACGGCGGCCTCTACCTCGTCGCGGACGATGCGGTCCAGGGTGCGCAGCCGGCCCTCCTCCGCCGCACCGGCGGGCACGATCGTCACGCCTGACGGGGGCCGCACCGAGCCGAGTCCGGTGACCGCTGGGTCGGTGGGCACCAGATAGCCCCACTCGCGGCGTGCCGCGGTGAAACCGGCCCGCTCCCAGGCGGACGTCGAGTCCTGGTCGGCCTCGTCGACCACGGTGTACAGCGGTGTGGGCAGGTCCTCCAGCATCGTGTCGGCGATGCGGTCGAAGGTCGTGCCGTGCCATGCGTCGATGCTGATGAAGAGCCGTCCGTCGGGTCGCAGCGAAGCGTCGCCGCGGCCGACCGTACGGTCGTCCTCCACGGCGTGCCACAGCGTGTCCGACATGCGCGTGACCACGACCGCGTGGCTACTCGCGCCTGAAGTGAAGTGCACAGAGTTCATAGGTGTTGCCTCTCGGGGAGTGCCTTTGTTTGAGGCGCTCCCGGCGACACCTACGTCAACCGCCCACCGTGACCAACAGGGGGAGCACCCACACCGATACCGCCTTCATGGGTCTCACCTCCTCGCGTTCTCTCACGGCTGCCCAGACGGTATCAGCGTGGGTCGGCCGGCCCAACCCGTTTATCGGTCGCTGGGAGTAGGTCCCTCGCCCCATGCGCGCCGTCATCCCCCTGGCTAGGGTCGGCACTCATGCGGACCACGGGGATCATTCATCGCCAGGCAGGCGAACGCAGGCGAGACACTCTGGAACGGCTCGTCGACGAGCGGGACATGTGGCTTTCAACGGCTCACCCCGATCACGGACCGCACCAGGTGCCCCTGTGGTTCCTGTGGGATGGGCGAGCGGTGTGGCTGTGCACCGGTGCCACGTCCGCGACTGCACGGAACCTCCGCACGGAGCCCCGTGTGCGCCTGGCGCTGCCGGACACCCTCGACGTGGTGCTCATCCAGGGCGAGGCGGAGACTTTTCCGGACGAGAACGTGCCCGCAGACGCAGCGGAAGCGTTCACTGCCAAGTACGGGTGGGACCCGCGCGCGGAGGAGGGCTCCTTCGTGTACATCCGTGTGGTGCCGAAGACCGTGCGCGCTTGGCGCGGCGAGCCGGAACTGCGCGGCAGGGTCATCATGCGCGACGGAACCTGGCTGGAATGAGCGGCAGTCGGCGTCAGGCCAGGCGCCCAGCGGGTGCCCGGCCGGTGGCCCACTCCTCCAGCACGGCGTCGGCGGGCGTGCGCCTCAGCCCACGGCCCGCTTCACGAGGGCCGCTATCCGCTCCTCCACCTCCGCAGTCACCTCGGTCAGGGCGAAGCCGGCCGCCCACATCGTGCCCTCGTCCAGCTTCGCCTGGTCGCTGAAGCCGAGCGTCGCGTAGCGCGACTTGAACTTCTCCGCGCTCTGGAAGAAGCAGACGACCTTGCCGTCCAGCGCGTACGCGGGCATCCCGTACCAGAGCTTGGGCGCGAGCCCCGGGGCATTGGCGGTGATCACGGCGTGGACGCGCTCCGCCATGACCCGGTCCGAGTCCTGCATCTCGGCGATCTTCGCGAGCACGTCCTGCTCTGCCTGCGCCGCCTTCTCCGCACGCGAGCTGCGCCGGGCCGCTGTCTTCAGCTCCCGGGCGTGCTCCTTCATCGCGGCCCGTTCCTCGGCTGTGAAACCCTCGTATGCGGTGCGGTCGGTATCGGCCATGGCGGATTCCCCCTTGGATCTCGCTGTACGGATCTTGGAACGGGACTCTAGCGGGGGGCACCGACAACGGCACGGGGACCGGCACGACGCGTCAGGAACTCGCTCGTCGTGCCTGCCCGCGCAGCTGACCGAACTCGTACGACGCTGCCTGCCAAGGACCCGGACGCGCGCCCGTCCCTCACCGAGGTCCTGGCCCTCTGTACACCGCGTCCGGCGTCACACAGCTGCGCCGCCACGAGGACTGGCTGCCGATGCCGGTGACCGCGGCGATCACCGGGCGCCACCAGGCGCCCCATCATCTGCCGACGGCTGCCGCGGCTTCCCATCACGCCCTGCATCTGCCGACGGCCGCTGCCGCTTCCCAGCACCCCCGCATCCGCCGCCGCCCCCTCCTACTCCCCGACGGCCGCCGTACCGCAGGTGCCGGCGCCTCAGCAGTCGACCGGGGTGCACCAGGTTCCGACGCAGACCGCCCGGCCCGTACCGCCGCCGACGGGACAGCACGGGCAGCCGGCGGCCGGTGCCCGGAGCCGTAGGACCGCGGTCCTCCTCGGCTGTCTCGCCGGAGCCCTCGTGCTCGCCGTCGGAGTCATCGGCCATCTCGTCCAAAGCGGTGGCCACCCCACGGCCGCCCTCGTGACCCACCGGGGACAGTCACCGAGCACCAGCGCCGGCCGGTACGTCACCCTCTGGCGCGACGCCGCACCCCAGCCGGGCGGGCTCAGGCCCCGCCGCCGGGCCTGCGGGCCAGCACGAACCCCCGCGGCCGCTGTTCCTCCCCCGCCGGCTCCCGGCGCACCGTCGCGACCAGGTCCAGGCCCGCCTCCGTCAGCAGGCCGGTGATCTGGTCCGGGGTGCGCCAGTAATAGTCGAGGTCGATCTCGTGGCCGAAGCGTTCCGGCAGGTGCAGATGGCCGGGGTCCGCGCCGGTCTGGAAGGCGAGGAGCACGTGGCCGCCGGGCAGCAGGGTGCGGTGGAATTCCGCGAAGGCCGCCGGGAGGCGGTCGTCGGGGACGTGGATCGTCGAGTACAGGGCGAGGATGCCGCCCAGGGTGGCGTCCGGCAGGTCCAGGGACGTCATCGAGCCGACGTGGAAGCGCAGTTGCGGGTAGGTGCCGCGGGCCAGATTCACCATCGCGGGGGAGAGGTCGACACCGAAGGCCGGGACGCCCAGCTCGTCCAGGAGCGCGGTGACGTGGCCGGGGCCGCTGCCCAGGTCGGCCACGGGGGCCGGGCCGGCCTGCGTGACCAGTTCCGCGAACGCGGTGATCAGGCTGCGGTCCAGCGGGTGCCAGTCACCGGCCGGGAACCGGGCCGCGTAGTCCTTGGCGATCGCGTCGTAGGAGGTGCGGGTCGTCTGCAGGAAGGTCTCGCTCGTGTCGCTCACGTGTGCGCACGCTAGTCGGACGCGGGCCGCGCTGAGGTCCGGTTCGTGGACATGGCGAGCGTGAGTGCGCCGAGGCGTGGTATCCGTGGAAGGAGGAAACAAGGGTTTTACCCATCAGAGTCCGCCGCCATGCGTCCGCCGGTCAGATTTTCTTCCCCTAACGGGCTGAAGTTTTGTTGATCGAGGGGTAGTTGACCAGCCGGGCGTCCTACCCTTCAGAGGGTGAAGCAATTGATGTCCCTAGAGTCCGAGGCCGGCCTCGCGGGGGATGTGCTCCCCGGCGTGCTGAGCGAAGCGCTGCACGCCGAACTCGTCGCCTTCCGTCGCGACTTGCACATGCACCCTGAGCTGGGCAATCAGGAGTTCCGTACGACCGCCGCGATCAAGGAGCGGCTGGAGCAGGCGGGGCTTCGGCCCCGGGTGCTCGCCAAGGGCACCGGACTCGTGTGTGACATCGGGCTCGCGGAGGGTGAGCGGTCGGCCATACCGCTGCTCGCACTGCGCGCGGACATCGACGCCCTGCCCATCCCGGACACCAAGACCGACTGCCCGTACCGTTCGACCGTGCCCGACCGGGCGCATGCGTGCGGTCATGACGTGCATACGACGGTGGTGCTCGGCACGGGCCTGGTCCTCGCCGACCTGCACGCCAAGGGCCTGCTGCCCCGGCCGGTGCGGCTGCTCTTCCAGTCCGCCGAGGAGGTCATGCCCGGCGGCGCGCTGGACGCCATCGAGGACGGGGTGCTGAAGGGGGTCGAGCGGATCCTCGCCGTGCACTGCGACCCCCGGGTGGACGCCGGGAAGATCGGGCTGCGCCACGGCGCGATCACCAGTGCCTGCGACCGGCTGGAGATCGCCCTTGACGGACCCGGCGGACACACCGCCCGGCCGCATCTGACCACCGACCTGGTCACCGCTGCCGCGCGGGTCGCCGTCGACGTGCCAGCGCTGATCGCCCGCCGGGTGGACACCCGGGCCGGGCTGGCGCTGACCTGGGGACGGATCGAGTCCGGCCACGCGCCGAACGTCATCCCGCAGCACGCCGAGCTGTCCGGAACCGTGCGCTGCCTGGACCTGGAGGCCTGGCGGCAGGCCCCGGACATGGTGCACGCCGCCATCGACGAGGTCGCCACCCTGCACCGGGCCAAGTCCGAGATCACCTATGTGCGCGGGGTGCCGCCGGTCGTCAACGATCGCGAGTCCACCGACCTGCTGCGCCGGGCGATGGCCGCGCGGCGCGGCCGGGACGCAGTCGAGAGCACCGAGCAGAGCCTCGGCGGTGAGGACTTCTCCTGGTATCTGGAGCACGTGCCCGGCGCCATGGCCCGCCTCGGGGTGCGCCGGCCCGGCGAGCGCACGGTGCGCGATCTCCACCAGGGCGACTTCGACGCCGACGAGGACGCGATCAGGGTCGGCGTGGAGATGTTCACGGCGGCGGCCTTCCTGGAGCCGAACGGCGTGCGGGGCTGAGCATGCGGCCCCTGCGGGGGCCGTTCCCCTGGCCGGCGCAACACGCTCGCAAGCCATTCGTACACGGTGCGCAACGACGGCATGAGAGGGCCGAGAGCCCGAGTTCAGATGCTGTTTGCCTCGAATCGATAACGGCTTCGAGAGGGGGTTTTTTGCGACATCTACGCGCGTTACGATGCCGCGAAGCCGACGCCGATGGGGCGTTCCGGCCCGGGCACTGGCATGGTGCTCACATCAAGCGCCGACACGGCGCTCAGGTCAGGTGAAGGAGCCTCCCGTGCGCCGGGTAGCCAAGCTTTCCGCTGCGTGTGCCGCCACCGCAGCCCTCGCACTGACTGCCACCGCGTGTGGCAGCACGTCCTCCGACAACACCAGCCCGTCGTCCTCCTCCGGCGGCGGCAAGGGTGTCAAGATCGGCCTCGCCTATGACGTCGGCGGCCGTGGTGACCGTTCCTTCAACGACTCCGCCGCGCGCGGTGCCGACAAGGCGGTCAAGGACTTCGGCGGTTCCATCAAGGAGCTGACCGCGAAGACCTCCGACACCGAGGCCGACCGCGAGCAGCGCCTGTCGGACCTGGCCCAGGCGGGCTACAACCCGATCGTGGCGGTCGGTTTCTCCTACGCCCCCGCCGTCACCAAGATCTCCGCGAAGTACCCGAAGACCAACTTCGGCATCGTCGACTCGGTCGTGGACGCCAAGAACGTCAACAGCATCACGTTCACCGAGGAGCAGGGCTCCTACCTGGCCGGTGTCGCCGCCGCACTGAAGACCAAGAAGGACCACGTCGGCTTCATCGGCGGTGTCGACAACCCGCTGATCAAGAAGTTCGAGGCGGGCTACGTCCAGGGCGTGCACGACACCAACCCCAAGGTCAAGGTCGACGTCCAGTACCTGTCCCACGGCCAGGACTTCTCCGGCTTCTCCAGCCCCGACAAGGGCCAGCAGGCCGCGCAGGGCATGCTGGACAAGGGTGCCGACGTCATCTACACGGCCGCCGGCTCCTCCGGCAACGGCGCGATCGAGGCCGTGCACGGCGCCAAGGGCGCCTGGGCCATCGGTGTGGACTCCGACCAGTACAACATCCCGGGTCTCGCCCAGTACAAGAGCGCGATCCTGACCTCCATGGTCAAGAACGTCGACGTCGGTGTGTACGACTTCATCAAGTCCGTCAAGGACGGCAAGCCGCTGACGGGCAACAACGTCTACTCGCTGGCCAAGGGCGGCGTCTCGCTGGCCACCAGCGGCGGCTTCATCAACGACATTCAGCCGAAGCTGGACGCCGCGAAGAAGAAGATCGTCGACGGCAAGATCAAGGTCAAGACGAACCCGTGACCCAGTCGGTACGGCCGGTCCGCCGATCGGTGCACCGGCCGTACCGTGGGACGTGAGGCTCGGCGCGGGGGCGCCTTCCGGAGCCCCCCGCCGAGCCATAACAATGTGTCAACTCTACGCGTGTAGCGTGGAGTTGCCGCGCTAGCGTCGCCGACGCCTGCCACCTCCCCTACGCAGCCCCTTTCCCCGAGGAGAGTGCGCCATCAACGCGTCCAGCCCTCCCGCTGCCGTCGAACTGCGCGGCATCACCAAGCGTTTCCCCGGCGTCGTCGCCAACCGCGACATCGACATCACGGTCCGCACGGGCACCGTCCACGCCCTGTGCGGTGAGAACGGCGCCGGCAAGTCCACCCTGATGAAGATCCTCTACGGCATGCAGCAGCCGGACGAGGGCACCATCACGATCAACGGGGAGCAGGTCGTCCTGCACAACCCCGGCGACGCCATCGCCCGCGGCATCGGCATGGTGCACCAGCACTTCATGCTCGCCGACAACCTCACCGTGCTGGAGAACGTCGTCCTCGGCGCGGAGAAGCTGTACGGCATCGGCGGCAAGGCCCGCACGAAGATCAAGGAGATCTCCGACGCGTACGGCCTGAACGTCCGCCCCGACGTCCTCGTGGAGGAGCTGGGCGTCGCCGACCGCCAGCGCGTGGAGATCCTCAAGGTCCTCTACCGCGGCGCCAAGACCCTCATCCTGGACGAGCCGACGGCCGTGCTCGTACCGCAGGAGGTCGACGCCCTCTTCGACAACCTGCGCGAGCTGAAGGCCGAGGGCCTCACCGTCATCTTCATCTCCCACAAGCTGGGCGAGGTGCTCTCCGTCGCCGACGAGATCACCGTCATCCGGCGCGGTACGACGGTCGGCACGGCCGAGCCGTCCCGCACCACCCCCAAGCAGCTCGCCGAGATGATGGTCGGCAGCGAACTGCCCACCCCGGAGACCGCGGAGTCCACCGTCACGGACGTCCCGATGCTGAAGGTCGAAGGCCTGCACCTCGCGCAGACCGACCTGGAGGGCATCGAGCGGATCATCCTGGACCAGATCTCCTTCACCATCCACAAGGGCGAGGTCCTCGGCATCGCCGGTGTGGAGGGCAACGGCCAGTCGGAACTGGTCGAGGCGATCATGGGCATGCGCCACCCCGACACCGGCGTGATCACGCTCGACGACACCGACATCTCGCACGCCGCCACCCGCGACCGCCGCGAGTCCGGCATCGGCTACATCCCCGAGGACCGCCACCGCCACGGCCTGCTGCTGGAAGCGCCGCTGTGGGAGAACCGCATCCTCGGCCACGTCACCGAGAAGCCCAACTCGCGCGGCGGACTGCTCGACATCAAGGCGGCCCGCGCCGACACCGAGCGGATCGTCGAGGCGTACGACGTCCGCACGCCCGGCATCGACGTGACCGCGGCCTCGCTGTCCGGCGGCAACCAGCAGAAGCTGATCGTCGGCCGCGAGATGAGCCACAACCCCAAGCTGCTCATCGCCGCCCACCCCACCCGCGGTGTGGACGTCGGCGCGCAGGCGGCCATCTGGGACTACATCCGCGAGGCCCGCCGCGAGGGCCTGGCCGTACTGCTGATCTCCGCCGACCTGGACGAGCTGATCGGCCTCTCCGACACCCTGCGGGTGATGTACCGCGGCCGCCTGGTCGCCGACGCCGACCCCGCCACCATCACCCCCGAAGAGCTGGGCTCCGCCATGACGGGTGCGGCCACCGGCCACCTGGAGCACACAGAGGACGACGAGCGATGAACAAGCTGACCTCACGGATCGACAAGGAGCGGCTGTTCCTCGGCATCGCCGCGCCGGTGCTGGCGGTCGTCGCCGCGCTCGTCGTCACCGCCCTGGTGATCCTCGCGACCGGCAAGAACCCCGGCCCCGCCTTCAACGACATGCTGACCTACGGCTTCGCCAGCGACAGCCAGGTCTACATCCTCAACAAGGCGACCACCTACTACCTCGCGGGCGTCTCGGTGGCCATCGGCTTCCGGATGAACCTGTTCAACATCGGCGTCGACGGCCAGTACCGGCTCGCCGCGTTCTTCGCCGCCGTCCTCGGCGGTGCGCTGACCCTGCCCGGCTGGCTCTCCATCGTCCTGATCCTGCTGTGCGCCATGGCGACCGGCGCGGCGTGGGCGGCCATCGCCGGTGTGCTCAAGGTGACCCGCGGCGTCAGCGAGGTCATCTCGACGATCATGCTGAACTCGATCGCCACCGCGATCATCGCCTACCTGCTGCAGCCCGGAAAGCTGGCCCAGCTCCAGCAGGGCGGCACCGTCGTCGCCACCAAGCCGCTGCCGTCGGCCTCGCACTTCTTCAGCATCGACACCGGCCCGGCCGGTGTGCTGTGGGGCTTCATCTTCGTCGCCGTGATCGTCGGCATCGCGTACTGGTTCGTGCTCGGCCGCACCCGGTTCGGCTACGACCTGCGCACCGTCGGCCAGTCCGAGAGCGCGGCCACCGCGAGCGGTGTGTCGGTCAAGAAGATGGTCGTCACCAGCATGATCATCTCGGGCGCGGTGGCCGGCCTGATCGGCATGCCGACCCTGCTCAACGACAGCTACCAGTTCAGCAGCGACTTCCCGGCGGGCATCGGCTTCACCGGCATCGCCATCGCGCTGCTCGGCCGCAACAACCCGGTCGGCATCGCGCTCGGCGCCCTGCTCTGGGGCTTCCTGGAGCGCACCACCAACCACCTGGAATTCCAGGGCTACGACAAGGAAATCCTCGGCGTCATCCAGGGCGTCATCGTGCTGTGCGTCGTCATCGCCTACGAGGTCGTACGCCGCTACGGCCTCAAGCGCCAGCAGCAGAAGGTCGGCGCGGAACTCGCCGCCCAGGCCGCCGCCACGTCGAAGAAGCAGGAGGTGGCGTGATGACTGCCACGATGACCGACACGCCGCCGCCCGCGGCGCCCAAGGCGGCGGGCGCGCCGCAGCGCTCGGGCCGCTCCCTCGGCCAGATCCTCGTCATCGTCGCGGGTGCGCTGCTGCTCCTGGCCGCCGTCCGCATGATCACCGGCTCGCAGGACCTCGACTCGGCCGGGCAGATCAGCGCCGCCCTCGGCCTCGCCGTGCCGATCGGGCTCGCCGGTCTCGCCGGCCTGTGGTCCGAGCGCGCCGGTGTGGTCAACATCGGCCTCGAAGGCATGATGATCCTCGGTACCTTCGGCGCCGGCTGGATCGGCTGGCAGACCAGCCCCTGGCTGGGCCTGCTGTGCGGCATCGGCTTCGGTGTCCTCGGCGGCCTGCTGCACGCAGTCGCGACGGTCACCTTCGGCGTCGACCACATCGTCTCCGGTGTCGCGATCAACCTGCTCGCGCTGGGTGCCACCCAGTACCTCGCCAAGCTGTTCTTCGCGGGCGGCAGCGCGGCCGACGCGGGCGGCAACCCCAAGCAGTCCCCGCCGGTGGAGCCGCTGCCCGACGTCACCGTGCCCGGCCTCTCCGACGGCCTGCACACGATCGAGAACCACCACTGGTTCCTGGTCTCCGACCTCGCCGGCATCCTCGGCGGCCTGATCACCCACCTGTCCGTGGTCACGATCCTGGCCGCGGTGCTCTTCGTCGCCAGCTGGTGGGTCCTGTGGCGCACCTCGTTCGGTCTGCGGCTGCGCTCCTGCGGCGAGAACCCGACCGCCGCGGAGTCGCTCGGCGTCAACGTCTACACCTACAAGTACGCGGCGGTCGCCGTCTCCGGCGGCCTCGCCGGCCTCGGCGGCGCCTTCCTGGCCCTGGTCACGTCCCACACCTACCTGGAGGGCCAGACCGGCGGCCGCGGCTACATCGGCCTCGCGGCGATGATCTTCGGCAACTGGCGCCCGGGCGGCCTGGCGATGGGCGCCGGCCTGTTCGGCTACTCCGACGCGCTCCAGCTGCGCAACGGCGGTACCACCGTGCACGCGCTGCTGCTCCTGCTGGTCGTCCTGCTCGTGGCCCTGGCCGGCTGGAAGCTGTACCGCAAGGCGATGCTGCAGGGCGTGATCAGCCTGGTGATGGCCGCGCTGGTGCTGGTCTGGTACCTGCTCACCGACGAGGTCCCGAGCGACTTCGTGGGCGCCACCCCGTACGTCGTCACCCTGCTGGTGCTGTCCCTGTCGGCGCAGCGCCTGCGGATGCCGAAGGCGGACGGCATGCGCTACCGGAAGGGCCAGGGCAAGTGACGCAGCGAGCCGCCGGCTTCGACTGGGAGGCGCTGCGGGAGGTGGCGCGGGAGGCGATGACCCACGCCTATGCCCCCTACTCCGGCTTCCCGGTCGGCGTGGCGGCCCGGGTCGACGACGGTCGCACGGTCACCGGCTGCAATGTCGAGAACGCCTCCTACGGCCTCGGGCTGTGCGCCGAGTGCGGCCTGGTCTCGGACCTGCAGCGCACCGGCGGCGGTCGCCTGACCCACTTCACCTGTGTGGACGGCGAGGGCGCCCTGCTGGTGCCGTGCGGCCGCTGCCGTCAGCTGCTGTACGAGTTCGGCGGCCCGGACCTCCTCCTGGACACCCCCGCGGGCGTCCTGACGCTGTCCGAGATGCTGCCCCAGGCCTTCGGCCCGGACCATCTCACCAAGTAACGCCGTACGGCCCCCCTGCCCCGCTCGCAGGGGGGCCGTGCACTTCGCACCTCCCGGAAGGAAGCCACCAGCCATGGCCATGGACGCCATCTCCGTCATCCGCACCAAGCGGGACCGCGGCGAGCTGACCGACGAACAGATCGACTGGGTCATCGACGCGTACACCCGGGGCGAGGTCGCCGACTACCAGATGGCCGCGCTCAACATGGCGATCCTGCTCAACGGGATGAACCGGCGCGAGATCGCCCGCTGGACGGCGGCCATGATCGCCTCCGGCGAGCGCATGGACTTCTCGTCCCTGTCCCGCCCGACGGCCGACAAGCACTCGACGGGCGGCGTGGGCGACAAGATCACCCTGCCGCTGGCCCCCCTGGTGGCGGCCTGCGGTGCGGCGGTCCCGCAGCTGTCCGGCCGCGGCCTCGGCCACACCGGCGGCACGCTGGACAAGCTGGAGTCGATCCCCGGCTGGCGCGCCCTGCTGTCGAACGAGGAGATGCTGCACGTCCTGGACACGACGGGCGCGGTGATCTGTGCGGCGGGCGACGGCCTGGCCCCGGCGGACAAGAAGCTGTACGCGCTCCGCGACGTCACGGGAACGGTCGAGGCGATCCCCCTGATCGCGTCCTCGATCATGTCCAAGAAGATCGCGGAGGGCACGGGCTCCCTGGTGCTGGACGTCAAGGTCGGCACGGGCGCCTTCATGAAGACGATCGAGGACGCCCGTGAGCTTGCTTCGACGATGGTGGGCCTCGGCACGGACCACGGTGTGAAGACGGTGGCCCTCCTGACGGACATGTCGACCCCGCTCGGCCTGACGGCGGGCAACGCCCTGGAGGTCCGCGAGTCGGTCGAGGTCCTGGCGGGCGGCGGCCCGGCGGACGTGGTCGAGCTGACGATCGCGCTGGCCCGCGAGATGCTGGACGCGGCCGGGATCAAGGACGCCGACCCGGCGAAGGCCCTGGCCGACGGCTCGGCGATGGACGTCTGGCGCCGGATGATCGCGGCGCAGGGCGGCGACCCGGACGCCGTGCTGCCCACGTCGAAGGAGCAGCATGTGATCAAGGCTCCGGCCTCCGGAGTCCTGACCCGCCTCGACGCGTACGACATCGGTGTCGCGGCCTGGCGTCTGGGCGCGGGGCGGGCGCGCAAGGAGGACCCGGTGCAGGCGGGCGCGGGCGTGGAGATGCACGCCAAGCCGGGCGACACGGTTCAGGAGGGCCAGCCCCTGCTGACCCTGCACACCGACACCCCCGAGCGCTTCGAGTACGCGCTGCAGGCGGTGGAGGGCTCCTACGACATCGCGGCGCCGGGAACCGACTTCACGCCGTCGCCGGTGGTGCTGGAACGTATCGCCTGACCAGGGGATTTCTCTTTCGGGCGAAGGGGACCGGTGGACCGCCGCCGGTCCCCTTCGGCATGCTGGGACCGGTGACGCACCGCCGTGCGACCTGACGATCGACACCGGGGAGTTTCCCGTCGACCGACCGGACGTCACCCCAGCACCGCCGCCACCCCCACCAACACGGGCACCGACACCGCAGTCGACAGCAGGATCGACTCACGGGCCAGGCCCTCGGCCACGCGGTAGCGGCCGGCGTACGTGAACAGGTTCTGCGCGGCCGGGAGGGCCGAGGTCACCACCACGTCCAGCAGGGGTGCGCCGTGCAGGCCGAAGACGCCGCTCGCCAGGGCCCAGGCCGCGAGCGGCTGGCCCAGTGACTTCAACGCCACGGACAGCAGGACCAGCTGACGGTCCCGCCCCCGGCCGGGGGCCGGACTGCCGTGCAGCGACATGCCGAAGGCCAGCAACGCCGCGGGGACGGACATGTTGCCGATCAGCGTGAGGGGGTTCATCAGCGGGCCGGGGACCGTCCAGCCCGCCGCCGACACCACGACCCCCGACAGCGAGCCCACCGCTATCGGATTGCGCAGCGGTGTCAGCAGGCGCCGCCACACCGTGCCCTTCTCGCCCATGCCGGACAGGTCCAGGACGGTGAGCGCGACCGGGGTCACCAGGACGACCTGGAAGAGCAGCACCGGCGCCACCAGGGACGCGTCGCCCAGGACGTACGCCGCGATCGGGATGCCGAGGTTGCCCGAGTTGACGTAACCGGAGCACAGGGCGCCGATGGTCGTACGGCCCACACCCCAGCGCCGCAGCACGCCGGCCGCCACGAAGATCCCGGACACGGCGGCCGTACTGAGCGCCGTCACCAGCAGGCGGGCGGAGAACAGCACCGACAGGTCGGCGCGCGCGAGAGTCGTGAAGAGGAGGGCGGGGCCCGCCACCATGAAGGCCAGCCTCGTCAGCACCTCACCGCCCTGCGCCCCGAGCGTGCCGCGCCGCCCGAGCACATAGCCCACCCCGATGACGACCGCGATCACCGCGAACCCGCTCAGCACCCCCGTCACAGGGCCAACCCTCCGAGGCGAAGAGGGGGCTGGTCAATGTGATCCGTGCCGATGAGTTGCGCCCGGCCCGCCGGTCTACCGCATGTGAAGGCCATGGAACCCGCCGTGCTCGTGCTGCCCGGCTCCGCCACCCGCGACGAGGTGGCGGAGCTGTGCGCCCGGGTACAGGAGCTGCTGGCGGGGAGCGGCGCCCACGTCGTCGTCTGCGATCTGGGCGGGCTCGGGCCGCCGGGGCTGGCCGTCGTGGATCTGCTGGCGCGGCTGGAGCTGGCCGCCCGACGCGCCGGTGGGCGCATCCGGCTGCGTGACCCCGGTCCCGCGCTACCCGCCCTGCTCGACCTCGTCGGCCTCCGCTTCCAGATGGAGGGGCAGGCCGAAGAGCGGGAACCAGCGCTTGGTGTCGAGGAAGCAGTGGAAACCGGTGATCCGGCCGTCTGACAGCTCCAGCACCTGCACCGCCCAGGGGCTGAACCCGCCGTCCTCCGCGTCCGGCTTGTAGTGCGCGAAGCCCGGCAGGCCGTTCACCTGCACCGGCAGCAGACGCGAACCCGCGCAGGAGGCGCCGAGGGTGGTCATGAAGCCGGTGATGTCGGCCGGGCCGCGCAGCCACAGGTCGAACGGCGGCATCGTCATCACGGCGTCCTCGTGGAGCAACGCCGTGAGCGCCGTCATGTCGTACCCCTCGAACGCCTTCACATAGCGCTCCAGGAGCCTGTGCTGCTCCTCGTCGAGCGGGTCGGACACCGCGCCCTCCCGGCCCGCGTCCGCGCGCTCCGCGAGCGTGGCCCGCGCCCGCTGCAGCGCGCTGTTGACCGAGGCGACCGTGGTGTCCAGCAGCTCGGCGACCTCGCTCGCCTTCCAGGCCAGCACCTCGCGCAGGATCAGCACCGCCCGCTGCTTGGGGGGCAGTTGCTGGAGGGCCGCCATGAAGGCCAGCCGGACCGACTCCTTGGCGACGGCGGCCTCCGCCGGGTCCTCGACCGTCGGCAGCACCCGCGCATCCGGCATCGGCTCCAGCCACGTGTGGTCCGGCCGGGGCGACAGGGCCGCCCGGGCGAGCGGGGTCGACTCGGTGAGGTCCATCGGCCGCGCCCGCTTGTTGCCCGCCGTCAGCATGTCCAGGCACACGTTCGTCGCGATCCGGTACAGCCACGAGCGCAGCGAGGAGCGGCCCTCGAACTTGTCGTAGCTCCGCCACGCCCGGACCAGGGTGTCCTGCACCGCGTCCTCGGCCTCGAAGGAGGAGCCGAGCATCCGGTAGCAGTACCCGGTCAGCTCGGTCCGGTGCTTCTCCAGTGCGACGCCGAGGTCCGCCGTCGCCGTGCTGTCGCCCATCGTCCACCCACCCCTGTGGCCGTTCCCGCGGCACACCTATGCGCCACTTGGGAAGCTACCGCAGGGCACTGACAACGGCCCTCCGAGCGGGAAAAGGCACAGGTCGGACGGTGCCCGAGCGGGGCGCTTCAGCGGGCGTCGGCCACCGGCTCGCGTCGCGCCGCCACCCGCGCCGCCCGGGTGCCCAGCACCGTGATGGCGACGACCCCGACGACCGCCAGCAGGCCCACCGCGACCGTGCCGCCCCAGCCCTGCGCGTGGAACGCCGTCGCGCCGGCCGTGCTGCCGACGCTGGAGCCGACGTAGTACATCGACTGGTACAGGGCCGAGGCCTGTGCGCGGCCGTGGGTGGCCGTCTTGCTGACCGCCGAAGAGGCCACCGCGTGGCCCGCGAAGAAGCCCGCCGTGATCAGCACCAGTCCCAGCAGGACCAGCGGCAGCGAGGGCGCCACCGAGAGCAGCAGGCCCGCCGCCGTCGTACCGCCCGCCAGGTACAGCGCGCCCCGGCGGCCGAGCCGGCCCACCAGGCGGCCCGCCGTGGACGCGGACACCGTACCCACCAGGTAGACCAGGAAGATCGAGCCGACGATGCCCTGCGGCAGCCCGAACGGTTCCTCCGTCAGCCGGTAGCCGATGACCGTGTAGACACCGCCGAACACGGTCATGAACAGCGCGCCGATCGCGTACAGGCGCCGCAGCAGCGGATTGGCGAGGTGGTCGCGTACCGTGCCGAGCAGCACGCGGGGCCGCAGCGAGCCCGCCTTGAAGTGCTTCGGGGCCGGCAGCAGCAGCCGGAACGCCACCGCGCACGCCACCGCGACCGCGCCGATCACGCCGACCGAGACCCGCCAGCCCCACTCCTGAGCCACCCAGCCGGTGATCACCCGGCCGCTCATGCCGCCGACACTGTTGCCCGCGACGAACAGGCCGATCGCCGTGACCAGCGCCTTCGGCCGGACCTCCTCGGCCAGATAGGCCTGCGCCGAGGCCGGCAGACCGGCCAGCGCCGCGCCCTGCACCGCCCGCAGCGCCACCAGTGCGCCGATCGACGGCGCGAACGGCACCAGCATGCCGACGGTGACCGCGACGGCGAGCGAGGCCGTCATCACCGTTCGGCGCCCGAAGCGCTCCGACAGGGCGCTCATGGGCAGCACGAACAGCGCCAGTCCGCCGGTCGCGGCCGCCACGGTCCAGCTCGCCTCGCTCGCCGCGACGCCGAACTCGCCGGAGATCAGCGGCAGCAGTGCCTGCGTGGAGTACAGGAGGGCGAAGGTCGCGACTCCGGCGAGGAAGAGGGCGAGATTCATCCGGCGGTAGCTGGGACCGCCCGGGGTCATACGGGAGTCGGAAGCGGGGGAGTCGACGGCGGGGACGGGCTTTGCGGCGCCCACGGTGGTGGACGCCCCGGTACTGGCGGGAGACATGCTTCGACCGTACGAGGGCCTGTCTCATCCGTCCAATGCATGAATTCGCCATAATCGTTCCCATGCCGCATCAGCAGAGCTCACAGGCCCGCCTGTCACCGTCCGGTGACACAGAAGACATGTCTGAGATGTCGCGGGTGCTCGCGCCGCGCCTCGCGTACTTCGCGGGCGTGGCCCGCACCGAGCACGTCACCCGGGCCGCCCACGAGATGAACGTCCCGCAGTCCACGCTCTCGCGCGCGATGGCCCGCCTGGAGCAGGACCTGGGCGTCGACCTCTTCGCCCGGCACGGCCGTACGGTCTCCCTGACCCCGGCCGGCCGCACCTTCCTCACCTCCGTCGAACGCGCCCTGGCCGAGATCGAGCGTGCCGCCGAGGAGGTGCGCGCCGACGCCGATCCCGCCACCGGCAAGGTCGCCTTCGGCTTTCTGCACACCATGGGCGCCGAGACCGTACCCGGCCTCCTGCACGCCTTCCGCGCCGACCATCCGCGCGTCCGCTTCAGCCTGGTGCAGAACTACGGCGAGGCCATGCTGGAACGTCTGCGCGCCGGTGAGCTGGACCTCTGCCTCACCTCACCCGTCCCCGACGCCCCCGACCTGGTCGCCCGTCGCCTGGACGAACAGAAGCTCCGCCTGGTCGTCCCCGCCGACCACCGCCTGGCCACCCGCCGCCGCATCCGCCTCGCCGAGGCCGCCGAGGAAACATTCGTCACCCTGGAGCCCGGCTACGGCCTGCGCCGCATCTTCGACACCCTGTGCCGCGAGGCCGGCTTCCGCCCCAAGGTCGCCTTCGAGGGCGAGGAGGCGGAGACGCTGAGGGGTCTGGTGGCGGCGGGCTTGGGGGTCGCCCTGCTGCCCCCGCCCACGGTCGCCCGGCCGGGAGTGGTGGAACTGACGGTCACGGCTCCGCGAGCGGTCCGCGAGATCGGCGTGGCGTGGCCGGCCGACCGCCCGGACACCCCACCGGTGGCCGCCTTCAAGAAGTTCCTGCTGTCGAGAAGGGGCAACTTGCTGCCGACGTGAGGGACGCAACCCGCCCCGAGCTCTACCGCCGCAACGACCTGCCGAACCCCACAGCCAACGGCATCCGAAGCCCGATCGGCGGCGGCGCCGCGAGCGCATCCTCGACAGGCCGGGACACGGAGTGCCCGAACAACGCCCCCATCATGAAATCAACGGTCAGACAAGCGACCTCGTCCCGGTGCCCGTACAACCCGTGCCCCTCGGAATGCACTTCGAACCGGCACACCTCCCGGTTCGCCTTCTTCGCCCGCGCGGCGAACCGGAACGACAGCTCGGGATCGGTCCGTTCGTCGTTCGTGCCGTGCACGATCAGCACCCGCCGCCCCACCAGCTGCTTCACCGGCTCGACGGGTGCGGCGACATCCTCCTCCGGCAGCCAGGGGGCCAGCGCCACAACGGAGTTGACGGCCTCGTGTCCGCCCGCCCGCAGCGCCGCCCGGCCGCCCATGTCCACTCCGACCAGGCACACGGGAACATCCCCGTACCGCCGTACGACCTCGTCGGCGCCCCACTCGGCGTCCACCGCCAGGTGCGCCTCGCTGCCGTTCCAGCCCCGGTAGCGGTACCGCACGGTGTGCACGGCCAGCCCCTCGGCCCGGCCCGCCCGCGCGATGCGCCGGCCCAGCGAGCGCAGCGCGATCGTCGCCCGCACGGGGGACGGCCGGCGGGCGGAGACCTCCTCCCCGCCGGGGAGCAGCAGCACCGCTCCGCTCACCCCCGTCGGCACGGGGCCGATTGCCTTCCCCAGCCCGGCCGTTCGGACCGGTGTCGCTTGCTGTCCCATGACAGAACAGTGTCAGAAGGGGCGGTGTACGAAACCCGTACGTGCGGTCACCGTTGCGTATCGACGGGAAAGCGCCGGAAAAGTGCTGGGAAAGAGGCGCCGCGTTCACCGGTCCTTCTACGCGCGTAGGCGTTAGAGTGCGGAAATGACGAGCCAGACTGCGCCAAGTGGGGCCGTCCCGACGCCGGACCAGATCCGCCGGGCACCCAAGGTTCTGCTGCACGATCATCTCGACGGCGGGCTCCGCCCCGGAACCGTCGTCGAACTCGCCCACCAGACCGGCTACTCGGGGCTTCCCGAGTCCGATCCGGACAAGCTGGGCATCTGGTTCCGCGAGGCCGCCGACTCCGGTTCGCTGGAACGGTATCTGGAGACCTTCAGGCACACCGTCGGCGTGATGCAGACCCGGGAGGCGCTGATCCGGGTCGCCCGCGAGTGCGCCGAGGACCTCGCCGAGGACGGGGTCGTCTATGCCGAGGTGCGGTACGCCCCCGAGCAGCACCTGGACGCCGGGCTGACTCTGGAGGAGGTGGTCGAGGCCGTCAACGAGGGGTTCCGGCAGGGCGAGCGGATCGCCCGGGAGAGCGGCCGGCGCATCCGGGTCGGCGCCCTGCTGACCGCCATGCGGCACGCGGCCCGTTCCCTGGAGATCGCCGAGCTCGCCAACCGCTACCGGGACCTGGGCGTGGTCGGCTTCGACATCGCCGGTGCCGAGGCCGGCTATCCGCCCACCCGGCACCTCGACGCGTTCGAGTACCTCAAGCGCGAGAACAACCACTTCACCATCCACGCCGGCGAAGCCTTCGGACTGCCCTCGATCTGGCAGGCGCTGCAGTGGTGCGGCGCCGACCGGCTCGGGCACGGCGTACGGATCATCGACGACATCGAGGTCCGCGAGGACGGCTCGGTGCGACTCGGCCGGCTGGCGTCCTACGTCCGCGACAAGCGCATCCCGCTGGAGCTGTGCCCCAGCTCCAATCTGCAGACTGGGGCCGCGCCCTCCTACGCCGAGCACCCGATCGGGCTGCTGCGCCGGCTCCACTTCCGGGCCACGGTGAACACCGACAACCGGCTGATGTCGCACACGAGTATGAGCCAGGAATTCGAGCGTCTCGTCGAGGCGTTCGGTTACACGCTCGACGATCTGCAGTGGTTCTCGGTCAATGCAATGAAATCGGCGTTCATTCCTTTCGATGAACGACTTGCGATGATCAATGACGTCGTCAAGCCGGGATATGCGGAACTGAAATCCGAATGGCTGTTTCAGCAAACGGCCTCCACCAGGGGTTCTGTCGGTTCGGCGGGATAAGGGCGGCTCGCTGGGGGCGCGGCTTGTGAACGGGGGTTCACAAGCCGTCCGCATTTCGGTGTTTGCGGCGGGCGATCGGGCGTGTTTACGGTCGTGGACCGTTCATCGTTTTTGTTCCGTCCCCTCATGGCAAGGACGCATTTCCCATGAAGCACTCTGCTGTCAGGACCCTCGGTGTCGCCGCTCTCGGTGCTGCCTTCGCCGCTGTCGGTGCGGGCGCGGCCCACGCGGCCCCGGCGGTGCCGACCGCCCCGGCGCTGGACGGCGTCACCAGGACGCTGCCGGCCGAGAACGCCGGCACGGCGCAGCCCGGTGCCGCCGACGCCCTCACGCGGGGGCAGGACGCCCTGGGGGCCGGCGTGGCCGCCGCGCAGCCGGCCGTCGAGAGCGCGCTGAAGCAGGGAGCGACCGCGCCGGTGCACAGCCGCCTCGGCGGACTGCCGGTCCAGGACCTGCCCACGCGCAGCCTGCCCACGCGCGGTCTGCCGGTCGACGGGGTCTCGCTCGGCTGACACCGACTGCCGCTATGACGCCGTCGGGGCGCCCCGGTCAGCTCCGGGAGCGCCCCGACGGCGTTTCGCGTACGGCGGTCACCAGGCGGTACGCGTCTTGTCCTCCGCCGGAAGCAGGATCCACAGGGCTATGTAGAGCAGGAACTGCGGGCCGGGCAGCAGACAGGACAGCAGGAAGATCACCCGCATCGTCGTCGCGGAGGTGCCGAAGCGCCGTGCCAGCGCTGCGCACACTCCGCCGAGCATGCGGCCATGGGTGGGACGGACAAGGGTGCTCATGTCGACTCCTCGGTGGTCGTCGGTTCGCTGTCGTCAGGTGTCTTCAGCTGTCTTCGACGATACGGAGACGAAGCGGGCGAAGCGTCACTCTACGGAGCTATTCCGACCCTGGGAATCGTCGGGGTACGCCCCTGAGACAGCTCCTCCTGGACGGTGACGGCCCCGGTCCCGGCGTACTCGTGCGCCTCCCGCCGGCGCAGCCGGGCGCGGCCCGCGGGCACGACGAGCAGATGGGCCAGGATCACACCGGAGGTGTTGAGCAGCACCGAGTCGACGTCCACCACCCGGCCGGGCACGCCGGTCTGCAGCAGGGCGATGCCGAGGGAGATCAGGGCGGCCGCGGCGGCCGTACGGATCAGGGAGGCGAGAGGGGAGACGGCGAGCCTGCCGTGGGCCATCGGCAGCAGCACGCCGAGCGGGGCCAGCAGTGCCAGTCCCTCGCCGAGGGGTCTCGCGGCCCGCGGCCAGCCCAGGGCCAGATCGGCCCGGATGCCGGCGAGGGGGTGCAGGTTGGGGGGTGTCACCCAGGGCACGTCCAGCGGTCGCAGCATCAGCCAGGCGACGAGGGCGAGGTGGGCGACGAGGAGGACACCCCCTGTCACCCGGATGCGGATCGCGGCGCTGCCGCCGATGGAGCCTTGACGCTGCACGCCTCCCTAGACGCAGCACCGGGTACGAACGGTTCCGCACCGCAACCATCCGGTTGCCTTCGGCTGCGGCTCCGCGGCCCGACGGCGGGACTCCGCTATTTGTGCCCGATCTCGCTGGACGGCGGCTGGACGCTTCCCGGGCGGTCGCGGACCTCGTCCGTGCATTCGTAGCGGCGCAGCGTGTCGTTGGCCGGGCCGCCCAGGATGACCGAGCCGTCGCCCTCCGTCGCCGCCGAGTCGGACAGGGTGCACACCAGCTGGGCCAGGGCGTAGGAGGTGAGCCGCGACGGCGCCGTGCCCAGGCGCAGGGTGTCCTCGGGGTCCCTCGGAGCGGGACCGCTCACACTGAGGCCGCCCGGCACGTACGTCGCATAGCCCGCGGAGCGCTCCGCGGCGGAGGGCGCCGCGGCGAGCTGGTCCAGCAGCCCCTGCGCCACGATCACCCGGCGCCGCGCGTCCGGAGTGCCCTCGGGGACGCGTACCGTCCGGTCGACGGTCACCAGGGAGGCCCCGCACAGCAGGAAGACCTGCACGGGCACCCCCTGCGAGGACTGCGTGGCCGGGTTCGGCCCGGCCAGCGAGCACGGCACCCGGGACGGCGCCGCGCCGAAGTCGGTCGGCACCTGGGTGGCCCGGATGCCGCAGCCGGTGAGCAGCAGGCCCAGGAGGGGCAGCGCCAGCAGGCGTGGTCTCACGGCCCGGTGTCGTCTCACGGTCCGCGCGGTCATGACCCCTCCTTTCCTGAACTGTCGTTCGTTTCCTGCTCGTCCTTCTGCGTGCCCCCGTCCGGCTCCTCCGTCAGCCGGGAGGCGTCCCGCGGCAGCGTGAGGGTGAACACCGCGCCGCCCTCGGGCGAGTTGGCGGCGGTGATCTCGCCACCGTGGATGTGGGCGTTCTCCATGGCGATGGACAGGCCCAGGCCGCTGCCCTCGGAGCGGGGCCGGGAGGCGCTCGCCTTGTAGAAGCGGTCGAAGACGTGCGGCAGGACGTCCTCGGGGATGCCGGGGCCGTGGTCGCGGACCTGGATCACCATCGAGTCGTCCGACACCCGTACCGACACCCGCACCGGCGATCCGCCGTGCTTGAGCGCGTTGCCGATCAGGTTGGCGAGGATGACGTCCAGCCGCCGCGGATCGAGGCGGGCGTGGATGCCCCGCTCGGCGTCCAGCTCGACCGCGTCCAGCCACGCCCGGGCGTCGATGCAGGCGGTGATCTGGTCGGCGACGTCGACGTCGTCCAGCACCAGCCGGGCGGTGCCCGCGTCGAAGCGGGTGACCTCCATCAGGTTCTCGACCAGGTCGTTCAGCCGGCGGGTCTCGCTGACCACCAGCCGCACCGCGGGCTCGATCATCGGATCGATGCTGCCGGACTCGAACTCCAGCTCCTCCTCCAGCACCTCCGTCACGGCGGTGATGGCGGTCAGCGGCGTCCGCAGCTCATGGCTCATGTCGGCGACGAAGCGCCGCGATGCCTCGTCCCGCGCGGCCATCTCCGCGACCCGCTGCTCCAGGGCCTCGGCCGCGTTGTTGAACGTCCGGGAGAGATCCGCGAGTTCGTCCGTGCCGGACACCCGCAGCCGCGTGTCCAGCTTGCCCTCGCCGAGCCGCCGGGCGGCCACGCCGAGCCGGTGCACCGGCTTCAGTACGGTCGTGGCGGCGGCCTGCGCGAGCAGCGCCGCCCCGATCAGCGCGAGCCCGGTGGCGATGCCCAGCGACCAGGCCAGCGAGTTGAGGTCCTTGGCCTCCGGCTCCAGGGACTTCGCCATGTAGCCGGTCGGACCGCCTCCTATGACGCGCGTGCCGGCCACCAGATAGGGCGTGCCGTGGTCCACGACCCGCTGCCAGTACAGGTGGTACGGCTCCCTGTTGGTGTCGGTCACCTTCTGCCGCTTGGCCACGGCCGTGCGCAGCGACTTCGGCACGTCCTCCAGCGCGAAGCCGTTGATGCCGCCCGAGTTGCCGTACACCGTCTTGCCGTCGGCGTCCTGGGCGACCAGGAGCACGCTGAAGTGCTGGCTGCCGGCCGCCATCTGGCCCGCCGCGCGCTGCAGCTGGTCCTGCGTGGGGTGCTCGGGCAGCGCGCCCGCGCGGTTCTGCATCTCCTGCCGGAAGTCGCGCAGCACCGCGTCCTGGGCACGGGTGAGCACCGCCTCCCGGTTCAGCCAGTAGGCGATGCCGGACGCGGACACCGCCGCGGTGAGCGCGACCAGCGCGAAAACCACGACCAGGCGCAGCCTGAGGCTGGTGAACCTGAGCCGCGACAGACTTCCCTTGCGCCGCGCGGACCAGCCGCGCAGCCCCCCTTGCGTACCGGTCACTGAGGGGCGTCCAGGCGGTAGCCGACACCACGGACGGTACGGATCAGGGTCGGGGACGAGGGCACGTCCTCGACCTTGGCGCGCAGCCGCTGCACACAGGCGTCCACGAGCCGCGAGTCACCGAGGTAGTCGTGCTCCCACACCAGCCGCAGCAGCTGCTGCCGGGACAGTGCCTGACCGGGCCGCCGGCTCAGCTCCAGCAGCAGCCTGAGCTCGGTCGGGGTCAGCTGCAGGTCCTCGCCGTTCTTCGTCACGGTCATCGCCGAGCGGTCGATGACCAGGCTGCCGAAGGTCGCCGCGTCGCTGGACTCGCGTTCCCCGCGCCGCAGCACGGCCCGGATGCGGGCGTCCAGCACCCGGCCCTGGATGGGTTTGACGACGTAGTCGTCGGCTCCCGACTCCAGCCCGACCACGACGTCGATGTCGTCGCTGCGCGCGGTCAGCAGGATGATCGGCAGCTGGTCGGTGCGCCGGATGCGCCGGCACACCTCGAAGCCGTCGATGCCGGGCAGCATCACGTCCAGCACGATCAGGTCGGGCCGCTGCTCGCGCAGCAGCTTCAGACCGTCCTCACCGCTGGCAGCGGTGGCCACACGGTGTCCCTGGCGCGTCAGAGAGAGCTCCAGGGCCGTACGGATGGCGTCGTCGTCCTCGATCAGCAACAGGGAAGGCACGGGCTCATTCTGGCCCATGGACGGGGTGTCGTACGACCTGCGCGCACCAGGGCTTCTCCACCGCCACGCACTGTGCACTTCCTGTGACGGACCTGGGCCGGACCCCTGTGACAGGTCTGTGACAGTCGGCGGACACGGCCATGAAGTCACCCCGGCAGTCTTTTGGACACGGGCAGGGCGGTCGTCCGAACCGGCCCGCGCAGGACCGAACCACCGCAAGTACACGACGGGGAGCGCGAGATGAACACGCTGCACAGCATCAGCACCAGCGCCGTAGTCACGCGCCTGCACGACGTGCACCGGGGTTACGAGAAGTCCGGTGCCGTGAGCGGGCGGGGGTGCGCTCGCGGCACCGGGCGTCAGCACACCGCCTATGCGCAGCAAGGGCTTCCGCCCTACATGACGGTGGTTGACGCGCACACGGGGGAAACGCACGGGGGAACCGCGTACAGGGAGGACTCGGGGGAGCAGCGCCGTTCGCTGACGGAGGCGGAGTTCACCGCCTACGTCCAGGAGCGCCGCGCCTCCCTGTACGCCACCGCCTACCACCTGACCGGCGACCGCTTCGAGGCCGAGGACCTGCTGCAGAGCGCGCTGTTCTCGACGTACAAGGCGTGGGACCGGATCAGCGACAAGGCGGCGGTCGGCGGCTATCTCCGCCGCACCATGACCAACCTGCACATCAGCGCCTGGCGGCGCCGCAAGCTCAACGAGTACCCGACCGAGGAACTGCCGGAGACGCCCTCCGACACGGACGCGATGCGCGGCACCGAGCTGCGCGCGGTCCTGTGGCAGGCGCTGGCCCGGCTGCCCGAACTCCAGCGCACCATGCTGGTCCTGCGTTACTACGAGGGCCGCACGGACCCGGAGATCGCGGAGATCCTCGACATCAGTGTCGGCACGGTGAAGTCCAGCATCTGGCGGTCGCTCCGCCGGCTGCGCGAGGACGAGGTCCTCAGCTTCGGCCGTGACCGGGAGGACGCCTTCGGCGAACTCGTCGCCTGAAGGTGAGGGGTCACTGGGGGGTGACCTGAGGGGGAAACACGGGGGATATACGGGGGGACACGGGGGAATCACTGGGGGAGGAGCACGGGGGAGCAAGAGGAACGGGACTGGTGGGCCGGGGGGTCCAACCAGTCCCGTTTTGCGTTGCGTGCGCAGGCCGGGCCGTCCGTACGCCGGTCGGGCGGCCCGTACGCCGGTCACGCCACCGTCTGCCGGCGTACCTGCCGTCCCGCGGCCGCCGCCGCGAGCCGGCCGAGGGCCTCGTCCCGGTCGCAGGGATGGGCGCCCAGGGACACCTGGCGGGCGACGATCGACCGCTCCGCGCGCATCAGCCGCCAGCCGCGGCGCAGCAGGAACGGCACCGACTTGCGCCCCTCCTTCAGGTCGCGCAGGAAGCGGCGGCGGAAGGTGGTGACGGGCCCCCGGGTCAGACACAGCGCATCCGCCAGCACCCCCAGCTCGCGGCAGCGCTCGACGATCTCCGCGGCGAAGACGCCCTCCGCGACGAACAGCGGGGTACGGCCGATGTGCAGCGTGTCCTCGCCGGTGCGGGCGCTCAGTGCGATGTCGTACACCGGTACCGGCGTCGAGCCGGTGGCGCACAGCCGGGTGATGGCCTCGACGGCGACGTCCGCGTCCCACGACTCGGGGTGGTCCCAGTCGATGTCCGAACTCCCCTCCACCAACGGCAGGGTCGGGTCGTCGCCCTCCTTGTAGAAGTCGTCCAGACGCAGGACGGGAAGCCCGGAGCGGGCGGCGACGAGGGACTTGCCCGAGCCCGAGGGGCCGCACAGCAGGACGACTCGGGCGGGGGACGGGAGATGAAGGCTCACGGAACACCAGTTTGACGCATGGGGAGCCGCCTGCCGACCCTGCGGGTCGGCTTTTGAGCGTGACTCCCACCTCAACTACTCTTCGTGTCGAATCTGTTACTCCACGCAATCTAAGGCGGCCCCTGGATGGCACGACACGCGTTCCCCCTCAACCACACCGCGAAGCGGGTCCTGATCGTCCTCGCGACCGCCTCGGCGGCGCTGGGCGCGGGCGCGGTGACGGCGTCCGCGGGCGCGGACACCGCCCGCCTCGCGGAGGTGCCCTGGCGGCCCGCTGCCTCCTTCGGGACGACGGCCCCGCAGGCCGCCGTCCAGGGTGCGTCCAGCGGACTTGAGTACGCCACCGTCCCCGTCCAGGCCCTCCAGTACACCCCCGTCGGCAACACCACCTCCGGCCGGGCGGACGAGGGAGACGTCTCCGGATACACCGGCCCGCTCGTCGAGACCGGGACGGTCGGCGTCGTACCGACGCTGGAGCGCACGGTCGGCGGGCTGCTGGGCGGCGGCGCGGCCTGAGCCGGCCGGCGGCACACGAGAGAGCCGCGTCTTCCCCGGACGGTGGGAGGACGCGGCTCTCGGCCGTGGGGCCCGGATGCGACTCAGTACGACGAGCCGGAAGCGCCCAGCGAACCCGTCGGGTGCCAGACCGTCTTGGTCTCCAGGAACGCCGTCATCCGGTCGATGCCCGGCGTCTCGAAGTAATCCACAGGCTGTGGACGCAGTACGCGCTTCAGGTTGTCCGCCGCCGCGATCTCCAGCTCCTTCGCCAGCTCCTCGTCGGCGCCCGCGAGGTCGATCGCGTTGACGTCCTGGTGCGCGGCCAGCGGCGCCGCGATCTCCGCCGTACGGCCGGACAGGACGTTGACCACGCCGCCCGGGACGTCGGAGGTGGCCAGCACCTCGCCCAGGGAGAGGGCCGGCAGGGGAGCCTTCTCGCTCGCCACCACGACCGCCGTGTTGCCGGTGGCGATCACCGGGGCCACGACCGACACCAGGCCGAGGAAGGACGACTCCTGCGGGGCCAGGACGGCGACGACGCCGGTCGGCTCGGGCGAGGAGAGGTTGAAGAACGGGCCCGCGACCGGGTTGGCGCCGCCGATCACCTGGGCGATCTTGTCGGTCCAGCCCGCGTACCAGACCCAGCGGTCGATCGTGGCGTCCACGACCCCGGCCGCCTTCGACTTCGACAGGCCCTCCGCGTCCGCGACCTCGCGCACGAACTGCTCGCGGCGCCCCTCCAGCATCTCCGCGACGCGGTAGAGGACCTGGCCGCGGTTGTAGGCGGTCGCGCCGGACCAGCCGCCGAACGCCTTGCGCGCGGCCACGACCGCGTCCCGGGCGTCCTTGCGGGAGGACAGGGGAGCGTTGGCCAGCCAGTTGCCCTTCGAGTCCGTCACCTCGTACACCCGGCCGCTCTCGGAACGCGGGAACTTCCCGCCGACGTACAGCTTGTAGGTCTTGAAGACGCTCAAACGGTCAGACATCGAGGTACGCCTCCAGGCCGTGGCGGCCGCCCTCGCGGCCGAAGCCCGACTCCTTGTAGCCGCCGAACGGCGAGGTCGGGTCGAACTTGTTGAACGTGTTGGACCAGACGACACCGGCGCGCAGCTTGCTCGCGACGGCCAGGATCCGGGAGCCCTTCTCGGTCCAGATGCCGGCCGAGAGGCCGTACTGGGTGTTGTTGGCCTTGGCGACGGCCTCGTCCGGCGTGCGGAAGGTCAGGACCGACAGCACCGGGCCGAAGATCTCGTCGCGGGCGATGGTGTGCGCCTGGGTGACGTTCGTGAACAGCGTCGGGGCGAACCAGTACCCGGAGGCCGGCAGCTCGCAGGACGGGGACCAGCGCTCGGCGCCCTCCGCCTCGCCCCGCTCGGCCAGCGCGGTGATCCGGGCCAGCTGCTCGGCGGAGTTGATCGCGCCGATGTCGGTGTTCTTGTCCAGCGGGTCGCCGAGGCGGAGAGTGGAGAGCCTGCGCTTCAGGGACTCCAGCAGCTCGTCCTGGATCGACTCCTGGACGAGCAGGCGGCTGCCCGCGCAGCAGACCTGGCCCTGGTTGAAGAAGATCCCGTTGACGATCCCTTCCACCGCCTGGTCGATCGGGGCGTCGTCGAAGACGATGTTGGCGCCCTTGCCGCCCAGTTCGAGGGTGAGCTTCTTGCGGGTGCCCGCGACGGTCCGCGCGATCTCCTTGCCCACGGCCGTGGAGCCGGTGAAGGCCACCTTGTTCACGTCCGGGTGGGCGACGAGCGCGGCGCCCGCGTCGCCGTAGCCCGGGAGGATGTTGACGACACCCTTGGGCAGGCCCGCCTGGCGGCAGATGTCCGCGAAGAACAGGGCGGACAGGGGAGTCGTCTCGGCGGGCTTCAGGACGACCGTGTTGCCGGTCGCGAGGGCCGGGGCGATCTTCCACGCCAGCATCAGCAGCGGGAAGTTCCAGGGGATGACCTGCCCGGCCACGCCCAGCGGACGCGGGTTCGCGCCGAAGCCGGCGTGGTCGAGCTTGTCGGCCCAGCCCGCGTAGTAGAAGAAGTGGGCCGCGACCAGGGGGAGGTCGGCGTCCCTCGTCTCCTTGATCGGCTTGCCGTTGTCCAGCGTCTCCAGGACCGCCAGTTCGCGGCTGCGCTCCTGGATGATGCGGGCGATGCGGAACAGGTACTTCGCGCGCTCGGAGCCCGGCAGCGCGGACCACTTCTCGAACGCCTTGCGGGCGGCCTTCACCGCACGGTCGACGTCCGTCTCGCCGGCCTGGGCGACTTCGGAGAGGACCTCCTCGGTCGACGGGGAGACGGTCTTGAAGACCTTGCCGTCGGCCGCGTCCGTGAACTCGCCGTCGATGAACAGGCCGTAGGAGGGGGCGATGTCGACGACCGAGCGGGACTCGGGCGCGGGTGCGTACTCGAATGCGGATGCCATGGGGATCAGTCCACCGTCACGTAGTCGGGGCCGGAGTAGCGGCCGGTGGCCAGCTTCTGACGCTGCATCAGCAGGTCGTTCAGGAGCGAGGAGGCGCCGAAGCGGAACCAGTGGTTGTCCAGCCAGTCCGCGCCGGCCGTCTCGTTGACGAGGACGAGGAACTTGATGGCGTCCTTGGAGGTGCGGATGCCGCCGGCGGGCTTCACGCCCACCTGGACGCCGGTCTGGGCGCGGAAGTCCCGCACGGCCTCCAGCATGAGGAGCGTGTTCGCGGGAGTGGCGTTGACGGCCACCTTGCCGGTCGAGGTCTTGATGAAGTCGGCGCCGGCGAGCATGCCCAGCCAGGACGCCCGGCGGATGTTGTCGTACGTCGACAGCTCCCCGGTCTCGAAGATGACCTTCAGACGGGCGCTGTCGCCGCAGGCCTCCTTCACGGCGACGATCTCGTCGTACACCTTCAGGTACCGGCCCGCCAGGAACGCGCCCCGGTCGATGACCATGTCGATCTCGTCGGCGCCCGCGGCGACGGCGTCACGGACGTCGGCCAGCTTGACGTCGAGGGCGGCGCGGCCGGCCGGGAAGGCGGTGGCGACCGAGGCGACCTTCACGCCGGAGCCGGCCACGGCCTCCTTGGCGACGGCCACCATGTCGGGGTAGACGCAGACCGCGGCCGTGGTCGGGGTCGTACGGTCCGTCGGGTCGGGGTGGACCGCCTTGGCGCCGAGCGCCCGGACCTTGCCCGGGGTGTCCGCGCCTTCCAGCGTCGTCAGGTCGACCATCGAGATGGCGAGGTCGATGGCGTACGCCTTCGCGGTGGTCTTGATGGAACGGGTGCCGAGAGACGCGGCGCGCGCCTCCAGGCCGACCGCGTCGACGCCGGGCAGCCCGTGCAGGAAGCGGCGCAGCGTGCTGTCGGACGCGGTGACGTCCGAGAGAGCGTGAGCTGTGGGTGCGGTAGTGGGCATGGTCACCAGACGAGCATATCTACGCGCGTAGCGAATGTATAGCCCCGAGCCGTGATCGGTGCTCATCCTCCGCCCGAAGATCACGGATGAGCGCCGGTGCCGGGCCGCGTGGAAGTACCGGCGGCGACGTCATGCAGAATCGGGACCATGACGACTCCGGACCACCAGTCACCCGCGTCACAGCCTCCGGTGCCCACCCCCCAGGACCGGATCTACCGCTCGCCCATGGCGCTCGTGGGCGGCGTGCTGCTGCTCCTCGTCGTCGGCTGGCTCGGCTTCGACGCGCTGTTCCAGGGCCACGGCCGCACCCCGTGGCTGGCGCTCGCCGGAATGATCCTGGCGGTGCCGCTGGTGATCGCCTTCACGCTCCGCCCGGCGGTCTTCGCGGGCGAGGACCGGCTGCGGATCCGCAACCCGTTCCGGGTGATCAGCCTGCCCTGGGGCGAGGTCGCCTCGCTGCGCTCCGGCTATTCCAACGAGGTCGTCGCCAAGTCCGGCACCAGGTACCAGCTGTGGTCCGTTCCCGTCTCACTGCGGGCCCGCAAGAAGGCGGAGGCGCGCAAGGCACGGGCGGCGGCGGAGGCGGCGCGCGGTGGGCCGGCGAGCGGTGGGGGGTCGGCGAGCCGGGGGCTCGGCGGCCTCGGCGCCGTCGGGGGAGCGGGCCGCAGCGCTGCCGCGAGCGGGCCGACTCGGGCGGAGACCGACCAGGTCATGGACGAGCTGCGGGAACTGCTGGACCGGCGGGGCGAGGCGGAGTCCGCGCAGGGAGAGGTCACCGTGCGGTGGGCGTACGAGGTGATTGCACCGGCGGTGGCGGGGGCGGTCCTGTTCGGGATCCTGGTGGGCTTGGGGTGAGGTTTTCGGCGGGGGCAGGGGGAGGTACGGGGGCTGGGCGCGGCCGGCGGTGGTGCTGAGGCCGGTCGCGGTGCTCAGGCCGGTGGCGGGCGCCCTGTCGCGGTGCCTGCAGTGAGCTCGACGGCTCTCCGTGTCGCATGGCGAAATGGGGTGCCCCGGGCCGGGGCACCCCATCGGTGTCGTGCGGGTCAGATGCCGGCGGCCGCTGACAGGTCTCGCTTGATCGTGGTCAGGAGTTCCGTCGCGCGGGTCCGGGCGGCCGGGAGGCCGGCGCGGGTGGCGACCGGTACGACGACCTCCAGGTAGCACTTCAGCTTCGGCTCGGTGCCGCTCGGGCGGACGATCACGCGGGCGCCGTCGAGGGTGTAGCGCAGGCCGTCCGTGGGGGGCAGTCTGTCGGTGCCCCGGGTGAGGTCCTCGGCACGGGTGATGGACAGGCCGGCCAGCTCGGTCGGGGGCTGCTCGCGCAGGCGGCGCATCGCGTCCGCGATGACGGAGAGGTCCTCGACGCGGACCGAGAGCTGGTCGGTGGCGTGCAGGCCGTGCTCGACGGCGAGGTCGTCCAGGAGGTCGAGGAGGGTGCGGTTCTCCGACTTCAGCTGCGAGGCCAGCTCGGTGATCAGCAGGGCGGCGGTGATGCCGTCCTTGTCGCGCACGCCCTCGGGGTCCACGCAGTAGCCGAGGGCCTCCTCGTAGCCGTAGCGCAGGCCGTCCACGCGGGCGATCCACTTGAAGCCGGTCAGCGTCTCCTCGTAGGGAAGGTTCGCCTTCTCGGCGATGCGGCCGAGGAGGGAGGAGGAGACGATCGACTCGGCGAAGGTGCCCTGTGCTCCGCGGCGGACCAGGTGGGCCGCGAGGAGCGCCCCCACCTCGTCGCCGCGCAGCATGCGCCAGTCGCCGCCGTCCCGGACGGCCACGGCGCAACGGTCGGCGTCCGGGTCGTTGGCGATGACCAGGTCCGGATCGGTGGCGCGGGCCTGCGCGAAGGCGAGGTCCATCGCGCCCGGCTCCTCCGGGTTGGGGAACGCCACCGTCGGGAAGTCGGGGTCCGGGTCGGCCTGCTCGGCAACCAGCACCGGCTCGGGGAATCCGGCCCGCGCGAAGGCGGCGAGCAGGACGTCCTTGCCGACGCCGTGCATGGCCGTGTAGACCGTGCGGGCCGTGCGGGGGGAGTCCGGGGACAGTACGGCGTCCGTGCGTGCCAGGTAGGCCTCCAGGACCGTGTCGTCCAGGGTTTCCCAGCCGGCGTCCGGGCGGGGCACGTCGTGCAGGGAGGCGATCGCGTCGATCTCGGCGGCGATCTCCGCGTCGGCCGGCGGCACGATCTGGGAGCCGTCGCCGAGGTAGACCTTGTAGCCGTTGTCCCGGGGCGGGTTGTGGCTGGCGGTGACCTCGACGCCCGCGACCGCGCCGAGGTGCCTTATGGCGAAGGCCAGGACGGGAGTGGGGAGGGGGCGGGGCAGTACGGCCGCGCGCAGGCCGGCGCCCGTCATGACGGCGGCGGTGTCCCGGGCGAAGTCGGCGGACTTGTGGCGGGCGTCGTAGCCGATGACGACGAGTCCGTCGGTCTGGCCCTGGTTCTTCAGGTACGCGGCGAGGCCGGCCGCGGCGCGGATGACGACCGAGCGGTTCATGCGCATCGGGCCGGCGCCCAGCTCGCCTCGCAGGCCGGCGGTGCCGAATTGCAGCGTGCCGCTGAAGCGGGCGGACAGCTCCGCCGTGTCACCGGCCTCGATCAGCCCGGCCAGTTCGTCGCGAGTCTCCTGGTCGGGATCCTCGGCGAGCCAAGCCTTGGCCCGGGCGATGAGATCGTCGTGCACCTTGGGATCAACCTCTCCGTGTTTGCCTGGTCCACCGGGGGCTCCGCCCCCGGACCCCCGTCTCCCACCCGCCCGGCCGAAACGGCCGGCCGACAAGCGAGCGGATGGGCTTTGCGGCGCTTACAGCTTGCCCAGCACCTGGCCCAGCAGCTCGCCCATCCGGGCAGCCGAGTCGCGGCCCGCCTGGAGGACCTCCTCGTGGTTGAGGGGCTCGCCGGTCATGCCGGCCGCCAGGTTGGTGACCAGGGAGATGCCCAGCACCTCGGCGCCCGCCTCGCGCGCGGCGATGGCCTCCAGGACCGTGGACATGCCGACCAGGTCCGCGCCGATGACGCGGGCCATGCGGATCTCGGCCGGGGTCTCGTAGTGCGGGCCGGGGAACTGCGCGTAGACGCCCTCCTCCAGGGAGGGGTCGATCTCCTTGCACAGGGCGCGCAGGCGGGGCGAGTAGAGGTCCGTCAGGTCGACGAAGTTCGCGCCGACGATCGGGGAGGTCGCCGTCAGGTTGATGTGGTCGCTGATCAGGACCGGCTGGCCGGGGCGCATGCCCTCGCGCAGACCGCCGCAGCCGTTGGTCAGCACGATGGTCTTGCAGCCCGCCGCGACGGCCGTACGGACGCCGTGCGCGACCGCGGCCACGCCACGGCCCTCGTAGTAGTGCGTGCGGCCCAGGAAGACCAGCGCGCGCTTGTCACCGAAGGAGTACGAGCGGACCTTGCCGCCGTGCCCCTCGACGGCCGGCGGCGGGAAGCCGGGCAGCTCGGTGACCTGGAACTCGGCGTCGGGCGCGCCCAGGGCGTCGACGGCCGGAGCCCAGCCGGAGCCCATCACGAGGGCGACGTCGTGGGTCTCGGCGCCGGTGAGTTCGCGCAGGCGCGCGGCGGCGGCGTCGGCGGCGGCGTAGGGGTCGCCCTGGATGTCGTCCGGAAGAAGAAATGCGTTCACGCCGACGAGGGTAGCTCGTCTTCGCCTACGCGCGTAGATGACAGAGCTCACGGGATTGGAATCGTTGCCTTGTCGTTTTCCACGAACAGCAGGCAAACCCGCAGGAAGCCGCCGGAGCGGCTCAGCAGGGGCGCTTGCGGAGTTCCATCACATAGTCGTGGGGTGCCCCGGCGGACTCCGCCGCGTCGGCGATCTCGCCCAGGTAGCGCGCCGAGGGCAGACCGCCCTCGTAACCGTTGAGGACGTACGTCCACGCCGTCTCCTCGCCGTCGAGGGTGTGCACGCGCACCCGCACCCGGCGGTAGAGGTCGTCCGCCACGCCCTCCCACCGGTCGAGGGACTCCTCGTCCATGGGTGCGATGTCGTACAGGCCGACGAAGACCTGCGCGAGGGGGTCCTCGACGATCGTCGCCAGCGCGCCCTCCCAGCCCAGGTGCTCGCCGCCGAACGTCAGCCGCCAGCCGTTCAGCCAGCCCGTGGCGCGCAGCGGGGAGTGCGGGGCGCGGAAGGACATCAGGCCCGCGTCGAGGTTGCCGGCGTACGCGGCATAGAGCGACATGCACAGAGGGTACGGCAGGGGAAACGCGGGTCACTCGTGTCCCAGCCGAAGCTTCCGTGCGCCCCGGGGCAGTAGCACCTTGAAGGGTGCGGGACAATGGAGTACGTGACTCGGATCGTGATCATCGGTGGCGGACCCGGCGGATACGAAGCGGCTCTGGTGGCCGCCCAGCTCGGTGCGGAGGTGACCGTCGTCGACTGCGACGGTCTGGGCGGAGCGTCGGTGCTGACCGACTGCGTGCCGTCGAAGACGCTCATCGCTACGGCCGAGGTGATGACCACCTTCGACTCGTCGTACGAAGAGCTGGGGATCATCGTCGCCGACGACACACCTCCGCTGGAGCAGGCGGCCCGGGTCGTCGGGGTGGATCTGGGGAAGGTCAACCGCCGTGTGAAGCGGCTGGCGCTCGCCCAGTCCCACGACATCACCGCCTCCGTCACGCGTGCCGGTGCCCGGGTCATGCGCGGCCGCGGCCGGCTGGACGGCATGCAGGCCCTCGACGGGTCCCGGAAGGTCGTCGTCACCGCCGCCGACGGCACCGAGGAGACCCTCACCGCCGACGCCGTCCTCATCGCCACCGGCGGCCACCCGCGCGAGCTGCCCGACGCCCAGCCCGACGGCGAGCGCATCCTCAACTGGACCCAGGTCTACGACCTCACCGAACTGCCGGAAGAGCTGATCGTGGTCGGCTCCGGTGTGACCGGTGCCGAGTTCGCCGGCGCCTACCAGGCCCTGGGATCCAAGGTCACCCTCGTGTCCTCCCGGGATCGCGTGCTGCCGGGCGAGGACCCGGACGCCGCCGCCGTGCTGGAGGACGTCTTCCGGCGCCGCGGCATGAACGTCATGGCCCGTTCCCGCGCGCAGTCCGCCAAGCGCGTCGGCGACCGGGTCGAGGTGACGCTGGCCGACGGGCGTGTCATCAGCGGCACGCACTGTCTGATGGCCGTCGGTGCGATCCCGAACAGCGCGGGGCTCGGCCTGGAGGAGGCCGGCGTGAAGCTGCGCGAGTCGGGGCACATCTGGACCGACAAGGTGTCCAGGACGACCGCTCCCGGCGTCTATGCGGCCGGTGACGTGACCGGTGTCTTCGCCCTCGCGTCCGTCGCCGCCATGCAGGGACGTATCGCCATGTACCACTTCCTCGGCGACGCGGTGGCCCCGCTGAACCTGAAGACGGTCTCCTCCAACGTCTTCACCGACCCCGAGATCGCGACGGTCGGTTACACGCAGGCGGACGTGGACGCGGGCAAGATCGACGCCCGGGTCGTCAAGCTGCCCCTGCTGCGCAACCCCCGCGCCAAGATGCAGGGCATCCGGGACGGCTTCGTGAAGATCTTCTGCCGGCCGGGTACGGGCATCGTCGTCGGCGGTGTGGTCGTCGCGCCCCGCGCCTCGGAACTGATCCACCCCATCTCGATCGCCGTCGACAACAATCTGACGGTCGAGCAGATCGCGAACGCGTTCACGGTGTACCCCTCCCTTTCGGGGTCGATCGCCGAGGTGGCCCGGCAGCTGCACACCCGCAAGGCCGGCGCGGAGGTCTGACGGCCGGTTCCGGCTTCCCGCTGGTCACGGGGAGTCGCCGCGTGTGCGTACGGCATAGTCGGGGCGACTAGGTCCTATACCACTTCCCGACCTGTCACGCGAACAACTTCTGTTATTCGGCGCAAACTGCTGAAAGCAGACGGTCGCTGGGGTTACTGTCAGTTTCGTGTTCGCTGCTGAACGTCGCCAATTGATCCTCGAAATGGTGCGAGCGAACGGTGCCGTGTCGCTCCGTGAGCTCGCCCGCGTCGTCCAGACCTCCGAAGTGACCGTACGGCGGGACGTGCGGGCGCTGGAGGCCGAAGGACTCCTCGACCGCCGGCACGGCGGTGCGGTACTGCCGGGCGGGTTCACGCGAGAATCCGGCTTCCCGCAGAAGTCCCATCTCGCGACCGCCGAGAAGACCGCCATCGCCGACCTCGCGGCAGGCCTCGTCGAAGAGGGCGAGGCCATCGTGGTCGGCGCGGGTACCACCACGCAGGAGCTGGCCCGCCGGCTCGCGCGGGTGCCCGGCCTGACCGTCGTCACCAACTCCTTGCTGGTGGCTCAGGCCTTGGCCCACGCCAACCGGGTGGAGGTCGTGATGACCGGCGGCACCCTGCGCGGCTCCAACTACGCCCTCGTCGGCTCCGGCGCGGAGCAGTCCCTGCAGGGGCTGCGGGTGTCGAAGGCCTTCCTGTCCGGGAGCGGGCTCACCGCCGAGCGCGGGCTGTCCACCTCCAACATGCTCTCGGCGTCCGTCGACCGGGCGCTGGTGCAGGCTGCCGCGGAGGTCGTGGTCCTCGCCGACCACACCAAGCTCGGTACGGACACGATGTTCCAGACCGTGCCGACCGATGTCATCACCCGTCTGGTCACCGACGAGCCCCCCGCGAACGACGACCGCGCCGGCATGGAGTTGCAGGCTCTCGCCGACCAGGGGGTGCAGATCGCCGTGGCCGGGGCGAACGGAGTCCCTTCGGGGGGTGAGCAGGCCCCGGCGCGGCGTGCTCCGCTGCCGGGGCCGCGCAGGGGGATGGCGCTTCGGCCGGGGGCGGGGTTCGGGGAGCCGGCGTCAGCTGAGCGCGGGCGTGTCGCTGATCTGCGACGGCGCTGAGGTCGCCCGACTTGCCGTAGGGCTTCAGGTCGTCGGGCTGGTGCGGGTCCGCCCGGACCGGTCGCGCAGTTCCCCGTCCCCTTCAGGCCGGCTGCCCCTCAGGGACGTGAGGCGTCCCCCGGGTCTCGGAAAGCCGTCCCCACCCTCGGGCAAAGGACGACGCCCGGCAGACCGAAGCTGTCGGTCCACCGGGCGTCTGTGAAGCCTGCCGTCAGTCCTTGATCTCGCAGATCGGGGCGCCGGAGGTGAGGGAGGCGCCGACCTCGGCGGTCAGGCCCTTGATGGTGCCCGCCTTGTGGGCGTTGA
>NZ_JBVIDS010000006.1:427031-531339 GCF_055572255.1 Streptomyces sp. NPDC030799 | reverse complement strand
GGGTCGGCGTAGACGGCCACGCTCGCGATCCCGGCGTCCCGGCAGGCCCGGGCCACGCGGACAGCGATTTCGCCACGGTTGGCGATGAGCACCTTGCGCACGATTGAGGCTCCCTCCTTGAAACAAGCCGAGTTTAGGGACTGCCGACACGGCACTTCGACCCGTCCCCAATGGTGAGCTTGCCCACACGGAGCGTAGTTCGAGGCTCGCTCGACCCGTGAAATCCCTTGTCGCGCCCGCGTACGCAGGACTCCTCCGGGAAACCCTAGCCCTGTCATGTGGTCAAGGTCTCTGTGAGAGCGTGCTGCGGCCCACTCAGTTTCTTTGTCGAGTCCCTACGAATGGCCCAATGATTCTTTGCTGGCGCGCAAACCCTTGTCCCTGGGTTTACCCGTTAGTAGCGTTCGCGATGGCTCGAACGTACCTGTGGTAACAAGTCGCTGGCTCGAGAGTGGGTGGGGACCGGTGGTGCGCAGACCGGTGGCATGGGTCGTGGCGGTCGTCCTCCTGGCGGAGGGCGTCTTCATTGCTGCGCTGAACTGGTTCCTCGGAATGGTGGTCGACCGCCAGGACATGTCCCTGGCGGGCCTCGACCCGTCGA
This sequence comes from Streptomyces sp. NPDC030799, assembly GCF_055572255.1. Taxonomy (NCBI): domain Bacteria; kingdom Bacillati; phylum Actinomycetota; class Actinomycetes; order Kitasatosporales; family Streptomycetaceae; genus Streptomyces; species Streptomyces sp. NPDC030799. Next base: position 530,738 of record NZ_JBVIDS010000006.1, on the reverse strand, counting down.
CGATGGCGACGTCCTCGAAGGTCGGCGGCGTCGTCTTCGGGCTCTACTTCGCGCTGTGCGCGCTGGTGGCCGTCCTGGTCGCGATCCGCGACCGCGCCCCCGCGGGCTTCGGCCGCGTCCTGCTGATCAGCGTGGCGGTCGTCCACGGCCTGCTGGGGGCCTTCGTCTGGGGCCTGGTCGGCTGGACGGCGTTCCTGTTCATGGTGGTCGTACTCGGCCTCGTCGTCCTGCTCCTGATGACGTACGACCGGGACGGCGGCCCGCGGCGGGATGTCTCCGGCGGTGGAGCGGGGCAGGACGGCGACCCGAAGACGGAGGCCGAGCCGGCCTCGGCCCCGGCTGCGGCCACGGGCCCGGCGTCCGTACCGGGGCCCCGTACGGACGCGCCGCAGGACGTGCACGACGGGCCCGGCGAGCCGCGGGACTCCGGGGCCGCCCGGATCACTCGTCCGGCGACCACAACTCCGTGATGCCCACGTGCAGTTCGGCCAGCAGCTTGCGCACCAGGGGCAGGCTGATGCCGATCACATTGCCGTGGTCGCCCTCGATGCCCTCGATGAACGGCGCCGAACGGCCGTCCAGGGTGAAGGCCCCGGCGACGTAGAGGGGCTCGCCGGACGCCACGTACGCCGCGATCTCCTCGTCGCTGGGTTCACCGAAACGGACGACGGTGGATGCGGTCCCGGACACGTACCGCTTGGCCGCCGTGTCCCAGATGCAGTGACCCGTCTGGAGGGTGCCCGCCCGCCCGCGCATCGCCTTCCAGCGGGCGGTCGCCTCCTCGGCGTCGGCGGGCTTGCCCAAGGCCTGCCCGTCCAGCTCCAGCACCGAGTCGCAGCCGATCACCAGGGCGCCCTGCACCTCCGGCTTCGCCGCCACGACCGAGGCCTTCGCCTCGGCCAGGGCGAGCGCCAGCTCCGCCGGGGTGGGCGCGGTGACGGCGTCCTCGTCGACGCCGCTGACGATCACCTCCGGTGAGAGACCGGCCTGCCTCAGGAGGCCCAGCCGGGCGGGGGAGGCGGAGGCGAGGATCAGGCGGCGGCGCGTAGACCTGCGGTCCGTAGCAGTCATGCGGTCAGGTTAGTCGCGGGGCGCCGGCCGGCTCACCTCAGGCCGATGACGACCATCGCCAGGATCATGGCCAAGGCCATCAGAAAGCCGAGCCGCCGAAGCATCGCCTGCGCTTCGCGCAGGTCCTTCGGCGGCTCGTTTTCCGGGTCTGACCAGAGCATTCGTCCAGCCTGCGGCCCGGTGGGGGGTGGGCGCCTGAGTATCGGTACTCAATTGGCGCGCCGTGTTGCCTCAGCTCGGCCAGTACGTGCGGGTCCAGGACGCCTGCCCCGGCTTGGGCAGGTGGGACGCCGCGATCCGTGCCGGGTCGGACCAGGCGTCCCTCGGGCCCTCCGCGCCGGGCGGCGTTGCCGCTGCCGCCGCGGCGCGGGCGCGGACCACCGCCAGGGCGGCGGCCAGCTCCTCCGGGGTCGGGTTGCCCCGTACGACTTTGATCGTCACAGCGGCTCCTTAGAGGGGGATGTTGCCGTGCTTCTTCGGAGGCAGGGATTCCCGCTTGGTGCGCAGCTGACGCAGGCCGCGGACGATGTGGGCACGGGTGTCGGACGGCATGATCACCGCGTCGATGTAACCGCGCTCGGCCGCGACGTAGGGGTTGAGGAGGGTGTCCTCGTACTCCTGGATCAGGCGGGCCCGGGTGCCCTCGACGTCCTCCGCCTCGGCGATGGTGCGGCGGTGCAGGATGTTGACCGCGCCCTGGGCGCCCATGACGGCGATCTGGGCGGTGGGCCAGGCCAGGTTGAGGTCGGCGCCGAGGTGCTTGGAGCCCATGACGTCGTACGCCCCGCCGAAGGCCTTGCGGGTGATGACGGTGATCAGCGGGACCGTGGCCTCCGCGTAGGCGTAGATCAGCTTGGCGCCGCGCCGGATGATGCCGGTGTGCTCCTGGTCGACGCCCGGCAGGAAGCCCGGCACGTCCACGAAGGTCAGCACCGGGATGTTGAAGGCGTCGCAGGTACGCACGAACCGGGCGGCCTTCTCGGACGCGTCGATGTCCAGGCAGCCGGCGAACTGCATGGGCTGGTTGGCGACGATGCCGACCGGGAAGCCCTCGACCCGCCCGAACCCGGTGAGGATGTTCGGCGCGAACAGGGACTGCGTCTCGAAGAACTCGCCGTCGTCCAGCACGTGTTCGATCACCGTGTGCATGTCGTACGGCTGGTTCGCGCTGTCGGGCACGACGGTGTCCAGCTCGCGGTCCTCGTCGCTGACGGCGAGGTCGGCCTCCTCGGGGAAGACCGGGGGCTCGGAGAGGTTGTTGGACGGCAGGTACGACAGCAGCTGCTTGACGTACTCGATGGCGTCCTTCTCGTCGCCGGCCATGTGATGGGCCACGCCGGAGGCCGTGTTGTGGGTCCTGGCCCCGCCCAGCTCCTCGAAGCCGACGTCCTCGCCGGTGACGGTCTTGATGACGTCCGGGCCGGTGATGAACATGTGCGAGGTCTGGTCGACCATGACCGTGAAGTCGGTGATGGCCGGGGAGTACACGGCTCCGCCGGCGCAGGGGCCGACGACCAGGCTGATCTGCGGGATGACGCCGCTGGCGTGGGTGTTGCGGCGGAAGATCTCGCCGTACGCGCCGAGGGAGGCGACGCCTTCCTGGATGCGGGCGCCGCCGGAGTCGTTGATGCCGATGACCGGGCAGCCGGTCTTCAGGGCGAAGTCCATGACCTTGACGATCTTCTGCCCGTAGACCTCGCCCAACGCGCCGCCGAAGACGGTGAAGTCCTGCGAGAACACCGCGACGGGGCGTCCGTCGACGGTGCCGTACCCGGTGACGACGCCGTCGCCGTACGGCCGGTTCTTCTCCAGTCCGAAGTTGCTGGACCGGTGCCGGGCGAACTCGTCCAGCTCGACGAACGACCCCTCGTCCAGCAGCAGCTCGATGCGCTCACGGGCCGTCAGTTTGCCCTTGGCGTGCTGCTTCTCGACGGCGCGTTCCGAGCCGGCGTGCGTCGCCTCGTGGATGCGGCGCTGGAGATCCGCCAGCTTGCCAGCGGTCGTGTGAATGTCGATCTCTTCCGGCTCGGACATCGGGATGCGGCTCCCTGCCTGCTCAAAAGGGGGGACGGTTACTCATCCGTAGAGTAGTGCTGGGCCTGTGGGTCGGCAGTGCGGCGTTTCCCACACCTAGGGTGACTTGCATGACGCCGCACAATGCATCAGACGACAGCCGCTGGTCCGACCTGGACCGTCCGCCCCTGAACGCCGCGGCACTGCGGCGTGCGCTGGTCCGGGAGGGAAGCCTGTACCGCGAGGTGGACGTGGTGCAGCGCACCGGCTCCACCAACTCCGACCTGGTCGCCCGGGCCGCCGCCGGGAAGGCAGGTGAGGGCGCGGTGCTGGTGGCGGAGGAGCAGACGGAGGGGAAGGGCCGTCTGGACCGCCGCTGGACGGCACCGCCGCGCTCGGGCCTGTTCTTCTCCGTGCTCCTGCGGCCCGTCGAGGTCCCGGTGGCGCGGTGGGGCTGGCTGCCGCTGCTCACCGGTGTCGCGGTGGCGGCGGGCCTGTCGCGGGGAGCGGGCGTGGATACGGCGCTGAAGTGGCCGAACGACCTGCTGGTGACCGTGGGCGGGGAGGAGCGCAAGGCCGGCGGCATCCTCGCGGAGCGGGCCGGTGAGGGCGGTGTGGTCATCGGTGTCGGCATCAACGTCACGCTGCGGGCGGAGGAACTGCCGGTGCCGCAGGCGGGGTCGCTGGCGCTGGCCGGGGCGGCGGGCACGGACCGGGATCCGCTGCTGCGGGCGGTGCTGCGGTCGCTGGAGGAGTGGTACGGGCGGTGGCGGGGTGCCGGGGGTGATCCCACGCTGAGTGGTCTTCAGGAGGCCTACGCGGCGGGGTGCGCGACGCTGGGGCGCACCGTGCGGGCCGAGCTGCCCGGAGAGCGGTCGATCGTGGGCGAGGCGGTGGCGATCGACGGGGACGGACGGCTGGTCATCGCGACGGAGACGGGTGTACGGGAGCCTGTGGGGGCGGGGGACATCGTGCATCTGCGTCCCGCGTAGGTCCGTGCCGGCCGGGGGGTCGCGCCGCGGCCGGCTGCAGCTCCCCGGGGGCGCGGGGAACTGCGCGACCAGCCACGACCGCCCCGCACTCCGCGACGGCGATGACTCCCCCGGACCTCTCCGGCACAGCACAGAGGCAAACGGCACCTACCCGGTACCGAGCACATCCCCCCGGCCGAACCCAACTGAGTGAGCTGGCGCACACCTGCCGTAGAGTTGAGGCCGGTCGAAACGTGACCGCGGCAGATCGGAAGGGCAGCAGGCGTGACCGTCGACGACACGGGCTCCGGCGCGGGCGCGGACGCCGCCGACCCCGGCGAGGATCCGCTGGCCCTGCGCCTCGAACAGCTCATCCTGGGCGCCGAGCGCCGCTACACCCCGTTCCAGGCGGCCCGTAGCGCCGGCGTCTCCATGGAGCTGGCGTCACGGTTCTGGCGGGCCATGGGCTTCGCCGACATCGGCCAGGCCAAGGCGCTCACCGAGGCCGACGTACTGGCCCTGCGCCGCCTCGCCGGTCTGGTCGAGGCGGGGCTGCTCAGCGAGGCCATGGCGGTGCAGGTGGCCCGGTCCACCGGGCAGACCACCGCCCGGTTGGCCGAGTGGCAGATGGATTCCTTCCTGGAGGGCCTGACCGAGCCGCCCGAGCCCGGAATGACCCGTACCGAGGTGACGTACCCGATCGTCGAGCTGCTCCTGCCCGAGCTGGAGGAGTTCCTGGTCTACGTCTGGCGCCGGCAACTCGCCGCCTCGGCCGGACGGGTCGTGCAGTCGGCGGACGACGAGGAGATGGTCGACCGGCGGCTCGCCGTCGGCTTCGCCGACCTCGTGGGGTTCACCCGGCTGACCCGCCGGATGGAGGAGGAGGAGCTGGGTGAGCTGGTCGAGGCGTTCGAGACGACCGCCGCCGACCTGGTGGCCGCGCGCGGCGGCCGGCTGATCAAGACCCTCGGCGACGAGGTGCTGTACGCGGCGGACGACGCCGGTATCGCCGCGGACATCGCGCTGCGGCTGGTCGAGACGCTGGCGAACGACGAGACGATGCCGGAGCTCCGGGTCGGCATGGCGTTCGGCACGGTCACCACCCGTATGGGTGATGTCTTCGGTACGACGGTGAATCTGGCCTCCCGGCTGACCTCGATAGCCCCGCGGGACGCCGTCCTGGTGGACAGCGCCTTCGCGGAGGAACTGATCCGCTCCGGCGAGGCGCCCGTCTCCGAGGCGGAGGCGGCGGAGGCCGCGGCGGCCGCCGAGAAGGAGGGCGAGGAGCCGCCGGTGTACCGCTTCGCGCTCCAGCCGATGTGGCAGCGCCCGGTCCGCGGGCTCGGCGTGGTCGAGCCCTGGCTGCTCACCCGCCGCGACGGCCAGTCGTAGACCTCTCGCCCCCTCGGTCCACGCACAGGCCGAGCACCGGCACGCACAGTCCGTCCGTACCCGGGTCCGCCGTGCTGCGGCTGGGTGCGGGGCTGGGCGGTGCGGTCCGGGAGGCGGTCGGGGCAGGTGGCTGGGCGGAGGGCGTCGCCCGGGGCTGCGACGGGGTGCCGCGGGTGGCGGCCGGTCCGCCGGCGGTGGTGCCCGGTGCGGCGGTGCTGCCGTGCGGCGCCGCGGGCGTGTACGGGCCGGGACGGGCGCCGGCCGGACGGGCGGCCGTCGGCGGGAGGCTCCGGCCGCCCATGACGGAGGTCGCCGAGGGCAGCGCGGTGGGGGCGGCGGCGACCGTGACGGCGGTGTTCGCCGCGGGGTCCGTGGCGCCGCCGTCCGCGTCGGGGCGGGGCCCGGCCTCGGTCGTGCCCGGGACGTCGGCGCCCGAGTCCGGCGCGACCCGGACCAGGCTGAGCACACCCGCGACCAGGGCGAGTCCGCCGGCGGCGAGCAGTACTTTGCGGGGGCGCGGCTTGCGGTGCCGTCCGCGTCGCACGGCGGGCGCGCCGACCGGCTCGCCGTGCGCCTGTGGCTCCCGCCGCTGCTCCGGTTCCGTTTCCGTACGGGACTGTGCACGTATCGGTGACATGGTTCCCCTCCCCGCCGCCCGCCCCGGCGTGCCGTGGCGGACGCACGCTATGCGTTCCTGTGGGCGATGTGGGGTGAGACGGCCGGGATGTCACTCGAACGGGCGTAGCCCCCTGGGCTTTTCCGCGGCCGGGTCCGGCTGCGATGATCGGGCCGACAGTGGTTAACCCGCGTTAACACGTGAGCCGGAGGATGTCATGAGCGAGGAGCGGTTCGGGGAGTTCGTGCTGGTACGGCGGCACGGGTTCGTCGCGGAGCTGGTGCTGGACCGGCCCAAGGCCATGAACGCCGTCTCGACGGAGATGGCCCGCTCCCTCGCCGCCGCGTGCACGGCGCTGGCCGCCGACCGGGACGCGCGGGTGGTGGTGCTGACCTCGTCCCATGAGCGGGCGTTCTGCGTAGGGGCGGACCTGAAGGAGCGGAACTCCTTCAGCGACGCCGATCTGCTGCGGCAGCGGCCGGTGGCGCGCGGGGCGTACACCGGGGTGCTGGAGCTGCCGATGCCGACGATCGCCGCGGTGCACGGGTTCGCGTTGGGCGGGGGGTTCGAACTGGCCCTGTCCTGCGATCTGATCGTGGCCGACCGTACGGCGGTGGTGGGGCTGCCGGAGGTGTCCGTGGGCGTGATTCCCGGCGGCGGCGGTACGCAGTTGCTGCCGCGGCGGGTCGGGGCGGCGCGTGCGGCGGAGCTGGTTTTCTCGGCGCGGCGGGTGGAGGCGGCGGAGGCGGTCGAACTGGGGCTGGTCGACCAGGTCGTGGACGCCGGGCGCGATCGGGAGGAGGCCCTCGCGCTGGCCGCGCGCATCGCCGGTAACTCGCCGGTCGGGCTACGGGCCGCCAAGCGGGCGCTGCGGCTGGGGCACGGCCTGGATCTGCGGGCGGGGCTGGAGGTCGAGGACGCGGCGTGGCGTTCTGTGGCGTTCTCCGGTGACCGGGCGGAGGGAGTGGCGGCGTTCAACGAGAAGCGCAAGCCGCAGTGGCCGGGGGAGTAGGCGGGGCTGTGCCCGTAAGGGGCGCGGGGCCGTGTTCGACCGGCGGCTGCGCCGCGTGGGCGCGAGCGGCCGCAACGGACCCGAGCCCCTCGCACCGCAGGGCTCACCACCTGTTCGCCCCACCCATGTCCCGCAACCCCCAAATCCTCCCTAATCTGGAGTAATGGGCGAGGACAGGCGGCTGGCCGCAGTCGTGGCGCTGGCGCAGGGGATGGCGGCGGCCCACACTCCGCGGGACTCGTGGCATGCCGCAGCGCTCGGCGCGTGCCGAGCGCTGGACGGCGGCTTCGCTGCGCTGTCGGTGTGGGAGCGGGAGCTCGGCCGCCTGCGCGTCCTCGTGAACGTGGGGGACCGGCGCCCGGACGAGGAGGAGTTCCCCGAGTCCGAGGCCTACCCGGTGCACCAGTTCCCGGAGATCACCGAGTTCCTGCACGAGCGGTGGGCCGGCGGGGGCGGACCCAACGCCTGGGTGGAGACCGCCGAGGGAACCGCCGCCGGCACTCCCGGCTATTTCCATCAGCGCGTCGCCGCCCTGCGCCGCAGAGGCCGCGGCTGCTGTGTCGTCGCGCCGGTGGTGCTGCATGGCAGGGCCTGGGGCGAGTTGTACGTCGCCCGTCCCGTCGACGCCCCTGTGTTCGACCGGGCCGACGCCGACTTCGCCACCGTGCTGGCCGCCGTCGTCGCCGCCGGGCTCGCGCAGACCGAGCGGCTGGAGGAGGCCCGCCGGCTCGCGTACACCGACGCCCTCACCGGACTCGCCAACCGCCGCGCCGTGGACGTACGCCTGGAGGAAGCCGTCGAGCGGCACCGTACGGAGGGTGCGGCCGTCAGCCTCGTCGTCTGTGATCTCAACGGGCTGAAGCGGGTCAACGACACCCTCGGGCACGCCGTCGGCGACCGGCTCCTGGAGCGCTTCGGCTCGGTGCTGTCGCTGTGCGGGGCGATGGTGCCGGGTGCGCTCGTGGCACGGCTCGGCGGGGACGAGTTCTGTCTGCTGGCGGTCGGGCCGCCCGCCGACGACGTGGTCAAGGCCGCCGACGAACTGTGCAGGAGGGCGGCGGAGTTGGAGCCCGGGGAGGGCGTGGCGTGCGGGATCGCCTCGACCGAGGACCCGATCGGGGAGGTGCACGACGCCCGGCGGCTGTTCCGGCTCGCCGACGCCGCCCAGTACCGGGCCAAGGCGCTGGGTGTCGACCGGCCGGTGGTCGCGGGGCGCGAGGGGCCTCAGGATCCGGTCGTACGGCTGGCGGACGAGCCGCCGCCCTCGCAGGGCGAGCGGCGCCGGTTCCGGGGACGCCGGCCGTGAGGCGAAGCCCACACGGATCGGTAAGGGGTGCCCCTGTTCCCCACTAGTGACATCCCCGCATTCAATGCGTACGCTCCTGAATATGGATATGCACACTGTGGTGGTGGGGACGTCCGGTGTCACGGCGTCCGACGTTCTCGCCGTGGCGCGCGGCGGTGCCCGCATCGAGCTGTCGGCGGAGGCGGTGGCGGCCCTGGCGGCGGCCCGCGAGATCGTGGACGCGCTGGCGGCCAAGCCGGACCCGGTCTACGGCGTCTCCACCGGCTTCGGAGCCCTGGCGACCCGGCACATCAGCCAGGAACTGCGCGCCCAGCTGCAGCGCAACATCGTCCGCTCGCACGCCGCCGGCATGGGGCCGAGGGTGGAGCGTGAGGTCGTACGGGCCCTGATGTTCCTGCGGCTGAAGACCGTCTGCTCCGGGCACACCGGCGTGCGGCCCGAGGTCGCGCAGACCATGGCCGACGTGCTGAACGCCGGGATCACCCCGGTGGTGCACGAGTACGGCTCCCTCGGCTGCTCCGGTGACCTGGCCCCGCTGTCCCACTGCGCCCTGACCCTGATGGGCGAGGGGGAGGCGGAGGGCCCCGACGGCACGGTCCGCCCCGCGGGCGAGCTGCTCGCCGAGCACGGGATCCAGCCCGTCGAGCTGCGCGAGAAGGAAGGGCTCGCCCTTCTCAACGGCACCGACGGCATGCTCGGCATGCTGATCATGGCCCTCGCCGACCTCGACACCCTCTACAAGTCCGCCGACGTCACCGCCGCCCTCAGCCTGGAGGCGCTGCTCGGGACGGACAAGGTGCTCGCACCGGAGCTGCACGCCATCCGGCCGCACCCCGGGCAGGGCGCCTCCGCCGCCAACATGCTCGCCGTGCTCAAGGGCTCCCAGCTCACCGGGCACCACCAGGACGACGCGCCCCGCGTCCAGGACGCCTACTCGGTGCGCTGCGCCCCGCAGGTCGCCGGTGCCGGACGCGACACCATGGCGCACGCCCGGCTGGTCGCCGAGCGCGAGCTGGCCTCCGCCGTCGACAACCCGGTCGTGCTGCCCGACGGCCGCGTGGAGTCCAACGGCAACTTCCACGGCGCCCCGGTCGCCTACGTCCTGGACTTCCTCGCCGTCGCCGCCGCCGACCTCGGCTCCATCGCCGAGCGCCGCACCGACCGGCTGCTGGACAAGAACCGCAGCCACGGGCTGCCGCCGTTCCTCGCCGACGACGCGGGCGTCGACTCCGGGCTGATGATCGCCCAGTACACGCAGGCCGCCCTGGTGAGTGAGATGAAGCGGCTGGCCGTACCGGCCTCCGCGGACTCCATCCCGTCCTCCGCCATGCAGGAGGACCACGTCTCCATGGGCTGGTCGGCCGCGCGCAAGCTGCGCACCGCCGTCGGCAACCTCACCCGGATCATCGCCATCGAGCTGTACGCCGCCACCCGCGCCATCGAGCTGCGCGAGGGCCTCACCCCGGCGCCGGCCTCCCAGGCCGTCATCGAGGCCGTGCGCGCCGCCGGTGTGCAGGGCCCGGGCCCCGACCGGTTCCTGGCGCCCGACCTGGCCGCCGCCGACGCGTTCGTACGCGGCGGGCACCTCGTCGCCGCGGTGGAGGCCGTCACCGGCCCGCTGCAGTAACGTCCCGGCAGGACGACAGGGGCCCCGCCGCGCGCGGGGCCCCTGTCGTCACATCACTTCAGCTTGGCCTGCTGGGCCTTGACGACCTCCGGTGACACCGCGTACGCCTTCTTGTCCATCATCGCGCCCAGGTTGGACGTGAAGTAGACCGACAGGGTGGTCCCGGTCCTGACGACCTCGGCGTGGACGGGGGCCGCGTCCCCGTCGTCCGAGTCCATCGTCGCGGTGAACGCCACCGCCCCGTCCCCGGCGTCGGTCGCCTTTTCCGCGGCGACCTTGGTGAACTGCGCCTTCGTCCCCGCCTGCTTGCCGGGGAAGCCGCTCGCGCAGGCCTTGACGGCGGCGGAGACCGACGCGAGGGCCTTCTCGGCGCCGTCGCCGTCGTACGAGGCAAGGGTGACCGTGGTGACGTCCCGGTCCAGGGACTTGTGCATGGCTTCCTCGAACTTCTTCCCGTCGAGGTCGTCCGGCGAGGTCGGCTTGGCCGAGGGCGACTTCTTCGCGTTCTCCATGGCCAGCCGGTCGGTCTTCGCCGCCGCCTCGGTCGGCGGGAGGCCGCTCATCACGCGGGCCAGCGGCCGGCACGGCGCGCTGTCGGTGGTGATCGGCTTGGCGCGGGAGGCCGGCACTGGCCCCACCTTGTACCCCGGCACCTCGCCGTCGGCGATGATCAGCTTCTTCAACTCCGTGGCGCTCGGCGCCTGCACGGCCGGCTTCGCCGCATCCTTGCCGGAGCAGCCCGTGACAAGGGCGAGCGACAGCGCACCCAGCACCGCGGTGGCGCACAGTCGCACGCCCGATGATCTCTTCATGGGCGAACTATGTGCGCACTGTCAAAGAATCGTCAAGGGTGATTAAAACCCCATGCGTTCACGGCGCACCGAATACACCACGAACCCGGCACCGACGCCGAGGAAAAGGGTGCCGCCGACGATGTACGGCGTGGTGTCGGGGCTGCCGGTGTCGGCGAGTTCGGTGTCGTCCGCCGCCTCCCGTGCGCTGTCCGCGGCCGCCTGCGACACCGCCCTGGCCTGCTGTGTCACATGGGTCGTGGTGGATTCCGTGTTCGCTCTGGCCGGGTCCTGCGAGGCCTTCGCGGACGGGACGAACCACAGCGCGCACAGCAGGGTGCCCGCGGCGGTGGCGGTCAGCAGCGGACGGCGAGCGGATGACACGGAATATCGATCCCCTTGTGACGCTGGCGAATTGGCCGTGTGGAGCGATGTTAGTGAAAGTCGCGGGTCACAGGAAAGTCACGGGAGGTTTCAGTCGTACGCTCCCGGCATGAGCGCTGAAGAGACATCACGTTTTGTACGGCTTCGGGTGGAGGTCGTCCTCGAAGTGCAGGACGAGGACGAGGTGACCAAGGCCGCGCTGCGCAGGGTCGGCCGGGACACGGAGCTTCCGGAGGCGGAGCGGGCCCAGGCCGAGGGGGCTGTGACGGACGACACCGCGGAAGCCCTCGCGTATCTCGTGGACCCGTTCGACCTGGTCAGCGAGGTGCCCGGGGTGGAAGTCCAGCAGGCGTCCTGGTCGAGTGAGCGGATCGACTACGACCCTGATTCGCCCGACTGGGATCTCGACGAGGATGATGGGGAAGACGACGACGAAGAAGAGGACGGCATCGGCTGAGCGTCCCGGGGCAGTCATGACCCCGGACGGCAACCGCCGTCCGGGGTTTCGTCGTCTCAGGGGGCGCACGGACGACTCAGCACCACCAGCCTCGGGCGACCGTGGCCGGCGTGGTGCGCCTAACACATGCGAACCATGTGAAACAGGACGGATCGTCCGTAGCGTGGAAGGTTCGCAACGGGGGTCTCGGGGTTTTCGATTTCGGCAACGATGGAGAAGCGTGTGATGACGGACAGTAAGCGGCGCAAGGGCCTGACGGTCGCGTCCGCACTGCTCGGTGGGGTGCTGGCACTCACGGGCTGTTCCGGCGGCGGCCACGCCAAGGCGTCCGACGACGGCAAGAGCTCGCAGGCGAAGGCCGACGAGGCAGCGGCCAAGAAGTCGTCCGAGGCCCAGATCACCATCACACCCAAGGACGGCTCCGACAACGCCTCCATCAACAACTCGGCCGGTGTCACGGTCGCCAAGGGCACACTGACCGGCGTCACGATGACCACCCAGGACGGCAAGGCCGTCGCCGGGCAGCTCTCCGCCGACAGGAAGAGCTGGAAGCCGACCGTCCAGCTGCAGCGCTCCACCACCTACAGGGTCGCCGCGGAGGCCAAGGACGCCCAGGGCCGCATAGCCAACGAGAACGCGTCCTTCACCACGGTCTCCCCGGCCAACAGCTTCATCGGCACCTTCACCCCGGACAACGGTTCCACGGTCGGTGTCGGCATGCCGGTCTCGATCAACTTCGACAAGGCGATCACCAACAAGGCGGCCGTGCAGAAGGGCATCACGGTCAGCTCCAGCAGCGGCCAGGAGGTCGCCTGCCACTGGTTCAGCGCCAACCGCATGGACTGCCGCCCGCAGCAGTACTGGAAGGCAGGCTCCACCGTCACCCTGAAACTCGCGCTCGACGGCGTCGAGGCCGCGCCCGGAGTCACGGGCATCCAGCAGAAGACGGTCACCTTCCACATCGGCCGCAACCAGGTCTCCTACGTCGACGCGAAGACCAAGCAGATGAAGGTCACGCAGGACGGCAAGGTCGTCAGGACCATCCCGATCTCCGCAGGCGCCCCCGAGCACACCACCTACGAGGGCCAGATGGTGATCTCGGAGAAGTTCAAGCAGACCCGCATGAACGGCGCGACGGTCGGCTTCAAGGACTCCGACGGCAAGGGCGAGTACGACATCAAGGACGTGCCGCACGCCATGCGCCTGACCAACTCCGGCACCTTCATCCACGGCAACTACTGGGGCGGGCCCTCCGTCTTCGGCAGCGTCAACACCAGCCACGGCTGCATCGGTCTGCAGGACGTCAAGGGCGCCGGCGACGCGAGCACGCCGGCCGCGTGGTTCTACAGCAACTCCCTGGTCGGTGACGTGGTGGTCGTCCAGAACACGGGGGACAAGATGGTCGCCCCGGACAATGGCCTCAACGGCTGGAACATGAGCTGGGCCCAGTGGAAGGCCGGTTCGGCCGCCTGACGCCCCCTCATCCCTCCGGTGCCGCCCCCCTCAAGGGGCGGCACCGGCGTGTGCGGGCCCTGCACGGGCGGGCCCGCAGCCTTGGAGCACGGGTCGACCTTCGTCATGAGAACGGGACCGCGCCGGTCTGTAACGGTGTCCCGCCCACGGCGTAACAGTTTTCCGTCGCTCTCTCTTACTCTCCTCTCAACCGTTGAGCCCTCTGAACACCCCCCGGCATACTGCGTGGTCGGGTGAACGGGGAATTCGCCCCGTGCTCCGTCTCCAGGGGGAGAACTTGCGCAGACAAGTGAAAAGCGCTGCTGCGGCCGCTGTCGCCACGGCCGCAGCCGTCGCCCTCGCCGCGGGTCTGACCAGCCCGGCGTCGGCGAGACCCGTGGAGCGCACCCCGACCACCGCCTCCGCGCTCACCGCGAGGACCCACGTCACCCTCATCACCGGTGACCGCGTCGCCCTCGACGCCAAGGGCCGCATCGTCGGCCTGCAGCGGGCCAAGGGCCGGGCGCACGTACCCTTCCAGGTCCGCAGGACCAAGGGCCACACACTGGTCGTCCCGGCCGACGCGGCCCGCCTGGTGACCTCCGGCACGCTGGACCAGCGGCTGTTCGACGTCACCGAGCTGAACAAGGCCGCCACCCGCCGGGCCCAGAAGAACGGCCTGAAGGTCATCGTCGGTTACCGCGGTGCCGCCGCCGCGGCCAGGGCGGACGTCCGGGACGCGGCCCGCCTGCGCCGCAGCCTCGGTGCCCTCAACGCCGACGCCGTGCAGACACAGGTCAAGGACACCGCCGGGCTGTGGCACGCCCTCACCCACGGCGACCGGGCCGCCTCCGGCATCGCGCACGTCTGGCTCGACGGCGTCCGCAGGGCCTCGCTCGACAAGTCCGTGCCGCAGATCGGCGCCCCGGTCGCATGGCAGGCCGGCTACACCGGCAAGGGGGTGAAGGTCGCCGTCCTCGACACCGGCGTGGACACCCGCCACCCGGACCTCAAGAGCCAGGTGGCCGAGTCCAGGAACTTCACCTCCGCCGCCGACGCCACCGACCACTACGGGCACGGCACGCACGTCGCCTCCATCGTGGCGGGCACCGGCGCCACCTCGGGCGGCACGTACAAGGGTGTCGCCCCGGACGCCGGGATCCTCAACGGCAAGGTCCTGGACGACACCGGCTCCGGAGACGACTCCGGCATCCTCGCCGGCATGGAGTGGGCGGCCTCCCAGGGGGCCTCCGTCGTCAACCTCAGCCTCGGCGGCTACGACAGCCCCGGCCTCGACCCCCTGGAGGCCGAGGTCGACAAGCTCTCCGCCACCAAGGGCGTCCTGTTCGTGATCGCCGCGGGCAACGACGGCCCCCAGTCGATCGGTTCGCCGGGCAGCGCGGACGCCGCGCTCACCGTCGGCGCCGTCGACAAGAAGGACAGGCTCGCCGACTTCTCCTCCACCGGCCCGCGCATCGGCGACGGCGCCATCAAGCCGGACGTCACCGCGCCCGGCGTGGACATCACCGCCGCCGCGGCCAAGGACAGCGTCATCGACAAGGAGGTCGGCGAGAAGCCCGCGGGCTACCTGACCCTCTCCGGCACCTCGATGGCCACCCCGCATGTCGCGGGCGCCGCCGCGATCCTGAAGCAGGAGCATCCCGGCTGGGGCTACGCCGAGCTGAAGGGCGCACTGACCGGCTCCGCCAAGGGCGGCACCTACACGCCGTTCCAGCAGGGTTCGGGCCGTATCGCCGTGGACAGGGCCTACCGGCAGACCGTGATCGCCGACCCGGTCTCGCTGAGCTTCGGTGTGCAGCAGTGGCCGCACACCGACGACAAGCCGGTCACCCGGCAGGTGACGTACCGCAACCTCGGCGACAAGGACGTCACGCTCACCCTGAGCAGCACCGCCACCGATCCCAGGGGCCACGCGGCCCCGTCGGGCTTCTTCACGCTGGGCGCGACGAGGCTGACGGTCCCCGCGCACGGGAAGGCCTCCGTCGGCCTCACCGTGAACACCAGGCTGGGCGGCACCCTCGACGGCGCCTACGGCGCGTACGTGACCGCGACCGGCGCCGGCCAGAGCGTCCGCACGGCCGCCGCGGTGCACCGCGAGGTGGAGTCGTACGACGTCACCCTGAAGTTCACCGGCCGCGACGGCAAGCCCGCCACGTACTACACCGCCGGCCTCAGCGGCGTGGGCGGCCCGGCGAACGGCACGGAGCTGAACCCGTACGACGCGTCCGGCACGGTGAAGGTGCGCGCGCCCAAGGGCACGTACGTCCTCAACTCCGCCGTCTTCCGGAACGGCAACGGCACCGGCGGCACCGACTGGATCGCCCAGCCGAAGCTGACCGTCACCAGGAAGCAGACCCTCACCATCGACGCGCGCAGGACCAAGCCGGTCGACATCACCGTCCCGGCCCCGGGCGTGAGGTCACGGTTCGCCTCGCCGGGGTACACCCTCACGATCGGTGACGACGAGTACGGCTACAGCTGGTTCCTGGACACGTACAAGGACTTCCGCACCGCCCACCTGGGCCCGAAGCTCCCCGCCGGACAGCTGTTCCAGCAATGGGACGGCCACTGGACCAAGGGGACCAGCGAGCAGTACGACGTCACCTCCGGCGGCCCGGTCACCCGGCTCGCCACCGGCTACACCAGGCACTACAGGGCGAGTGAACTGGCCACCGTCAAGGCCCGGCTGGGTGCATCCGCGCGCGGCAGGACCGGCTCGGTCGCCGCCATCGGCTGGGTGCCCGGCAGCGTGGGCGCCTCCTCCATCGACGTGCCGCAGCAGCTGCCCGGCACCCGCACCCTGCACCTGTCCGCCGGCGGCGGCGTCCTGTGGGACCTGCACTTCACCCAGTACGGCGGCACCGACCAGGACGGATTCCCGCTGCCCGACGCCACGTACGCGCTCGGCGCCTCCTCCTTCAAGGCCGGCCAGAGCTGCACGAGGACGGTCAACACCGCGGTCTTCGGCCCGCACCTCGACAAGGACCTCGGTCTCTACCGCTCCGGCAACGAGATCTACGGTTCGCTGCCGCTGTTCGCCGACTCCGCCAGGCACACCGGATACTCGGACTTCACCTCGGTGACCACGACCCTGTACCGCGACGGCACCAAGATCGGCTCGACCAACGACCCGCTGTTCGGGGAGGCGACCTTCAAGGTTCCGGCCGGTGCCGCCGCCTACCGGCTGACCACCTCGGTCAAGCGCTCGGCGACGGTCGCCCGGGCCTCCTCCCGGATCGACGCGACCTGGACCTTCCGTTCCAAGAAGATCTCCGGCACCGCCGTCCAGCTCCCCGCCTCCGTCCTGCACTACGGCGTCACGACCGGGCTGGACAGCCGGGTCGCGGCCGGCGAGACGCTCACCTTCCCGGTCACCGTCGAGGGCTCGGCGGCGGGCCGCAATCTGAGGTCCCTCGCCGTGTACGTCTCCTACGACGGCAGGACCTTCACGAAGACCGACGTCCGAGACGGCAGGATCACCGTGAAGAACCCGGCGAAGGGCAGGTCCCTCTCCCTGCGCTCCGAGATCACCGACAGGAACGGCAACACATCCCGGATCACGATCTACGACGCCTACTTCGGCAAGTAGACACTCCGCGTGGTCGCAGGACGGCTCAGGCCGACGGCACCGCGTGGGCAGCGTCCGTGCCCCAGCTGGCGAGGAGACGGAGGGAGTCGGCGGACGGCGAGCCCGGCTCGGCGTGGTAGGTCAGCAGGGACTGGTCCGTGTCGTCCGTCAGGCGGAAGGACTCGAAGTTCAGGGAGAGATCGCCCACCAGCGGATGGTGCAGGTGCTTGACGCCGTGGCTCTTCTCCTTGACGTCGTGCGTCGCCCACAGCCGGCGGAACTCCTCGCTCTTGACGGACAGCTCACCGACGAGCGCCGACAGCCGCGGGTCGTCCGGATAGCAGCCCGCGTCCATGCGCAGGGCGCACACGATGTCGATCGCCTTCTGCTCCCAGTCGACGAACAGGTCGCGGTAGGCGGGGTGCAGGAACACCAGGCGGGCCCAGTTGCGCTCGGCAGGCGGCAGTTCCGCCCAGTCGCCGAAGAGCGCCGCCGCCATCCGGTTCCAGGCGAGGATCTGCGAGCGGCGCCCGACGATGTACGCCGGTACGCCGTCCATCGTGTCCAGCAGCTGCCGCAGCGAGGAGCGCACCTGCTGCTGGCGCGCCGCCGGCTTCTTCTTGTGCGACTTCGGCTTGGCCAGATGCGTCAGATGCGCGTGCTCGGCGTCCGTCAGCCTGAGCGCCCGGGCGATCGCGTCCAGGACCTCCGCCGAGACGTTCCTGCCGTTGCCCTGTTCGAGACGGGTGTAGTACGCCACCGACACCCCGGCCAGCTGCGCCAGCTCCTCGCGGCGCAGCCCCGGCACCCGCCGGTGCCGGCCGAAGTCGGGCAGCCCCACGTCCTGCGGCTTCAGCCGGGCCCGCCGGCTGCGCAGGAACTCGTTCAGTTCTGCCCGCCGGTCCAGAGGCGGGGACGAGGGCAGGGGCTGGTTCTCCATACGTCCAGTATTCACGGTCGTACGCACCGGAACCTGACCCCGCCAGTGGTAGGCACGGCAGTCGTATGCACAGGCGTGGTCTGGGTGGCCGTCGTAGCGTGGGAGAGGGTGGTTGCGTGCCCGGTGGGAAGGCAACCGGGCGCGATCACATCGCTAGGAGAACCCCGGCATGACCACCACTGTTGCTGCTTACGCCGCGCCTGCCGCGAAGGCCCCGCTGGAGCGGACCACGATCGAGCGGCGCGCGGTCGGTGAGTTCGACGTCCTCATCGACATCGAGTTCGCCGGTATCTGCCACTCCGACATCCACCAGGCCCGCGAGGGCTGGGGCACCGCGATCTTCCCGATGGTGCCCGGTCACGAGATCGCGGGCGTCGTCTCCGAGGTCGGCCGGGGTGTCACGAAGTACGCCGTCGGCGACCGCGTGGGCGTCGGCTGCATGGTCGACTCCTGCCGGGAGTGCGACAACTGCAGGGCCGGTCTGCAGCAGTACTGCACCGGCGGCGGCCCCACCTGGACGTACAACTCCGTCGGCAAGGACGGCGAGCCCACCTACGGCGGCTACGCGCACAAGATCGTCGTCGACGAGAACTATGTCGTCCGCATCCCCGACGGCCTCCCCCTCGACGTGGCCGCCCCGCTGCTGTGCGCCGGCATCACCACCTACTCGCCCCTGAAGCACTGGAACGCCGGTCCGGGGAAGAAGGTCGCGGTCGTCGGCCTGGGCGGCCTCGGACACATGGGAGTGAAGATCGCCGCCGCCCTCGGCGCGGAGGTCACGGTCCTCTCCCAGTCCCTGCGCAAGAAGGACGACGGTCTGAAGCTGGGCGCCACCCACTACTACGCCACCAGCGACCCGAAGACCTTCGAGGACCTCAAGGGCACCTTCGACATCATCCTCAACACGGTGTCGGCGCCGCTCGACTTCGACGCCTATCTGTCCCTGCTGCGCACGGACGGCGCGATGGTCAACGTCGGCATCCCCGAGGAGCCGGTGAACATCCTCCTCTCCTCGGTGTTCGGCCACCGCCGCAGCATCAGCAGCTCCGGCATCGGCGGCATCCCGGAGACCCAGGAGATGCTCGACTTCTGCGCCGAGCACCAGCTGGGCGCCGAGATCGAACTGATCCGCGCCGACCAGATCAACGAGGCCTACGAGCGGGTCGTGAACAGTGACGTCCGCTACCGCTTCGTGATCGACACGGCCACGATCTGAGCCGGCGGTTCCGCCCGCGGCCCAGCAGCCGCAGCGGATACGGCCCGCCGACCCGCGAGACGAGGCGGCGGGCCGGCGGTGGGACACGGGGGCACGCGTCCCGCCCCCGGTGCCGGCCTGTCCCTAGGCGACGGAGAAGCGCTCTCCGGGTCCGTAGGCCCGCACGAGCACACCCCCGCTCCCGTCCGGCCGTACGACATGCGCACGCCCCAGCCCCGCCGTCCGGACCTCCCCGTCCGCCACCTGCAGCAGGGTGTTCTCGTCGACGGCGACCCCGTACGGCGCCGCGCCCCGCCCGACGACCGTGATCAGCCGCGCAAGCGTGCCCCACTGGGCGGCATGGACGTCCACCGCGAACGGCACCAGCCCCAGCCCCGCCCGCACCTCCACCTCCGCCAGATCCTCGCCGGTCTCCTCCGGGCACACCGGTACCCCGTCCACCAGCCATCCGCCGACCACGGCCCGCCGCGCGGCCACGGCGGCACCGGCCGAGAAGCCCGCGTACGGCATTCCGCGCCCGGCGAGCAGCGCCGGCAACCGCTCCAGAGCGTCCTCAAGCGCCTCCTGGTAGGCGGGCGTCAGCCCACCGCACACCAGCAGGCCGTCGACCCCCTCCAACGCCTGTTCCGGCTCGAACCGGCCGCCGAGCGGCACGAGCAGCGGCACGGGTGTGCACGGCCCCGCCTTCCGCAGCACCTCGGCATACCGCTCGAACTGCGCCGCCCCGTCCCCCTCGTCGACGATCAGACACCCGATGCGCCCCTCCCCGCCGACCGCATCGACGAACGGCTCGTACACCTCGGCCGTGGCCCACCCGCCGCCGATCAGAAACGTGCTCATCCCCATGGCCTCCCCTGGTCGCCTCACGAGCGGCGAATGTACGGCGCGGAGGCCGCTCCCGTCGCCGCAATTACCCCGAAGCGCTCCCGAAGCGTTCCGGAAGCGGGCGGTGGCTGTCGGCGGAAGCGGCGGCGGATCTTTGCTGGAGGTGTGAAGAGGTCAGCCGGCAGCGGTCGGCGGGAGCGCCGGCCCCTGCTCGTCCGCACCACGCAGGAACGCCTCGACCGCCGACAGGTCGGTCCGCTCCAGCTCGTCGGCGCGGATGACGATGCGCAACTCGGGAGAAACGGCCGGGTCCTGGCGCAGGCCCCGGGTGAAGGTCTCGACGATCATCAACAGCAGCTGGGTGCGGTCGAGTTCCACGATGCGGGACAGGCCCGCGCCGATCAGCGGGATCGCCACCGGTTTGAACAGGCCGTGCCGGGCGACCGCCGGCCACAGGCGTTCCAGGCTCAGCCGCAGGTCCGCCGGGGCGGACCGGGCACGCAGGTCGTTGCCCAGCCGGGAGTAGGCGAGGGCGAAGACCTTGCGCCGGCCGGCCGGGACCGCAACCGCCGTGCCGACCGGAAAGCGGGTGCGCCGGCCGCGCCGCTTGGCCTGGACGCTCTCGGTGGCCAGCGGGGTGAACTCCTTGAGCCCCCGGCGCAGTCGTTCGTCGAGCAGCCGGTACCGGCCCTCGAAGAGCCGGTCGACCAACTGGCCCTGCACGCTCTCCCGGCTGATCACCACGTCGTCGGGGAAGGTGTCGAAGGTGTCGCAGAACCCCACGACCAGGTTGGCGTCGTCCTGCTCGAACAGATCGCCGCGCAGCACGACGACGTCCACCCGCAGCCCGCGCAGGGTGTGACGCAGCAGTTCGTCGCCGTGCCGCTCGCGCAGCCGGGCGTTCAGCCGGGCGAGGACCGCGGCGGCCTCGGGGTCGTCCGGTCGTTCCCGAGCCGTCTGTTCGGCCACCGGCAGGGCGAGGTCGTAGCGGTCCAGTGCGGTGTGTCCGGCGATCAGTTCCCGCAGTGCGGTGTCCCTGAGCTGGGTCAGCCGTCGCACCGGGGCGGTCGCGAACTCCTCGTCCGCCACTTCGGCCAGCGGCCGGCCGTGCCAGAGCCGCAGGGCGTCCGCGAGCAACCGGACCGCCGAGGCCGGTGCCGCGTGCAGCGCGTCGCCCACCAGACGCGTGAACTGCGTACTGTCCAGCTCTTCGACAGCCAGGTCCAGTTGGTAGGTACTCTCGGCGCCGTGTGCGGTCGGCAGCTGTCCGGTTCGTACGATCCGGTTGCCGGTGCCCGGTCCCGCGCGGTCGAACGCGCGCCGCAGCTCCAGGATCCGCTTCTGCACCTCGTTGCGGTTGCGCAGGCCCTGGTGCGGCAGCTCCACGGTCTGCTGCCAGACGTCCCGGTACAGCCGGCGAGCGGTCACGGCCTCACCGTCGGCGGCGACCAGACGCAGCAGCAGACGCGCGGTCAGCGGGGTCAGGCGGACCGGAACGTCGTCCACTTCCAGCCGGACGGGGCCCAGGACGTGCACGCGTACGGACGGTGTGCGGCTCTGCACGCGCCTCGCCCCCTCAGCCGCATGACGGCCCGTCAACAGGGCTTTCAGCCTATCAAGATGACTCGGAGTGACGCATGCGATCGACCGTTCCGGACCCGTCGTCGTCCCGTCCCGCGCGATCGCCGTTCCGTCCGGCGCGATCCCGGCTGCCGCGGTCCTGGCGCGGGTGGCGGGTCTTCCTGGGCAACGCGCTGGCGGCCTTCGGCGGGGTGTCGGCCGTCGTGCAGTTCGCCGGCCAGCTGTTCCCGCGCGTCGTGTCCCGGCCCGGTCCGGTGCTGGCCGGTTCGGTCGCCCTGTGTCTGGTCTGGGGGCTGGCCCGGGCGCGTCCGCAGGCCGCCGTACGGCAGGAGTTCACCCGTCCGCACATGACCGTGGTGGTCGAGGAGGGCGACCTCTTCGAGCAGCCCGGCCATCTGGTGGTGGGGTTCACCGACACCTTCGACACCCTGGTGGACGACGGTGTCGTCATCAACGACGACAGCGCCCAGGGGCAGTTGCTCGCCCGCCGCTACGCGGGGGACGCCCACCGGCTGGACGCGGAGCTGGCCGCCGCGCTGGACGGGGTGGCCCCGGTGGCGCGGGAGAGCGTGCGGGACAAGCCGCGCGGCAAGCGCGCCCGGTACCCGGTCGGGACCGTCGCCGTCCTCGGCAGCCGCCCGCAGCTGGTGTTCGCCGTCGCCTACAGCCGGATGGGCAACGACTGCGTCGCCGCGTCCGGCGTCCAGGAGCTGTGGCTCGGCCTGGACCGGCTGTGGGACGCCGTGCGCCGGCACGGCCAGCTGGAACGCGTCACCATGCCGCTGACCGGTGCGGGGCTCGCCCGGCTGCACGACCTCGACGAGGACAGCCTGCTGCGGCTGATCCTGCTGTCGTTCGTGGTGCACTCGTGGGAGCGGCCGGTCTGCCGCGAGCTGCACGTGGTGATACGCCCCGGCGAGCTGAGGCGGATCGACCTGCCGGAGACCGGCGCGTTCCTGGCCGGCCTGGCGGCGGGCGCCCGGCGCCATGTCTGACACCGGGCACCCGTGGGGGCGGTACGGGCCCTCCCCCGGAGCGCGGCCGAGCGGCCCCTGGGCCCGTACCGCGGCTCAGCGGGCCGGCGGCAGCTGCCGCCCGGTCCGTCCGTACGCCGACAGATGGCTGTACGGCCAGGTCTGACGCCATTCGGAGCCGGTGTCGTCGACCGTGCAGCCGGCGATCTTCAACCGTTGCACGATCTTGCTCAGGGCGGCCTCCGAGCCGTCGAACCGGATGACGTTCCGGCCCGCGATGTCGGCGATCGTGCGCAGCTCCCCGACCTCCACCATCAGCGTGCGCTCCGGGTAGGCCATCAGCACCATGCCCAGTTCGATCAGCACGTTCGGCCGGGGCTGACCGGTCGGCTCGGTCTCGTACGGCGGCTCGTTCGCACCGCGCAGCTCGGGGTGCAGCTGGACGATGTCGTCCGGGGTGAGCAGCACGAGGGCCGCCTGGGCCTGCTCGGGGGCCTTCGCGACGACCTCGCCGAGGAAGGGCGCCGTCTTGCCGGTGGCCCTGACCAGGTCCTCCCATTCCAGCGGACGCAGATCGAGCTTGCGCAGCAGGCCGAACATCTTCGTCCGGACCTCCTCGTCGCGCCCGTGGACGACGAAGACGTTGCGGCTGCGGTCCCGGGACGGGCCGGGACGGTCCTGGGCGGATACGGGGCGGTCGTCGTCCCCGGGGGCCTGGCGGGCGCCGCCGTAGAAGTTCTGCGTGCCCGAGTTGGTGCTGTTGCCGTTGCCGGTGACGAAGCTGTTGCCACTGCCGAAGGTGTTTCCGCTTCCGTAGTGGCTGCTGTGGCCGGAGCCCGTCCCCGTGGTGCTGTCCGTCATGCCGATCCCGTCCCCCGGCCGCCGTCGGAGGCGCCGTAGTGGTTCTGCGTGCCCGAGTTGGTGGTGTTGTTGTCGCCGTTCACGAAGTTGTTGTTGCGGCCGTAGTCGTTGAGGATGTTCGTCTGGCGGGCCTCGTGCTCGGCGAGGTCCACGTTGTGCTCCTGCAGGAACTCGCGGATGAAGTGGAGGAGTTGGCGCTCCACGATCTGGGTGTACTTGATCGTGTCCGTCTCCTGGAAGAAGACGTGGAAGTCGTCGCTGGTCGCCATCTCCCGGATGCTGGTGAGCGCTCCGCGGTTCACCACGGTGTCCGCGTAGCGGCCGAGCCCGAACTCACTGGTGTCGGCCGGCTGCGGCAGCAGGACGGTGTTCCTGGCCCACGGCAGCAGGACGGACAGCGCCGAGCGGGCCCGGGACAGGACGGGCCGCAGCGCCGCCTGGGGCGCGGCCCGCAGGGTGTGCCAGCCGACCCTGAGCAGGGTCCCGGCGTCCAGCGCCGCGGGCAGCCGGTCCACCAGGTGGAAACTCGCCTGGATCGGCCCCAGCACATACGAGTAGAACTCGGTGTGCAGGGTGTTCCCCTTGAGGTCGAAGCCCACGAACGCCGTGGTGACCAGCTCCTGGTTCCACGAGCCCACCCGGACGCACAGGTAGGCGCGCCCCGAGCCGTAGGTGTCCTGCCAGCGCCCGTCGGTCTGCTCCGGGATCGCCGCCCAGGCGCCGGGGAGAGTCGTCACGGCCGTGGTGAACGTGCTCTGTTCGACGGCGAGCCCCTCGATCCGCGCCAGCCGGCTCGCGTGGTCGCGCAGTCCGGAGGTCATACGGGCGGAGACGTAAGCGGAGAGGTCCTCGACGGTGAAGGGAATGATGTCCTTCCGCCTCGGCTCCTCACCGGTCGCCTGGCCGTTCACGCCGTGCGCGCCGGGCAGGCCCGGTCCGTGCCGGCCCTCGAACACGGTGACGGGTGCGCCGATCAGCAGCTCCGCGGTGGACCAGCGCCGCACCTGCTGGCCCGCGCCGACGAACGGCTTGTAGCCGCCGTAGCAGATGAGACTGCCGTCCGAGGTCTGCTCCCGGTTGATCTTGGCCACGAGTTCGCTCGTCAGCTGCGGGTGTCTGGGATAGGAGCCGTCGAACCCGTTCGTCCGGCGCGCCGCACCGGTGTGGCGCCCCAGCCGGGAGGTCAGCAGCTGCAGCGTGACGACGCGCCGCAGAAACGCGGTGACCCACAGCAGCCACACCGTCGCCAGCATCCCGGTGGACCCGTCCAGGGCACCGGCGGCCATGAGGAGACAGATGACGAGCAGGCCTGCGACGAGGACGGCCACCCGGGCCCGGTGCAGCCGGCGGGCCGCCAGGGCGTGCGCGAGCACGGGAACCGCGTCGTACCCGTACGAGGGCGCCACCACCCGGAAGCGGTGGGTCAGCAGCTCGCGGATGACGGTGGCGCGGTACACCGGATCCAGATAGGTGCCCGCGCACAGCAGCCGGGTGGCGTCGCTGGTGGCGTCCGCGGACGGGCGGGCCGGGACCGGGCCGCCGGACCCCGGCGGCGGAGCGGGAACCGAAAGAAATGCACTCGCCATGGCTCTGTTCTCCGCTCTCTTCAGCCGGCCGAGGTCATCGAGGCGTGGGTGATGACTCCGTCGACCACGGTGTACTGACCGGTGTACGACTTCTGCGTGCCGTCGCTCTGCTCGGCGTTCAGGTTCACCGAGACCGTGTCCCCGTCGACGGAGAGGACGGTGACGTCGTCGTGCTCGGTGGTGTCGAAGCCGGCGACGAAGGAGTCGTAGTTCATGTCGAGGTTCTTGCCGCCCAGCGCCCAGGCGGTCCTGAAGTCGCGGCGGTTGATGGCGTCGAAGAAGTCGTTGACGGTCGCGCGGGGACCGGTGGCGCTGTCCGTGCCGCTGGTGCTGTCCGTGCTGTCCGTGCTCTGCGTGGTCTCGCTGTCCAGCGGGGTCGGGGACAGGTCCGTGCTGTCGTCGCCCCCGAGGGGCGTCGACGGTTCCGTGCCGTACGCGCTGGAGGTGTCCGGTGCCGGCGGGTCCGTCGGTGGGACGTAGGTGTAGCCGCCCTGGCCGTCCACCGCGGTGGCCCCGGATGCGTTTCCGCCATCCGGGGCCAGCAGCGGCAAGACCGCCATCAGCAGGATCAGCAGAAGGGGGACACCGGCGATGACTAGCGCGTACGTCCGTTCCTGACCCGCGGTGGGTATCAGACTCGGCGGCTCGTAGGTGTGGTTCATGGGCCCTCGCAACTCCCGGCGGACAGCCGGGGTCTGGCTCGTTCCAACGGCGTGGCGAGAGTCACCTTGCCCGACATCCGACGGGTGGGAGCCGGTTTCGCGCTTCCGATACGCTTCCGATCCGGGCCTGGTGAGCGGGCTGTCCCAGTCGGCTCCGACGACTGTCTGCCCCATGATCAGCCTTCTGTCGGTGCCCACCCGGACGACGCGCTTCCGGAAACGCCCACGGCACACCGAAGCGAGGATGCGCCGGGCAGGTGCGAGGGATCCCGAGCCGTGGGGCGCCGATCAGAGGGATGAATGAACGGGGCTCGGACGGCGGGGCCTTGCTCGATCGATCGAGCCGACGCTGTGTGAGGCGCGCGAGTTGTTCGTCGGCCCTGACGGCCGCCTGTGCTGCTGCCGGTTCAGCCGGGGAGGGTGGCCGGGCTGCCGCCGTTGGCCTCGTAACCGGCCACCGCCAGGGCGCGGTAGACGGCGAACTCGGCGGCCGGGTCGGCGGACAGCGTCCAGGGCAGCGTGCCGATGTGCCCGTCGACGTGTATCAGCTGGTGCATGGCTTCCTGCCAGCGCTTGGCGCGGACCAGGAAGAAGATCAGCAGATGGCGGACGTGCGCGAGCATCGGGTCGTCGGGGCGGGCCGAGTGCACCGCGTGCAGGGCGCCGTGCATCGCCTTGGTGACGACCTCGCTCTGGTAGAAGCTCGCCACCAGGGTCACCTCGGGGAGGTGCTCGAAGACCGCGAACAGGGGCAGCGCGGCGAGCAGCGAGCCCTGCGGGGCGCGAGCCGCGGCGGCTTCGGCGAAGGAGTACGCCTGCTCGCGCGAGCCGTGCCACTTCTCGCACCAGTAGTGCAGCGCGGCCAGATGCGCGCCCATGTGATGCGGGGCGCGGTCGAGGATCTTCAGCCAGAGCTGCTCGAACTCGGCCTGCGCATAGGAGAGTCCGCGGGCGATGGACAGCTCGATGATGTACGGCACCGGGTCGCCGGGCGCGAGCAGGGCCGCCTGCCCGCATGCGTCCCGGGCCTCCTCCATGATGATCCGGAAGTCGTCCGTGCCCGGCGTCGACGTCC
This sequence comes from Streptomyces sp. NPDC030799, assembly GCF_055572255.1. Lineage (NCBI taxonomy): Bacteria > Bacillati > Actinomycetota > Actinomycetes > Kitasatosporales > Streptomycetaceae > Streptomyces > Streptomyces sp. NPDC030799. The sequence goes on along the minus strand of NZ_JBVIDS010000006.1, from coordinate 504,337 downwards.
GCCAGGCCTGCTGCACCAGGAACTCCGCATAGACGGCGGCGCCGCCCGCGTCCTTGGGCTGCTCGGCCCGCCACACCCGCAGCCACTGGCCGCCCGGCGTCTCGTGCACCCCGCCGGGCCGCTCCAGCAGCTCCAGCGCGGCGGCGCCCGCGAAGGCCTGCACCCGCTGCCAGCGCTGCTCGTCCTCGCTCCCGGTGCCGGCCAGCAGCTGGGAGGCCGCACGATAGTCCTGCGTGCGCTGGACCAACTCCAGGACGTCCAGCAGGTCCTGGTCCGGTCCGGGCATGCGCACGTCCAGCTCCTCCTGGCGCACGAAGCCGTAGGCCGCCGGGTCGGCGGCGTCCGGGTGCCCCGGGGGAACCTGCTCGATCACCCCGCGCCTGCGCCGCATGAGCGAGAGCAGCACGAAGCTCAGCATGGGCAGCGCCATCAGCAGCCAGAGAATCGACATGCCTCAAGCGAACCAGACGCCGCCGACAATTGGCCAACCCCTCCGCCGAGCTGTGGAAAACTCCGGTCCCGTTCATGACAGGGCGCGCAATGGCGGTCCGGTCTGTGGCGGGCCACTGCGGGAAATCCCTCGGTTCGGCGGTGTGCGGGCTTCGCGGGCGTCAGCATCCGGCCGGGCGCACTACGCTCGGTGGACATGAGCGACAGGCATATCAGTGAGCACTTCGAGACCCTCGCGATCCACGCGGGCAACACCGCGGATCCCGCCACCGGCGCGGTCGTCCCGCCCATCTACCAGGTCTCGACCTACAAGCAGGACGGCGTCGGCGGGCTGCGCGGCGGCTACGAGTACAGCCGCAGCGCCAACCCCACCCGTACCGCCCTGGAGGAGAACCTCGCCGCGCTGGAGGGCGGCCGCCGCGGCCTCGCCTTCGCGTCCGGCCTGGCGGCCGAGGACACCCTGCTGCGCACGCTGCTCACCCCCGGTGACCACGTGGTGATCCCGAACGACGCCTACGGCGGCACGTTCCGGCTCTTCGCCAAGGTCGCCACCCGCTGGGGTGTGGAGTGGTCCGTCGCCGACACCAGCGACCCGGCCGCCGTACGGGCCGCGATCACCCCGAAGACCAAGGCCGTCTGGGTGGAGACTCCCTCCAACCCGCTGCTCGGCATCACCGACATCGCCGCCCTCGCTCAGGTCGCGCACGACGCGGGTGCGAAGCTCGTCGTCGACAACACCTTCGCCACGCCCTACCTCCAGCAGCCGCTGTCGCTCGGCGCGGACGTCGTCGTCCACTCCCTCACCAAGTACATGGGCGGTCACTCGGACGTGGTCGGCGGCGCGCTGATCGTCTCCGACCAGGGCCTGGGCGAGGAGCTCGCCTACCACCAGAACGCGATGGGCGCCGTCGCCGGCCCCTTCGACTCCTGGCTGGTGCTGCGCGGCACCAAGACCCTCGCGGTACGGATGGACCGGCACAGCGAGAACGCAACGAAGATCGCCGACATGCTGACCCGGCACGCGCGCGTGACGAGCGTGCTCTACCCGGGCCTGCCCGAGCACCCCGGCCACGAGGTCGCCGCCAAGCAGATGCGGGCGTTCGGCGGCATGGTGTCCTTCCGCGTGGAGGGCGGAGAGGAGGCCGCGGTCGAGGTGTGCAACCGGGCCAAGGTGTTCACCCTCGGCGAGTCGCTCGGCGGCGTCGAGTCCCTGATCGAGCACCCCGGCCGGATGACGCACGCCTCCGCGGCCGGTTCGGCACTGGAGGTCCCCGCCGACCTGGTACGCCTGTCCGTGGGCATCGAAAACGTCGACGACCTGCTGGCAGACCTGCAGCAGGCCTTGGGCTAGGCCGTTTCCTTCGGATCGCTGCCGGACCGGACGACCGGGTCGATGCGGTCGACTCCACCGCCGTAGCCGGCGTGGGTCCGGGGTCGTACCGCCGCCGGTTCGTAGGCCCGCCGCAGGTCCTGGCGCCGTGGACCGGTCGGGTCACCAGCCCGTGATCGGCGGAGTCGTCTGGGAGGGCGGCTCCGACCACGGGTGCACACGGGCCGCCCACACGCTGAACGCGATGGCCGCGGCACACGCCAGCAGCCACAGCACCCGGCGGACGAGCAGCCTGCGCCGCAGCAGGCGCTCGCCACGGCGTACCGCATCCGCGCACAGATCCGGCGGCACCTGCGCCGGAACCTGCTCCATGATCTGCCGCGCGGCGGCCTCCCGCTCGGCCCGGTTCACCGCGCCCTCCCCTCACGCCGCGGCGCCGATGTCACCAGGCCCTGCGAGTCGCCCGCGCGCGCAGGGACGTACGCGAGTGGCGGGGGCCTTCGCCGACACCGTCCGCCCCCGGCGCTGTCGCGTCCCTGAAGGCGGCCCCAGCCGCTGCCCACACTCACAGCGCTCTCCCGCCCCGCCCGCTCCGCTCGCTGAGGGCCCCTCATGACGGCGCCACCTTCCGACCTGCCGTATGGGGGCCCTTGGGCGGGCCCGTGGGGCGGGGTGGATGGAGCAGGGTGGCGGTTGCGCGGTCGCAGATGGTGTGGATGCGTTCCCTGGGGAGCCCCAGCAGGGCCGCTGCCTGTTCCTCGGCGACGCCTTCGTAGAGGCGCAGTACGAGGATCAGCCGCTCCTGCGGGCTGAGCGCGGCGAGCGGACTGCGCGGATCGGGGCGGTTGCGGCCGAAGGCGCCGTACCGGTGCCAGGTCGCGCGCGCGAACCGGGTGGCGACGTACTGGCGGGCGCAGTCGTACGGGTCCTCACCGTGCAGCCGGTCCCAGTGCGCGTAGGTGTGGGCGAGCGCGAGCGTCAGGAGGCGCCGCGCACGCGGGTTGGCGTGCGGCGCCTCCGCCGTGAGCAGGGTGGCGGCATGCAGCAGACGCCCGGCCGCACCCGCGACGAACGCCTCGAACTCCCGGGCCCGGCGGGCACCTCGGGACACCTGCCGATCACGCACCGCGCCTCCCCCTAGAGGGGCCCCGCTGCCCGGTACGGGACAGGTGAACCGCGTACGACACAGGACCCGGTCTCATATGAGGCCAGCTGCGGCCCGGGGTCAAGACTCCGGAACCGACCGGTGTCGACGGGAGTCCGGTGGTCGGATGCCGCGGTGGTCCGCAGCCGTCAGGACGCCGGCGACTGCTCCACCGGCCCGGGCCCCGGCACCGTCATCCGCGCGGAGAGCGCGACGTTGAAGCGGGTCAGGAGCGTGCAGAACTGCTCGCGCTCCTCCGGTGCCCAGTCGTGTGTCAGGTCCGCCATCAGCTGACGTCTGGAGGAGCGCACCTCTTCGAGCCGGGCGGCCCCGCGCGGGGACAGCTGGAGCACCACCGCGCGCCCGTCCTCCGGGTGCGAGGTGCGCTTGACGAGCCCGGTGTCGACCAGCGGAGCCACCTGCCGGGTGACCGTGGAGGAGTCGATGCCCATGCTCGCGGCGAGCGCCTTGACGCCCATCGGCCCTTCCTTGTCGAGCCGGTTGAGCAGCAGATACGCCGCGCGGTCCATGGAGTTGCGCACCTGCCCGACACCGCCGAGCCGTGTCTGTTCGGCACGGCGGGCGAACACCGCCACCTCGTGCTGGAGGGTGTCGAGGAGACCGGTGTCACCGACGGTCGTCATGTCCATCGACATTTCAGGTGTTGTGGGCATGGCCGGAGGCTCGCTTCATGAAGGGCTGCTGGGTTGGGGGACAGGGTACGCGGCCCGGGGCCAAGCCGTACCGGCCCTGCACAAACCGGTCTCGGAGCTTGGTCACCCAAGTCGTGTACGAGCGCGAACTGCGATGCTGGAGTCATGAGCTACCGCACGGCTGACACCTTGCGTTCCGTCACCCTCGACGATGTGCGCGGCGCCCAGAAGATGCTCTCCGGCGTATCACGGGTGACCGCGATGGAGGGCAGCCGGCACCTGTCCCAGCTGGTCGGGGCGCCGGTGCACCTGAAGTGCGAGAACCTCCAGCGCACCGGCTCGTTCAAGCTGCGCGGCGCCTATGTGCGGATCGCCGGGCTGCTGCCGGAGGAGCGGGCGGCCGGGGTGGTGGCTGCGAGCGCCGGGAACCACGCGCAGGGCGTGGCGCTCGCCTCCTCGCTGCTCGGTGTGCACTCCACGGTGTTCATGCCGAAGGGCGCCCCACTGCCGAAGGTCAGCGCCACCCGGGACTACGGCGCCGAGGTGCGCCTGCACGGCCAGGTGGTCGACGAGACGCTGGCCGCTGCCGAGGAGTACGCGGCCGACACGGGCGCGGTGTTCCTCCATCCCTTTGACCACCCGGACATCATCGCTGGTCAGGGCACGGTGGGCCTGGAGATCCTGGAACAGTGCCCGGAGGTGCGCACGATCGTCGTCGGTGTCGGCGGCGGCGGACTCGCGGCCGGGATCGCGGTCGCGGTGAAGGCGATACGGCCGGACGTCAGGATCGTCGGTGTGCAGGCGGAGGGCGCGGCGGCCTATCCGCCGTCGCTGGCCGCAGGGCACCCGGTCGCGGTGGAGAACCCGGCGACGATGGCCGACGGCATCAAGGTGGGGCGGCCGGGCCTGGTGCCGTTCGGGATCATCGCGGACCTGGTGGACGAGGTGCGCACGGTCAGCGAGGACCAGTTGTCGGCCGCACTGCTGCTGTGCCTGGAGCGGGCCAAGCTGGTCGTGGAGCCGGCCGGGGCGAGCCCGGTCGCGGCGCTGCTGGCCGCGCCGGACGCCTTCGAGGGCCCGGTCGTCGCGGTGCTCTCCGGCGGGAACGTGGACCCGGTGCTGATGCAACGCGTGCTGCGCCACGGCATGGCCGCCCAGGGCCGCTACCTGGCCGTCCGGCTCCGGCTGACCGACCGGCCGGGCGCCCTCGCCACGCTCCTCGGGGTGTTGTCGGAGGTCGACGCCAACGTCCTCGACGTGAGTCACGTACGCACCGATCCCCGGCTCGGGCTCACGGAGGCCGAGGTCGAGCTGCACCTGGAGACGAAGGGTCCGGCCCACTGCGCCGAGGTCGGCCAGGCCCTGCGGGACGCCGGCTACACGGTCATCGGCTGACGCAAGCACAACTCGCCACCCGTCCGGGTGAGCTGCATTGTAAGACGCGATACATCGCGTTATGGTGAGGGTGTGGTAGCCGGACCGCCTTGCCGCACTGGAAAAAGGCGGGCGAACCAGGCCGATCAAACCTAGCCTTTGCTGACGATCCCCCTGCCACACGCTCCGAACCGTCCCACCCCCCGCGAAGAATCCCGCCCCGAATCCCCGACGACGTGGAGACAGACATGCCAGGCGCCATCCATGCCGAAGGCCTGGTGAAGACCTTCGGCGACGTAAGGGCCCTCGACGGCGTAGACCTGGACGTGCCCGAGGGCACGGTCCTCGGCCTCCTCGGGCCGAACGGCGCCGGCAAGACGACGACCGTCCGCTGTCTGACGACCCTGCTGCGCCCCGACAGCGGCAAGGCGATCGTCGCGGGCGTGGACGTGCTGAAGCACCCCGACGCCGTGCGCCGCTCCATCGGCCTGTCCGGCCAGTTCGCGGCGGTCGACGAATACCTGACCGGCCGCGAGAACCTGCAGATGGTCGGGCAGCTGTACCAGATGCGGGCCAAGGCGGCCAAGCGCCGCGCGTCCGAGCTCCTGGAGCAGTTCAACCTCGCCGACGCCGCCGACCGCCCCGCCAAGACCTACTCCGGAGGCATGCGCCGCAGGCTCGACCTCGCCGCGGCCCTCGTGGTCTCGCCGCCGGTGATGTTCATGGACGAGCCGACCACCGGCCTCGACCCGCGCAACCGCCAGCAGCTGTGGGAGGTCATCAAACAGCTCGTCTCCGGCGGTACGACCCTGCTGCTCACCACGCAGTATCTGGAAGAGGCCGACCACCTCGCCCACGACATCGCGGTGGTCGACCACGGCCGCGTCATCGCCCAGGGCACCTCCGACCAGCTCAAGGCCCAAACCGGCGGCGAGCGCGTCGAAGTCGTGGTGCACGAGCGCGACCACATCGCCGACGCCGCCGCTCTCCTGGACAGATACAGCCTGCGCGGCGTCGGCACGGGCGACGTCACGGTCGAGGAGCACACCCGCAAGCTCACGGTCCCCGTCACCGGCGGCGCCAAGCTGCTCGCCGAAATCATCCGCGAGCTGGACACCCGCGGGATCGAGATAGACGACATCGGGCTGCGCCGCCCCACTCTCGACGACGTCTTCCTGTCACTGACGGGACACGTGGCCGAGGCAGCCGACCAGGACGAGGCGAACGGCAAGGAGGCCGTGAAATGAGTGCCGTCAGTGAAACCGCGCGCATCGCGGCGCCGGGCAACCCGTTCACCCGGTCCGTCCGGGACTCGCTGATCGTCGGCAAGCGCAATCTGATCCGGATGTCCCGCATTCCGGAGATGGTCATTTTCGGCCTCATCCAGCCCATCATGTTCGTGGTGCTGTTCACCTACGTCTTCGGCGGCTCCATGAAGATCGACGGCAGCACCAGCGCCGAGGGCTACAAGAACTTCCTGATGGCCGGCATCTTCGCGCAGACCGTCACCTTCGCCACCGCCAGCTCCGGCGCCGGTATCGCCGACGACATGCACAAGGGCCTCATCGACCGCTTCCGCTCGCTGCCCATGGCACGCGGCGCGGTGCTGACCGGCCGTACGCTGGCCGACCTGGTCCAGACGGCACTGACCCTGCTCGTCCTGGCCGTGGTCGCCCTGCTGGTCGGCTGGCGGGTCGGAACCTTCCATGACACCAACGCCGGCAAGGTCCTCGCGGCCTTCGGCCTGCTGCTTCTGCTCGGCTATGCGTTCACCTGGATCGGCGCGCTGATCGGCCTGAGCGTGCGGACCCCGGAGGCGGCCACCTCCGGCGGCCTGATCTGGCTCTTCCCGGTGACCTTCCTGTCCAACGCGTTCGTCGACATCAGCAACATGACCCCGTGGCTACGGCACATCGCGGAGTGGAACCCGTTCAGCGCCACCGTGCAGGCGGCCCGGGTGCTGATGGGCAGCCCCGGCCAGTCGACCTCGGGGGCCTGGCCCATGCAGCACTCGGTCCTGGCCTCGCTGCTCTACTCCGTCCTGATCACCGCGACATTCCGCACCCTCGCGGTCCGCAAGTACCGCTCGGCCACCGCCTGACGGCTGCGGGCACGGCGAAGCCCCTGGTGTCCGGCACGGCGGACACCAGGGGCTTCGAGGTCCTGTCGGGGGGTGGATCAGCCCGAGTACGGCTCGGCCTTGAGGATCTTCACCGAGGCCTTCTTGCCGTTCGGCAGTTCGTACTCCGCGTCCTCGCCGACCTTGTGGCCGATGACGCCGGCGCCGAGCGGGGACTGCGGCGAGTACGTCTCGATCTCCGAGCTCGCGTACTCGCGGGAGGCGAGCAGGAACGTCAGTGTGTCGTCCTCGTCACCGTCGAAGGCGATCGTGACGACCATGCCGGGCGCGACGGCACCGTCGGCGGAGACCGGAGCCTCGCCCACCTTGGCGTTCTCAAGAAGCTGGGTCAGCTGGCGCACGCGCAGCTCCTGCTTGCCCTGCTCCTCCTTGGCCGCGTGGTACCCGCCGTTCTCGCGCAGGTCGCCCTCCTCGCGCGCGGCCGCGATCTTGGCGGCGATCTCCGTGCGCGCAGGACCAGTAAGGTACTCAAGCTCGTCCTTGAGCTTGTTGTACGCCTCCTGGGTCAGCCAGGTGACGTTCTCGCTGGTCTGGGTCACAGGGTGCTCCTCGTCGGTACTGGGAATACAAAGCATCGCCCTACCCAGAAGCATGTTCCCTCTTGGATGGGCGAAACCACGAGCCTAACAATTCAAGGCCGGAAGGGGGAGGACATAAGCCATCAGAATTGCATCAACGCAGGTCAGCGTGCATGTATTCCGGGTGACGGCTGGGGGTGTCCGGTGGCCGTCAGCCGGTATGGCAGCCGAGCAGCTCGGCCGTCGTGCCCTTCGCCGTCGTACGCAGCGTGACGACCTTGTCGATGCGCGTGGCCGACCCGGTGAAACGGAAGTCGGCCCGGCCCACCTCGGCGCCGTCCGCCGACTGGGAGCGCAGGGTGCAGTAGCCGGCGGTGCCGGAGTCCTTGTGGACCTCCAGATGCACCTTCACGGCGTTGTCCGTCGTGTCGAAGGTGATCACCTGGGCGCTGATCCCGGTCTGGGCGACATAGTGGTAGGCGAAGTAACCGACCAGCGCGAGCAGCGCCGCGCCGAGCACCGCACCGGCGACCTTGAGCTTGCGGTCGGCACGCTCGTCCGAGGAGCGGCCGTAGCGGCCCTCGGGCAGTCGTGCGCTCGCCGTACTCATGATCGTCCTCTCGGCAGGAACCGAACCCGGAATTATTCGCCCCCCGATTCGGTCACTATAGAAGCCTGCGATCGCGCCGAAGACACGGGGCGCCGACTTACCGAGGATTGAGTCTTGACTGACCAGTTGCGACTGATGGCCGTGCACGCCCACCCCGACGACGAGTCGAGCAAGGGCGCGGCCACCATGGCGAAGTACGTGTCCGAGGGGGTGGACGTGCTGGTGGTGACCTGCACCGGCGGAGAGCGCGGGTCCATCCTCAATCCCAAGCTGCAGGGCGACACGTACATCGAGGAGCACATCCACGAGGTACGCAAGAAGGAGATGGACGAGGCCCGGGAGATCCTCGGCGTCAAGCAGGAGTGGCTCGGCTTCGTCGACTCGGGCCTGCCCGAGGGCGACCCGCTGCCGCCGCTGCCCGAGGGCTGCTTCGCCCTGGAGGACGTCGACAAGGCGGCCGGGGAGCTGGTGAGGCAGATCCGCTCCTTCCGCCCGCAGGTGATCACCACCTACGACGAGAACGGCGGTTACCCGCACCCCGACCACATCATGACCCACAAGATCTCCATGGTGGCGTTCGAGGGCGCGGCGGACACCGAGAAGTACCCGGAGGCCGAGTTCGGCCCCGCCTACCAGCCGCTGAAGCTGTACTACAACCAGGGCTTCAACCGCCCCCGCACCGAGGCCCTGCACCACGCCATGCTCGACCGTGGCCTGGAGTCGCCGTACGGGGAGTGGCTCAAGCGCTGGAAGGAGTTCGAGCGCACCGAGCGCACGCTGACCACGCACATTCCGTGCGCGGACTTCTTCGAGATCCGCGACAAGGCGCTGATCGCGCACGCCACGCAGATCGACCCCGACGGCGGCTGGTTCAAGGTGCCGATGGAGCTGCAGAAGGAGGTCTGGCCGACGGAGGAGTACGAGCTGGCGAAGTCCCTCGTCGATACCTCCCTCCCCGAGGACGACCTCTTCGCGGGCATCCGGGACAATGCCTGACATGAGCGCAAGCGTGAGCCTGGCAGTGACGCACCTCGCCCCCCTCGCCAAGGACGTCGACCAGAACAAGGTCACCCCCGGCGTCCTCGGCTTCATCGTCTTCGCGGTGATGGCCCTGGCGGTGTGGGGCCTGATGAAGTCGATGAGCAAGCACATGCGGAAGGTCGACTTCAAGGAGGCCCCGGAGCCCGGGGAGCAGCAGACCGAGAAGGCCGACTCCGCTACGCGACGAGGCTGACCCGAGCGTCAGCGCCACGCCGGTACCGCCACCCCCATCACCTCCCGGGCGTGGCGGTCCGGAGTCATGCGCAGGCGCCAGGCCTGCCAGCCGTCCTCCAGGCTGATGCCGCGTTCCAGCAGCAGGGCGTATGCCGAGGCGTAATCGGCGAGCTTCTCGTCCCGCAGGGCGTGGTCGGCGCGGGTCAGCTGGGCCAGCTCCTCCTGGGCGACCGCCGTGCCCACCTCCACGCCGCCCGGCGCCGCGTAGGGCAGCAGGGTGCAGCGCAGGAAGCGGGCCCAGTCCTCGCCGCGCCGGTCGCCGTAGGAGACGAACAGGTCCAGCGCCTCGTCGGCGAGGGCCAGCGCCGCCTGGGTACGGGCATTGCCCGCGTCGACCACCGCCAGCTCCAGGCAGGTCCAAGCCTCGCCGTGGGCGACGCCGATGCGCTGGAAGTCGGTGCGGGCGTCGACGAGGAGCTGCCGGGCGAAGCCGGAGTTGCGCAGAGAGCCGGTCTGCGCGGCCCGCTGGTCGCGGGTGACCCGGGCCGAGTGGTGCCGGGCGCAGGCGAGGCCGTAGACGTCCCGCATCCGGGAGAACATCGTCCGCGACCGCTCCAGGTCACGCACCGCCAGGTCCAGATCTCCGGTCTCCTCCAGCGCCTGGCCCAGGTAGTACAGCGTCCACGCCTCACCGCGCGCGTCCTCGTTCTCCCGGTGCCGGGCGGCGGCCTGCCTGAGGCCCTCCACGGCCGGTGAGGCGTCGCCGTCCACCAGACGGGCACGGGCCAGCTGGGTCAGCGCCCAGGCCTCGCCGCGTGCGTCGTGCGTCCGGCGGTACCGCTCCAGAGCGGCCCGCAGGTCGGTCTCCGCGCGCGGTGCGTCCCCCAGCCGCAGGGCCAGCTGGCCGAGCTGGAAGTGCGCCCAGGCCTCGCCGTGCAGCGAACCGCCCTCGCGGTGCAGGACCAGGGAACGGGTGAGCAGCTCCAGCGCCTCGGCCAGCCGGCCCCGGTCGCGCTGGACGGCGGCCAGGGCGTGCATCGTCCAGGCCCGGTCCGTCGCCAGCTCCGGCGCCGCCTGCAGGTCCAGCGCCTCCTGCAGCCTGGCGGCGGCCTCGGTGAGGTTGCCCTGGTGGTGCAGGGTGATCCCGAGGGAGCACAGGGCGCGGGCCGCACCGGCGTCATGGTGCGCCTCCCGGTACAGGTCCACCACCGACGTCAGTGTGGTGCGCGCCTTGTCCAGCTCGCCCAGCTGCCGGGCCGCGATACCGGTACGCCACTGCACCGAGCGGACCAGCAGCCCCTGGTCCACGGCCTGCGTCAGCTCGCTGATCTCGCCGAGCCGGTACAGGTCGCCGCGCAGCAGGCAGTAGTCGCACAGCGCGCCCAGAAGATTCAGCACCGCCGACTGGTCCACGCCCTCCGCGTGCCGCAGGGCCGCGGTGATGAAGCTGGACTCGTCGTCCAGCCAGCCCAGCGCCTCGTCCAGCGAGGTGAAGCCGTGCGGGCCGAACTGGTGCGCGCGTGTCGACATGTTCCCGTCGACCAGCCGCAGCACCGAGTCGGCCAGCTCGGCGTAGTTCACGATCAGCCGTTCCTGCGCCGCGCTGCGCTCGGCCGGGTCCTCCTCGTCCAGCAGCCGGGCCTGGGCGAAGGCGCGCACCAGGTCGTGCAGCCGGTAGCGGCTGCCGCGCACATGGTCGATGAGGCCGGCCCCGGCGAGGGCGGCGAGCCGGCGCGTGGCCTCCGCCTCGTCCGTGGCGAGCAGGGCGGCGGCCGCCGCGGCACCCAGCGAGGCCCGCCCCGCGAGCGCGAGCCTGCGCAGCAGCCGGCGCGCCGGCTCCGGCTGGTCGGTGTAGCGCAGCCACAGGGCCCGCTCCACCGGGTCCACCGGACCGTACGCACCCAGGTCCGCGGCCAGCTGCCGGGGCGAACGGGGGCCGAGCGCGGAGCCCGCGATCCTGAGCGCCAGCGGCAGCCCGGCGCACAGCGCGTGGATCCGCTCGGCGGACTCGGCGTCGTACGGACCCGACGCGTCCTCGGCGGCCGCGCCGAGCAGTTCCTCGGCTCCGGCCGAGTCCAGTGCCTCGACCGGCAGATGGTGCACCCAGGCCGGCAGGTCGGCGGGGAGGTCGAGGGCGGTACGGGAGGTGACCAGGACCAGGCTGTCGGAGCGCTCGGGCACCAGCGCCCGCACCTGCTCCGGGTCCGAGGCGTCGTCCAGCACGATTGTCACCGGCAGCCCGGTCAGATGCTGGTGATACAGCTCGCCGAGCCGCTTGACCTGCTGGTCGGGGGAGGAGCGCTCCCGGAACAGCAACTGCTCGCGGGGGGCGCCGAGCCGGTTGAGCAGATGCAGGAGGGCGTCCCGGGTCGCGAGCGGCGCCTCCTCGCGTGTGCCGCCGCGCAGGTCCACGACCACCGCGCCGCGGAAGTGGTCCCGCAGGTCGTGCGCCGCGCGCACCGCGAGCGTGGTCCGGCCGGAACCGGGCTCGCCGTACAGCACGACCACGGTCGGCCGGGTCTCCGTGGCCGCTCTGGCCGCCTGTGCCCACTGCCGGATCCGCGCCAGCTCCGCACGGCGTCCCGCGAACGGACCGGCCGGGTCCGGGAGTTGCCCGAAGGACTGCTCCAGCACCGTGCGCCGGCGGGCCGCGGCGCTCTTGTCCGCGCCGCGCAGCGCGGTGCCGCCGGTCTTCTTCGGGCCCGTGGAGGCGCTGATCACCCGCTGCTGGTCGAGGAACGGGCGGATGCCGCGCACCTCCAGCGCGGTCAGCCACTGCAGCCGCAGCTGCTCGGGCCCGCCCGGCTGTCCGGCGGCGCCGGCGCGGTGATGCGCGGCGGGCACATGGGCCCCGGCCGCCTTCACCACGGAGGCGGCGGCACCGACCACGCCGGCGGTGACGCCCGCCCCGACGGCCGTACCGGTGCCCGTGCCGAGCGACAGGTCGGCCACGGTGGCGGCCACCGCGGCAACGGCCGCCACCAGTAAGGCGGTTCCGGCCCCCTGGCGGGCGTACCGCTGCCCGAAGGACAGCCGGCCCGCCTCGGCCTCGTCCAGGGCACGGGTGTAGGCGTCGTACTCCTCGCCGGCCGCCCCCGCCATCGCGTCCAGCGCACCGCGTGCCCGGGACAGCAGTACCTGCCCGTCGATCCGCCCGCCCGAGCGCCGGACCTCCTCCTCGACCGCCCGCACCAGCAGCCGCTCGGCCTCCGCCCGATGCCCGTCCCGCATGTCCCGTCCCCCTCCGGTGGCAACTTCCTTGCGTATGAGTGTCCTTCGGCGGCGGCGGAAGCGGGAGGGTTGGTTGTCAGTGGGGAGTTGGGCAGGTGCGGCAAGGTCCTTGTGAGTGACCGTGTACGACCCGGCGTACCGGGCATGTTCGGGCACCTCAGCGGGTGTCCACCGCCCCCCGGCCCTTGCTCAGCGCGAGGCGGGCACAGGCCCCCGCCAGCGCCCCCTCCGCCACCGCGCACAGCAGGGCCTCGGCCAGCGGAGCACCCGTGCCCGCCGTCGTTATGTCGAACCAGGCGTCCAGCACCGCCACCGACGCCGTCGCCGAGGCCGTCAGGCGGGCCCTGGTGTCGCCGCGCAGGCCGAGCAGGGCCGTCGCCGCGCAGCCCGTCGCCATGAGGACGTCGAGGCCGATCCAGGCCAGCGGCCAGTTGTCCACCTCGGTGCTGCCGGGCAGGGTCAGGGCCAGCACCACCGTCCACGGCATCAGCAGGACCGCCGCCGCACCCAGCAGAACCCAGGGCCACTTCTTCCGAACGCTCACGTCGTCCCCTCACCGGCATCTCTCCGACTGCCTCCACCGTAGAGCGCAGAGAAAATTCTGCAAAGAAAATTCGGCATACCTCAGGGACTTCTCAGGGTTCTCAGGGTTACGGTGACCGCATGACCGACGGCATGCCCGAGATGACGAGCCTGGAGCGCACCGCCCTCTACAAGTCCCTCGGCAACCCCTTGCGCCGCCGGATCCTGGAGTACCTCGGCCGGCACGGCGAGGCGAACTCCACCGTCCTGGCCCGCGAACTCGGCGAAAGCTCCGGCACCACCAGCTACCACCTGCGCAAACTCGCCGAGCAGCGGCTCATCGAGGAGATCCCGGAGAAGTCCGGCGGCCGGGAGCGCTGGTGGCGGAGCCTGCCCTTCAGCCACACCACCCCCGACCCGGCCACGATGACCCCCGCCGAGTACGCGGCCGCCGCCCAGCTCGCGCACCTCAAGATCGAGTTCGACACCGCCCTCTACCGCCGCGCCCACCAGGAGTACCGCGGCCCCGGGGGCTGGGCCCAGATCCAGCGCCACGGCACCTGGATGACCAGGGAGGAACTGCTCAAATTCATGCAGGAGTACCACGCCCTGCTCGCGCGGTACGGCCACCCGCGCGAGCAGGCCCCGGACGGGGCGCGCCCGGTGCTCATGCGTTTCTACGCGCTGCCCGAGCCCGTGGGAGAGTGGAACGGTGAACCGACTGGCCCATGAGACGTCCCCGTATCTGCTCCAGCACGCCGACAACCCCGTCGACTGGTGGCCCTGGTCGGCCGAGGCCTTCGACGAGGCTCGCAGCACCGGCAAACCCGTGCTGCTGAGCGTCGGATACAGCAGCTGTCACTGGTGTCATGTCATGGCTCACGAGTCCTTCGAGGACCGGGCCACCGCCGACTACCTCAACGAGCACTTCGTCAACATCAAAGTCGACCGCGAGGAACGCCCCGACGTCGACGCCGTCTACATGGAAGCCGTACAGGCCGCCACCGGGCAGGGCGGCTGGCCCATGACCGTGTTCCTCACCCCGGATGCCGAGCCCTTCTACTTCGGCACCTACTTCCCGCCCGCGCCGCGGCACGGAATGCCCTCCTTCCGGCAGGTGCTGGAAGGGGTCCGGCAGGCCTGGGACACCCGGCGTGACGAGGTCTCCGAGGTGGCCGGGAAGATCGTCCGCGATCTCGCCCAGCGGGAGATCGTCCGGCAGGCCCCGCAGCCGCCCGGCGAGGCGGAACTCGCCCAGGCGCTCCTGGGGCTGACCCGCGAGTACGACCCGCAGCGCGGCGGTTTCGGCGGGGCGCCGAAGTTCCCGCCGTCCATGGTGCTGGAGTTCCTGCTGCGGCATCACGCGCGCACGGGCGCCGAGGGGGCGCTGCAGATGGCTCAGGACACCTGTGAGCGCATGGCCCGCGGCGGCATCTACGACCAGCTCGGCGGCGGGTTCGCCCGCTACTCCGTCGACCGCGACTGGGTCGTGCCGCACTTCGAGAAGATGCTGTACGACAACGCCCTGCTGTGCCGGGTGTATGCGCACCTGTGGCGGGCCACCGGTTCCGACCTCGCCCGGCGGGTCGCCCTGGAGACCGCCGACTTCCTCGTGCGTGAACTGCGCACGGAACAGGGCGGGTTCGCCTCCGCGCTCGATGCCGACAGCGACGACGGAAGCGGGCGGCACGTCGAGGGCGCGTACTACGTGTGGACGCCCGAGCAGCTGAGGGCGCTCCTCGGGGACGCGGACGGGGAACTCGCCGCCCGGTACTTCGGTGTGACCGAGGAAGGGACCTTCGAGCACGGGCAGTCGGTGCTCCAGCTCCCCCAGGAAGACGTCCTCTCCGACGCCCAGAAGATCGCCTCCATCAAGGAACGCCTGCTCCGCCGGCGCGCGCAGCGCCCCGCGCCGGGCCGGGACGACAAGGTCGTCGCCGCCTGGAACGGCCTGGCCGTCGCCGCGCTCGCCGAGACCGGCGCCTACTTCGGCCGGCCCGACCTGATCGAGGCCGCCGTCGGCGCCGCCGACCTCCTCGTCCGCGTCCACCTCGACGACCACGCCCGCCTCGCCCGCACCAGCAAGGACGGGCGGGTCGGTCCCAACGCCGGTGTGCTGGAGGACTACGCCGATGTCGCCGAGGGCTTCCTCGCGCTCGCGTCCGTGACGGGCGAGGGCGTCTGGCTCGATTTCGCCGGGCTGCTCCTCGGTCATGTGCTCGCCCGCTTCACCGATCCGGAGACCGGCGCGCTGTACGACACGGCCTCCGACGCCGAGCGGCTCATCCGCCGGCCGCAGGATCCCACCGACAACGCCACCCCGTCCGGCTGGACCGCCGCGGCCGGTGCCCTGCTGGGCTATGCCGCCCACACCGGATCCGAGGCCCATCGGACCGCCGCCGAACGCGCTCTGGGGGTGGTGAAGACCCTCGGGCCGCGTGTGCCCCGGTTCATCGGCTGGGGGCTCGCCGTGGCCGAGGCCCTCCTCGACGGGCCGAAGGAGGTCGCCGTCGTCGGACCCGATCTCGCGGACGAGCGCACAACCGCCCTGCACCGGGCGGCACTTCTGGGTACCGCCCCGGGTGCCGTGGTCGCCGTCGGCACTGCGGAGAGCGACGAGTTCCCGCTGCTCGCCGACCGTCCGCTCGTGGCCGGTGCGCCGGCGGCGTATGTCTGCCGTCACTTCTCCTGCGACGCCCCGACGACCGATCCGGAGCGGCTGCGGGCATCCCTGAACAGGCACTGAGCGTCGGGAACCGCGGGCGCCGGAAGGCGTGAATGTCCGAAACGGGAGCGCGTGTTCGGATAGGCGGATAGATCCTGTTACCGATACCACCGTTCCGAAACAAGCTATTTATCGGAACACCTCCCACGCTTCACAGATCCCCCCTACTCTCTCCACAGCGGGTCGATGGACGGTCACTCACCGTCTCCCGCACAGGGGGATTCGGGGATCTGGGGGGATCTTTTTGCTCACGTCTGTCTTCATCGGTGCCGTCTCACTGGCCCTGTTCTGGATGGCGGCCTTCACCCTGTGGTGGCAGATGCACGCGTGGCGCACGCCCGAGGTGCTGGCCTCCACCCGGTTCGGCAGACCGGACGGCGGGGAACACCTGTCGTTCTCACTGCTGTTGCCCGCCCGGCACGAGCAGGCGGTGCTGGACCACACCATCCAGCGGCTGCTGGAATCCACACACACCGACTTCGAGATCATCGTGATCGTCGGGCACGACGATCCGGAGACCACCGAGGTGGCCGAGCAGGCCGCCGCACGGGACCCGCGGGTCCGGGTCGTCGTCGACACCCACGAGAAGAAGAACAAGCCGAAGGCCATGAACACGGCGCTGCCGCACTGCCGCGGCGACGTCGTCGGGGTCTTCGACGCCGAGGACCAGGTCCACCCGGAGCTGCTCGCACACGTCGACCACGCCTTCCGGACGACGCGAGCGGACGTCGTCCAGGGCGGCGTCCAGCTCATCAACTTCCACTCCAGCTGGTACAGCCTGCGCAACTGCCTGGAGTACTTTTTCTGGTTCCGCTCCCGGCTGCACCTGCACGCGCAGAAGGGGTTCATCCCGCTCGGCGGGAACACCGTGTTCGTGCGGACCGACGTCCTCAGGGAGGCGGACGGCTGGGACCCGAACTGCCTCGCCGAGGACTGCGACCTGGGCGTCCGGCTGTCCAGCGTCGGCAAGAAGGTCGTCGTCGCCTACGACTCCGACATGGTCACCCGCGAGGAGACCCCCGGCTCGCTGATGTCGCTGCTCAAGCAGCGCACCCGGTGGAACCAGGGCTTCCTCCAGGTGTACCGGAAGAAGGACTGGAAGCAACTGCCCACGTTCGGGCAGCGGCTGCTCGCCCGGTACACCCTGATGACGCCGTTCCTGCAGGCCTTCTCCGGCGTGATCATCCCGCTCAACGCGGCCGTCGCGCTCTTCCTGGACGTGCCCGTCGGTGTCGCCTTCCTCACCTTCCTGCCGCTGGTCACCGCCGCTGTCACCTTCGTCTTCGAGGTGGTCGGGCTGCACGACTTCGGCAAGCAGTACGACCTGAAGGTCCGCCTCGTCCACTATGTGAAGCTCATCGTGGGCGGCCCCTTCTATCAGGTCCTCCTCGCCGGTGCCGCGATCCGCGCCGTGTGGCGCGAGCAACGCGGCCGTAACGACTGGGAGTTGACCACGCACGTCGGCGCGCACCTCACCGCGGCCGAGCCCACCCGAGAGGACATTCCTGCGTGACCTCCACACTTCCCGCGGTGACCGCAGCGAAGGTCCCCGCGCAGCCCACACCTGCGCCCACGGCCCGTTCGACCGGTCGAACACAGCCGCCGCCACGGCTCCGCTCGTCCCGGCCCGACCTGCTCCTGTGCGGTGTCCTGCTCACGGCGATCCTCGTCGTCCAGGGCTGGAACATCGCCGCATACCCGACCCTCAGCGACGACGAGGGCACCTACCTCGCCCAGGCCTGGGCCGTCCAGCAGGGCCGGGGCCTGGCCCACTACACCTACTGGTACGACCACCCACCGCTCGGCTGGATCCAGATAGCCCTGCTCAGCCGGCTCCCCTCGGCGGTCAGCCCCGGCTCGATGACCGTCGGCACCATGCGGCTCGTCATGCTGCTGGTCAGCGGCGTCAGCGCGGTCCTCCTGTACGTTCTTGGGCGCCGGCTCTCCCTGCCCCGCTGGGCCGCCGGACTCGGCATGGCCCTGCTCGGGCTCTCCCCGCTCGCGGTCGTCCTCAGCCGGGAGATCTTCCTCGACAACATCGCCGTGATGTGGCTGCTGCTGGCGTTCTGCCTCGCCGCCTCGCCCAGCCGCCACCTCTGGCACCACTTCGGCGCGGGCCTCGCCGCCGCCGCGGGCGTCCTCACCAAGGAGACGATGCTCGTCGTCCTGCCCGCCCTGTTCGTCACCATGTGGCGGCACAGCCACCGCGACACCCGCAAGTTCGCCCTCACCGGAGCCGTCACCGCCTGCATCCTGACCGGCTTCTCCTACCCGCTGTTCGCCCTGCTCAAGGGCGAGTTGCTGCCCGGTGCCGGGCACGTCTCCCTCTGGGACGGCATCACCTACCAGATGTCCAGGCCGGGCTCGGGATTCATCCTCGACCCGGGTTCCGGCTCGTACGGAGTCCTGCACTCCTGGCTCTACTACGACCGCGTCCTGCCCCTCGGCGGCCTCGCCGGAGCCCTGCTCCTGCTGCTCACCGGGCGCTGGTCGGTCACCGCCCGCGCGCTCGCCGGACCGGCCCTCACCGTCGCCGTCCTCGCCGCCGTCGCCCTGCGGCCGAGCGGCTATCTGCCCGCCATGTACGTCATCGGTGCGCTGCCCTTCCTCGCCCTGGTGCTCGCCGGCGGTGCCGCCTCCGTCGCCCACATGGTCATCAGCAGATGGCGCAAGGACGGCGAGCACCGGTACGTCACCGGCGGCCGGTACGCGCTCGCCGCCGCCCTCGCCCTGGCCGCCGGCGCCTACGTCGTACCGCACTGGTACGACGGCGACCGCACCGCCGTCACCGCCGACGCCAACCGGCCCTACCGGCAGGCCTCCCACTGGCTCGGCACGAAGGTGGCGGACCCGGAGGACACCCGGATCCTCGTCGACGACGCCCTCTGGCTGGACCTCGTGCACGCCGGCTACCGGCCCGGGCTCGGCGCCATCTGGTTCTACAAGGCCGACCTCGACCCGGCCGTGACCCGGACCATCCCGCACGGCTGGCGCGACCTCGACTACGTCGTCGCCTCGCCGACCGTCCGCCGCGACGCCAAGGACCTGCCGACCGTCAGGGCCGCCATCCAGCACTCCACGCCGGTCGCCACCTTCGGCAACGGGGAGGACCGCATCGAGATCCGGCGGATCAAGGCCACGGCCACGGGGGGCACCCGATGAGCGAGTACACCGCCCCGGTACCCGGCCTCGACGCCGTCGGGCGAGCCGCGGAAGACGCAGTCCCCGAACCCGGCGCCGTCACCATCGTCGTACCGACCTTCAACGAGTCCGCGAACATCCGGCAGCTGCTGCACCGGATCACCGAGTCCGTGCCCGTCCGGCTGCCGTGCGAGGTGGTCTTCGTGGACGACTCCACCGACGACACCCCCGAGGTGATCCGCGAGGCCGCCCAGGACTGCCCGTTCCCGGTGGCCGTACGGCACCGGGCGGAACCCGTCGGCGGGCTCGGCGGGGCGGTGGTCGAGGGGCTGCGGGCGGCGACCTCGGAGTGGATCGTCGTCATGGACGGCGACTGCCAGCATCCGCCGTCGCTGGTACCGGAGCTGGTGGCCACCGGCGAACGGGCGAACGCCGGGCTCGTCGTCGCCTCCCGGTACATCGAGGGCGGCAGCCGGGCCGGGCTCGCCGGCGGCTACCGGGTGGCCGTCTCGCGCGGCGCCACCTGGCTCACCAAGGCCCTCTTCCCGCGTCGGCTGCACGGCATCAGCGACCCGATGAGCGGCTTCTTCGCCGTCCGGCGCAGCGCGGTCACAGCCGAGGTGCTGAAGCCCCTCGGCTACAAGATCCTGCTGGAGCTGGCCGTCCGCAGCCGTCCGCGCCGGGTCGCCGAGGTGCCGTTCGTCTTCCAGGACCGCTACGCCGGCGAGTCCAAGTCCACCGCCCGGGAGGGCTTGCGCTTCCTGCGCCACCTGGCCGGCCTGCGCACCGCCTCCCCGGTCGCCCGCATGATCGGCTTCGGGCTGATCGGAGCGAGCGGCTTCGTACCGAACCTGGCGGGTCTCTACGCCCTCACCGCCCTCGGCATGCACTACGTGCCCGCCGAGATCCTCGCCAACCAGCTCGGCGTCGCCTGGAACTTCCTGCTCATCGAGCACCTGCTGTTCCGCGACCGGCGCGCACACCGCCGCTGGTGGGACCGGCTCGGCCGGTTCGCGCTCCTCGCCAACGCCGACCTGGTGCTGCGCATCCCCCTGATCGCACTCCTCGTCGGCCGGTTCGGCATGGGCGCCCTGCCCGCCACCGCCCTGGCGCTGGTGCTGACCTTCGTCCTGCGCTTCGTCGGCACCGAGGCGCTGGTCTACCTCCCGCGACGACGCCGTACCCCGGCGTCCGCCCGATGAAGCACAGCCGTACCACCGCAAGGAGAGCCGTGTGAGCACGTACCGCAGACGGACCGCACTGGTCGGGGTGGGCGCCCTGACCGCCGGTCTGCTCCTCACCTCGCCGCAGAGCGCCGAGGCCGCCAACCTGATCAAGAATCCCGGGTTCGAGACCGCCGGCACCGGTGACATGCCGTACTGCTGGGAGAAAGCGGGCTGGGGCGACAACGACTTCACCTACGAGACCACCTCCGACGCGCACTCCGGTGCCAAGGCCATGAAGGTCACCCTGACCCGCCGGGTCGACGGCGACCGCAAGGCGATGTTCCTGGAGTCCGCCGACTGCGCGCCCGCGGTGAGCGTCGGCAAGCAGTACGACCTGGGGCTCTGGTACAAGACCACGACCCCGGACGCGAACGTCACCCTCTTCCGGCACGACAGCACGACGGGCTGGCAGTACTGGACCGACGTCAAGACCCTCCAGATGGCGTCGAGCTGGACCCCGGCCACGGTCCGCACCCCCGAGATACCGGCCGGCACCGACCGCATCACCTGGGGTGTCTCCGTCTACGGCACCGGATCGGCGACCACCGACGACTACACCATGGAGCAGGTCCCCGACCCGCTCCCGCCCGCCCGGTGCACGGGCACGGACGACCAGTGCGCGAACGGCAGTTGGTCCGTGCTGCCGACGCAGAACCCGGTCCGCTCCATGCACTCGGTCGTCCTCAACAACGGCAAGGTGCTGCTGATCGCCGGCTCGGGCAACAGCGAGGACGCCTTCAACGCGGGCACGTTCACCTCCGCGGTGTACGACCCGGCGACGGGCACCTACAAGGTCGTCCCCACGCCGAAGGACATGTTCTGCGCCGGGCATGTGCAGCTGCAGGACGGCCGGGTGCTGGTGCTGAGCGGCAACAAGGCGTACCCGGTCGCGGGCGGGCACGGCTACGAGGGGTTCAAGGACTCGTACGTCTTCGACCCGAAGACAGAGACCTACACCAAGACCAACGACCTCAACGACGGCCACTGGTACCCGTCGGCCACCGAACTGGGCAACGGTGACGTCATCACCTTCGGCGGCCTGCGCGAGGACTCCACGGGTTCGGTGACCGCCGACCGCTGGTCGGACAAGGACCAGCAGTGGCTGCCGTCCTGGAAGGTCAACCAGACCTGGTCCTTCTGGGGCCTGTACCCGGCGATGGTCCTGATGCAGGACGGCCGCCTCTTCTACACGGGCAGCCATGTCTTCGGCAACAACATCCCCGGCACGGGTTCGGCGATCTACGACTACGACGCCAACACGATCACGCAGATCCCCGGCCTGCAGAACAAGGACCAGCGCGACCAGTCGGCGTCCGTGCTGCTGCCCCCCGCGCAGGACCAGAGGGTCCTCACCATCGGCGGCGGCAACATCGACTCCAACCCCGACGCGGGCCGCCTCACCGACGTGATCGACCTCAAGCAGGCCAACCCGTCGTACGTCGCCGGGCCGCCGCTCCCGCAGGGCACGGTCGACCTCGGCAGCGGCAAGGTCGCCGAGACCGGCAACCAGGGCAAGATGTACGTCTCCGCGGTCCTGCTGCCCGACGGCAAGGTGCTGGAGACCGGCGGCGCCCTGCACAACCGGGCCGACCCGGTGTACGAGTCCTCGGTCTACGACCCCGGCACCAACACCTTCGACCCCGTGGCCGCCGACCCCCAGTCCCGCGGCTACCACTCCACGGCCTTCCTGCTGCCCGACGGCCGGGTGATGGCCACTGGTGACAACCCGGGCAACGGCAGCTGGAACCGCAACGTGTCGATCTACACCCCGCCGTACCTCTACAAGGGCACGCGACCGACGATCACCTCGGTGATCAACCAGGAGTGGAAGTACGGCGACACCCAGCGGATCACCGTCGACCACCCCATCGCCAGGGCCGAGTTGATCCGGCCCGCCGCGGTCACCCACTCCTCCGACCCGAACCAGCGTTTCGTCGACCTGCCGCTGAGCGTGGACGGCAACAACGTCGACCTGAACGTGACGAACAACCCGAACATCGCCCCGCCCGGCTGGTACATGCTCTTCGCGGTCGACGCCAACGGCGTTCCCTCGGTGGCCAGGTGGGTGCACCTGACGGGCCCGGCGGCCCTCGGCGCCACCACCGCATCGCCGCACGTCCACGCCTTCGCCGACGCGCTGTCCGGCAAGGAGTCCGGCCCGGGGCAGAAGCGCACCTCGCAAGCGGTCAGCCCGACGATCTCCGGCTGCGACCGGCACTACGGCTCGGTCAACGTCTGTGTGCCGACGGTCTTCCCGCCCAAGGTGAAGAAGACGGCGGCGGCGCGCTGCACCTGGCTCAAGCAGAACCACTACGGCCGGCTGAAGGTCAACGGCGGCGACGACCCGCTGGGCCTGGACCGGAACCGGAACGGCATCGCCTGTGAGAAGAGGGATACGAGCAGGCGCTAACCATGCTCCGTCAGGGCGCGCTCCACGATCGCTTCCAGCTGGTCGTGGTGCGCGCCCTTCCAGTAGGCGCGACCGCATTCCGTGCACTGGGCGAAGACGTCGTACGAGCGTTGCGTGCCGTGCTTGAGCTGCCCGGCGACCTCCTCCTTGGTGGCTTGCCTGAGCAGGCCGTTGCAGGCGGTGCAGCGGGTCCAGGGGTTCAGGGCGGGGGCGAACCGGTCGAGGACGTCGTGCAGCTGGTCGTCGGGGCGGGTGCTGTAGACGAAGGCGCCGGCCCACAGTTCGCGGCGGCGCAGGAGCCCTCGGTCGCGGCTGAGCATCACCCGCTGCTCCGACGCCGAGCGCGCGGCCAGCGCCGGGTCGCCGATGTCCGTCGACTCGTACGCCGTGTCCACACCGAGCAGCCGGAGGCGGCGGGCGAGGGTGCCCAGGTGCACGTCGAGGAGGAAGCGGAGCGGGGCGCCGGGGACCTGCTGGGGGCGGGTGACGGGCTGGACCAACACCGTCTCGCCCGCCGCCGGGATGTGCGAGACAGGTACTTCACGGCCGTCCACGACCAGTGCGCCGACCTCGGTCAGCGGGACGCCGAGGGACTCGATGACATGGCCGAGCGTCGAGACGCCGTCCGTGCCGAGCGGCGTGGCGCCGCCCCGTCGGGCGGCCGGCACGAACAGATGGAGCGCGGGGGCGACTTCGACGTGGATCTCGGGTCGGTTCACCCCGTCAGGATCGCACGGGGGGCCGCCCGGACCTCAGCGGTTTTCGGTGGGCAGGCCGTGTTCCAGGACCGTGAGGGCGCGTTCCATGAGGTCGCCCAGGTCGCCCTCCTGGTCGTGCTCGCCCCAGTACATGTTGGCCTCCATGAGCCCGGCGATGACGGACATGGAGTAGACCCGCACCTCAAGGCTGTCCGGGTCGTGGCCCGTGCGGTCCGCGATGGCCCGGCGGAGCAGGACACTGGTGCTCGCCATGCTCTCGAACACCCGGGAGCGGACGGCGGGGACCTCGACTCCGAGACGCGTCCGCAGCCGGAGCACCTCGGGGTCGTCGTGCATCAGGCCGGCGAGCGACGCGCGCATGACGTACCGCAGCGACTCCAGCAGCGGCTCGTCCGCCGGGCGGGCCCGCAGTTCCTCCGCCATCAGGTGGTCGTACTCGTCGGTGAGGACGATGTCCTCCTTGGTCGGGAAGTACCGGAAGACGGTCGACGGCGACACCTCGGCCCGCTCGGCGATCTGGTCGACGGTCGTGGCGTCGTACCCCTGCTCCCTGATCAGTTCGTATGTCGCGGTGCGGATCGCCTCACGGGTCTTGATCTTCTTGCGCTCGCGCAGACCCAGTTGCGGGCGGTCGGCGGGGGAGAGGGGGGAACGTGCGGCCGTCATGGGGGTCATTGTCGGGCATCCTCCCGCGGGGCGACCACGTCGGGGGCGGCGGCCTCCGCGGGCCCGGCCGCCGTCGTCCCGGGCAGGAAGGCCGCCGCCAGCAGTGCGGAGACCAGGGCGGCGGCACCGCACACCAGCAGCACGACGGTCATGCCGTGGACGTACGCACCGTTCGCGGAGGCGGCGAGGTGGGCGGAGTGGGCCTTCTCGGCGATCAGACGGGCGGCGACGACCGAGTCCCCTGCGGTGTCGGCGGCCTTCGCGGGCAGCCCGGTGACGTCCAGGCGGTCCCGGAAGGTGTCGGCCAGCAGGCTGCCGAGCAGGGCGATGCCGATCGCGGAGCCCACCTGGCGCAGGGTCATCAGCAGTCCGGAGCCGCTGCCGGCCCGGTCCCGGGGCAGGGTGCCGAGCGCGCCCGTCATGGCCGGTACGAGGGCGAAGCCGAAGCCCAGTCCGGCGGTGGTGAGCCACAGTGCGGTGAAGCCGTAGCCGGAGCCGGTCGTCGTACGACTGCCGAGGAAGGCGGCGAAGGCCAGCACCACCAGGCCCGCGCTGACCGAGGCACGCGCGCCGAAACGGGCGGCGACCGGCGGGGCGAGCTTCGCGGCGACGGACAGGCCGAGAACCATCGGCAGCATCCGTACGCCGGTGCCGAGCGTGTCGTTGCCGAGGACGGCCTGGAGGTAGGCCGGCAGGACGAACATCAGGCCGGACAGCACGAACATCACGAGGGTCGCGGCGACGGCGTTGAGCAGGAAGCCGCGCCGGGCGAGCAGGGTGAGGTCCAGCATGGGGCGCCGGACCCGGCGCGAGCGCAGCACGAGCGCGGCGATGAGAGCCGCGGACCCGGCGAACAGAGCGAGGACCAGTGGGTCGTCCCAGCCGCGGTCGGAGGCCTCGGTGGTCGCGTAGACCAGGGCCCCCAGCCCGGCGGTGGTGAACACGGTGGACAGCGCGTCGACCGTGGGGGAGTGCGGGTCACGGGTCTCGGGGAGCAGCAGGACGCAGGCGAGGATGCCGATGGCGACCATCGGGATGTTGATCAGGAAGACCGATCCCCACCAGTAGTGGTCGAGCAGCCAGCCGCCGATGATCGGTCCCAGCGGCATGCCCAGGGCGCTGCCGGTGGAGACCAGGCCGATGGCCTTGCCCTGCTCCTGCCGCGTGAACAGCGAGGGCAGCACGGACATCGCCAGTGGAGTGATGAACGCGGCGCCGAGGCCCATGACGGCGCGGGCGGCGATCACCACGTCCACATCCCCGGCCAGTGCACCGAGCAGCGAGCCCGCCAGGAAGACCATGAGTCCCGCGATCAGCATTCGGCGCCGCCCGAACCGGTCCCCGAGCAGTCCGGCCGGGAGCATCAGCGCGGCGAACACGACGACGTACGCGTCCGCCATCCACTGCTGTTGGCCCGTCGTGGCGCCGAGCTGCCCGGCCATCGTCGGCAGGGCCACGTTGAGGATCGTCATGTCGAAGCCGAGCACCAGCATGCTCGCGACCAGGGCCCCGAGGGCCCACCAGCGGCGGGAGTCGTGCCGCGGCTCATCGACGTGAGTGACAGTAACCATGGAATGAAAGTAACTCTTAAAAACATGTGACTGTCAATGGCGATCTGGTGTCAGGCGCACGAAAAACGGCCACGGCGGATGAGCCGTGGCCGGGAAGGGATGGGTTGCGGTTACGCGTGCTGGTACGCCACCAGCGAGATGCCGACGTAGTGGACCACGAAGGCGGCCAGCGTGAGGGAGTGGAAGACCTCGTGGAAGCCGAACCAGCGCGGCGACGGGTTCGGCCGCTTGATGCCGTAGATCACGCCGCCGGCGCTGTAGAGCAGGCCGCCGACGACCACCAGGACCAGCACCGCGATGCCGCCGGTGCGCAGGAAGTCGGGCAGGAAGAAGACGGCCGCCCAGCCCATCGCGATGTAGCAGGGCGTGTAGAGCCAGCGCGGGGCGCCGACCCAGAAGACCCGGAAGACGATGCCGGCCGCGGCGGCGGCCCAGATGCCCCACAGCAGCCACTGGCCCTTCCCGCCGGGAAGGAGCAGCAGGGTCAGCGGAGTGTAGGTGCCCGCGATGATCAGGAAGATGTTGGCGTGGTCCAGGCGGCGCAGGACGCCGTCCATCCGGGGGCTCCAGTTTCCCCGGTGGTACAGCGCGCTGATGCCGAAGAGCAGACAGGCCGTCAGGACGTAGATCCCGCAGGCGATACGGCCTCTGGTGGAGTCGGCGAGGGCGGTGAGGACGAGGCCCGCGATGAGCACGGCCGGAAACATGCCGAGGTGCAGCCAGCCGCGGAGCCTGGGCTTGACCGGATGCGGCAAGGAGAGCGCTACGGGGCCGCGGCCGCTGGCCGGCGTCTCCGTGGGCGCGTCGGGAGCGGACGCAGTCATGCGGGGCATGGTACCTACGGCGCCGTAAGTCGGGAATCAGTGAGGCTCTTGGTCGATCGAACGCAAAAAGACCTTCAGGTGACGCAAACCTGGACGTAAAGGAAACGTAAACGGCGCTGGAAACCGTGGCCTTCCTCACGTGCTCACCTGTGAGGTCCCCTGGACATATGGGCACTCGTGTCGGATACGATCAAATGAGTGCAGTCGGCACCGGATGAGCAGCACAGAAGCGTCCGGGTCGCAGCCCCCACGGGGCCACAAGGACAAAATCCCTCACTTAGGAGCAACCGTGGCGCGCGACAACTCGGCTTCCAGCGTTCCCACCCATCACCAGGAACTGATCTCGTGGGTCGACGAGATCGCCGAACTGACGCAGCCGGACAGCGTGGTCTGGTGTGACGGCTCCGAGGCCGAGTACGACCGGCTGTGTGCAGAGCTGGTGGCCAAGGGCACCTTCAAGAGGCTCGACCCGATCAAGCGCCCGAACTCCTACTACGCCGCCTCCGACCCGACCGACGTCGCCCGCGTCGAGGACCGGACCTTCATCTGCTCCGAGAAGGAGGAGGACGCCGGCCCGACCAACCACTGGAAGGCGCCCGCCGAGATGCGGGAGATCTTCAGCGGTGAGAAGGGCCTGTTCCGCGGCTCCATGCGGGGCCGCACCATGTACGTCGTCCCGTTCTGCATGGGTCCGCTGGGCTCGCCGCTGTCCGCGATCGGCGTGGAGATCACCGACTCCGCCTACGTCGCCGTCTCCATGCGCACGATGACGCGCATGGGCCAGGCCGTCCTGGACGAGCTCGGCGACAGCGGCTTCTTCGTCAAGGCCGTCCACTCCCTCGGCGCCCCGCTGGAGGAGGGCCAGGACGACGTTCCGTGGCCGTGCAACTCCACGAAGTACATCTCCCACTTCCCCGAGGACCGCGAGATCTGGTCCTACGGCTCCGGCTACGGCGGCAACGCCCTGCTCGGCAAGAAGTGCTACGCCCTGCGCATCGCCTCCGTCATGGCGCGTGACGAGGGCTGGCTGGCCGAGCACATGCTGATCCTCAAGCTCACCCCGCCGCAGGGCGAGGCCAAGTACGTCGCCGCCGCCTTCCCGAGCGCCTGCGGCAAGACGAACCTCGCCATGCTGGAGCCCACGATCTCCGGCTGGACCGTGGAGACCATCGGCGACGACATCGCCTGGATGCGCTTCGGCGAGGACGGCCGCCTGTACGCGATCAACCCCGAGGCCGGCTTCTTCGGTGTCGCGCCCGGCACCGGTGAGCACACCAACGCCAACGCGATGAAGACGCTGTGGGGCAACGCGGTCTTCACCAACGTCGCGCTCACCGACGACGGTGACGTGTGGTGGGAGGGCATGACCGAGGAGCCCCCGGCCCACCTCACCGACTGGAAGGGCAACGACTGGACGCCGGCGTCCGAGACCCCGGCCGCCCACCCCAACGCCCGCTTCACGGTTCCCGCGTCCCAGTGCCCGATCATCGCGCCGGAGTGGGAGGACCCCAAGGGCGTGCCGATCTCGGCGATCCTCTTCGGCGGCCGGCGTGCCAGCGCGGTGCCGCTGGTGACGGAGTCCTTCGACTGGAACCACGGTGTCTTCCTCGGTGCCAACGTGGCCTCCGAGAAGACCGCCGCCGCCGAGGGCAAGGTCGGCGAGCTGCGCCGCGACCCGTTCGCGATGCTGCCGTTCTGCGGGTACAACATGGGCGACTACATGGGCCACTGGGTCGACGTCGCCAAGGGCAAGGACCAGTCCAAGCTGCCGAAGATCTACTACGTCAACTGGTTCCGCAAGAACGACGAGGGCAAGTTCGTCTGGCCGGGCTTCGGCGAGAACTCCCGTGTCCTGAAGTGGATCGTGGAGCGGCTGGACGGCAAGGCCGAGGGCGTCGAGACCCCGATCGGCGTGCTGCCGGCCAAGGGCGCGCTGGACACCAAGGGCCTCGAACTGTCCGAGTCGGACCTGGACTTCCTGCTCACGGTCGACAAGGAGGTCTGGCGCGAGGAGGCCGCCCTGGTCCCCGAGCACCTCAACACCTTCGGCGACCACACCCCGAAGGAGCTGTGGGACCAGTACCGCGCGCTGGTGGAGCGCCTGGGCTGAACCGCCCGCTGAAGACTCCACGGCCGGTCCGGATGCCCTGACCAGCGATCGTCACGGCCGGCCGTGGTGACCACCCACCGGGGCCCCGCACAAAGGCGTGCGGGGCCCCGGCTTCATCGGTGCCGTGCAGAGCCCCGCCCGAGCGGGGCCACTGCCGCCCCCTCCGTCGCAACCGACAGCCGGGCGCACGCGTCGCGTAACACGTGGAACGCGAATGGCTCTTCTCTCTCATCCCTCTGACGATCGGCGTGCTCTCCCTCGGCTTCGGCCTGTACGGCCTCCGCCTCGCCGGCACGCTTCGCCGCGTGGGTGTCACCGCCGAGGCCCGGGTCGTCCGCCACGATGTCAGGCGGGACGACGAGGGCGCCACGTTCTACCACCTGGTCGTGGCCTGGACGGCACAGGACGGGCGCACGTGCGAGTACTCCTCCAGGTTCGGACGCGGAGTCGTCGCCCACAACTTCCGTGTGGGGTCGTACGTTGTGGTCCGATACGACCCGCAGGCCCCGCACCGGTTTGCGGTCGAGGGCTGGGACATGAGGGCGGTCGACCTGCTGTTCACCGTGCTGGGGGCGGTGTTCACGGTGGGCACGGTGACGGCTTTGCTCGTCCGGCTGCTCACCCTTTGACCAAGCCGACGCGGTGTGTGGCGCCCGGTCCGCGCGTCGCTGCGGGTGCACGCGGACCGGGGCCGATCGGGGGACCCTGCGGGGTCAGGCGGTGGTGCTCAGTTCCTTCGGCTCCGACAGTGCGTCGGTGTGCGCGTCCATCCGCTCGGCGGCGAGGATCGCCGCCGCCGTGTCGGCGCGCGAGGCGGCGACCACGAGCGCGCGGCCGGCGAGGGCGTGCGCGCGCTGGTGCAGCGCCATGGCGTCGCCGGACACGGACGGCGCCGCGCGCAGCGGGCTGCGTCCGCCCCGCAGCCGGGCCACCTGGTCGGCGAGCCGCTCCGCGGCGGTCTCCAGATCGGCCGACGGAGTCAGTGCCCGCAGTTCGTCGGTCACGGCGAGCAGCGCGGCGAGGTGTCCGGCGAGCTGGATGTCCAGCTCCTCCTCGCGCGACCGGTGGGGGAAGTCGGAGGGGGTGCCGGCCATCGTGCTGTGCACCGACTTGGTGCGGATCGGTTCGTACATGAGTGATGGCCTCCTGTGCTCTGACAGGAAGCCATCCTAGCTTGGATTTCGTCTAAAGTTGAGTCGTGTCACGGAATGGAGTCCGTCGGCTACGGCCGGCTGCGTCCGTCCGCTACGGCTGGCTGTATCCGTCCAGGAAGTTCCCGATCCGGGTGATCGCGTCACGGAGATCGCCGACCGTCGGCAGGGTGACCACACGGAAGTGGTCCGGCTCCGGCCAGTTGAAGCCCGTGCCCTGGACGACCATGATCTTCTCCTGGCGCAGCAGGTCCAGGACCATCCGCCGGTCGTCCTTGATCTTGAAGACCTGGGGGTCGAGGCGCGGGAAGAGATACAGCGCGCCCTTGGGGCGCACACAGCTCACGCCGGGAATCTGCGTCAGCAGCTCGTAGGCGGTGTCCACCTGCTCCTTCAGCCGGCCGCCCGGCAGCACCAGGTCGTTGATCGACTGGCGTCCGCTGAGCGCGGCGACCACCCCGTGCTGTCCCGGCATGTTCGCGCACAGGCGCATGTTCGCCAGGATCGTCAGGCCCTCGATGTAGGAGTCGGCGTGGGCGCGCGGGCCGGAGACCGCCATCCAGCCGACCCGGTAGCCGGCCACCCGGTACGCCTTCGACATGCCGTTGAAGGTGAGGGTGAGCAGGTCGGGGGCGACCTTGGCGGTCGGGGTGTGGGTGGCGCCGTCGTAGAGGATCTTGTCGTAGATCTCGTCGGAGCACACCAGCAGGTTGTGCCGGCGGGCGATGTCGGTGAGCCCCCTGAGCATCGCCTCGTCGTACACGGCCCCCGTCGGATTGTTCGGGTTGATGATCACGATCGCCTTGGTGCGGTCGGTGACCTTGCGTTCGACGTCGGCGAGGTCCGGCATCCAGTCGGACTGTTCGTCGCAGCGGTAGTGCACCGCCGTACCGCCGGATAGGGAGACGGCCGCCGTCCACAAGGGGTAGTCCGGGGCCGGTACGAGGACCTCGTCGCCGTCGTCGAGAAGCCCCTGCATGGCCATCACGATCAGCTCGGAGACGCCGTTGCCGATGAAGACGTGCTCGACGTCCGTCTCGATGCCGAGGGTCTGGTTGTGCATGACGACCGCGCGGCGGGCGGCCAGCAGGCCCTTGGCGTCGCCGTAGCCGTGCGCGCTGGAGACATTGCGGAGGATGTCCTCCAGGATCTCCGGCGGGCACTCGAAGCCGAAGGCGGCCGGGTTGCCGGTGTTGAGCTTGAGAATGCGGTGCCCCGCTGCCTCCAGCCGCATGGCCTCTTCGAGAACCGGGCCCCGGATCTCGTAACAGACGTTGGCGAGCTTGGTCGACTGGATCACCTGCATGTCGTGAGCTTACGGCCCGGTAATGCCTCCTGGGTCGTGTTTTCCGACACGTGAGACGGAGAGGTTTGCCCGGATATCGCCGAAGGCTGTCTCAGCAGTCACTTGCGTCCCTACAATCCGCTGTCATGTCCACCGAACGGGAGCACCAGCCGTCGCCTCCGGCGCCGCCGAGCGTGTACCTCCGGCAGGCTCCGGCGCCGGCGTACGAGGAGTACGCCGACCCGGCCGCCGCACACGGCTGGCAGAGTGCCTACGACCAGACGCGCGAGCTGCCTTCGCTGCCCGAGCCGTACGGGCCCGACGAGCCCTACGAGTCCTACGCCCCCCATGAGCCGGTCGAGCCGTACGAGCCGTACGAGGCGGTACGGCCGGGTGCGGGGCGGGCCGCGCGGCGGCGCGCCGGGCGGCGCACGGGCGGCCGGCGGCGGGTGGCGGCCGTCGCCGGGGTGCTGGGCGTGGCCGGTGCGGTCGCGGTGATCGCCGCGGTGGCGGGCGGCTCCGATTCCGCGGCCCCGGACGGGTCCCGGCCGGCCGGCGGCGGGCGGGTCGCCGTCGGTGACTCGGCCTCCGCGAGCCCCCGCACGGACCACGGCTCCCCGGCCGCGACCGCCTCGACGGCCGTCGCCGGCTCCCCCTCGGCCGCGCCGCCCGGCTCGACGGCCTCCCCGGCCGTCCAGGCGTCCCGGTCGACCGGCGCCCCGGACAGCGCCCCGACCGCCGTGACCTCCGCCCCACCCGCCCCCACTCCCACGCCCACACCCACCACGACGACGGCCGGCCCGGCCGACTCCACGTCGTCCTTCCCCGCCGGCCGGGGGCACGGTCACGGCACCACCAAACGCCCCCGCTGACCGCCCGAGGTCATTTTCGCGCCAACTCTGTTTCCCGCCGGGCCACTCGGCCTGCCGCCGGGCGGTACGGCGTGCCGGTCGTGCGAGAGTTGCCGCATGACCGAGCACCCCTCTCCCGCGGAGCAGTCGCCGTCGGCTCCTGACACGCTTGCCTCCGAGGAGGACCGCGAGCGTGCCGTCGAGCGGGTGCGGGCCGCCGCAGCCGACGGCCGCCTGCCGCTGGGTGAGTTGGACGACCGCCTGGGCCGGGTCCACAGCGCCCGGACGCTCGGTGAGCTGGCGGTCGCGACGCGCGGCCTGCCGGAACCGGGGCCCAGGGACTGCCTGGTGGTGGACCGGCCGCCCACCTCCCGTTTCGCGCTGGGCATGTTCGGCGGTTTCCACCGCGACGGCGAGTGGGTCGTTCCGTCCAGGTTCACCGCCTGGTCCATGTGGGGCGGCGGCCGGCTCGATCTGACCGAGGCCCGCTTCGCCGCCCAGGAGACCGTGATCCGGGCCGTCGCCCTGTGGGGAGGCACCGGGATCGTCGTCCCGGACGACATCGACGTCGAGGTCAGGGGCCTCGGGCTGTTCGGAGTGTTCCGCAGGCGCGGCGCCCGCAAGCCCGGCAGGCCGGGCGCCCCGCGTGTCGTCATCAAGGGTCTCGCCCTGTTCGGGGCTGTTGTCACCAAACCGCCCCGGAAATAGCCGAGTTGCCGGAGCGGGGGGCCGAGGGAAACCCCTATGACCTGACGCGGCTCCTTGTTCGCACCCCTCCCGGGCATTGAGAATGCGCATGACAAATGAAGGGCGGCCGGAAGACATCCGGTCGCCCAAGTCGTCAGAGGGGACCCCCACATGAACAAGCCTCTCCTTGCCGCACTCTCCTCCGTGGCCCTGATCGGACTGGGCGCCGCCCCCGCGGTCGCCGCACCGCACACCGTCGTCAAGCCCAAGGTGACCGTCAACTTCGCCGGCACCGTCGCGCTCAGCAACTGCTCCGGCTCCGTCATCCGCTTCCCCAACTCCGCGGACACCGACCCGGCGCTCGTGCTCACCAACGGCCACTGCCTGGAGACCGGCTTCCCCGAGCCCGGCGAGGTCATCACCGGTCAGTCCTCCAGCCGCAGCTTCGGCCTGCTCAACGCAAGCGGCAGCAAGGTCGCCACCCTCCGTGCCAACCAGGTCGTCTACTCGACCATGACGGACACGGACGTCACGATCTACCGCACCACCACCACGTACGCGGCGATCAAGAACTCCTACGGCATCTCCCCGCTCACCCTCCAGGACACGCACCCGACCGCCGGCACCGCCATCAAGGTGGTCTCCGGCTACTGGAAGCGCACCTACAGCTGCAGCATCGACGGGTTCGTGTACCGGCTGAAGGAGGGCGACTGGACCTGGAAGGACTCGGTCCGTTACACCTCCTCCTGCAACACCATCGGCGGCACCTCGGGCTCCCCGGTGATCGACACCGCCACCGGCAAGGTCGTCGCGGTCAACAACACCGGCAACGAGGACGGCGAGCGCTGCACCGAGAACAACCCCTGCGAGGTCGACGAGAGCGGCAACGTCACCGTCCGACAGGGCATCAACTACGCCGAGGAGACGTACACCATCCCGGCCTGCTTCACCACCGGCAACAAGCTCGACCTCAGCGCGGCCGGCTGCACCCTGCCCAAGCCGTAAGGGCCCTCACACCGGGGTGCGGCGGACGGACCGGCCCGCGAGCA
The DNA here is from genome assembly GCF_055572255.1 of Streptomyces sp. NPDC030799. Taxonomy (NCBI): domain Bacteria; kingdom Bacillati; phylum Actinomycetota; class Actinomycetes; order Kitasatosporales; family Streptomycetaceae; genus Streptomyces; species Streptomyces sp. NPDC030799. Next base: position 470,735 of record NZ_JBVIDS010000006.1, on the reverse strand, counting down.
CGTCCGTCCGCTTCCCGTCCTCGATGACGAACCGGCCGTCGACGAGGACGTGAGGGATCCCCGTGGGAAGCGTGCGGGGCTCGGCGAAGGTCGCGCCGGACGCCACCGTCTCCGGGTCGAACAGCACCAGATCGGCCCGGTATCCCTCGCGCACCAGTCCCCGGTCCGGCAGCCGCAGCCGGGCCGCGGGCCGGGACGTGAGGTGGGCGACGCACTCCTCCAGCGAGAGGATCCCCAACTCCCGCACGTAGTGGCCGAGATAGCGCGGGAAGGTGCCGTAGGCGCGCGGATGCGGCTTGTCACCCCGCAGGATGCCGTCGGAGCCGCCCGTGTGCGTGCGGTGCCGCATGATCGCGCGGACGTTCTCCTCGTGGCCGACGTGCTGGAGGACGGCCGTACCGAGCCGGTCCTCGATCAGCAGGCGGCGGGCCGTCTCCCAGGGGGGCTCGCCGTGCAGCGCCGCAGCCTCCCGGACGGTACGGCCCACGAGGGTGCCGAGCGCGGGATCGGTGACCCCATGGGTGACTCCGGAGATCTCGATCGTCTCCCAGTCCACGGGTACGCCGTGGCAGCCGTCCGAGCCGGTCACCTCCAGGTCGTGCCGGATCCGTGCGGCCGTCGCCGGGTCGGTGAGGCGCGCCAGGACCTCCTCCGGGCCGCCCTCGCTCGCCCAGCTCGGCAGCAGCGCGGCCAGGGTGGTGCAGCCGGGCGTGTAGGGATAGGTGTCGAGGGTGATGTCCGCGCCCGCGTCCAGTGCTCGGTCCAGCAGGGCCAGCAGCTCCGGCGCCCGGCCCTCGTTCACACCGAAGTTCATCGTGGCGTGGGCCAGGTGCAGCGGACAGCCGGCCTCCCGCGCGAGGGCGATCATCTCGGCGTACGCCTCCAGGGCGCCGGCGCCGTAGGAGCGGTGGTGCGGGCAGTAGTAGCCGCCGTACGACGCCACCACCCGGCACAATCCGGTCAGTTCGGCGTCGGAGGCGTACATGCCGGGCGTGTACGTGAGCCCGGACGACAGCCCGACCGCGCCCTGCTCCATCCCCTGCGCGACCAACTGCCGCATCCGGTCCAGCTCTTCGGGGGTGGCCGCGCGGTCCTCCCAGCCGACGACGAGGGCGCGGACGGTGCCCTGGGGGACGAGGTAGGCCGCGTTGACGGCGATGCCCTGGTCGAGCCGGTCCAGGTACTCGCCGACCGACCGCCAGTCGAAGCCGATGTCGTCGCCGTACCCGTTCCACCCGGTGATCACCCGGCGCACCTCCTCCAGGGTGCGGTCGTCCACCGGCGCGTACGACAGCCCGTCCTGGCCGATGACCTCCAGCGTGACCCCCTGCGCCGCCTTCGCGCTGTGGTCGGGGTCGCGCAGCAGGGCGAGGTCGGAGTGGGCGTGCATGTCGATGAAGCCGGGGGAGAGGACCAGGCCCTCCGCGTCCAGCTCCCGCACGGCGCGCGGGCGCTGGCAGCCGGCCGCGGCGGCCTCCTTGACGATCGACACGATCCGGCCGCCGTCGATCACCACATCGGCCCGGTACGACGCGTCGCCGCTGCCGTCCACGACGTCGGCGTCCCGGATGACCAGGTCCTCCATGTCACGCCTCCCTTTCGCCGGTTCCTAGAAGAAGGTGCGGACGTAGTCGACGACCGTCCCGTCCGCCTCGGCCACCGGGATCAGCTGCCACTTGTCGAACGACGTGCACGGGTGGGACAGGCCCAGGCCGATCCAGTCGCCGACCTCGACGTCCGCGCCCGGTTCCGTGCGCAGCCAGGCGTGCTGGTCGGACAGGCCGGTCACGGTGATGCCGGTGGCCGGTCGCTCGACACCGTTCCGGCGTACCACCTGCGCGGTGGGCAGGTCCAGGTCGTGGGCGGCGTCGCGCTTGCCCGCGTTGGCGAAGGCCTGCTCGGGGGCGGGCCGGGAGACGACCTGCGCCCACAGCCGGAAGGCGGGCTCCAGCGCGCCCTCCTCGGGCACCCGGGTGAACGGGGTGAGCCTGCGGTAGTGCCCGTCGTCGTGCGAGACGTACGCCCCCGAGCGCAGCAGCTTCAGCACGGGCGCCGACAGCTCGGGGAGCTCGGCGAAGACCTCGGACACCGCGTCGAACCAGGCGCTGCCGCCCGCGCTGACGATGATCTCCTCGGCCTTCCCGAACCGTCCGCCCTTGTCGAGCTCGACGGCGAGCGCCACCAGCCGCCGCAGATACGACCGCACGCGCTCCGGGTCCGCGCGCGGCACCTCGCCCTCGTATCCCGCCACGCCCACGAGCCGCAGCGTCTCGGTCCGGGCCACCGCGGCGGCGACGGCCTGCGCCTCCGCCTCCGTGCGCACCCCGGTCCGGGCCCCGTCGCCCGCACCCAGCTCGACCACGACGTCCACGGGGCGGGTGGCGCCGTTGCCGCGCAGGGCGGTGTCCATCAGCTCGACGCCGCGCACCGAGTCGACGTAGCAGACGAACCGGAAGCCGGGGTCGGCGGCGAGTTCCGCGGCGATCCAGCGCAGCGCCGGGGCGTCCACCAGCTCATTGGCGAGAAAGACCCGCTGGATGCCGAACTCCCGGGCGACGCGGACCTGATGGGGCATCGCGAGGGTGATGCCCCAGGCGCCGTGCTCGATCTGGCGGTGGAAGAGCTGCGGGGCCATGGAGGTCTTGCCGTGCGGGGCGAAGGCGAGGCCGTGCCGGGCGGTGTACGTCTGCATGAGCGCCAGGTTGTGCGCGAGCCGCTCGGCGGACAGGACGAGGACGGGGGTGGGGAAGCCGCCCGTGAAGAGGTTGCGGCGCTGGGCGGCCAGCTCGCCGACGGTGTGTCCGGCGGCGTCCGGCGGGAGGCCCTTGAAGCGGTGGTCGACGCGTTCCTCGGCCAGCCGGGCGAGCGCTTCGGTGCTCATGGAGCCCCTCTCTGAGTCGTTGCATTCTCTGCAACGGTCATTGCATGTGTTGCTAACTGGTGTCTAGCATCTCGCCGACACCGGGTCAACGGAGCCGCTACCCGGTCATCGGACAGGAGTCATCATCAACGACGCTGCTTACGTCTCGCCCGTTCCACACGACCACGCGGGTCTTGTGGAGACCGTGGACGTCGTGGCGCTCGGCGAGTCCATGGTCACCTTCCTGCCCGGCCGGCCGGGCCGCCTCGCGGACGTGCCCTCCTTCGACCGCGCGATCGGCGGTGCCGAGTCCAACGTGGCCTGCGTGCTGGCCGCCGCCGGCCACACCGCCCGCTGGGTCGGCCGGGTGGGCGCGGACGGCTTCGGTGACCATCTGGTGGAGCGCATCGCCGGGTACGGCGTCGACGTCTCCTCCGTGGAACGCGACCCGGCCCGCCCCACCGGCGTGTACTTCCGCACGGCCGGCGACCGGGGCACGGGCGCCCACGAGGTCGCCTACTACCGGGCGGGTTCGGCGGCGTCCGCGATGTCCGTGGCCGACGTGGACCTGGCGGCGGTGCGGGCCGGCCGAGTCCTGCACCTGTCCGGCATCACGGCTGCGCTGTCGGAGGACTGCCGCGCCCTGATGCACACCCTGACCGCACACCACCCGGGCCGCCCCCTCCTCTCCTTCGACGTCAACCACCGCCCGGCCCTGTGGCCCACCCCCGAGGCACCGCTGGTCCTGCTCGACCTGGCCCGGCGCGCCGACATCGTCTTCGTCGGCGAGGACGAGGCGGAGCATGCCTGGGGCGTCACGGGCGGCCCCGAAGCGATCAGAAGAGCACTGCCGGAGCCGGGGGTGCTGGTGGTGAAGCAGGGTCGAAGAGGGGCGACGGCATTCGAACGTGACCGGCCCGGGGGCGACCGGGGGGTGGGGGCGGAGGCGTGTGGCGAGCAGCCGGGTCGTTCGGGCGCGGACGTCAGGGGTGCCGCGCCGGTCGCCGCACAACCCACCCGCACGACCGCCACCCCACCGCGGGCCACCTTCGAACCCGCCCCGACCGTGGACGTCGTGGCGACCACCGGCGCCGGAGACGCCTTCGCCGCGGGTTTCCTGCACGGCACCCTCCGCAACCTCCCCCTCGCCACCCGCCTCCGGCTCGGCCACCTCTTCGCCGCCGCGACCCTCACCACCCCCGCCGACCTGGCCACCCCGCCCGCCCGCGACCACGCCGACCGCCTGAGCGCCCTGGACGACACCGCATGGGGGAGACTTCGACTCGCCCCCGGCTGGACGCAGGCCGAGTGGCACGAGGAGGAGGCGAACACCCCATGAGCCAGACCGTCGACCGCGCCCTGAGCATCCTGCCCCTGCTCGCAGAGGGCCCCGCCGACCTCGGCCAGGTCGCCGACCGCCTCGGCGTGCACAAATCCACGGCCCTGCGCCTCCTGCGCACCCTGCACGAGCACGGCCTGGTCTACCGTCAGTCCGACCAGCGCTACCGCCTCGGCGCCCGCCTCTTCGCCCTCGCCCAGGAGGCGATGGAGAACCTCGACATCCGCGAGATCGCCCATCCCCACCTCGTACGGCTGAACGAGAACTGCGGTCACACCGTGCACCTCGCCGTCTACGAGGAGGGCGAGGTCCTCTACATCGACAAGGTGGACAGCCGCTACCCCGTCCGCATGTACTCGCGGATCGGCAAGCCCGTCGCCATCACGGTCGCGGCCGTCGCGAAACTCCTCCTCGCCGACCTCCCCGAGCCCGAGCGCCGCGCCCTCGCGGACAAGCTCGACTACCCCCTCTACACGGCCCGTTCGACCCCGAACGCCGCGGCCTTCCTCAAGGAACTGGCCACGGTGCGCGAGCAGGGCTGGGCCACCGACCTCGGTGGCCACGAGGAGTCCATCAACTGCGTCGCCGCCCCGATCCGCGGCGCCGACGGCCGGGTGGTCGCCGCCATGTCGGTGTCCGCGCCGAACGTGGTCGTCACCGCCGAGGAACTCCTCGCCCTGCTCCCGCAGGTCCGCCGTACCGCGGACGCGATCAGCGGCGAGTACTCCGGAAGAACGCCCGTGTCGGACCCCACGAAGGATCCCTCATGACCGAAAAGGACGCCCCATGACCGACAAGGACCCTGTATGACGGACAAGATCGCCCTCACCCCGAAGACCCACACCACCCCGCCCGCCAAGTTCTCCCACGGCGTGCGGAAGGGGAACATCCTCCAGGTCGCAGGCCAGGTCGGCTTCCTGCCCGCCGAGGACGGCAAGCCCCCGACGCCGGCCGGTCCCTCCTTGCGTGAGCAGACCCTCCAGACCCTCGCCAACGTCAGGGCGATCCTCGAAGAGGGCGGCGCGAGCTGGGACGACGTGATGATGATCCGCGTCTACCTGACGGACGTGGACCACTTCGCCGAGATGAACGACATCTACAACACCTACTTCGAGGAGCAGGGCCTCACCCAGCCGCCCGCCGCCCGGACGACGGTCTACGTCGGTCTCCCGGCCGGCCTCCTCATCGAGATCGACGCTCTCGCCGTACTCGGCTGAGCCGCTGACGATCCCTCACCTCCCGCACGTCCGTCGACGGTACGGCGGCCCCCGACCCCGGTCCGCCGCACCGCGATGCCCCCTGCCGGAAAGCACGATGCATTTACGAAGAGGACCCCCGTATGTCCTTCCCGCTCACCCTGCCCGCCACAACCGCCCCCACCGCTCCCGCTGCGCCACCACCCCACACCGGAGGCCTGCTCCTCCTCCTCGACGGCACCCCCGGCCTCCTCACCGTCGCCGCCCTGGGCATAGCCCTCCTCCTCTTCCTGATCATCAAGGTCCGGCTCCAGCCCTTCGTGGCGCTCCTCGCCGTCTCGACAGCCGTGGGCCTGTCGGCCGGCCTCTCGGTCACCGAACTCTTCGGCACCGTCCAGCGTTCCGACGCCGTCTCGACCATCGAGTCCGGCATGGGCGGCATCCTCGGCCATGTCGCGATCATCATCGGCCTCGGCACGATGCTCGGCGCGATCCTGGAGGTCAGCGGCGGAGCCGAAGTGCTGGCCTCCCGCCTCCTCGGTCTGTTCGGCGAGCGGCGCGCCCCCCTCGCCATGGGCCTGACCGGCCTGATCTTCGGCATCCCGGTCTTCTTCGACGTGGGCATCTTCGTCCTGGCGCCGCTCGTCTACGCGGCGGCGAAACGCGGCGGCAGGTCGATCCTCCTCTACTGCCTCCCGTTGCTCGCCGGCCTGTCCATGACCCACGCCTTCCTGCCGCCGCATCCCGGCCCGGTCGCCGCCGCGGGCCTGCTGCACGTCCAGCTCGGCTGGATCATCCTCATGGGCATCGTGTGCGGCATCCCGGCCGTACTGGCCGCCTGGGCGTTCTCCGCCTGGATCGGAGAACGGATCTTCGTCGCCGTACCGCAGGACATGGCCGAGGCGGCTCAGGAGGCGAAGCGGGCGGTCGTGGCCGAGCAGCGTGCCCAGGGCGTGGAGGCGGGCGAGAAGCCGGTACCGCCGGCCACGGTCCTGGCCATCATCGGCACACCCCTGATCCTCATCCTCGCGGCCACCTTCTCCTCGATCGCCCTGGACCCGTCCCCGGCCCGCTCGGTCGTGGAGTTCTTCGGCAACCCGTTCGTGGCCCTGACCCTGGCCCTCCTCCTCGCCTACCACCTCCTGGGCATCCGCCGGGGCTGGTCCCGCAAGTCCCTGGAGACGGTGTCGACTTCCTCGCTCAAGCCGGTCGGCAACATCCTGCTGGTGGTCGGCGCGGGCGGGGTCTTCGGCGCCGTACTGAAGGCGAGCGGGGTGGCGCAGGCGCTGTCGGACACCTTCCACGGCGTGGGTCTGCCGGTGATCGTGCTGGCGTATCTGATCTCCCTGGTGCTGCGGGTGGCCCAGGGGTCGGCGACGGTCGCGATCGTGACGACGGCGGGCATCGTGGCGCCCCTGCTCTCGGCGGGCCACCACTCCCAGGCTTTCGCGGCCCTGGTCATCATGGCCATTTCCGCAGGCTCGATCTTCGCCTCGCACGTCAACGACGGTGGCTTCTGGATGGTGGCCAAGTACTTCGGCATCAGCGAACGGGACACGCTGCGCACATGGACGGTCCTGGAATCGGTGCTGTCGGTGGTGGGTTTCGCGGTGGCGGCGACGGTGAGTGTGTTTGTGTGAGTGTGACGTGAGTGAACCCGGGGATGAGCGGGCTGACTGGTTCCGGCACAGGGAAGTCGTCCATACTGCCGCCGTGGAGCAGCGCATAGGAGCGAGCAGCAAGCCGTCCAAGGGCGAGCCGTTGAAGGCAGAGCCCGTCACGGGCGCCGGTTTCGACCCGGCGTTCATCCCCGGAATCACGGCCCCGGCCCCGGCCAGGTCCGATGAGCCTGTGGACGCCGAGCCGGCCCGGTCGTCGGCGGAGCCGGAGCCGCAGGACCGGGAAGCGCCGGCTCAGCTGGAGAAGGCCGGGGACGCCGGGGACGGTGAGAAGGCCGGGGACGGCGAGGACGCCCAGGCGGCCGACGAGACCACGGCCGGTGGTCCGGTCTTCGAGGCGTCCGACCGCCGCGCGAAGATCGTGGCCGACCGCAAGGGTGTCCGCCTCCGCCTGGACGAGGAGTCCTGCGAGTTCCGCTGGGACGAGATCGCCGCGGTCGAGACGGAGTCCCCCCGCTTCGGCAAGCGCTTCACGATCACGGTCCACACCCCGGACCGCCGCTGGTACCCGATCGAGATCGAGGCGACGGCCAGAACCCGCTTCAAGGAGTGGGACGAGCAGCTGGACGCGGTACTCGACGCGTACTTCGAGCAGGACTCCAGCGGCTGAGGCGGCGTCAGGGAGCGCGGCCGGGGCGCGGGCACGCGCCCGGCGCGCGTGATCCGAGGCGTCAGCGCCCAGCCCGCCGCATGACGTATCACCAGGCCGCCGAGACGCCGGTATTCCGTCAGCCCGCCACGCCGGCCGCGTGCTTGGTGCGCCAGGCGCTCTTCTTGGCCTGGTTGCCGCACGCTCCCATCGAGCACCAACGGCGGTTCCCCGGCCGGGAGGTGTCCAGGAACCAGGCGGCGCAGTGCGGTCCGGCGCAGGCACGTACCCGCTCCAGTGCGGCGGAGGTCGCGAGGCCGAGCGCGTCGCGGGCGATGTGGGTGAGGACGGCGCGTACCGGATCGGCGGCGGTGTAGGTCACCGAGCCGTCCTCGTCGAGCACCGGCACCGGGGGTGCCCCCGCGGCGGCCGGTTCAGCAGGGCACGATCCTCCGGCGGGCAGCCGGCCGGCCCGCTGTCGCCGCGGGCCGCCGTCCACGCCGGCCGCCGGGCGGCACACGGACCGGTGCGGCCCCGACGCTGTGAACCTGGTCTGCATGGTCGGCGCCATCGCCGCCGCGGCCGTACTGCCGGCCGGCCGTCTGGGCGGCGCCGTCGGACTGACCGGCCTGGGCACGGGGATGCTGCTCCTCGACGTGGCCATGCAGTCGGGCCAGGTCGCCAACCAGGCCCGCATCTTCGCGCTGCGCCCCGAGGCCCGCGCATGCCTGAACACGGCGTACATGACCTGCGCGTTCCTCGGTGGCAGCGCAGGATCGTGGCTGGGCGTGCGCGCGTACTCCGCCTTCCGCTGGAACGGAGTGTGCGGTCTGGTCGCCCTCCTGGCCGGCCTCGCCCTGCTCCGCCACGTCCTGCGCGGCCGGCCGGTCACGCCGGCCGAGGCACCGGTCGCGGCGCCGTCGGGCACGGACGGCGTACCGGCCGGCCGCTGACGGATCACCCCGTGCACCGGTGAAGGCGCCGACGGGTGGCAGGCGCGCGGCGAGGCAGGTGGTAAACGGGTGTCCAGGGGCGGCGAGCTGCGGCGATCATGAACCGGACACGACCGCAACCGATAAGGAATCGCTTCCCATGCCTGTACCTGCCGACCCGACCGTCCTCCATCCGATGCCCGAGCAGCCGCGGGTGGTACTGCTCAGGCCGCTGGTGAAGTCCCCGCTGATCGAGGTCGGGGAGTATTCCTACTACGACGACCCGGACGACCCGACCGCGTTCGAGACGCGCAATGTGCTCTACCACTACGGGCCGGAGAAGCTGATCATCGGCAAGTTCTGCGCGCTGGGTACGGGAGTGCGGTTCATCATGAACGGCGCCAACCACCGCATGGACGGCCCCTCGACCTTTCCCTTCCCGACCATGGGCGGCTCCTGGTCGGAACACTTCGACCTGCTCACCGACCTGCCCAGCCGAGGGGACACCGTCGTCGGCAACGATGTCTGGTTCGGCCACGGTACGACCGTGATGCCCGGCGTGCGGATCGGACACGGCGCGATCATCGGCTCCGGCGCCGTGGTCACCACGGACGTACCCGATTACGGGATCGTCGGCGGTAACCCGGCACGGCTCATCCGTACCCGGTACAGCGAAGAGGACGTCGCTCGGCTGCTTGCGGTGGCCTGGTGGGACTGGCCCGCGGAGCACATCACCGACCATGTGCGGACGATCATGTCGGGCAGCATCGCCGATCTGGAGGCCGCCGCCCCGGACACCCCGCATGTCTGACGCTGCTACGCGACGGCGTAGTGACCGAGGGCCGCTTCGAGCATGCCGAAGGCGCTGGCCGCCTCCGCGGTGACGGTTTCGGCGATCTCGTCGTTGGGGTGTCCGGTCAGGGTGAGGTCCTGGATGCGCTGGAACAGGATGCGGTGGACCGTGCCGAGCAGTCCTGCGGCGGTCCGGACGGTGATGTCGTTTGGCGGTGCGCCGGTGGCCGCGGCGAGCGCTTGGGCCAAGGCGCTTTCACGCTGGTCGTGCAGGCCGCGCAGGCAGGCGGTGAGGGTGGGGCTGTCGGCGATCATGCGGGCGAAGGCAGGGCCGGAGAACCCGGAGACCGGATCCGCGGCCGCAGCGGCGTCCATGAAGGCGCGACGCAGCGCCGCCAGCGCGGACTCGCCGGACCGCCGTGCGGTCACCGTCTGCGCCAGGGAGGCGATGAACGCGTCCTGGTGGTCCAGGGCCAGATCCTCCTTGCGCGCGAAGTAGTTGGTCACCGTCTTCTTGGCGACCCGTGCGGCGGCGGCGATCTCGGCGATGGTGGTCTGCTCGAAGCCCTGGGCGATGAACAGGCGGGTGGCGTGGTCGGAGATGAGCTGCCGGGTCTCCTGCTTTTTGGATTCCCGCAGGCCGGCGGGCTGCGCGGGCGATGTGATGTCGGTAGCCATGAGGCGAATCTTACCCTCGTAGCATTTTTATGTTGACACCCGCGCTCTAGTCCGGCTAACTTTACGCCCGTCGCAACTTTATGTCGAAGGAACGAAGAGGAGTGCCCATGCGTGAGCTTCACACCGCGGTCGTCGCCCCCGCTCCCGCGGCGCCGATCCCCGCGCCGCGTCGCCGGGACGGGCAGCAGCTCGCCCGCATGGCAGCCGCCCGCGCCCGGCGCATCACCCCGCCCGTCCGCAGCCTGCCGCGCCGCGCCGGCTACTGACCCGCACCGCGCCACCGACGATCACGTCCGACCGCCTCGCCCACCAGCGGCGACAGGCTCCGCGCATCGATGAGGGGAACGTCTCTTGCAGATCACCGCGTCCACCGTCTCGCTCACCGTCGACGACGTCGCTGCGTCCCAGCGGTTCTTCACCACCCACCTCGGCTACGTCGAGCAGGCCGCCGCCGAGGGATTCGCCTCCCTGTCACGCGACGACGCGGCGGTGGACATCGTCCTGCTCGCGCGCGGCATCGAGGTGCTGCCGGCCGACCAGCGTGACCAGCACGCTTCCGGCCTGATCGTCGCGTTCACCGGCACCGGGATCGAGAACGAGGAGAAGCGGCTGCGCGCCGAGGGTGTCGAGATCACCATGCCGCTGCGCGAGGAGCCCTGGGGCGAACGCCTCTTCCAGGTCACCGACCCCAACGGCGTGATCGTCCAGTTCGTCGAGTGGGCCGCCACGTCCGGCCCCGAGAACGCCTGAGTACGCCTGCTCCGAGGTGTCCACGTACCCGTTCCCCGGTCAGGGGAGGGCGCAGACGCAGAACTCGTGGCCCTCCGGGTCGGTCAGACACGTCCATGGCACGTCGCCCTGGCCGACGTCGAGGTCGGTGGCGCCGAGAGCCCGCAGCCGGGCCACCTCCGCTGCTCTGTCGTCACCGGGGTACGGCAGCAGGTCAAGATGGACGCGGTCCGGCACAGTCTTCACGTCGGGTGTGCGGAGGAATTCCAGATACGGGCCTACGCCCTTGGCGGAGCGCAACGCCGCATGGTCGTCGGTCACCTCGTGCACGGCCCAGTCCATCGCCTCACCCCAGAACCGGGCCATGGCCCGCGGATCCACGCAGTCGACCACCACTGCGGCGATCGGCCCGGTGTCGCGGTAGATCTCCCGAGGCTCCAGCACGCAGAACTCGTTGCCCTCCGGGTCGGCGAGGACCGTCCACGGCACGTCGCCCTGGCCCACCTGGGCGGGCGTCGCACCGAGAGCCACGAGGCGCGCGACCAGCTCCGCCTGATGGGCCGCGGAGGTGGTCGCGAGATCGAGGTGCACCCGGTTCTTCGTCGTGGTCTTGGGTTCCGGGACGGGAACGACGTCGATGCAGACAGCGACCGGGTCCGGCCAGACGGGGCCGCCCGCGGGTCCGACGTAGGTGGTCACACCGGGGCTGTAGGCACTCCAGCCGAGCGCCTCCGCCCAGAACCGGCCGACCGCCAGGGCGTCAAGAGCCTTGATGTTCACCTGAACCGGTCGCAATGCCATGCCGGCGATCCTACGCACCCGCTCCGCACAGTCGATCAGGCAACGGGATCGGTCCGGTCGCGCGGGCGGCGCCTCCGCCCCGCTATTTCTTGCCCTTCTCGTCGTTCTCCTTGAAGCAGACGACGAACCATTTCCCGGCGCCCGACTGGGTGAGCGAGCCGGTCGTGCCCGGGACGTCGGAGCATGCCAGGGTGTCGACGACGGCGTCCTCGTTCATCTTCAGGACCTTGTAGTCGGCGTGCGGGTCGGTGCAGTCGAGCTTCTTGGCCTTCGCATCCTTGTCCGTCCCGATGTTCTGGAAGCAGTCACCGGCCTTGAGCGTCGCGGACTGGTCCTTCGTGTCGTACGGGCCCAGAGCCCAGAACACCACCATGCCCGCGACGGCGAGGACCAGACCGAGGAGGATCAGGCGATTGCGTCGTATCTGCGCCGGGGTGTACGAGGCGTTCGGGGGCGGCATGGGGGACACGGGCAGTTCCTCAGTGGGTGCGGACGTGCGAAGACGGCCACGAATCTAGCCCACCTGCCGGTACTCGTCGTTCGCGGCCGGACGTCGTCCCGTGCGCAACGGCAACGCCCGGACCGCAGAGGTCCGGGCGCCGTCGCCGAGCGGAACTCACGTCACGGCAGAGCGTGCACATGTGCCCCCACCGCACTCGACCACGCGTTCCCGGCCGACGCGTCCCAGTTGGTCGACCAGGTCATCGCGCCGCGCAGGTCGGGGTAGGTCCTGGACGGCTTGAAGGTGCCGCAGTGGGTGCCGGCCGTCAGGCAGTCCAGGGCGTTGTCCACCACCGTCGGGGACACATATCCGCTGCCTGCCGCGCTCGTGGAGGCCGGGAGACCCAGGCCCACCTGGGACGGGGCGAGGCCGCCCTGGAGCTGGATGCAGGCCAGGGCGGTGAGGAAGTCGACCGAGCCCTGGCTGTAGACCTTGCCGTCGCAGCCCAGCATCGAACCGCTGTTGTAGTACTGCATGTTGACGACCGTGAGGATGTCCTTGATGTTCAGGGCCGTCTGGAAGTAAGCGTTCGATGTCGACTGCATGTCGATCGTCTGCGGTGCCATCGTGATGACCAGGGACGAGCCCGCCTTCGACGCCAGCGCGCGCAGTGCCTGGGTCATGTAGGTCGCGTTGAGGCCGTTCTCCAGGTCGATGTCCACGCCGTCGAAGCCGTACGTCTGCATCAGCGAGTGGACCGAGTTCGCGAAGTTCGTCGCCGATGCCGAGTCGCTCACCGAGACCGTGCCGTTCTGGCCGCCGATCGAGACGATGACCTTCTTGCCGGCCGCCTGCTTGGCCTTGATGTCCGCCTTGAACTGGTCGACCGTGTAGCCGCCCAGGCCGGACGTGTCCAGGTTGAAGGTCACGGCACCCGGCGTCGAGGTCGCGTCCGCGAAGGCCACCGCGATGATGTCGTACGACGACGGGACGTCCGACAGCTTCTGGACCTTCGCGCCGTTGTTGAAGTTCTGCCAGTAGCCGGTCACCGCGTGCCTGGGCACGGAGCCGCCACCGCCACTGCCGCCGGAGGCCGTCGTGGCCGTCACCGACGCCGACTTCGCCGACTCGCCCGCCGTGTTCGTCGCCGTCACCTGGAAGGAGTAGGAGGTCGAGGGCGTCAGGCCCGTCAGCGTCGCCGACGTTCCCGTCACCGCTGTCGCCTTCGCGCCGTCCCGGTAGACGTTGTAGCCCGTCGCGCCCGAAACACCGGCCCAGGACAACGACACCGACGAGGAGGTCGTGGACGAGACCGTCAGACCGGCCGGAGCCGCCGGGACCGTCGGGGCCGGGTCGCCGCCTCCGCCGCCGTCGGGGCCGTGGACCGAGACGTCGTCGGCGTAGTAGGACGCCTGGCCGTACCAGCCGTGGGTGTAGACCGTGACCGATGTCGTCGACGCGCCGGTGGTGAAGGTCGTGGACAGCTGCTTCCAGGCGGATGTGTCCGGCGTCCACGTGGACACGTCCGTCGTGCCCGTGCCCGTCACGCCCAGGTAGGAGTAGCCGCCCTGCACCCATGCGCTCAGCGTGTACGTCGAGCCGGGCTTGACCGCGACCGTCTGGGTGCACTGGGCGTCGTCCTGGCCGGCCGGCGTCGCCTTCAGCGCGGCCGACCCGGTGTGTACCGGGGAGGAGACCGTCGTACCGCTCCCGGCCGTACAGGTCCAGTTGGTCAGGCCCGACTCGAAGCCCGCGTTCCTGACGTTGTTGACGTCCGCCGCGGAGGCCGGGGCGGTGGCGAGGCCTGCTACGGAGAGGGCCAGCGCGGTGGCCGCGGACCAGAGGGTGATTCGGCGTCCGCGGGGTCTGGGTATGCCTGGTGCATGGTCCACAGGGGGCCTCCGGTGGGGGAGTCGAAGAATTCGGCGCGCGAGGCAGCCGTGGGAGGGAGGGGAGAGAAGCGGTGGCCACCGTTGGGCTACAAGTTGGTCCAGACCAATCCGGGTGTCAAGAGGTTCAGACCAAAACTGTTTCCGGGCGCCCGCTCAAGCTGTCCGGATTTGGCGGGAGTTGTGACCGGAGAGTTCCACGCGAGCTTCACCAACGCTGTTCTCCGGCCATACGGCCGTGGATACAGTGCTCACATAGTCACGCAGTGAAGTCGTCCTGGCGCACGGGAGTTACCCCCGTGGGCCGGCGGGTGTGAAGAGCGGGGAGCTGCGCGTGCCAACTGCCATTGCCGTGACCAGTGCCGACATGGCGCTGCCGGCGCAGGACGAACGGACCATGCCCGCCGTCGTGCTCAGCGGCATCGACCAGCGGCCGCTGGAGCAGGCGCTCACCGAACTGCACACCCTGACCGAGCAGTACGGCTATGTCGTCGTCGTCTGCTCGGCCGCCACTCCGGAGCCCGTCGTACGGCGCCTGCACACCCTGCGCTCGCTGCTGGAGAGCGACCGCATCGCCCTCTTCCGGCCCGAACTGCCGCCGCTGGGCGTCGCCGTGCTCGCCCGCCAGTTGCGCCAGCTCGCCTCCTGCGATCTGAGCCCGGGTGTGCTCGCCTCCGCCGGGCGGCTGCTCACCCACTACATCCACGCCGGGGCCGTCCTCGGCTCCGTCGCCAAGCTGGACCGCGTCCCGGTCGGCCTGAAGGCGCACGCCAAGTCCTGGATGCCGGGCAGTCAGTTCGCCGTGCTCGCCCATCCGGAGCCGCAGCTCGTCAAGGTCGGGCCCGGCGTCACCCTCAAGGGGCCCGATTTCAACACCTGGATGCTCGTCGCCAAGGGACAGCAGACGCAGGGCGACTGGGTGGCCGGGCTCGCCGGGCAGTGGAGCGTGCACGGGCTGCGCGAGGCTCCGCTGCCCGCCGAGTCCGCCGCCTGGTGGGGGACGGCCCGGATCGCCGAGTTCTGCAGCTACCTCGCCGATCTGTCCGTTCTGTATCAACTCGTCACATCGGTACGACAAGCCGGCTGCCACTGGTGCGGCCTGGACGTGATCGGCGACCGCTGCGTCTTCTGCTCCGCCAACCCGCCCGCCCGTGAACCCGCCGCACCCCGCGCCCTGGAACAGCGCACGCCCGCCTGACCAGCCCAGCACGTCCATACCCCGCTCGGCCGATTCCCCCAATGAGGTTGCACGGTTCATGAACTCCCGTCAGCGCCGCGGCGTGATACTCCTGATCCTTTCGGTCCTGTGCGCTCTCGGCGCGTTCGCCGGCGTGCTCTCCGTCGTCCACGACGTGAATTCCAAGGTCGGGCCCGAGGTCACGGCCTATCGGGTCCGGTCCGACGTGAAGCCGTACACCGCCCTGGACGCCGGTCAGTTCGAGCAGACCAGGATGCCCAAGCGCTGGCTGTCCGGCAACGCGGTGACGGATCTGCGGCAGATCCAGGGCAAGATCGCCGTCACCACCCTGCGCGCCGGCTCACTGCTCCAGACCGACATGATCGTCGACCAGCCCGCCCTCCAGCCCGGACAGCAGGAGGTCGCCATCATGATCGACGCGGCGACCGGCGTGGCCGGGAAGATCACCCCGGGGGCGCGGGTCAACGTCTACGCCACGTTCCAGGGGAAGAAGGACGCCGACCCCGACCAGTCGAAGATCGTCGTGACCAACGCGCGCGTCCTCGACGTCGGCCGGATCACCGCCCTCGACCCCGACAGCAGCAAGAACCAGCAGCAGCCCACCGAGGCCGTCCCCATCACCTTCGCGCTGTCCACCCTCGACGCCCAGCGCCTCACCTACGCCGAGTCCTTCGCCCAGCGTGTCCGGCTCGCGCTGGTGGCCCCCGGCAGCGAGACCAGCGTCCCGGACAAGGACCGCACCTACGAACTCGCGACGGACAAGTGAGAGGCCGCCCGCATGCCCACCAGGATCCTCCCGGCCGGCGCGGACCCGGATGCCGTCCGCTCCCTCACCACCCTGCTCAGCCAGCTCCCCGACGCCGAACCACAGCCACCGGTGACCGACTCCACCCAACTGGTGGACACCCTCGCCCGGCTCGCCGCCGAGTCCGTGGACGAACTGCCCGAGGTCGTGGTCGTCCATGAGCGGATCGGCCCGGTCCCGGCCCTGGAGCTGATCCGCGAGGTCGCGCTCCGCTTCCCCGCGGTCGGCGTCATCCTCGTCACCACCGACACCAGCCCCGGCCTGTTCTCCGCCGCGATGGACTCCGGCGCCCGCGGCCTGGTCGCGCTCCCGCTGTCGTACGAGGAACTCGCCAGCCGTGTCCACGTCGTCGCCCAGTGGTCGACGGGGGTACGCCGCCACCTCGGCCACAGCGTGGACGTCTTCGGCGGAGTCGGCGGTACGGCCGTCACGGTCAGCGGCGCCAAAGGCGGCGTGGGAGCGACACTCACGGCCATCCAGCTGGCCCTCGCCGCGCAGGCCTCCGGGCGGGCGACGGCCCTCGTCGACCTGGACCTGCAGACCGGGGACATCGCCTCCTACCTGGACATCCAGTTCCGCCGGTCCGTGGTCGACCTCGCCGCCATCACCGACATCTCGCCCCGCGTCCTCGCCGACGCCGTCTTCCGCCACGACACCGGCCTCGCCCTGCTCCTAGCCCCCGCCGAGGGCGAACGCGGCGAGGAGGTCACCGACCGCGCCGCCCGCCAGATCATCAGCGCGCTGCGTTCCCGCTACGAGGTGGTCGTGGTGGACTGCGGAGCCCAGTTGAGCGGTGCGGGTGCGGCGGCGGTGGAGATGGCCGACACCGCGCTGCTGGTGACCACCCCGGACGTGGTCTCCGTACGCGCGGCCAAACGGACCGTACGGATGTGGGACCGGCTGCAGATCCGCAAGGCCGAGGAGACCACGGTGGTCGTCAACCGGCACTCACGCAGCACGGAGATCCAGCCGGCGCTGGTCCAGCGCATCACCGGGACCGCTCTGGCCCGTACCGCCGTCCCCGCCAACTTCAAGGAGCTGCAGGGGGTGGTGGACGCGGGGCGGCTGCACGAGCTGGACAGCAGGAGCACGGTCAAGCAGGCACTGTGGGCGCTCGCGGGCGAGCTGGGGCTGGTGAAGGCCGCCGAGGGGGCGCACCGCGGAAGCGGGCGGGCCTCGGTCGGATTCCGGCGGCGGAAGGAGTGAGCGCTCCGATGAGAAGCAGAAGGCCGGGCGGGGACCGGGACCGGGGGCAGGTCAGTATCGAGTTCCTCGGGATGACGCCGCTGATCGTCCTGACGCTGGTGCTCGTGTGGCAGGCCGTGCTCGTGGGATACACCTTCACGCTGGCCGGGAACGCCGCGGACGAGGGGGTGCGGGCAGGGACCGCGGCGCCGCGGGGGGAGCGGCAGGCGGTGTGTGAACAGGCGGCCCTGAAGCAGGTGTCGAAGGCGTGGCAAGGGGGAGCCAAGGTGAGCGGGTGCGACCAGACCGGCTATGTGACCGTGGACGTGCGGCTCAAGGTGCCCGTCCTCTTTCCCGGCCTCATCGACTTCCCGGCCCACGTGACCGGCCACGCCGGTGCCGTCGAGGAGGTGAAGGACTGAGATGCGTCGCCGCAGAAGCGACCGGGGCCAAGTCGCCGTCGAGTACCTCGGGTTCATCCCGGTCCTCCTGATCGTGGCCATGGCGGGCATCCAGATCGGGGCGATCGCCTACGCCGCCGAGCAGGCCAGTACGGCGGCGCGGGCGGGGGCGCGGGCGGCGTCGTTGCGGCAGGACGTGCCGCAGGCGTGCTCCGAAGCCGTCAGTGGCGCCCTCAAGGTGAGCTGCGACGAGACCGGGGGAGGGGAGGCCTCGGTCACCGTCACCGCCAGGGTCGGCATCCCCAAGATCTTCTGGAACTTCGGGGAGGCCACCAAGACCGCCACCATGCCCCGCGACCACTGACCGAGGAGAAGCGACCCCATGAGCCTGAGGGCACGCATCAGCACCCCGGAGGAGCACGGCAGCCGGGGCGAGGACGGGCATCTGGTCGCCTCCTACCGGGCCAAGCTGCTGGAGGAGATCGACCTCGCGGAGATGAGTTCGCTGGCCGCCGCCGAGCGCCGGGCCCGGCTGGAGCGGGTGCTCGGGCACATCATCAGCCGTGAGGGCCCGGTGCTGTCGACGGTCGAGCGTTCGCAGCTGATCCGCCGGGTGGTGGACGAGGCACTGGGCCTCGGCATCCTGGAGCCCCTCCTCGAAGACGCGTCCATCACCGAGATCATGGTGAACGGCCCCGACGCGATCTTCGTCGAGCGAGGCGGCCGCGTCGAGCAGCTGCCGCTCCGGTTCGTCTCCGCCGACCAGCTGATGCAGACCATCGAGCGGATCGTCTCCACGGTGAACCGCAGGGTCGACGAGTCGAACCCGATGGTGGACGCCCGCCTGCCCTCCGGCGAGCGCGTCAACGTCATCATCCCGCCGCTGTCGCTGACCGGCCCGATCCTCACCATCCGCCGCTTCCCGCGCTCCTTCACCCTGCAGGAGCTGATCTCCTTCGGCTCGCTGGACGAACACATGGTGTATCTGCTGGCGGGGCTGGTGCAGGCGAAGTTCAACATCATCGTGTCGGGCGCCACGGGCACCGGGAAGACAACCCTGCTCAACGCCCTGTCCGGACTCATCCCGCCGCACGAGCGCATCATCACCATCGAGGACTCCGCCGAACTCCAGCTCCAGCAGACGCACGTGGTCCGCCTGGAGTCCCGGCCGCCGAACGTCGAGGGAAAGGGCCAGGTCACCATCCGCGACCTGGTCCGCAACTCCCTGCGGATGCGCCCGGACCGGATCGTGGTCGGTGAGGTCCGCGGCGGCGAGTCCCTCGACATGCTCCAGGCGATGTCGACCGGCCACGACGGATCGCTCGCGACGGTGCACGCCAACAGCGCCGAGGACGCGCTCACCCGGCTCCAGACCCTCGCCTCCATGTCCGACGTCGAGGTCCCCTTCGTAGCGCTGCACGACCAGATCAACAGCGCCGTCGACGTCATCGTCCAGCTCACCCGGTTCGCCGACGGCGCCCGCCGGATCACCGAGATCGCGCTCCTCGACAGCCATGGCGGGGAGCCGTACCGGCTGGCGACCGTGGCCCGGTTCGACGCCCGGCCCATGACCCCCGACGGCCGCGTGTACGGCGCCTTCCAGTACTTCCCGCTGCCCCGCCGTACCGCCGACCGCCTCTACATGGCGAGCCAGCCCGTCCCGCAGGCCTTCGGAGTCGCCCACTCCGCGGACCAGCTCGCCACCCGAGAAGCCAGGTAGGCCACCCATGGAACTGCACACCCTCGTCCAGCTCACCACCGGCGTGACGCTGCTGGCCTGCGTCCTGGCGGTGGCCGGCGTGCACGCCTGCGCCTCGGGCCGGGCCCGGCGCGCCGCCCTCGTGGACCGGCTCACCCACACCGGCCCGGTCCCGGCGACCGGCCGCCGGCGCCGCTTCCGCGACCTCGACCGGCGGCTGCGCCGTACCCGCCTCGGCCGCCGGCTGGAGCTGCGCCTGGCGGCGACCGGCCTCGACGTCACCCCCGGCGAGTTCTTCGTCTACATGCTCGGCACGGTCGCCGCGCTCTGGCTGATCGGCCAGGCCACCCTGGCGCCGTTCTTCGGACCCCTGGCCGGTCTGCTCGGCATCGGGGCGGCGGTCCAGTTCCTCAACTGGCAGCGGCAGAAACGCATCGAACGGTTCATCAACCAACTCCCCGAACTGGCCCGCATCCTGGCCAACGCCACCCAGGCCGGCCTCGCCCTGCGCACCGCGATCGGCATGGCGGCGGAGGAACTGGAGGCCCCGGCCGGCCAGGAACTGGGCAAGGTGGCCGACCAGCTGGCCATCGGCCACTCCCTCGACGACGCGCTCGGTGAACTCGCCGACCGCCTGCCGTCCCGCGAGCTGGTCGTCCTGGTCACCACCCTGGTCCTGTCGAACCGCGCCGGCGGCCAGGTCGTGTCCGCGCTGCGGAACCTCACCGAGACCCTGGAGGAACGCAAGGAGACCCGGCGCGAGATCCGCACCCAGCTGAGTCAGGTGACGATGACGTCGTACGCCGTCCCCGTCCTGGGCGTCGGCGCGCTGTTTCTGATGAACGCTGTGAAGGACGGCGCGCTGGCCCGCATGACCGGCTCACCGGTCGGCCAGGCCTGCGTGCTCATCGCCTTCGCGATGTACGCGGTCGGCTTCGTCCTCATCCGCCGCCTGAGCCGGATCGACGTGTGAGGGAGGTGACCCGATGCTCGCATTCCTGCTCGCCCTGCTGATGGGCCTCGGCGTCTGGGGCGCCTTCGCGGGCGTCCGCATGTACCGCGCGGACGCGAAACTCCCCGGCGACCTGGCCGTGGCCCTTGAGGTCGGCGCCACCCGCACCGGCGCGGTGGGCTCGGTCATCGACCGGATGGGCATGCGCTACGCCCCCGCCGTGCTGCGCCTGATGGGCCCGCGCCTGGTCGCCAAGTACCGCCGCAGGATCGACCTCGCGGGCAACCCCGGAGGCCTGACCATCGACCGCTACGCGGCCCGCCGCGCGGTGTACGGCGCACTGGGCGGCGTGGGCTTCCTCGTCTTCCTGCTCCGCGGCCAGTGGTTCGTGGCCCTGCTCCTCCTGCTCTTCGGGGCGTTCTGGACGGAGGTCGGCATCTGGTCGGCGATCCGGGTCCGCAAGGACGTCATCGAGCGCACCCTGCCGGACTTCCTGGACGTGCTGGCGGTGGTGGTCAGCGCGGGGCTCGGCTTCCGCCAGGCACTGGACCGGGTGGCCTCCCGCTACGAGGGCCCCTGGGCGGACGAACTGCACATCACCCTCCGCCAGATGGACCTGGGCATGAGCCGCCGCCAGGCCTTCGCGGAACTGCGGCGGCGGAACGACTCGGAACAGGTGGCGATGTTCGTGACGGCACTGCAGCAGGGGGAGGAGCTGGGCGCGCCCATCGTGGACACGTTGGTCTCCCTGGCCAAGGACATGCGCCGCACCGACGCGCAGAACGCCCGCCGCAAGGCCGCCCGCGCGGTGCCCAAGGCCACGCTGATGATCACCACGTTCATGGTCCCGGCCACCATGCTCCTGCTGGGCGCGGGCCTGATCCTCGGCTCCGGAGTGGACTTCGGCTCCCTCACGGGGAAGTGAGGCGGACATGACGGTGACGGGGTGGACGGGGCGTGGAGGGAGTTCGCTCTTCGAGGGCCGCCTGAGCCGGCTGAAGGGGAGGGCGGGCCGGTTCCCACGGCGCCGGAGCTCGACCGCCGGTACGACGCAGCACGCCACCCCCTCCGCCACTGCCGAACCCTCGGAGAAGATCCAGGTCAGCGCGTTGCAGGCGATGTGCCGGCAGGTCTTCGGGTTCCGCCTGGCCATGATCGCCCTGGCCGCGCCCGCCGCCCTGCTCAACGCGGCCCCCGGCCTGGGCGTACGCCTGGTCGGCGCGGCCGTGGTCGTCACCTTCATGGTGTCCTACGTCCTCTTCCGCGACTGGGAACGCTTCGGCCCGCTCCTCCTGCGCCACCCGAGCCTCCTGGCCGCCGACACCGTCTTCGGCTCGTTCCTTCTGATCTCGGCCGGCCCGGACACCACCCTGGCCTACGTCAGCGTCTGCACCCCGCTCCTGGCAGGCCTGGTCTACAGCTGGCGCGGCGCTGCGTTCTTCGCCTCGCTCCAGTCCCTGATCCTGCTGCTGGTCCACGCCACCCTGAAGGCCGACCGCCACGCGCCGGTCGCCGAGGCGTTGCTCCTGCCCGGCCTGTGCGTCATCGCCGGGGCCATGGGCTCGACGTTGCGCAACCTGATGCTCCGCTTCGGTGCGGCGACCCAGGCCCTGACGACGGTCCGGGCCCGCCTGGCGGCGGCGGAGGCGGTGAGCGCGGAACGCGCCCGGCTGGCCCGCGAGATGCACGACTCCGTGGCCAAGACCCTCTACGGCGTGGCCCTCGCGGCGGACGGCCTGGCGGCGACGGCCTCGGCGGACGCTCCCGACCCCGACCGCATCCGGCAACAGGCGGAACTGGTGTCCCGCTCGGCGCGCAGGGCGGCGGCCGAGTCGAGGGAACTCCTGACGGACCTGAGACGAGAGCGCCCGGACGCACCGGGGGAGACAACCCCGTGGTCGGAACTGTGGGCGTCGGCCCGTGACTTCGCGCAGCGCACCGGCCTCCGCGTCACCTGCTCCTGGCCGCCGGCCCCGCATGCGGACCCCACGCCACCGGCGCTTCCCCCGTTGCCCGCGCCCGTGGCCCGCAACCTCTTCTCCATCGCCATGGAAGCGCTGGAGAACGCCCACCGGCACGCGGGCGCGACCCGCGTCGACGTCCACGCGGCGGTGTACGGCAACGTGCTGCGCCTCACGGTCCACGACGACGGCCGGGGCCTGCCGCCCGGCACGACGCTCGAACGACTCCGTGACCGTGGCCACTTCGGTCTGCTCGGCATGGTGGAACGCGCCGCACAGGCGGGCGCCCGGATCCGTATCGGCCGAGGCGGCCACGAACGGGGCACGGAGGTCCGCGTGGAACTCCCCCTGCCGGCCCCGCACCATCCCGGCCCAACCCCCGAAAGCCCCTGAGAGGAGGCAGACCATGCAGCACAGTCACCCCTGGCCGGAGCCCTGCGCGCCGCCGCCTCCCCCGCTGCGGCTGTTGGTGGCCGACGACAACCCCGTGGTCCGGGCGGGTCTGACGGCCCTGCTCTCGGGCCGCGAGGACACCACGGTGGTGGCGGAGGCCGCGGACGGCCGCGAGGCCTACGAGGCCGCCCTGCGACACCGTCCCGACGTGATCCTCCTCGACGTCCGCATGCCCGGAGTCGACGGAATCTCGGCATTGCCGCACCTGGTGCGGCTGGCGCCGGTCATGATGCTCACCTACAGCCACGAGCCGGAGACCGTGCGGGAGGCGCTGCGGCTGGGGGCGGGGGGATACCTGGTGCACGGCGAGTTCACGACGGAGCAGTTGGTGCGGGCGGTGCGGGATGTCGGCGAGGGGCGGCCGCATGTGACACCGGGGGCGGCAAAGGCGTTGCTGACCGACCTGCGATCGAGTGCACCTGCACACGCGGAACTCCAAGTACCGGCCGATTTAGGGAAAACCCCCGTCCAAACTCTTTCGCAACTGCAATCCTCTATGGAAGACTCGGCCCGTTCACGTTCCCGGCTGAGTACGAGGGAGGCGGAGATCATGGACCTCATCGCGTCCGGCATGACCAACCAGCAGATCGCCGCCGCCTGCTTCATCTCCGAGAAGACGGTCAAGAACCACATCAACCGCATCTTCGCCAAACTCCAGACCACCACCCGGTCGCAGGCGGCCGCGAAGTGGTTGGGGGTGGCCTGAGGTGGAGGCGCGGGGAAGCGGCAAGGGCCGTGAATGGGTCCGGGGTTGGGCCCTGGGACCCTCCGACGGGGCCCGGCTCCCGGCATACGTTTTCCGGATCGGAGGCGAACCCGGAGGGGACCACCATGAGCAACTGGTTCAACACCACCGTCGCATACCTGCAGGCCCGTGTTGCTCGCAGCGACAGGGGGCAGACCGCGGTGGAGTACCTCGGCATCATTGCGGTGGTGGTGGCGATCGTGTTGGCGATCACGGGGACGAGTATCGGGCAGACGATCTTCGATGCGATCAGGAACAAGATCACCGAGGTCACCGGCGGCTGATTCCTCCATATCGCGACGCGGGGCAGGCCTTCCCCATCTACCTCACGGTGGTGGCAGGCCTGCTCTTTCTTGCGCTGGCCTACCTTGCCGTCGGACAGGCGGCCGTGAACCGGAGCGGGGCTCAGACGGCGGCGGACGCGGCGGCGCTGGCGGCGGCTCAGGACGAGCGGGGCCAACTGACGGATCAGTGGGTCAAGGCGCTGCGTGATCCGACACGGTGGCCGGACATCTTCGACGGGAAGGTGATGCTCGACAACCCCGACCACCCGTGCCGACGGGCCGGCCAACTCGCGACAGAGAACGATGCCTCGCTGGGGCACTGCTTTGTGCCGGCCCTGCTCAAATACCAAGTCGACGTGACGACGAACAAGACCGTTGGTCGCTCCGTCGTACCCGGTAGCGAGAAATACCAGTCAACGGCTCACGCGACAGCCGAGGTCCAACGCCGCTGTTGGTTCAAGCTCGCCGCCGTTGGTGCCGAGCTGCCCGATCTCGCCTGCAAGGACGGCAAGGTCTGGCATCTCAAACCGGACGACACCACAGGGCTCCCGAAGCCCGAAGACCTCTTCGACGTCCACCTGGCCAACTCACCGGTGAACGAACAATGACGAAGGAAGCGGAGCGATGAGCATTCGGTTCACTGCGAAGGCCTGCAGGGGGATGGTCGCATTGACCGTTGCGGCTGGTCTGGCCGTGGGTGTGGCCGGTTGCGGTGGAGGTGGCAGCGACGACAAGGAGCCGAAGAGTTCAGCGTCCGCTTCCGGCACCTCTCGCTCCGGCCCGAGCACCCAGGAGGGGCAGTCGGAACAGCCGCTGGCCGAACTGAAGGGTTCGGACGGCCTGCTTCTCCAGATCGGCTCCGCGCAACGGGACTCCGGTGGCTTCGTCACGGTGAACGGCACCCTGAAGAACGATGGCGCAAAGGATCTACTCATCCCGGCCGCCCTCAGCGGCAATGAAACCGAGATCACCAAGAACGGCCCGTCCCTGGGCGGAGCAACCCTCGTGGACTCGAAAGGGAAGAAGCGCTACTACGTACTGCGCGACACAGACGGCCGCCCGCTCACCACAACCGGCCTGGGCACGCTCAAGGGAGGCCAGTCGCTGCCGGTCTTCATGCAGTTCCCTTCACCACCCGACGACACCAATGAGCTGACCCTCCAACTGCCCACCTTCTCCAGCGCCACCATCAAGATCTCCGGGTGAAGCCAAGTGACCACCCCCCGCCTCCCCGCCACCCTCGCCCTCACCGCCGCCCTCCTCCTCACCGCCACCCCCGCCCACGCCGGCGACACGGACCCGAGTCAGCCCCCCGGCACCGCCCCCTCCGCCGCCGCGCCCGTCAAAATCGACCCCACCGACCCCGACCTGAAGCTCCCCGAGGGCGCCACCCTCGCCGCGCCCAAGGTGCTGGACATCAAGTCGGTCGTCGAAGACCAGAGCGGGGACGAGCGCCGCGAGGACACCAACGCCGATGTCACCTTCGCGCTTCAGGCCGAAGTCCTCTTCAGCAAGGACAGCGCCAGGCTCGGCGACGAGGCGAAGGCCCGTATCGCCACCATCGCCGAAGAGATCAAGAAACAGAACGCGACCCGGGTCCGCGTCTTCGGCTTCACCGACAACCTCGGCTCGTCCGCCCACGGCGACATCCTGTCCAGGCAGCGCGCCAACGCCGTACAGGCCGTCCTTGACCAGGACCTGAACGACCCGGACATCACCTTCGAGGTCCGCGGCTACGGCGAGCAGTACCCGATCGCCGACAACTCCACGGAGGAGGGCCGGAGGAAGAACCGACGGGTCGAGGTGTCCTTCCCGCGTTCGGGCGGCTGACTCAGGCACCCGCCGAGACGACGAGAAGCGGAGCCCCTACCCCGCCTCCACCGTCACTCGCACTCCCCTCTGCAGTCCCCACCCCGCCATGGTCCCCGCCTCCGCCTCCAGTACGTGCCGTGCCCGCAGGCGGGGGCGGCCCAGACGGCCGGGCTGCATGGTGCGGACGGCCAGGACGGTCAGCTGGCGGTCCAGGTAGGCGACGTCGATGGGGATGCGCATCCCGAACGTGTGCACTCCGCCGGCCGGTGACAGCAGCATCGCCCCGGCGATCGAGTCCCGGCCCAGGAGCCCTCTTGTCCGCGCCCGGTACGAGGCCGCGATCTCCAAGGGAAGGGCCACCGGGTCTTCCCCTCCCTCGCTCCCCGGCACGATCAGCTTTCCCGCGCCGTCCCGCCAGCGACGTCCCATGGCTCCCCTCAGTGACACTCGGCTCCTCGGCTCCTCGCCCCTCGACGCCGCCAACTCTCCTCCCGGACAATCCGGTTGTCATCTCCCTTCCTCCCCACTAGGCAGAGCCCAATGACTGGACTCGGTGTCGTGTTCCGCCCCCAGCTACCGCCCGAGCGTCTGCGGGCCGTCGCCCGTGCCGCGGACGACGTGGGGCTCGAAGAACTGTGGCTGTGGGAGGACTGCTTCCTGGAGGGCGGTATCTCGACGGCCGCCGCGGCGCTCGCGTGGACGGAGCGCGTGCGCGTGGGTGTCGGGCTGCTGCCCGTGCCCCTCAGGAACGTCGCCGTGACCGCGATGGAGACCGCGTCCCTGCACCGGATGTTCCCCGGCCGCGCGACCGTCGCCGTCGGGCACGGCGTGCAGGACTGGATGGGGCAGGTCGGGGCACGGGCCGACTGGCCGCCGGAGCGTGCCGTGCCGGTCTTCGCCGGCGGCACCGGGCCACGTACGCTCCGCCTCTCCGGCGCCAAGGCCGACGGTACGCTCCTCACCGCCGTCACCTCCCCGGACGGCGTACGACAGGCCCGGCGGCTCATCGAGGAGGGGCAGCGGGAGGCGGGGCGCGGCGAGCCGCACAAGGTCGTCGTCCATCTGCTGGCCGCCACAGGTCCCGACGCCGAGGCCCGCCTGCGGGCCGAACTCGCCGCCGATGGGCTGGAGTCGGCCACGGACGTGGGCGTGGCAGGGGATGCGGGCGCCGTGGCCGCGGCCGTACGACGGCTCGCCGAGGCCGGTGCCGACACCGTCGTGCTGCAGCCGACCGGGGACGAGCCCGACCCGGAGGGATTCGTGCGTTTCGCCGCGGAGGCGGTCCGGCCGCTGGTGCCGTAATCGCAGGTCGCGAGGCATTGTCAGTGGCCGCTGCCACACTGCCTGGCATGACGGACGAGCGCGATGAGCACAGCGAAGTGAGCCTGCGCGGTGTCACGGACGACGACCTGTTCGTCTTCCTCACCCATGAGCACGACCCGGATGCGGTCCGGCGGTCGAGGTTCACGCCCCGGCCCCGGGACGCCTTCCTGCGGCACTGGCGGCAGCGCGTGCTGGGCGATCCCGACTGTCTCGTGCGGACGGTCACCGTGGGCGGGGAGGTCGCCGGGAACGTCGTCTCCTGGACGCAGGAGGACGGGCGGCGGTACGTCGGGTACTGGCTGGGGCGGCCGTACTGGGGGCGTGGCGTCGGCACCCGCGCGCTCGGTCTCTTCCTGGAGCTGGAGCGCGTACGGCCCCTGTACGCCGATCCGTTCCGCGGCAACGCCGCGTCCGTTCGTCTGCTGGAGAGACACGGCTTCGAGCGGGCGGGCACCGTCCGGCACGGGGAGGACGAGCACATCCTGCTGGTCCTGCACCCCGCCGCGCGCCCGGAAGCGACCCCATGACCTCGATCCCCGCGCCCCGGCAGCTCCCCGGTCGGTCGGTGTCATCGGGCGGAAATCGGCAGGCCGCGTCGGCGGCATCCTGCGATCATGGAGGGCATGGCAGTGCAGCGTTCCTTCGAAGACCTCGTCGCCGAGGGTGCTGCCGTGCCGACCGAGGGGTGGGACTTCTCCTGGTTCGAGGGGCGGGCGAGCGAGGAGCGGCCCTCATGGGGATACGCCGTGTCGGCGGGGGAGCGGCTGGCCGGGGCCGAGGCCGTGCTCGACATCCAGACCGGTGGCGGTGAGGTGCTGGACTTCGCCCTCGCCACCGCAGCCCCGGCCCGGCCGGTGCTCGTCGCCGCGACGGAGGGCTGGCCGCCGAACGTGACCAGGGCCACCGCCCTGCTGCGGCCGCGCGGCGTGGTGGTCGTCGCCGCCCCTCAGGACGCGCCACTGCCGTTCGCCGACGAGGCGTTCGACCTGGTGCTCAGCCGGCATCCGGTGCGCCCGCACTGGGACGAGATCGCGCGGGTGCTGCGGCCCGGCGGCCTGTACTTCGCCCAGCATGTCGGACCGGCCAGCGCCTTCGAGCTGGTCGAGCACTTCCTCGGGCCGCAGCCGCAGGAGGTGCGGACCGCCCGGGACCCCGAGCGGGAGCGGGCCGATGCCGAGGCGGCCGGACTGGAGGTGGCGGGGCTGCGGGCGGAGCGGCTGCGGATGGAGTTCCACGACATCGCCGCCGTCGTCCATTTCCTGCGCAAGGTGGTGTGGATGGTCCCGGGCTTCACGGTGCAGGCCTACGAGCCTCAACTGCGTGCACTGCACGAGCGGATCGAGCAGGAGGGCCCCTTCGTGGCGCACAGCTCCCGGCATCTCTTCGACCTCCGCAAGCCGGCGCGCTGAAGCAGTTTCCACATTGTTACCGGCTCTGGTTCACATCCGCCCCACCCGTCACGTAAGTTCAGACCAAGGTTATTCGCGCAAGCAAAGCTGCGCGGGCGGCACCGCGCAGTGGAGGGGGCTGCGCGGTGCCGTGAAACCGGGGATCCTCCCGCTTGCTGTAGCGGAACCGTCAAGTCAGGATTCGCCGACCGGGTAGCCCGTCGGGGGGACCCTGGGGGCAGCCCGTCGATCCGCCCTCAAGATGGCGCAAACCTTCCGGAATCTCTCTGAATCATTTCGTATCCGACCGGTGTTCCCTGGAATTCCGTGGTGAACCGGCCAGGGGACCTCTCTGAATCCGCCATTCCGCGACCAGCGGGGCGTCGCCGGGCGACTTCGGAGAGTAGTTGTGCGCCGCCGATGCACCCACCATCCCTTACGAAGGGTTATGGTGGAAACCCCCCCTCGGGCCGGTCCGTCTCCCCCCCACGGACCGGCCCGTTTTTCGTCCCCGGCGGACGGCGGGCCTCTCGCCGGGAACTCCGGGAACCTCCGGGCACGCGACGAGCGTTCCCCCTCAGGGGCGCGGGACTGTGCCGACATGCGGCCTTCGCCGCGAGGGCGCGTTCGACCACCACGCAGCCGCACCCGACGGCGAAACCGCACCCACCCCGATGCCCAATCCCCAAACCCCGAGCCAGAACCGAGCCCCCAGCGGGGGTAGGCTCAACGGCTCGGGCAACCGTACGCACCGACCCCCACGCCAAACCCCCGGAGGGCCACGTGAACCTGCGCGACAACCTGCGCAGCCTGCTCGTCAGGCTCTACGCACGCCGGGTGGAGGGCCACCTGGACCACGACCAGGTGCCCAAGCACATCGGCGTCATCATGGACGGCAACCGCCGCTGGGCGAAGGCGTCCGGCTCCACCACCGTCCACGGCCACCGGGCCGGCGCCGAGAAGATCGAGGAGTTCCTCGGCTGGTGCACCGAGACCGACGTCGAGGTGGTCACCCTGTGGCTGCTGTCCACGGACAACTTCGACCGGCCCCAGGAGGAACTGGTCCCGCTGCTCGGCATCATCGAGGACGTCGTCCGCACCCTCGCGGCCGACGGCCGCTGGCGCGTCCACCACGTCGGCACGACGGACCTGCTGCCGGCCGGGATGCAGCGCACCCTGAAGGAGGCCGAGGAGGCCACCGCCCCCATCGACGGCATACTCGTCAATGTCGCCATCGGGTACGGCGGGCGGCAGGAGATCGCCGACGCCGTGCGCTCCATGCTCCTCGACGCCCAGGACAAGGGTGTGACGATGGAGGACCTCGCCGAGTCCGTCGACATCGACATGATCGGCCGTCACCTCTACACCGGCGACCAGCCCGATCCGGACCTCGTCATCCGCACCAGCGGCGAACAGCGGCTGTCCGGATTCATGCTGTGGCAGACCGCGCACTCCGAGTACTACTTCTGCGAGGTCTTCTGGCCCGCCTTCCGCAAGGTCGACTTCCTGCGCGCCCTGCGCGACTACGCCGCACGTCACCGCCGTTACGGCGGCTGAGTCACACCGAACGCCCCGTCGGCCGCCGCGCCGGCGGGGCGTTCGCCTTACCCCGATTCGGGCGGATGTAACGAGGAGTTCACCGGCACGCCGTTGGCCACTTTTGCATGGCGGTGCATGTTCGAGGGCATAAGCCAAGCAGGTCGACACCCGAACCACGGGTGTCGGATCTCAGCGGGCGGCTCGGGGCCGTCCGCCCGGGAGGCCCTTTGCACCAGCCCGATCGTGCGGTCACTGCACGGAAGCAGCCGCGGAGGGCCGGTTCGCGGCCCGCCGTACGCGGGGGCCAGACACCGGTCCAGCTCAGCCTCGTCGCTCCCCGACCTCATCCGAGGGGGTACGTCCTTCCGTGGTGACCAGCACAAAGCGCCACAAGCCAGACCGGCGCACCTATGTTCTCGACACCAGCGTCCTGCTGGCCGACCCGAACGCCCTGACCCGCTTCGACGAGCACGAGGTCGTGCTCCCCATCGTGGTGGTCACGGAGCTGGAGGCCAAGCGGCACCATCCGGAGCTCGGCTACTTCGCCCGCCAGGCCCTGCGCCTGCTGGACGACTACCGGGTGAAGAACGGTCGCCTCGACGCCCCCATCCCGATCGGGGAGCTGGGCGGGACCGTCCGTGTCGAGCTCAACCACTCGGACCCCAGCGTGCTGCCCACCGGCTACCGCCTGGGGGACAACGACTCCCGCATCCTCGCGGTGGCCCGCAATCTGCAGGCCGAGGGGTACGACGTCACGGTCGTGTCGAAGGACCTGCCGCTGAGGATCAAGGCGTCCTCCGTGGGACTGCTCGCCGAGGAGTACCGGGCCGAACTCGCCATCACGGAGAACTCCGGCTGGACCGGAATGTCCGAACTGACGCTGCCCGGCGAACAGGTGGACATCCTCTTCGAGGAAGGCCATGTGTATGTCCCGGAGGCCTCCGACCTCCCCGTGCACACCGGCCTGACCATCCAGTCCGAGCGCGGCAGGGCCCTCGGCCGCATCACCGCCGAGGGCAACGTCCGCCTGGTGCGCGGGGACCGGGAGGCGTTCGGCATCAAGGGCCGCAGCGCCGAGCAGCGCATCGCGCTCGATCTGCTCCTCGACCCGGACGTGGGTATCGTCTCGATGGGCGGCCGGGCCGGCACCGGCAAATCGGCGCTGGCGCTGTGCGCGGGCCTGGAGGCGGTCCTGGAGCGCCGCCAGCACCAGAAGGTGATGGTCTTCCGGCCGCTGTACGCGGTCGGCGGGCAGGAGCTGGGCTATCTGCCGGGCAGCGAGGCGGAGAAGATGAGCCCGTGGGCGCAGGCCGTCTTCGACACGCTGTCCGCGGTCACCAGCCGCGAGGTCATCGAGGAGGTCACCGCGCGCGGGATGCTGGAGGTGCTCCCGCTCACCCACATCCGCGGCCGATCGCTGCACGACGCGTTCGTGATCGTGGACGAGGCGCAGTCGCTCGAACGGAACGTCCTTCTCACCGTTCTGTCCCGAATCGGCGCGAACTCACGGGTGGTTCTCACCCATGACGTGGCACAGCGGGACAATCTGCGTGTCGGTCGCTACGACGGTGTGGTCGCGGTCGTGGAGAAGCTGAAGGGGCACCCGCTCTTCGCGCATGTCACGCTGACCCGGTCCGAGAGGTCCCAGATTGCTGCGCTTGTGACCGAAATGCTGGAGGACGGTCACATCTGACCCACCTCGTACGGAAGTTGGCGCCGTCCGGCAAAGGGCCAAGAGCCTAGCCGGGCGGCGCCTCGGCGTGTGGAGCTTTCCGAAAATCCCGGGGGCCAAACGGGATGTGAGCTTTCACACTCAACGCAGAATTGCCACCCGGCGTCCGGTTACGGCAGAGTCTCAGTCCTGTCAGGCCCCGCATACGACACAGCTGTACCCCCAGCGGTACGGCGCCCCAGAAGCACCACCAACTCCATAGAGTTCGTCGTATGCCGCCCGAGCACCACGCGGCGCTCCCTCACGGGGAGTTGCCCACCGGGCCCGTGCCTCCCGTGACCCCGCAGTTGGGAGGCCAGTGTCAGGGGCACGATTGCGTCCGCCAGGGTCACCGAAGCGGGCGATGCTGGAAGGAAACCGTGTGAGCCGGATTTCGGTCCGGGGATTCGCAGTGGCCTCGGCCACCGCGGTCACCGCCGTCGGAAGCGTCGTCGGAGTTGCCTCGGGCAGCGTCGCGCAGCAGAACAACAACGACGCCGAGGCGACGGCAGCCGACACCACGCTCCTCGCGGACATACCCGCGGGCCAGCAGGCCCAGGTGCAGTCCGCGTCCCTGACGCAGCAGGCCGACGCCCAGGCCATCGCCGCGGACGCGAGCGCCAAGAAGGACGCCGAGGCGGCGGCCCGCAAGGCAGCTGCCGAGACCGCGATCGCGAAGAAGCAGGCGGCCGAGCAGGCGGCCAAGGAGGCCAAGGAGCGCGCCGAGGCCAAGAAGGAAGCGGCCAGCCGCTCCGCCGCGCGCGATTCCTCCAGCTTCCCGGTCCAGAGCAGCTACAGCGTCGCGCAGATCCAGGCGATGGCGCGTCAGATGGTGGCCGGCGACCAGTTCCAGTGCTTCAGCAACATCGTGGACCACGAGTCCAGCTGGAACTACCAGGCGGTCAACGCCTCCTCCGGTGCCTACGGTCTCTTCCAGGCCCTGCCCGCCGGCAAGTACGCCTCGGCCGGTGCCGACTGGCGGACCAACCCGGCCACGCAGATCAAGTGGGGCCTCAACTACATGAACAGCCGGTACGGCAGCCCCTGCCAGGCCTGGTCGTTCTGGTCGGCCAACCACTGGTACTGACCCGGCCGGCCCCGCTCAACCTCGCGCAGCCCCTCCCCGTCCTCAGGTGAGGGGCTTTCGCCCTGTACGGTCGTACCCGGCATACCTCCAGGGGGAGGAGAGGTGGCGAGCACGCGGGGACGCGGGGGAAGAGGACGGATCATGTCGCGAGTGCCAGGATGGCTCGGCCGGCTGGGCGCCGGTCTCACCGAGATGAGCGAGCGCCTGGACGAGCGCCGCGCGGAGGTGGAGCAGGACAGCGATCCGCTCGCCGCGTCCGAACCTGCCGCCCCGGCCGCCGTCGAGACCCCGCCCCCCGCCCGTCGGCCCGCACCCCCGGCCGGCGGCCCCCGCCCCGATCCTGCCGAGGCCGTGCCCTGGGGCGTCCGGGTGGCGGCCGAGGCCGGCTGGCGGCTGCTGGTCCTGGCCGGCACCGTCTGGGTCCTGATGCGTGTCATCAGCGCCGTCCAGCTGGTGGTGTTCGCCTTCGTCATCGCTCTGCTGGTGACCGCGCTGCTGCAGCCGACGGTCGCCCGGCTCACCCGCCGCGGAGTGCCCCGCGGCCCGGCCACCGCGCTCACCGCGATCAGCGGGTTCGTCGTCATCGGGCTGATGGGCTGGTTCGTGACCTGGCAGGTCATGGAGAACATCGACACGCTCTCCACCCAGATCCAGTCCGGCATCGACGATCTGCGCGACTGGCTGCTGAAGAGCCCCTTCCACGTCACCGACAAGCAGATCAACCAGATCGCGAAGAACCTCCGCGAGGCGATCGGCGCCAACGCCGACCAGATAACGTCGGCGGGCCTGGAGGGCGTTCAGGTCATCATCGAGACCCTCACCAGCATCCTGCTGGTGTTCTTCTCGACGCTGTTCCTGCTCTACGACGGCAAGCGCATCTGGGAGTGGTTCCTGAGGCTGGTGCCCGCCGCGGCCCGCCCGGGCGTGGCAGGCGCCGGCCCGCGCGCCTGGAGCACCCTGACCGCCTATGTCCGCGGCACGGTGCTGGTCGCGCTGATCGACGCCATCTTCATCGGTATCGGCATCTACTTCCTGGACGTGCCGATGGCCGTCCCGCTGGCCGTCTTCATCTTCCTGTTCTCCTTCATCCCGCTGGTCGGCGCGGTCGCCTCCGGCGCGCTCGCGGTGATCGTGGCGCTGGTGACCCAGGGCGTCTTCACGGCCGTCATGACGCTGATCGTCGTCCTCGCGGTGCAGCAGATCGAGGGCCACGTCCTGCAGCCGTTCATCCTCGGCCGCGCGGTCCGCGTCCACCCGCTGGCGGTCGTCCTCACGGTCGCGGCCGGCGGCATGGTGGCCGGCATCGGCGGCGCGGTGGTGGCCGTACCGCTGGTGGCGGTGACGAACACGGTGGTGGGGTATCTGCGGCAGTACTCGGAGGAGCTGCAGCAGCAGAAGTCCGCCGCCCCGGCCGAGGACGAGGCCGTGGGCCGGAACGCGGAAGACCCCGCCCACCAAGGGTGAGCGGGGCCTTCACGGGACCGCTTACTCGGCCAGCACGGCCTCTGCGTCCAGCGTGACACCGACCGCCTGGATCACCGAGGCGATCTTGAACGCCTCCTGGACGACCTCGCGCTCCACGCCGGCCTTGCGC
Source organism: Streptomyces sp. NPDC030799 (assembly GCF_055572255.1). NCBI lineage: Bacteria > Bacillati > Actinomycetota > Actinomycetes > Kitasatosporales > Streptomycetaceae > Streptomyces > Streptomyces sp. NPDC030799. The sequence goes on along the minus strand of NZ_JBVIDS010000006.1, from coordinate 436,672 downwards.
AGCACCTGCTCGTGCGAGTCCAGGCACAGGCCACAGCCGTTGATCGCGGAGACCGCGAACGACCACAGCTCGAAGTCGACCTTCTCCACGCCCGGGTTGCCGATGACGTTCATCCGCAGACCGGCGCGCAGGGTGCCGTACTCGTGGTCCGACAGCAGGTGACGCGTCCGGTAGAAGACGTTGTTCATCGCCATGATCGCGGCGGCCGACTTGGCGGCCGTGTACGCCTCCGGCGTCAGGTTCGCCTTCGCCTCCGGCTCCAGCTCACGCAGCACGATCGGGGAACGGGAGGCGATGGCGGTCGCCAGCACCGTGCCCCACAGCTGCTGCGCCGGCAGCTCGGAGTTGCCGATGACCGAGCCCAGGTTGAGCTTGAGGTCCTTGGCGTAGTCCGGGACGCGGGACTTCAGCGAGTCGAGCGACATGGGTCACTCACCAGCCAGCAGCGCGACCGGGTCCAGGGTGTTCTCGCCCTTGTTCCAGTTGCACGGGCACAGCTCGTCGGTCTGCAGGGCGTCCAGGACCCGCAGGACCTCCTTGGGGTTACGGCCCACGGAACCGGCGGTGACCATCGTGAACTGGATCTCGCGGTTCGGGTCGACGATGAAGACGGCGCGCTGCGCGAAGCCGTCCTCGCCCTCGATGCCCAGCTCGCGCATCAGCTCGTGCTTGGAGTCGGCCATCATCGGGAACGGCAGGTCCGTCAGGTCCGGGTGGTCCTTGCGCCAGGCGTGGTGGACGAACTCAGAGTCACCGGAGAAGCCGAGGATCTGGGCGTCGCGGTCGGCGAACTCGTCGTTCAGCTTCCCGAACGCGGCGATCTCGGTCGGGCACACGAATGTGAAATCCTTGGGCCACGCAAATACCACCAACCACTTGCCCTCGTAGGACTTGTGGTGGATCTGCTCGAACTCCTTGCCCTTCTCCAGCGAGACGCAGGCGGTCAGTTCGAACTCGGGGAACTTGTCACCGACAGTGAGCACACGCTCTCCTTGCAGCGAAGAATCACCCCTTTTGGGGGCTTTTCTCATTGGGTTGGACATTGTTGATGTTGGCACGGCGCGCATTGATTAGGGAAATAGCTACACTTGGTCAGGTTGATCGGAGGTGGTTATCAGTGACGGTGGGTAGCGGAAAGCGAAGGCAGCCGAGCCTCGCACAACTGCGTGCCTTCGCCGCCGTCGCCGAGTATCTGCACTTCAGGGACGCGGCGGCCGCCATCGGGATGAGCCAGCCCGCACTGTCGGGCGCGGTCTCGGCACTGGAGGAGACCCTCGGGGTGACCCTCCTTGAGCGTACGACGCGCAAGGTGCTGCTCTCGCCCGCCGGTGAGCGCCTCGCCGTACGGGCGAAGGCGGTGCTGGACGCCGTGGGGGCGCTGCTGGAGGAGGCCGAGGCGGTCCGGGCGCCCTTCACCGGAGTCCTGCGCCTCGGGGTGATCCCCACGGTCGCGCCGTACCTCCTGCCGACCGTGCTGCGGCTGGTCCACGACCGCTACCCGCACCTCGACCTCCAGGTGCACGAGGAGCAGACGGCCAGCCTGATCGACGGCCTGGGCTCCGGCCGTCTCGACCTGCTGTTGCTGGCGGTCCCGCTCGGCGTGCCCGGTGTCGTCGAACTCCCCCTGTTCGACGAGGACTTCGTGCTCGTCACCCCGCTCGACCACTGGCTCGGCGGTCGCGAGGGCATCCCGCGCGAGGCCCTGAAGGAGCTGAACCTGCTGCTCCTGGACGAGGGTCACTGCCTGCGCGACCAGGCCCTGGACATCTGCCGGGAGGCGGGACGGGAGGATGCGCCGGTGACGACCACGGCCGCCGGGCTCTCGACGCTGGTCCAGCTGGTCGCGGGCGGCCTCGGCTGCACGCTGCTGCCGCGTACGGCCCTGAAGCTGGAGACCACGCGGAGCAGCCAGCTCCTCACCGGTTACTTCGCCGAGCCGGCCCCGAGCCGCCGGGTCGCTTTCGCGATGCGGGCGGGGGCGGCGCGCTCCGCGGAGTACGAGGAGCTGGCCGCGGCGCTGCGGGAGGCCCTGGGCGCGCTGCCGGTTCGGGTACTGGACTGAGCGCTCCTGAGGGGCGTGGGGCTGTGTCTGACATGCGGCTACCGCCGCATGGGCGCGACCGGCCCCACCGGCCCGCAGCCGCGTGTGGCCCCGGAACCGCCCTCCCCGAAGCGCTCACCGGCTACTCCGTCCGCAACCCCTCCGGCCGCATCAACCGCACCAGCGGCGGCAGGCTCAGCAGCGTGACCGTGAGGACCACCGCCGCACCCGCGCCGGTCATCGACAGCACGCTCGGCCAGTCCACGCTCACGGTTGTGCCCACCATGTTCAGCAGCACCGCGCCCAGCGTCAGCCCCATGGCCATGGCGAGCAGCAGGCCCAGGGCGATCGGGATCGCCGTCTGCCAGAGCACCGACATGCCCAGGGTGCGCCGCCGGGTGCCGAAGGCGACCAGCGCCGACAGCAGCTTCCTGCGCTCGCGCAGCTGCTCCAGCTGGGAGACCAGCAGGCTCACACCGATCAGCGCGAGCACACAGATGGCGCCGGCGAAGGTTCCGGTGCGGATGGAGGTGAACTGAGCCGACCGGTCGATGCTCGAGTACACCATCGCGTCCGCCAACGGGTCGAGCCGCGCCGCCGTGTTGCGGACGTAGTCGTGCACGTCCGGCACCGACTCGTCGAGCGAGAGGTACATGGCTCCGGTCAGCGCGCTGCTCAACCGGCCGGGTACGGCGGCCGGTGTCATCAGCACACCGCTCTCCTTGATCCCGTTCGGGCTGGTGATCGCGCGGGCCTGCTTCAGCCCGTTCGGCACGGTCCACACGATGTCGTGGCCGTCGTGCAGGCCGTCGCTCGTGTTGGCGTGGAGGGTGCGGCCCGGACGGACGAGCTTCACCAGGTCGGCGTCCCGATCCCCGCCGGTCGCCGCGAAGACGTCCCCGTCGTGGCAGCTCGGCAGGTCGGCCACCTCGCGCAGCGCGGTGCAGGTGCCGACGGTGAGGCCGACGGAGTTCTCCGGCCCCTCGTCGGAGCGGAAGCGCCGGTCGCCGAGCTCGGTGCTGCCCAGCGCGGTCGCCTTCCGCACGCCCTTGGTTGTGGCGAACTTCTCGACGGCCGGGAGGAAGGGGAGGCCCCGCGAAAGGTTGACCTGCATCTGCACCCGGTCGGTGTCCTGCCCGGTGGACTTGGTGAAGTCGCCCTGGACGCCCGCGAACAGCATCTGCAGCGCGATCGCCCCGGCCACCGCGACCGCGATGCCGTTCACCATGCGGGCCGCCGAACCGCTGCTCAACTGCAGCCGTCGTACGGCCAGTTGCCAGGCCACCCCACCGCGTCCGAGCCGGGCCACCGCCGCCTCGACGGCCCAGGGCAGCAGCGCGGTCAGGCCGAGGAGCAGCAGCAGGACGCCGCCGATCACCAGGTAGCGGTTGAAGTCGCCCTGGCGGCCCTGTCCGATCATCGGCGCGAGGCACGCCAGTCCGCCCAGCGGCAGCAGCAGCCGCCACCACAGCCGGCGGCGCCTGGGCCTGGCCGTACGGACCACGCCCAGCGGCTCGATGACCACCCCGCGCAGCGCGAACAGCGTGACCAGCACCGCCGCCGCCGGCACGGCGACCGCGACCAGGGCGGCCAGTGCCGGGGAGGGGTCGAGATAGCTGGGGAACACGCTGATGCCCACGATCTCGACCGAGCCCGCGAGCTGCCGGCCGAGCAGGAAGAAGACGGTGCCGAAGACCAGTCCGACCAGGGAGCCGGCGAGCGCCTCGCCCGCCGCGATCCGCCGGGTCATCCGGCTGTCGGAGCCGACCAGCCGCAGCGCGGCCAGCCTGCGGTCGCGCCGCTCGCCACCGAACCGTACGGCCGTGGCGATGAACACGGCGACCGGCGTCAGCAGCACCACGAAGACGACCAGCATCAGCAGCAGCAGGATCGGGTCCGCCTTGTCGGGCGGTGTCTCCTGCGGTGGTCCGAAGCGGGTGATACGGGCCGTCCGCCAGCCGTTGATGCGCGGGGCCAGGTCCTTGGCCCCGGCGTAGTAGGCGAGATCGTGCGAGCCGATGAGCCCGGACTCACCGATCGTGCCGACGATCCGGAACGGCAGCCGCTCGCGCAGCAGCTTGCCGGAGTCGGAGCCGAGGAGGTCCTTCAGCGCGGGCGAGACGACCATCTCGCCCGGCGCCGGGTACTTCGCCAGGCCCGGTGCGAGCGGTGCCTGCGGCCCCTCCGGTTCCACCAGCCGGCCGCGGACGTCGCTGCCGCGGTAGGTCGTGTCGGTGTCGGAGATCACCAGGGTGTTCGCGGCCTTCGGCCGGTACGGCCCGTAGGTGTAGTCCATGCGGGCGTCGTTGCGTTGGTCCCGTACCGCCAGCGCGTTCGGAATCGCGGTGGTCAGCAGCAGCAGCGCCACGCCGAGGCCGACGCCGACCGCCGTCAGCAGCATCCGGATCCAGCCCTCGCGCCCGCCGGCGAACGCGAACCGCATCCCCATGCCGAGATCGCGCGACCACTGCCGCAGCTTCATATGGCGCGCTCCATGTCCCGGGACTTGCCGTCGCGTACGACGATCTCGCGGTCGGAGTAGGCGGCCACCCGCGCCTCGTGCGTGACCAGGACGACGGCCGCGTTGGTGGAGCGGGCCGCGTCGGTCAGCAGCTCCATCACGCGCTCGCCGTTGAGGGAGTCGAGGGCGCCGGTCGGCTCGTCGGCGAACAGCACCCGGGGCCCGGTGACCAGCGCCCGCGCCACCGCGACGCGCTGCCCCTGGCCGCCGGAGACCTCGCCGGGCCGCTTGCCCTTGAGGTCGTCCACCTCCAGCCGTTCCATCCAGGTGAGCGCGGCCCGCTCGGCCTCCTTGCGGGAGGTGCCGTTCAGCCGCAGCGGCAGCGCCACGTTCTCCACGCAGGTCAGCTCCGGGACGAGCTGGCCGAACTGGAAGACGAACCCGAACTCGCTGCGCCGCAGCGCGCTGCGTTCGGTGTCGCTCATGCCGGTCAGTTCCCGGCCGTCGTAGGTGATCGACCCCGAGTCGGGCGGCACGATCCCGGCGAGGCAGTGCAGCAGTGTCGACTTGCCGGAACCGGAGGGGCCCATGACGGCGACGACCTCGCCGGGGTGGATGGAGAACTCGGCGCCGTCGAGCGCGACCGTCGGGCCGTAGGCCTTGCGCAGGTTGTCGGCGGCGAGCAGGGAGCCGGGGGGAGGGGTCATCGGGCCACCGCCTCACGGAGCTTGTCCAGACGGGCCGCGGTCAGTTCCAGCCAGCGCAGGTCGGCCTCCAGATGGAACAGCGCGTGGTCGCAGATCAGCTGGTCCGCGAGGTCGCCCTTGCGCTTGCGGTCGGTCAGGATCCGCATGCTGCGCAGGTGCTCGGCACGCTGGGTGTCGAGGATGAGGGAGGCGTCGCGGTGGGTGAGCAGGGCGAGGACGACCTTGGTGTACAGGGTCGACTGCAGATACTCCTCGGGCTTCTCCGGGGTGCCGAGCCACCGGTCGACGTCGGTGATGCCGGCGTCGGTGATGGCGTACCGCTTGCGCTCGGGGCCGTCGCCCGCCTCGATCCCGTCGACTTCCACGAGGCCGTGCTTCAGCAGCCGGGACATCGTGGAGTAGACCTGGCCGTAGTGGAGCGGCCGGTCGTGACCGAACTTCTCGTCGAAGGCCCGCTTGAGGTCGTAACCGTGACGCGGGCCGGACTCCAGGAGCCCTAGGAGCGTGTGACCGATGGACATGCAGGGCACTCTACACAGGGTGTATACGCCGCATGTATACGTCGCGTGCACAAGCCATGGCGGGCAGTACGGTGCTGCAGGTGAGGGCCCATTGTCACGGTTACGACACAGGGGGCCTGCCCCTGCGCGGCAGCGGGCCGGTGTCCTTCGGCAGCCGTCCCGCCTCCGCCAGTGCCTTCCTGAGGAGGAACTCGATCTGCGCATTGGCCGACCGCAGCTCGTCCCCGGCCCAGCGGGCCAGCGCCTCGTAGACCGACGGGTCCAGCCGCAGCAGCACCTGCTTGCGCTGCTGCGGCCGTCGCTTCGGAGCTTCCGAAGGGTCCGTCACTGGTAGAGGGTCCCGGTGTTGAGGACCGGTTGCGGGGCCCGGTCCCCGCACAGCACAACCATCAGGTTGGACACCATCGCCGCCTTCCGCTCCTCGTCCAGTTCCACGATGTCCGCCTCGGCTATCCGGCCGAGCGCCGCCTCGACCATGCCGACCGCCCCGTCGACGATCTGACGCCGTGCGGCCACGACCGCGCCCGCCTGCTGCCGCTGGAGCATCGCCGAGGCGATCTCGGGAGCGTACGCGAGATGCGTGAAGCGGGACTCGATGATCTCGACTCCGGCCGCCTCCACGCGCACTTGCAGCTCCACGGCCAGCTTCTCGGTGATCTCCTCGGCGTTGCCGCGCAGCGACAGACCGTCCTCGTCGTGGGCGTCGTAGGGGTACTCGATCGCGATGTGCCGTACGGCCGTCTCGGTCTGCGTGGCCACGAACTCGGCGAAGTCGTCCACCTCGAAGGTGGCCTGCGCGGTGTCCTGGACCTTCCAGACCACGACCGCGGCCAGCTCAATCGGGTTGCCGTAGGCGTCGTTGACCTTCAGCACGGCCGTCTCGTGGTTGCGCACCCGGGTGGAGATCCGGGTCCGCGAGGTGAAGGGGTTGACCCAGCGCAGGCCGTCCTGCCGGATGGTGCCCCGGTACCGCCCGAAGAGCTGGACGACCCGGGCCTCTCCGGGCGCGACCGTGTTGAGGCCGCGCAGCGCGATGACGGCGGAGAGGAAGACGAGGACACCGCCGACGATCAGCCCGCCCCGAAGGGCGGAGCCGTGGGCCGCCGAGCCGCCGCCGATCAGGGCGAAGGCGGCGCCGAGCCCGAGCAGGCCGAACAGCAGGGCGAGCCCGCCGCCGATGCTGTGGGCCGCGAACTCCCGCACGTGGGGCGCGGGCATCTCGGGTACGTCGGCGGTGGCGGCCGGGTCGTGTGCGGACATGGTGGTCCCCGTTTCTCATGAGGCCTGCACCGGCAGGTCTAGCTTGCTTCTAGCTAAGTGATATCACTTTTCGCGGTCGAAGCAACCCTGGGGCCGCCAGGACCGTCGGTTCCCTCGGGGCAGGTGCTGATTCTCACGTCCGTAAAAGAACGGATCGGACGCCCTTTGTCATATAGGTGAGTGTTAGCTTTCGGAGCTGACCCCGAGACGGAAGCGAGCGTAGGGACCCATGGGACGAGCGGAAGAGAGACGAGCGCGACAGCGCGGCGGCCGCCGCGCGGCGCCCAAGCGCCGCCCCTCCGCGCCCATGGCGGCCGCCCCGGCCGACGGCAAGCCGCCCAAGGGCCGAATACGCCGGCTGTTCACCTGGAAGAAGGTGCTCGGCACGTTCTTCGGGCTCTGTCTGCTGGTGATCGCGGCCTTCATCGGGCTGTACATGTACGTGGACATCCCGAAGGGCAACGCCGACGCCCAGTTGCAGAGCAACATCTACAAGTACAGCGACGGCACGATGCTCGCCCGCACCGGCCAGCTCAACCGGGAGAGCGTCGACCTCTCCGAGGTCCCCAAGGACGTCCAGCGCACCTTCGTCGCGGCCGAGAACAAGAGCTTCTACCACGACTCCGGCATCGACCTGAAGGGCACCGCCCGCGGTGTGCTCAACACCGTCATGGGACGCGGCACGCAGGGCGGTTCGACGATCACCCAGCAGTACGTCAAGAACTACTACCTGGACCAGAACCAGACCGTCTCGCGCAAGCTGAAGGAACTGGTCATCTCGCTGAAGCTGGACCGCCAGAAGTCCAAGGACTACATCCTCGCGGGGTACATCAACACCAGCTACTACGGCCGCGGCGCCTACGGCATCCAGGCCGCGGCGCAGGCGTACTACCACAAGGACGCCAAGGACCTGAAGGTGCAGGAGGGCGCCTACCTCGCCGCGCTGCTGCAGGCGCCGAACCAGTACGACTGGGCGCTCGCGAGCGACACCGGCAAGAAGCTGGCGAAGGCCCGCTGGAACTACGTCCTGGACAACATGGTCAAGCAGCACTGGCTGGACGCGGGCAAGCGCCAGGCCCTCACGTTCCCGGAACCGAAGGCACCCAAGGCGGCACCCGGCATGAAGGGACAGACCGGCTACCTGGTGGACGCGGCCAACGCGGCGCTGGAGAAGCGGCTGGTCGCCCAGGGCCAGGCCGCCACCATCGGTGACGCCGAGGCGCTGGTGAAAAAGGGCGGCTGGACCATCACGCTCAACATCGACAAGAAGAAGCAGCACCAGCTGGAGCAGGCCGTCAAGGACCAGCTGACCGGCCGGCTGAACGCCAAGAAGCGCCCCGTCGACGGCAACGTCCAGCCCGGTGCCGTGTCCGTCGACCCGAAGACGGGCAGGGTCCTCGCCATGTACGGCGGCGCGGACTACTTCAAGCACTACCGCAACAACGCGACCCGCACCGACTACCAGCCCGCCTCCACCTTCAAACCGGTGATCCTGGCCGCCGCACTGGCCGAGGGGGCCACGACGCAGGACGGCCAGCCCATCACGGCGAGCACGATCTACGACGGCACCAGCGGCCGCCAGGTCGTGGACCACGGCCGCAAGGTCGGCTTCGGCCCGCCGAACGAGGACCACGCCGACTACGGCCCCATCACCGTCCAGAAGGCCATGAACCAGTCCGTCAACTCCGTCTTCGCGCAGATGGGCATCGACGTGGGCATGGACAAGGTGATGGAGGTCGCCGGCAAGCTCGGCATGGACACCCAGGGCATGGAGCCGGTTCCCGCGCAGACGCTGGGCTCCATGGGCGCGAGCCCGCTGGAGATGGCCGGCATCTACGCCACCCTCGACAACCACGGCAAGAAGGTCACCCCGGCGATCATCAAATCGGCCGACCACAAGGATCGCACAGTCAGCCTCCCGGACCCGATCGGCGACCAGGTGATCCCCGAAGAGGCCGCCGACACGGTCACCTCCGTGCTCACCGGCGTGGTCGACGACGGTACGGCCAGTACGTCGGTGGCGGCCAACCCGGCGCGCGACGGCCAGCAGGTCGCCGGCAAGACCGGTACGTCCGACAAGAACAAGTCAGCCTGGTTCACCGGCTACACGCCCGGCCTCGTCACCTCGGTCGGCCTGTTCGGCGAGGACTCCAAGACCCACGCGCAGGTGCCGCTGACCGGCGCGACCGGCCTGCTCGACACCCTGGGCCGCCCCGCCCGTATCAACGGCGGCAGCATTCCGGCGAAGATCTGGGCCGCCTACACCTTCGAGGCGATGGACGGCGTCACCAAGTTCGACCTGAACACCACCCAGGGCGCGGCGATCCAGCCGACCGTGCCGCCGTCGCACTCCCAGACGCCGTCCAGCACGCCGTCGCACACGCCGACCAGCAAGGCGCCCAAGCCGTCGCACTCGCCGCACCACCCCAAGCACTCGCACAAGCCGACCGAGCCGCCGACGAGCCCGCCGCCCACCCAGCCCACGACCGAGCCGCCGACGACCCAGTCGCCGACGGACCCCGTCACGCCCGAGGACCCGCTCGACCCCGGCAAACAGTAGAAGAACGTGAGGGAGGGGGGGGGGGGGGGGGGGGGGGGGGGGGGGGGGGGGTGGGGGGGGGGGGGGGGGGGCGGGGGGGGGGGGGGGGGAA
>NZ_JBVIDS010000006.1:400807-427021 GCF_055572255.1 Streptomyces sp. NPDC030799 | reverse complement strand
ACACAACAACAAAAAAGACAAAAAAAACACCCAATAACAGAAACACCCAACAAAAAGCAGGCCCCCCCCAAACAAAAAAAGAGGGGGAGGGGGGGGGGGGGGCCCCCCCCCCCCCCCCCCCCCCCCCCCCTCCCTCATCTCCGGGACCCTCAGCCCCGGTTCAGCTCGAACCAGACCACCTTGCCGGTGCTCAGCCGGGTCGCACCCCAGCGCCGGGCCAGCTTGTTCACCAGGTACAGACCGCGCCCGCCCTCGTCCGTGGCCCGGGCCTGGCGCAACCGCGGCAGCTGCGGCACGTCGTCGCCGACCTCGCAGCGCAACACGTCCGTGCGCAGCAGCCGCAGCGTCACGGGCCGCGACGCGTACCGCACGGCGTTCGTCACGACCTCGCTGACCAGCAGCTCCACCGAGTCCGTCAGGTCCTCCAGGTCCCAGCGGGCGAGCGCGCGCCGGGCCAGCCGGCGGGCCTGCCCCGGCGCGGTCTCCTCCGGCTCCAGCCGCCAGTACGCGACATCGCTCGGCGCGATCCCGTCGAAGCGGGCCGCGAGCAGCGCGATGTCGTCGTCCCGGTCGCCCGGCCCGAGCATGTCCAGCACCTCGTCGCACAGGGCTTCCAGCGGCGGCGGATGGTCCGGGCCGGTCAACTGGGCGGTCGCGGCGAGCCGTTCGCGCAGCTGTTCTATGCCGGTCCACACGTCCCGCAGCCGGGACTCCACCAGTCCGTCGGTGTACAGGAGCAGCGTGGCCCCGGCGGGCGCGTCCAGCTCCACGGCCTCGAAGTCCACCCCTCCGACGCCGATGGGCGCGCCCGGCGGCACCCGCAGCACCTCGGCCCGCCCGCCCAGGTGCAGCAGCACGGGCGGCGGATGACCGGCGTTGGCGATGGTGATGCGGTGCGTGACCGGGTCGTAGACGGCGTACAGGCAGGTCGCCATGCGGTCGGTGCCCAGCCGCTGCGCCTGCTCGTCCAGGTGGTGCAGCACCTCCTGCGGCGGCAGATCGAGTCCGGCCAGGGTCTGTGCGGTCGTGCGCAGCTGGCCCATGATCGCCGCCGAGGTCATCGAGTGCCCCATGACATCGCCGACGACCAGCGCGACCCGGCTGCCGGGCAGCGGGATCGCGTCGTACCAGTCGCCGCCCACCCGGGCGGTCTCGGCGGCCGGCAGATAGCGCGAGGCCAGCCGCACACCCGTCGGCCGGGGCAGGGTCTCGGGCAGCATGGTGCGCTGCAGCTCGTCAGCGATGTACGCCTCACGGCCGTACAGCACCGCCTTGTCGATGCCGAGCGCGCTGTGCGTGGCCAGCTGCGCGGCCACCAGCAGATCGTCGGCCTCGAACGCCGGGCGCTCCGGGCGGCGCAGGAACAGCGCCGCGCCGATCACCCGGCGCCTGCCGCGCAGCGGCGCGAGGATCGCGTGCTGCCCGGACGGTACGACCGCATCGCCGCCCTCGCCGAGCAGCTCGGGCAGCGCGGCCCGGGCGGCGGGCGCGTCGGCGAACACCGGGCGCACCCCGCGCAGCACCTCGTTCAGCGCGCCGCCGGGGCGCACCTCGCACAGCTCGGTGGTGAGCGCGGACAGCTCGGCCAGCGCGCTCGGCTCCGGCTCCGGGTCGAAGGCGGGCGGCAGCAGCCCGCCGTCGGTGTCCCGCTCCTGCGGAATCCGGTCGGTACGGCGCAGCCGCAGCACCACCGGACCGGTGGGCCGCTCGTCGCCGACCGGCAGCGGGTCGCGCAGATAGACCAGGATCGCGTCCGAGAACGTCGGCACCGTCGCCCGGCACAGGCCCATCACGATCTCGTCCAGGTCGAGACCGCGGGCGATCCGCCGGGTGGCCGCGCCGACGAACCTGAGCCGGTCGCCGTCGCGCCGCATGGGCATCGGCCGTCCGGGCGGCAGTCCCTGCCCGGTACGGCGTTCCTGAGCGCCCGGCGCCCGCTCCTGCTCGGTGCCGGGCTGCGGCGGAATGCCCTCCGGCGCGGGGCGCGGGCGGTGTGCGCCGGGCTCGGTGGTGGCGGGCTGGGAGTGCTCGGGGCCGTTGACTGGGGGCTCCTTCCCCTTGTTCCCCTTGCCGCAGGGCGTGGTCGTCCCCGGGCCGGAGGGCGTGCCGTCGGTCCGGGCCTGGACCGGTAAGGCGGCGGGCCCGCCGACCTGCTTCGGGGCATGCCGGAGCGCCCCGCGGCCCTCCGCGGAGTCGGCGCCCTGGGGGCGCTCGAAGGAGGTGGGCTGCTCCGTCACGCGTGTCGCATCCATCCGTACGGCACTGCGCGCCGGGCGCGCAGTTGCTCCCGCAGAAGTCCCGATACCCGCAATACGTGCCCCAGGAACGGAATTCCCGCGTGCTCAGAGGTGGTTCTTGTGCCGCCACCGTTCGCGGTGGTCACGCCGTCGTACCCCTCGCTCACGTCCTGCCGCCCCTCGGTGACGATCGGTCAAGCCCGGCGGATGCGCCGGGAGTTGCTTGTGTGCGCCCTTGCGGAGGACGATCCTACGTTTCTGGACCGGGGGCGCATCAAGGGTCTCATGAGGACACGTGCGCGGGCGTACGGTCCCAGTCCTCGGGGAGAGAAGGTACCGCCCAGGACGGATCCGGGCGCCAGTGCGGCCAGTCGTCGGACAACGGCGGCCCCCAGGCCTCGATCACCTCGACCGCGTCCCGCCCGGCCGTCCGGACCCGTTCGGCGGTGGCCGCGTCCATCAGCCCGTCCCGCTGGGCCTGCGCGAACTCGTCCTCGTCGCGCCAGTGCCAGCTGCGGTCGGGGTGGACGGAGATGTCCAGGAAGTAGTCCTCGGAGTCCACCCCGCCCGCCCAACGGACCAGTGGCTGCTCAAGGTTGACGTACCAGTTCTTGAACCGCCAGCCCGGCTCCCAGAACAGCCACACCGACCAGGGCCGGCCGGGCTGGGCCAGCTTCAGCACGCCCGTGCCGAACCAGCGGTCCCGCTGTACCGTGCGCGGCTTGGTGTAGCGGGACGGAAGCGGCTCCAGGTGCACGGGCGTGCCGTCGGCGAGGACCGGCTTCACACACTCGGTGCCGGGGGCCAGCCATACGGCGAGCAGTTCGGCGTCGTCACGGACGACGGTGACGGGCCGGGCGATGTGGAAGTGCCGGCCGGCGTTCTCCCGGTAGCGCCACAGGATCTGATCCCCCGGGTTCCAGTGGCTCGCACGTCCCGCGTCCGCGTCCAGGTGTGTCATCGCTCCGTCGTCCGTCATGGACAGATATTAGGTGCCGCAGGCATACGACGCTGCGGTGCACGTCACGGTTCCGGGACGGGTGCCGGCGGCGCCGGCGGCCGGCGGTGGCCGGAAAGGTTCGGTCGGCTCACGGGGTCACGGGCGGGTCATCCGCAGGACGTCCAGCGCCTCGTCGAGTTGTTCCAGTGTCAGGTCACCGCGCTCGACGTAGCCGCCCTCCAGCACGACCTCCCGGATCGTCTTCCGCTCGGCGAGGGACTTCTTGGCGACCTTCGCGGCCTCCTCGTAGCCGATGTACTTGTTGAGCGGCGTCACCACGGACGGGGACGACTCGGCGTACTCGCGGGTCCGCTCCCGGTCGGCGGTGATGCCGTCGACGGTCCGGTCGGCCAGCAGCCGCGAGACGTTGGCGAGCAGCCGGACGGATTCGAGCACGTTCTTGGCGATGACCGGGAGCATGACGTTGAGCTCGAAGTTCCCGGAGGCGCCGGCGGTGGCGATGGTGGCGTCGTTGCCGATCACCTGGGCGGCCACCATGAGTACGGCTTCGGGGATCACCGGGTTGACCTTGCCCGGCATGATGGACGATCCCGGCTGGAGGTCGGGCAGGCGGATCTCGGCGAGTCCGGTGCGGGGCCCGGAAGCCATCCACCGCAGATCATTGGCGATCTTCGTCAGTCCGACCGCGATGGTCCTGAGCTGCCCGCTGGTCTCGACGATCCCGTCCCGGGCGCCCTGTGCCTCGAAGTGGTCGCGCGCCTCGGTCAGCGGCAGCCCGGTGGCCCGGGCGACCTCCTCGATGACGGCGGCGGAGAAGCCGGGCGGCGTGTTGATGCCGGTGCCCACGGCGGTGCCGCCGAGGGGGAGTTCGGCGAGGCGGGGGAGGGAGGCGCGCAGCCGCTCGACGCCGTGGCGGATCTGGGCGGCGTATCCGCCGAACTCCTGGCCGAGGGTCACGGGCGTGGCGTCCATGAGGTGAGTCCGCCCGGACTTGACGACGTCGGCGAACTCCTCGGACTTGCGGGAGAGGGAGGCGGCGAGGTGGTCGAGGGCGGGGATCAGATCGTGGGTGACGGCGGCGGTGGCGGCGATGTGGATGGAGGACGGGAACACGTCGTTGGAGGACTGGGAGGCGTTGACGTGGTCGTTGGGGTGCACGTCCCGGCCCAGCCGCTCACTGGCGAGCGTGGCGATGACCTCGTTGGTGTTCATGTTGGAGGAGGTGCCGGAGCCGGTCTGGAAGACGTCGATGGGGAAGTGCTCGTCCCACTGTCCCGCCGCGACTTCGGCCGCGGCTTCCTGGACGGCCTCGGCGATGTCCTTGTCGAGCACACCGAGCTGCGCGTTCACCTTGGCGGCGGCGCCCTTGATCCGGGCCAGCGCCTCGATGTGGGCGCGTTCGAGACGCTGCCCCGAGACGGGGAAGTTCTCGACGGCGCGCTGGGTCTGGGCGCGCCACTTGGCGGTGGCGGGGACGCGGACCTCGCCCATGGAGTCGTGCTCGATGCGGTAATCGCTCATGCCGGGTACAGCGGTCCGGGCGGCCCGAATGTTCCGTGCCCTGGGCCGCCCGGGTGTCGCCGTACCTTTACGCGAGCCCGGGGCCCCGCACGGGGATGGAGGTGAACGTCGGCGCGGGCGCGGGATCCTGGAAGAAGTCGTTGCCCTTGTCGTCCACGACGATGAACGCCGGGAAGTCCTCGACCTCGATCTTCCAGACGGCCTCCATGCCCAGCTCCTCGTACTCCAGCACCTCGACCTTCTTGATGCAGTCCTGGGCGAGGCGCGCGGCCGGGCCGCCGATGGAGCCGAGGTAGAAGCCGCCGTGGGCGTTGCACGCGTCCGTGACCTGCTTCGAGCGGTTGCCCTTCGCCAGCATCACCTTGGAGCCGCCCGCCGCCTGGAACTGCTCGACGTAGGAGTCCATACGGCCGGCCGTCGTCGGGCCGAAGGAACCGGAGGCGTACCCCTCGGGGGTCTTCGCCGGGCCCGCGTAGTACACCGGGTGGTCCTTCAGGTACTGCGGCATCTCCTCGCCCGCGTCCAGCCGCTCCTTGATCTTGGCGTGCGCGATGTCACGGGCCACGACGAGCGGGCCGGTCAGCGAGAGGCGGGTCTTGACGGGGTACTTCGTCAGCTCGGCGAGGATCGTGTCCATCGGCTGGTTGAGGTCGATCCTGACGACGTCCGAGGACTCGTCGAGGTGCTCGTCCGTGGTGTCCGGGAGGAACCGCGCGGGGTCGGTCTCCAGCTGCTCCAGGAAGACGCCCTCGGCGGTGATCTTCGCGACGGCCTGGCGGTCGGCCGAGCAGGAGACGGCGATGGCGACCGGGCAGGAGGCGCCGTGCCGGGGCAGGCGGACGACACGGACGTCGTGGCAGAAGTACTTGCCGCCGAACTGCGCGCCGATACCGATCTTCTGGGTCAGCTCGAAGACCTTCTGCTCCAGGTCCTTGTCGCGGAAGCCGTGGCCGAGCTCCGAGCCCTCGGCGGGGATCTCGTCCAGGTAGTGCGCGGAGGCGTACTTCGCGGTCTTCAGCGCGTACTCGGCGCTCGTGCCGCCGACGACGATCGCCAGGTGGTACGGCGGGCAGGCGGCCGTACCGAGCGAACGGATCTTCTCCTCCAGGAACTTCATCATGGAGGCCTCGTTCAGGACGGCCTTGGTCTCCTGGTAGAGGAAGGACTTGTTGGCGCTGCCGCCGCCCTTCGCCATGAACAGGAACTTGTAGGCGCCGCCGTCGGTGGCGTACAGCTCGATCTGGGCCGGCAGGTTGGAGCCGGTGTTCTTCTCCTCCCACATGGTGAGCGGGGCCATCTGGGAGTAGCGCAGGTTCAGCCTGGTGTAGGCGTCGTAGATGCCGCGGCTCAGCGCCTCCTCGTCGCGGCCTTCCGTCAGTACGTTCTGGCCCCGCTTGCCCATGACGATCGCCGTGCCGGTGTCCTGGCACATGGGGAGCACGCCGGCCGCCGCGATGTTCGCGTTCTTCAGCAGGTCGAGCGCGACGAACTTGTCGTTGCCGGACGCCTCGGGGTCGTCGATGATGCGGCGCAGCTGGGCGAGGTGGGCGGGGCGAAGGTAGTGCTGGATGTCGTGGATGGCCTCCTCGGCCAGCTTGCGCAGCGCCTCCGGCTCCACCTTGAGGAACGTCCGCCCGTCCGGGCCCTCGACGGTGGAGACGCCCTCGGACGTCACCAGCCGGTAGGGGGTGGTGTCCTCTCCCTGGGGGAGCAGATCGGTGTACGCGAACTCAGGCATCTCAGCCCATTCCTCACTCGGCAGACGGCTGCCCGCCGACGCTGGCGGGCTTCACCAGCGTAGAACCTGCCGCCGACAGCGAACCTGTGAGGTGAGGCTCAGTTCGACACGCCCGGGCTTTTCCCCACCCCTAGTCGCGATCTATCGCGTTTCGGTACGCTGCTGTCGTGGACCTTCAGAAGCACACCGAAGCACCTGTCGCCGAACTGCGTGCCTCGGACGCCGACCGTGATCGCATCGCCGAGATCCTCCGTGAGGCCCTGGCCGAGGGGCGGCTGACCCCTGACGAGCACGCCGAGCGGGTCGAGGGCGTCCTCGCCGCCAAGACCGTGGGCGAGCTGGAGGCCTTCATACGGGACCTGCCGGCCGCCCACCAGCAGCCGTCCGCCTCCGCCTACACGCCGGTCCCGCCCCGCCCGGCCCCGGACGCGATCCCGCACGAGGCCGACGCCAACGTGGTCGCCGTCTTCAGCAGCGCGGTGCGCCGGGGCCGCTGGCGCGCCGGCCGCCGGATCCACGCGTACTCGGTCTTCGGCAGCGTCGAGATCGACCTCAGTGAGGCGATCTTCGAGTACCAGCAGGTCGTGATCAAGGCTGTCTCGGTCTTCGGTGACGTCCAGATCCGTGTCCCGGAGAACGTGTCGCTGCGCGGCACCGGAGGCGGTGTCCTCGGCAACTTCGAGGTGGACACGCTGGACTCGGTCGACTCCGAAGCGCCGGTCGTCTACGTCGACGGCTGGGCGGTGCTCGGCAATGTCGAGGCGCGGCCCAAGCGTGGCAAGCGTGTGGCGGACATCCTGGACCGGGTACAGGACAAGATCGACCGGAAGCTGGATCGCGTCCAGGACAAGGTCGACCGGAAGCTGCGCAGACACCTGGGCCATTGACAGTCGCGAATCCGCCGGTGATCGGAAGGGTCCGGCCCTCCTGCGCCCTCGCGGCGGGGGCGCGAACGAGCCGCCGTGCGCCTGCTGTTGGGAACGCTGTGCATAGGCGCGCGCACAGCGGGTAGGCCTTGCTGCATCGTCTCTCGCTCGCGAAGCCGTCGTCAGGAGTAGACCGTGCTGCAACCGCCGCATTCGTCCCTGCAGGTCGCTGCCGTTCCGGCCCAGCGGGTGCCAGCGCGAGACAGGGACCAAGACGCTCCCTGGCACACCGAGGCGGTGTGCCAGCGCGACGAGGCCGGCCTGTTCTTCGCCCCGTCGAAGGAGCCGACCGCCGCCCGGCTCTCCCGCGAGGAGGCGGCCAAGCGCGTCTGTGCGCGCTGCCCGGTGATGGTCGAGTGCCGCGAACACGCCCTCCTCCAGCCCGAACCGTACGGCGTCTGGGGCGGCCTCACGGCAGCCGAACGCCGGGTGGTCCTCGCGAGGCGCCGCAGGCGGGAGATGGAACTGAAGAAGGCGACCCGAGCGACGACCGCCAACCGCATAGCCGGATGAGTGGAGAAGGGCCGCCCTCTCCGCACAGAGGGCGTGTCCCTGCCTCAAGGGGCGCGGGGCTGTGTGTGATGATGCGGCTTCGCCGCGTCGGCGCGAGCAGCCACGGATCACCCGCAGCCGCCCACGCTCCCCGCGTCCCCTCCGAATGGGCGCACTCGCCCCGGAACTACTTCGCCCGGTCGAAGTCAATCGCGCTGTACGCCCGCAGCTTGCTCAGCCGGTGCTCGGAATAGATCCTCCGCACCGTCCCGGACTTCGACCGCATCACGATCGACTCGGTGAGCGCGGTCTCCGACCGGTACTGAACACCCCGCAGCAGCTCACCGTCGGTGATACCGGTCGCGACGAAGAACACGTTCTCGCCCGACACCAGGTCGTCGGTCGTCAGCACGCGGTCCAGGTCGTGCCCGGCCTCGATGGCGCGCGCCCGCTCCTCGTCGTCCTTGGGCCACAGCTTGCCCTGGATGGTGCCGCCCAGGCACTTCACCGCGCAGGCCGAGATGATGCCCTCGGGCGTACCGCCGATACCGAGCAGCAGGTCGACGCCCGTGCCTTCGCGCAGTGCGTACACCGAGCCGGCGACATCGCCGTCGGAGATCAGCTTGATGCGCGCGCCGGCCTCCCGGACCTCCCTGATCAGACCCTCGTGCCGCGGCCGGTCCAGGATGACGACGGTGACGTCCTCCGGCGAGGACCGCTTGGCCTTGGCGATCCGGCGGATGTTCACGCCGACGGGCGCGTTGATGTCGACGAAGTCCGCCGCCTCCGGACCGGTGACCAGCTTGTCCATGTAGAACACCGCGGACGGGTCGAACATGGCGCCCCGCTCGGCGGCGGCGAGGACGGCGATCGCGTTCGGCATGCCCTTGGCCGTCAGCGTGGTGCCGTCGATCGGGTCGACCGCGATGTCGACCTCGGGACCGGTACCGTCGCCCACGTGCTCCCCGTTGAAGAGCATCGGGGCCTCGTCCTTCTCGCCCTCGCCGATGACGACGACGCCGTTCATCGAGACGGTGGAGACGAGGGTGCGCATGGCGCGCACCGCAGCACCGTCGGCGCCGTTCTTGTCGCCGCGCCCCACCCAGCGGCCCGCGGCCATCGCAGCGGCTTCGGTCACCCGGACGAGTTCCAGGGCGAGGTTGCGGTCGGGAGCCTCGGAGGGAACATCGAGCTCGGACGGCAGGTGATGATTTTCGGTCATCGGAGCGCACCTTTCTGATACGACGACGGCCGGATGAGGGTATTGGACCCTGACTCTATCGCCGGACAGACAAAATGAGCAGGGGGCCCCACGGATGAGCGGATGGGGCACCTGCGACGATAGGGGGCGTGGCAGGTTCGAACGGTAAGCAGAAGACGGCCCGGGACATGGTTCTCTCCCTGGTCCTGATCGGCATCGCGGCGTTGGTCGTCTATTTCCTCGCCATCCCGCACGACGATCACGCTCCCGACCTCAAGCGGGTCGACTACCGGGTCGAGCTGCTCACGGCCCGTCGCGCGGCGAGCTACCCCGTGGCCGCCCCCGAGGGCCTGCCGAGCACCTGGAAAGCGACCTCCGTACGCTTCCAGGGCGAGAACTCCGACCGCTGGCACCTCGGCTACCAGACCCCGGACGGTCAGTACGTCCAGATCGAGCAGTCCACGCAGAAGGCGTCCGAGTTCATCGACGAGGCCAGTCAGGGCGCGTCGGCGACGAAGCAGACCGAGACGATCGGCGGCCGGACCTGGACCCGCTACACCGGCGGCCGCTACGACGCCCTCGTCCTGACCGGCACGCCCGGCTCCACGACGGTGGTGGCCGGCACGGCGTCCTTCCCGGAGCTGACGAAGGTGGCCGCGGCACTGAAGATGCAGTGAGCCACGCCTGACATGCGCACAAGGCCCCCGGCGGTGTTACCGGGGGCCTCGTGCGTGAGGGGGCCGTACGGGCGCCGCACGGGGTCGTGCGGGGCCGTTCGGGGTGTCGTGCGGGTGTCTCAGACGGTCGTGACGACGTCGTCGTACGCCAGGCGCGGCGAGCGCGGGAACCAGGCGTCCGGGCCCGGCCTGCCGATGTTGACCACCATCAGCGGGGTGTGGTCGTCGTCGAGGAACTCCTTGCGGACGCCCTCGAAGTCGAGGCCGGTCATCGGGCCGGCGGCGAGGCCTGCGGCACGGACGCCGATCAGGAAGTAGGCGGCCTGCAGCGCGGCGTTCAGCGCGGCGGCGCTCTCACGGACCGGACGCTCGCTGAAGAACACGTCCTTGGCCTGCGGGAAGTGCGGGAAGAGGGCCGGCAGCTCCTCGTGGAACTCGTTGTCCGCGGAGAGGATCGCGACCAGCGGGGCGGCGGCCGTCTTCGGCTGGTTGCCCTCGGCCATGTGCGTCACCAGGCGCTCACGGGCCTCGGGGGAGCGGACCAGGGTGATGCGCAGCGGGCTCTGGTTGAAGGCGGTGGGGCCGTACTTGACCAGGTCGTAGATCGCCTGGACCTGCTCGTCGGTCACCGGTTCGTCGGTGAAGGTGTTCGCGGTGCGGGCCTCGCGGAACAGCAGGTCCTGGGCGGCGGGGTCAAGAACGAGAGACATGGTGCTTTTCCTAGGGGTGCGTCTTGTGCCGACGTACCGGACCGTGGTCCGGATCGGCTGATGACACCGACCCTACGTCAGTGAAGTTCAACCTTCAACAATGACAGGGGTGTGGTGACCCGCCTCACGGCCTCCATACAGCGACCCTCCCCTCGAACGCGCCTACTCGGTCTCCGCTCCCTGCCCCGCTGCCTCCCCCTCTTGCTCCTCGGCGAGCGCCGCGTCCAGCCGGGCCCGCGCACCCTCCAGCCAGCGCCGGCACACCTTCGCCAGCTCCTCGCCGCGCTCCCACAGGGCCAGGGACTCCTCCAGAGCCGTACCGCCCGCCTCCAGGCGCCGCACGACCTCGATCAACTCGTCCCGCGCCTGCTCGTACGACAGCGCCTCGTCCACCTTGCTGGTCATTCGCCCACCTTCACCGTGAATTCACCGTCGGCGACGCGCGCACGCAGCGCCTCGCCCTCCGTCACCTCGTCGGGGCCGCGCACCACGTGCCCGTCGGACCTCTGCAGGACCGCATAGCCGCGCTTGAGCGTGGCCGCGGGGGAGAGGGCCACCACGCGCGCGTGCGTGTGCGTCAGCTCCGAGTCCGCGCGGTCCAGGAGATGACCGAGGGTCCGCCGGCTCCGCTCGACCAGGGAGGCCACCTGGCCGGCGCGCTCGTCGATCATCCGGTGCGGATCCTCCATCGAGGGACGGGCCAGCGCGTGGGCCAGACCGTGCTCCTCCCGCTCCAGAAACGCGTTCATGCACCGCCGGGCCCGGTCCCGCAGCATCCGCACCCGCTCGAACTCCTCGCCCACGTCCGGTACGACCTTCTTGGCCGCATCGGTCGGGGTGGAGGCACGCAGATCGGCGACGAAGTCCAGCAGCGGGTTGTCGGGCTCGTGCCCGATGGCGGAGACGACGGGCGTACGGCACTCGGCCACGGCCCGCACCAGCTGCTCGTCGGAGAACGGCAGCAGGTCCTCCACGCTGCCGCCGCCGCGCGCGACGACGATCACGTCCACGTCCTCGATCGCGTCCAGCTCCTTCACCGCCTGCACGACCTGCGGAACGGCGTGCACGCCCTGCACCGGGACGTTGCGCACCTCGAAGCGGACGGCGGGCCAGCGGTGCCGGGCGTTCTCCAGCACGTCCCGCTCCGCGGCGGAGGCACGGCCGCAGACCAGCCCGATCAGCTGCGGCAGGAACGGCAGCGGCTTCTTGCGCTCCGGCGCGAACAAGCCCTCGGCCGCGAGCGCCTTCTTCAGCCGCTCCAGCCGGGCCAGCAGCTCGCCGACGCCGACGGGTCTGATCTCGGCGGCACGCAGGGAGAGCTGGCCGCGCGGGGCGTACCACTCGGGCTTGGCGAGTACGACGACACGGGCGCCCTCGCCGACGACGTCCGCGACGGTGTCGAACACCTGCCGGTAGCAGGTCACGCTCACGGAGATGTCGTACGACGGGTCGCGCAGCGTCAGGAACACGACCCCGGCGCCGGGCCGCCGCGACAACTGCGTGATCTGCCCCTCGACCCACACCGCACCGAGCCGGTCGATCCAGCCCCCGATCAGCCGGGAGACCTCGCCTACCGGCAGGGGAGCCTCAGGGGTCGTGTTCACAGCCATGCGGTCGAGCGTATCGGCCGGGGCTGACAGCGGAGCGCCGTCCGCAGGCAGCCGCTGTGGCAGCACAGCCGCAGTCGCCGCACCCGCATGCGCGCCGCAGCCGCGGCCGGTCCAGCGCGCAGCCCTGCCGAAGCGCCGCCGAACGCACCCTTACGATGGGTCGCATGACCGCTTCGTCTGGCCGCCGTGTCCTGCTCGCCGCCCCCCGGGGCTACTGCGCCGGTGTGGACCGCGCCGTGATCGCCGTCGAGAAGGCCCTCGAACAGTACGGGGCCCCGATCTACGTCCGGCACGAGATCGTCCACAACAAGTACGTGGTGCAGACCCTGGAGAAGAAGGGCGCCGTCTTCGTCGAGCGGACGGAGGAAGTGCCACCGGGCAACATCGTCATGTTCTCGGCGCACGGCGTCGCCCCGGTCGTGCACGAGGAGGCCGAGCAGGGCCGCCTCGCCACCATCGACGCCACCTGCCCCCTGGTCACCAAGGTCCACAAGGAAGCCGTCCGCTACGCCAAGGAGGACTACGACATCCTCCTGATCGGCCACGAGGGCCACGAGGAGGTCATCGGCACCTCCGGCGAGGCCCCCGAGCACATCCAGCTCGTCGACGGCCCCGGGGACGTCGCCAAGGTCGAGGTCCGCGACCCGTCCAAGGTCGTGTGGCTGTCCCAGACCACCCTCTCCGTGGACGAGACCATGGAGACCGTCGACGCCCTGAAGACGAAGTTCCCGGGCCTGGTCTCCCCGCCCAGCGACGACATCTGCTACGCCACGCAGAACCGTCAGCTCGCCGTGAAGCAGATGGGTGCCGAGGCCGAGCTGGTCATCGTGGTCGGCTCGCGCAACTCCTCCAACTCCAAGCGGCTGGTCGAGGTCGCCAAGCTCGCCGGTGCCCGCGAGGCCTACCTGGTGGACTTCGCCGACGAGATCGACGAGGCCTGGCTGGAGGGCGTCACCACCGTCGGTGTCACCTCCGGCGCCTCCGTCCCCGAGGTGCTGGTCGAGCAGGTCCTGGAGTGGCTCGCCGAGCGCGGTTACGGCGACGTGGAGATCATCAAGGCCGCCGAGGAGTCCATCACCTTCTCGCTGCCCAAGGAACTCCGCCGCGACCTGCGCGAGGAGGCGGCCGCCCTGGTCGCCGAGCGCGGCGGGTCCGGCACTCCCGAGGCGTGACCGTCGGTCCCGGGACGTGAGCGCCGGCACTCCTGGGGCGTGACTGTCAGTCGTCCGTCGTAACGTGGAGCCATGCAGATCTTCGGTGTGGACATCGGCGGATCCGGGATCAAGGGCGCCCCCGTGGACCTGGACAGGGGCGACCTGGCCCAGGAGCGCTGCAAGGTGCTCACCCCGCACCCGGCGACGCCCGACGGCGTGGCCGACGGGGTCAAGCAGGTCGTCGACCACTTCGGCTGGACCGGCCCGGTCGGCCTGACCTTCCCCGGAGTGGTCACCGGCGGTGCCACGGTCCGTACGGCGGCCAACGTCGACAGAAGCTGGATCGACACCGACGCGCGCGCCCTGTTCAGCAGCAGACTGGGCGGCCTGCCGGTGACCGTCGTCAACGACGCGGACGCGGCGGGCGTCGCCGAGATGCAGTTCGGCGCCGGCCGCGACCGCAAGGGCACGGTCGTCCTGCTCACCTTCGGCACCGGCATCGGCAGTGCCGTCTTCGCGGACGGCGTCCTCGTCCCGAACACGGAGCTGGGCCACCTGGAGCTGAACGGCCACGACGCGGAGAAGAAGGCCTCCAGCAAGGCCAAGGACGACCACGGCCTGAGCTGGGAGCAGTGGGCGCGCCGCGTCCGGAAGTACCTGGCACACGTCGAGATGCTGTTCTCGCCGGAGCTGTTCATCATCGGCGGCGGGGTCAGCCGCAAGGCCGACAAGTTCCTGCACTTCATCGAGGGCATCAGAGCCGAGATCGTCCCGGCCCAGCTGCAGAACAACGCGGGCATCGTGGGAGCGGCGATGCGAGCGGCCCAGCACGCGTAGCCCCTGGCGGCCCGCGGGCGCCGGATCCGGCGGGAGAGCCGGTGCCCGCCGCTCAGATCGTCCGGCGCCTACGCCACCGCACCCACCGCACCCGGCGTACCAGCACGATCACTCCGGCGACGAGCGTCCCGCCGTACAGCCAGCCGGCCTGGGTGGCGAGCCCGGTGAACAGCCCCATCAGCCGGCCGAGCAGCCCCCCGCTGCCGTCGGCGACGGGCAGCAGCCCCACGGCGAACGCGATCGGTACGACCACCGGAGCGGTCAGTACGTCCCCGGGCCGCACCCACAGCGCGGTCAGGACGCACACCGGCAGGAACAGCACGCCGTACACCGTGAGGGCCCCGCCGAACAGCAGCGAGTCCAGGCAGCCGAGCAGGAACATCAGCACGGCACAGAACAGTCCGCTGCCGAGCCCGGTGAGCCGGGGACCGGGAAGCAGCGGACCCGGCGACGCCGGCCGGGTGGTGCGCTGCCGCCCCGGCCGCCGCGCCCCCGGGCCGGGCCTGCCCCCGCCGGGCCTGCGCCGGGCCTGCGGGGGCAGGTGCGCGGGCTTCCGCGAGCCGCGTCGCGCTCCGTCGTTCGGGGGTCGCGTTCTGCGTTGCTCCACTGGACCAACTTAGGTCTGTTTATGTGCCGAATCACCCATCCGACACGCCGGTGGGAAGTGCTCGGCCGGACGTTCGAAGCTCCCGCGAGCCGGTGGGCGCGGAACCCGTAAACTGGGGGATCGGCCAGTGTCGGTCTCTGGCCCCTGACAGCCCCCTGGCCCACTCATCTACGGGAAGTCGCAACGTGTCGCTCACGATCGGAATCGTCGGCCTGCCCAATGTCGGCAAGTCGACCCTGTTCAACGCCCTGACCAAGAACGACGTGCTGGCGGCCAACTACCCGTTCGCCACGATCGAGCCGAACGTCGGCGTGGTCGGCGTCCCCGACGCCCGCCTGGCCAAACTGGCCTCGATCTTCTCTTCCGAGCGCATCCTCCCGGCCACGGTCGACTTCGTCGACATCGCGGGCATCGTGCGCGGCGCCTCCGAGGGCGAGGGCCTCGGCAACAAGTTCCTCGCGAACATCCGCGAGTCGGACGCGATCTGCCAGGTCATCCGCGCCTTCAAGGACGAGAACGTCGTCCATGTCGACGGCAAGGTCTCGCCGAAGGACGACATCGAGACGATCAACACCGAGCTGATCCTCGCCGACCTCCAGACGATCGAGAAGGTCCTTCCGCGTCTCCAGAAGGAGTCGCGGATCAAGAAGGACGTCGCCCCCAAGGTCAAGGCGGTCGAGGAGGCCAAGGAGATCCTGGAGAAGGGCGACACGCTCTTCGCGCACGGCATCGTGCAGGGCACCGAGCGCAACGAGCTCCTCCACGACCTGCACCTGCTCACCACCAAGCCCTTCCTCTACGTCTTCAACGTCGACGAGGACGAACTGGTCGACGAGGAGTTCAAGAACGAGCAGCGCGCCCTCGTCGCCCCCGCTGAGGCGATCTTCCTCAACGCCAAGCTGGAGGCGGACCTCGCCGAGCTGGACGAGGAGGAGGCCCTGGAGCTGCTGGAGTCCGTCGGCCAGCACGAGCCCGGCCTCGCCACCCTGGCCCGCGTCGGCTTCAACACCCTCGGCCTGCAGACCTACCTGACGGCCGGCCCCAAGGAGTCCCGCGCCTGGACGATCAAGAAGGGCGCCACGGCCCCCGAGGCGGCCGGCGTGATCCACACCGACTTCCAGAAGGG
Organism: Streptomyces sp. NPDC030799; assembly: GCF_055572255.1. Lineage (NCBI taxonomy): Bacteria > Bacillati > Actinomycetota > Actinomycetes > Kitasatosporales > Streptomycetaceae > Streptomyces > Streptomyces sp. NPDC030799. The sequence goes on along the minus strand of NZ_JBVIDS010000006.1, from coordinate 411,224 downwards.
CTTCATCAAGGCCGAGGTCATCTCCTTCGAGGACCTCGTCGAAGCAGGCTCGGTCGCCGACGCCCGCGCCAAGGGCAAGGCCCGGATGGAGGGCAAGGAGTACGTGATGCAGGACGGGGACGTGGTGGAGTTCCGCTTCAACGTGTAGGCGTACTCCAGAGGAAGACAAGAAGGGTCCGGCTCGTTGGAGTCGGACCCTTCTTTGCCGTGGTGCTGTTCTCTGCCGTGGTGCGCCCGGAGAGCCGCTCTCAGCGGAGGTCGGTGATCTCTGGTGCGAACACCGTGCTCAGTGGCTCCGGACCTACGTACTTTTGGCAGTTGCACGGCCGGGATTCGTACCGCAGGGGTTTGCGGTCGGCGTCCCATACCGTCGGCACCTCTGCCGTCTCGTGGCACACGCCGTCCTTGTCGTGCTTCGCCAGGTGGTGCGTGCAGCCGCAGACGGGCTCGGGCGGGCGGCCGGCCGCCAGGAGCGCTCGTTGCTGGCGCTCGGTTGCCTTGAGGAGTTCCAGCTTGCGTTCGTGCCGGGTCCTCAACGCGCCGCGAACGTTGTCGACGATCCAATTCCCGCCTACGATCACGGCCGGAATCAGCAGCCACAGCCAGCCCGCCATCTGGAAACTCCCCCTGAAACTCCCCCATGTGGTCGATGCGTTGATCGTACTGCTCCTATGGTTCCTCTCCCAGACTGAGCCGTGCACGAACGGCACGGCGGCGTTCGGCCGTGCTGTCGGACAGCGGTGCCCTGGGGGACGGCCGCCGGAGTGCGTGGTTCTGGGCGTTGCGACCGTTGGGGACGGCGTCCAGGAACTGGGCGAGGGCACGGAGATTCGGATAGGTGAAGAGGGCGGAGACCGGGAACTCCCGGCCCAGGCGGGTGGCCAGCAACCGGTGCAGGCGCAACAGCGTGATCGAGTTGAGGCCGACGTCGAAGAAGTTGCCGTCCACGTCGACGGGGTCGCCCAGGGCTTCCTCGGCGACCGCGCCGAGTACGGCGAGGGTGCGGTCGGAGGAGCGGGAGGGTGACGGCGCGGCTGCTGCCGCCTCCGTGCGGGACGCCTGGGCCCGGGCTTTGTGATTGCGGTCCATGGACAGCCGTTCGCCCACGTCGATGACCGATGGCACCGCATGGCCGGGCAGGACGGCCGACAGGTGGCGGCGGATCTCCGCACTCGTGGGTGCCGGCGCCCCGATGTGATGCACCACGGCAAGGGAGAGCTGTTCGCCGAGAGGCGTCCTGGTCACCGCCGCATGCGCTTGGCGGACCCCGGGATGACGCAGCGCCGCCGCCTCGACTTCTTCCAGAGCCAGGCGGAAGCCGTTCAGCAGGACTTGCCGGTCGCGGCGTCCGTCGAGGCGTATCCCCTGCCAGAGATCGACGCGGCCCAGGTCCCCGGTCCGGAAGGCGCCCTCGCCGAATGCGCTGTCGTCCCGGTCGGATCCCAGGTAGCCAAGAGCGAGATGAGGGCTTCTGACGACGATTTCACCCCGCTGGCCAACGGCACAGGGCCTGCCGCTGTCGTCGACGACCACGAGTTGCGCCCCGGCCACACCGAGGCCGATCGGAAGCGGCTCGTCGTCCGCCAGGGCCGGGTCGACGCGCTCACCCGTGTCCGCGACGACTTGGCAGGACGCGATCTGCGGGGTCTCGGTCGCTCCGTAGGCGTTGACCAGCCGGGCGTCCGTGAACGCCCGTACCCGCCGGGCAAGGCCCGCTGTGAGCGGAGCACCGCCGCAGAGGATGACACGGAGCCGTGCGAGCCGGCGCCCAGGCCGTTCCGTGTGCCCCGACGCGATCAGCTCCAGCAGGGCCGGCGTGGCATGCAGGAGGGTGATCCGCTCGTCGTGGAGGAAGTCGAACAGCGTCCCCGGGGTGCCGAGGACGTCGTCCGGCGGGACGACGAGAGTGCCCCCCGCGCACAGCGGCACCAGGATGTCCCTCAGCACGGGATCATGGCCGAGGCCGCCGAGGAGAGCCGTGCGGTCGTCCGGGGTCTGGCCCGTATGACTTCGGTACCAGGCCAGGTTGTGGGCCAAGGCGGAGTGGGGGGCGAGGACCGCCGCCGGGCCGCGGCCGGTGCCGGAGGTGAAGAGGATGTGTGCGCCCTCGGGCAGGGGGCCGAGGACCGCTCGGCCGGCGGGGGCCGGTACGGGGACGACGGTCACGTCCGGGCCGCGCTCGGGGACCTCGATTTGCGCGACGGGCGCGGTCTGGCCGGCGTACCGGCCGAGCAGGTCGGACGGCAGGGCGGCATCCACCGGCGTGGGTACGGCGCCGGCCGCCCAGCAGCCGAGCAGGGCCCATACGAAGGCCGCCCGCCGCCGGCCGCGGACCAGCACGGGATCGCCCGGTGCCACGCCGGCCCCGGCCAGTTCACGGGCCAGGGCGTCGGTACGAGCGAGAAGTTCCGCGTACGTCAGTGTCACGGCCTCTCCGGGCTGCGCCCCTCGCTCCGTGACGGCCACCGCGGACGGTGCGCGGGCGGCTTGTGCGCGTATCCGGTCCAGCACGGTGGCCGCCCGGCCGCGGTCGGCCGTGGCCGGTGCGGCGACGCCTGCCGGGACACGTCCGTCGGCGAGCGTGATGCCGCGGACGCGGCTGCCGGGCTCGGAGAGCACCTGGCGCAGCACCTGGTGTGTCTGGCCGAGCAGGTGACCGACCGCTTCCCGCGGCACGCGGTCGGTCGCGACGGTCAGCTCCAGGGTGAAGTCCGGTTCGCGACGCAGATAGAAGTTCGCGTCGAAGAGCGCCGCGTGTCCCGGCGGGCGCAGCAGCTCCGCGGTGACGTCCGGGAACGACGGTGCGGGTGCGGCGTGCGAGAGGTCGTTGACCCAGATCTGGAACAGGGGGTTGCCGTTCGGCCGGGTCGGAAGACCCAGTGCCTCGACGATCGACGCGAAGTCCGTCGCCGAGTGGTCCACCGCTTCCGCCATCCGGTCGCCGACCTGCTGGAGCACGGCGGCGACACTGGCGTCCGCCTCGGTTTCGACCAGCAGCGGCACGGTGCTGAGCAGGAAGCCGACGAGGTCGTCATGGGCCGCCGTACGCCGTTGGGACACGGGGACGCCCAGGACGAGGGCGTCCCGCCCGAGCCAGCCCCGTACGACGAGCGCCAGGCAGGTCACGAACAGCGTGAACGGCGTGACGGCGTGTTCTCGGCAGAACGCCTCGATCCGCAGGGTGTCCTCGCGGCTCAGCCGGAGCGCCTCGCTCTCCCCGGCGAAGCTCGGCGGCTGCCCGCCGGGGCGCCGGAAGGGCAGGGCGGACTCCGCCGGGGCGTTGCGCAGCAGCTCCGTCCAGTACGCGAGGTCGCGGCTGCGGTGCTGCCGGACGGCCTGGCCGGCGCCCGTCCGGGCGGCGTGGTCGAGGAAGCCGGGCGCGGGCGGCAGTTCGGGGGCGGCGCCGTCGAGCCGTGCGGCGTAGGCGGCGGCCAGGTCCCGCAGCACCAGGTCGAGGGAGTGCTGGTCGGCGATCACATGGTGCAGCGAGACCACGAGGCAGGCCTGCTCGTCGTCATGCCCGTGGGCCCCGGGCAGCAGGGCGGCCCTCATGAGCGGTGCCCGGGACAGCTCCAGCGGGGTCCGGGCGACCTCCCGCACGAAGGACGTCGTCCGGTCCGGGGTCAGCGCGCCGTCGGCCGTCCGGACGTCCAGGACGGCCCGGACGTCCGGTACTTCCTCCAGTACGGGGTCACCGTCCGCCCGTTCAGTGATCCGCAGGCGCAGCGCCTGATGGCGTGTCACCACGTCGTCCAGTGCGGCGGCGAGGGCCGGTATGTCCAGGGGCCCGCTCAGGCGCAGGGATCCGACCACGTTGTAGGCCGCCGCCTCCGCCCCGTGCAGCCGGCTGATCAGCCACAGCGCGCGCTGCGCCGGAGTGAGGGGTACGAGGTCCGGGGCGGCGGCATGCCGGTGGGAAGGCGGTGCGGCTGCCGGGGCGGCGGTGCGGAGCTGCGCCCGTACGTCGGCCAGTGAGGCGTTGTCCGTCAGCAGGAGCGACAGCGGCAGGTCCGCACCGAGTTCGGCGTGGATCCGGGCGAGCAGGCGCACACCGAGCAGGGAGTGGCCGCCCAGGGTGAGGAAGCCGAGGCTCTCGGCGTCGTCAGCGGGTTCCTCGTCGGGCGTGGGCAGGGTGGACCACCACAGGGCGCCGAGCGTGTCCTCCGGGTGGCCGGCGGGCCGACCCGCGTGCGCTGTGGCCGCCCACCAGGCGCCCAGCGCCTCGCGTACCGCCGTGCGGTCGGCCTTGCCCGAGCTGAGCACCGGCAGGGTGTCGAGCCAGCGGAAGCCGGACGGGACGAAGGCCGGCGGCAGCAGGTCGCCCAGGTGTCTGCGCAGCTCGGCGGCGCCGGGCGGCCGCGTTCCGGCCGCCGGTGTCAGTGCGGCGAGCAGCTCCGGGCCGGCTCCGGACACGTCGACGGCGGCGACGATCGCCTCCTTGACCGCCGGGTGCCGGACCAGGGCCCGCTCGACCTCGGCGGCCTCGACCCGGACTGCCCTGATCTTGACCTGGTGGTCGGCGCGGCCGAGGAACTCCAGTTCGCCGTCGACGATCCGGACCAGGTCCCCGGTGCGGTAGTAGCGCCGCCCGTCCAGCTCCGGGAACGCCCGCGCGGTCTCCTCGGGCTGTCCGGCGTAGCCCTGGGCCACCTGGACCCCGCCGATCCACAGCTCGCCGGGGGAGCCGGCGGGCACGGGACGGTGCCGTTCGTCCATGACGAGGAGTTCCGTGTTGTCGACGGGGCGTCCGATGCGGACCCGGTCGCCGGTCCCGATCGTGCGGGGCACCGGCCAGTACGACACCTCGATGGCGGCTTCCGTGGGGCCGTAGAGATTGCTGAGCGAGGCACGGAAGACCTGGTGGAAGGCGACGCACAGCGGGGCGGGGAGTGCCTCGCCGCTGGCGAAGACCAGCCGCACCGACCGGACGTCCTCGGGCGTGGCCACGCGCAGGAACTCCGTCAGCATGGAGGGCACGAAGTGGCAGGCGGTGATGGCCTGTTCGCGCAGGAAGCGGGCCAGACGCGCGGGATCGCGGTGATCGCCCTCGGGGAGCAGGACGATGCGGGCGCCGACGGCCAGCGGGCAGTAGAACTCCCAGCCGGAGACGTCGAAGGTGTAGGGCGTTTTTTGCAGGATGCGGTCCTCGGGTGTGAGGCCGTAGCGGTCCACCTGCCACAGGATGCGGTTCACGACACCGGCGGCGCCTTGGATCACGCCTTTGGGGACGCCGCTCGATCCAGAGGTGAACATCAGGTAGGCCGGCTGGTCGGGCGCCACCTCGGGCAGTGGACGCGGCGGCCGCGCACCGGGGTCGCACGAGTGACGGACATCGAGGCGCTCGACGCCCGCGGCCGCGAACGCCGCCGGCACATCGCCGGCCGCTGCGAGCACCAGCAGGGGGCGCGCGGTCTGCAGCATGGGTTCGAGCCGGTGTTCCGGCTCGTCGGGTGAGACGGGCACGTACCAGCAGCCGGCCTTGAGCACCCCGAGCAGGGCCACGACCATGTCGACGCCTCGGCGCAGGGCCAGGGCGACGGGGCCGCGCCTGCCGTGCGTGGCCGCGAGGATGTCGTCGGCGACGGCGTCGCTGAGCGCGTCGAGTTCCGCGTAACTCAGCGTCCGCCGGCCGGGCTCCTCGCAGGCCGTCGCCTCGGGGCTGCGCAGCCGCGTGGTCCGCAGCAGCCCCGGGATTCCGTGCCGGGCCTCGTGCGGCCTGCAGGCGCCGACGAGATGCTGGGGGCCGGAGTCTCTCGCCACTGACACGTGCGTATCCCTTGAGTGAGGTCAGGAGTTCCAGGAGTCGTCGACGGTCACCATGCGCAGCTCGCTGGTGTAGGTGCGGCCGGCGGAGTCGCGCAGCCACAGCTGGTCGGGCCGCGGGAGCATTTCGGTGAGCGTGACCTGGCCGTCGCCGTCCAGGGCGATCCGGCGCAGGGTCATGGCGAACAGGCCGACCAGCAGGGGGTTGTCGAAGTCCAGGTGGACGGGCTTCGGTTCGCCCGCGACACGCCAGAAGACATGCCGGGGAAGGCCGAGTTCCCGGCTCCAGTGCCGCAGGCGGGCGAAGGCGTCGGCTTCGTCGGTGCCCTTGCCGACCGGTATGTCGCTCAGCCGCGGGCGCCATGCCTCACGGGACACCACGAGCCGGTCGACGGTGATGCGGGGCGTGTGGGCCAGCGGCGGCACGATGCGGAAGTGGTCGGTCACCCGCCGGACCAGGAACTCGCCCACCACTTCCAGCACCGGTGTGTCCGGCCCTGCCGTGCCGTCCGTGCCATGCACCACGACGAGTCCCTCGGGGCGGGCGCGGACGGCCAGTTCGGTGAGGGGGACCGTGCGGTCCCGGGGTGCGCTGCGGGCGCCGCATCGGGGTCCGAACGACAGGTAGGTGTACCGGTGGGACTGGAGTTCCGGTGTCGGATACCAGTGGGCGGAGAGGTCGTCCAGGCTGCGCGGGTACAGCGGGACGTGGTGCGGATGCGGATGGGTGTGTTCGTCGGCCGCGGCGATCAGCCGCTGCGGATCCGGGTGGAACTGGGCGAAGTTCGTGGAGTTCAGACTCATCTGGGACAGGTGCATCTCGCCCATGACGGCGAAGACGTGCCCGCTGTCCGACTCCTGGGCGAGCATGATGTCCGGGCTGTGGTAGCCGGCGGAGTGCCAGGGCGGCGCGGCGCCCCGAGGGGTGGTGAACAGCCGCGCGACGGCGTCGGCGATGTCCTGCGCGCGGCAGGTCCGCCGGGCCGCCTCCGGGTCGTAGTCGAGGACCGTGCGCCAGCGGTCCTGGAAGTCGGCGACCACCGCGGCGTCGGCCTGTCCGCGCTCCACCTCCGGCAGCAGCAGGGAGAGCAGCTGGGGCAGCGGGACGTCCTGGCCGGGCCGCCCGCCGAGGTCGGTGAACAGGGTCTGGAGCACGCCGGTGTAGGCCTCGCCCAGCTGCCGCATCAGCCAGCGGGTGCTGTCCAGCAGCAAGCCCAGTGCGGGTGCGGTCTGCCGCAGGAGGCCGGTGCCCAGGGTGACGTCGACGTCCCGCGCGCAGTCTTCGATCACCACGCGCCGGCCCTTGGACGACAGGTGCGACTGACGGTAGGCGGGGCGCCGGGTGGCTCTGCCGAAGACGTCGTCGAGGCGGTTCAGCGCCGTGCCCAGCCGGTCGGCGGCGACGGGTGGCGCGGGAATGTCGTGCCGGGCGCGCTCCAGCTCCGCCAGGACGGACAGGGCCTCCCCGCGCGCCGGTACGGCCGGAAGCGCCAGGAGCTGCTCGCGCAGTGCATCGGCGGCGCCGGAGCTGGGCGGGATGTCGAAACCCCAGGTGATCACGTCGAGGTCCACCAGCTCGCCGAGGCGGTCGGTGACCCATGGCAGCGGGGAGGACTCCGGGGCGCCGCCCCGCCGGACCGCCTCCGCGGCGATCTCGGCGGGGGTCCGGCTGCCGTCGCAGCAGGCGGCGACCAGGGCCTGGCCGCGGTCGAGCACCAGCATCGGTGCGTCGGCGCGCAGGACGGCCCGGCCGTGCAGCCCGACCTGGTGCGAGACGACGGGAGGGAGATGGGGGCGCAGCCCGTAGTCCTCCGCGAAGGCACGTGCCAGGGCGTCGACGGCCCAGACCTCGAAGATGACGGAATGATCCCGCAGCAGCCGGGGGCCGGGATTCTGCCGCTGGGTCTCGGGGATGTCCGCGAACCGCCCCCAGGCCACCGGTCCGAAGAACCCGATGGTCTCGTTCTTGGTGTGGTAGCGCTGAAGGTACTTCATCAGCGTCAGCTCTTCGCGCTTGCGCCGGCGGTTGCGGGAGTAGGGGGCGGCCGTGTTCTCCCGCAGCCAGGTCACGGCCCGGTCGAGCATGCCCGGGTTCTGCCACAGCAGGGCCTGCTGCACGCCGCCGGTGTCCACGATGCCGAGCATCTCGCCGCAGATCCGCTCCAGAGCCGTGTTCCACCGCGCCCGGTAGCCGGCTTCGGCACCGGGGTCCGCGACGTACCGGTCGGCGAGGAGAGCGCACTCGGTGTCGGCCGTCGACGTGAGCCGGGACAGGGGGAATCCGGCGCTGCGTACGACGACGTCACGCCACAGCAGCCAGTCTCCGTGGCCGAGGGGGATCCGCAGGCCGTCCACCGGCAGGGATCTGCTCTCCATGATCAACCGTTTCTCGCTCGACTCCATGGGGGCCTCCTACGCGTCGCCGTAGGCGGCCTCCACCGTCTGGACGAACTCCTCGTCCGTGCCCGGCATCGGCGAGGGCACCGGGACGCAGCCCAGCTCGCGGAACTCGGCCATCCGTTCACGCACCCGGGCCGGTGACCCGATGAGGGCGAATTCCTCCGGCTGCGGCCTGCCGAACGCGTCCAGGACGTGCCGGTAGTACGGGAGCATGCGATAGGAGGACGCCGACTTCTCCCACTGGGCCCGCTGCTCGTCCTCGTTCTTGCCGGCATACGCCGGAAGGATGGTGACGACGTCGAAGTCCCGTTCGTCCTTGCCGAACTCGGCGCACGCCTCGCGCACCACCGGCATCACCCGTTCGCGCACATAGCGGGGGGAGGCCAGCCAGATCACGATGCCCTCGCCGGCCTCGACGGCGAGCCGGATCATGTGCCGCCGCAGCGCGGCCAGGTACAGCGGCACCTGCGGCCGTTCCCCGTTGTACTGGGCGTGTGCCGTGAAGTGGTCGCCGTCCGCGTCGACGTTTCCCGTGCGCAGCAGGGTCCGTACGATGCCGGTGTACTCGCGCATGACCTCGACCGGCGCGCCCTGGCGCAGGCCCAGTACGTACTCGTTGACGAACTTGTGGCTGTAGCCGATGCCGAGCAGGAACCGCCCGGAGGACAGTTCGGCGAGCGTGGCGGCGGCCTGCGCCATGGCGACGGGATGGCGCGCATAGACCGGCAGGACGGCGGTGCCGACGGTGATGGAGGGGGCGGCCTGCAGATAGGAGGCCGCGGTGAGCAGGGCGTCGCGCTGGTCCGGCTGCTGTTCGAGCCACACCCGGTCGACGCCCAGCCGTTCGGCGAGCCGGACCCGCTCCACCAGTTCCTCGCCGCCCTGGAAACGGGGTGATATCACCAGCGGCCGTCGTGCGGGCTTCATCGGCTGTGTACTCCTGTGGCCTCGGGGAGTTCGGGTGCGGGGTCGACGACCACGCGGATGTAGTCGGCGGGCTGCTGAATGCGGGTCAGGTCCGACTCCAGGAGCAGATGGTCTCCGTCGGCGCCGGCTTCGGTGAATCCGGCGAAGGCGTACGTGATCCGCATCATCCGGTTGCGGCCGGTGTCCACGAAGTCCGCGCGCAGCGACCGCGCGCCGGCCTCCCGCGCGAGGGTCATCACATGGCCGAGCAGGATCGTCCCGACGCCGCGGGACATCGTGCGGCAGGACATCAGCAGCAGCCGCAAGTGCCAGTGCGGGTCGCCGCGTTCGGCGAGGGCCAGGCCGATGGTGCCGTAGTCGCCGAACCGGTCGGACAGTTCCGCGACGAGCAGCACATGGCCGGGGCTGTCACTGACGGCGGCCAGCTCCTCGTAGGAGTAGGTGCGGCCCGTCGAGTTGAGCTGGTTGGTACGTACGGTCAGTTCCTCGGCGCGTTGCAGGTCGTCCACCCCGGCCCTGCGGATCGTGAACACCATGCCGAGGCCGGCGAGGAACTCCTCCGGGGCGCCGGTGAACTCGCGTTCGCTCGCCTCCCGGACCGCTTGGCTCTGGTACATATGCCGGCGCCGGGCCGACTCGGCGGTGACGAAGCGGGGGGTCAGCTCCGGCAGTTCGGCGGCGCCGTCCAGGTCGTCGGGCGACAGACACAGCACCTCGGGGAGGGCGTGAGCGACCTCGGCACGTTCGAAGGCGTCGTCGTCCACGAAGGCCAGCGCGTCCGTGGCGACGTTGAGGGCGCGGGCGACCGCGGCCACCGACTCCGACTTGGGGTTCCAGCCGATCTGCGGATAGACGAACAGGTCGTCGATGCCGAGTTCGGCGAGCCGTTTCATCGCCGCCTGCTCGTCGTTGCGGCTGGCGACGGAGTGCAGCACCCCGCGCCGGTCGAGCAGGCGGATGAGGTCGATGACGTGCCGGTGCGGGGCGACGGGGGAGTCACCCGACTCCAGGAGCACCCCGTCCCACAGTGTGTTGTCCAGGTCCCATACGACGCACTTGACGCGGCCGCGGCGGCCGGCGGCGTCGCCCGGGACGGCGGTCGCGCTCATGCTGCCGCCCGGTAGGCCGCTTCGGCTATGGTCAGCCGCTGGATCTCCGAACTTCCCTCAATGATCTCCATCACCTTGGCGTCCCGGTAGTAGCGGGCGACGGGACTGGGGGGGGGGGGGGGGGGGGCCGCCCCGCCTCCCCCCCCCCCCGCGGCGTTCCTTTTGGCATCCTGTGCGGGAAAATAACCTGTCAGTCTCGTCCCCCCTCCCGTCTCCCC
>NZ_JBVIDS010000006.1:117926-400797 GCF_055572255.1 Streptomyces sp. NPDC030799 | reverse complement strand
TAGGCTGTGCAGAGTCGTGGACTCTAAGACCTCCCCCCGGCCGTCCCCCCCACTTTGGTGTCCGGGGGGGAGGGGGGGAGGGGCCTGCTGGGTGCGCACCCGCCGGCCCCATGGATCTGCACGGCCTCGGAGGCGTGCCGTGCGGCGGCCGTGGAGGCGAAGTACTTGGCGATCATCGTCGCCATGATCGTGTCCGCGTCACCGGCGTCCTTCAGTCGCGCGGCCTCCAGACAGAGCAGCCGGGCCGCCGCCGCGTCCGCCACCATGTCCGACAGCTTCGCCCTGATGAGCTGGCGCTCCCGCAGCGGCATGCCGCCCACCTCGCGCCGTGACGTACGGCGGGCGCTGGCGTCGAGGCACGCCTGCAGGATGCCGACCGACCCGGCCGCCACACTGAGCCGGCCGAGGTCCAGCACCCCCGTCAGCACCATGCCCGAGGCGAAGGCCTCCGGACCGAGCAGTGCCTGCGGGCCGAGCGTCACTTCACGCAGGTCCAGCCGCGCCAGCATGCTCGCTCTGGTGCCCAGCATGTCGTCCACCGGTACGACCTCCAGACCGGGCGCACCGCGCTCGACGAGGAAGGCCGCCACCCCGTGCGGCGTGCGCGCGAAGACCAGGAAGACACCCGCGAGTTGCCCGCCGGTGATCCATGTCTTGGTGCCGTTCAGCACCCATCCGTCGTCCTTGCGGACGGCCGTCGCGGTGAGCGCGGTGGCGTCGCTGCCCACCTCCGGCTCGGTGAGGCAGAAGGCGCCCAGCACCCGGCCCGCGGCCAGGTCGGGCAGCCATCGTGCGCGCTGCTCGGCACTGCCCCAGCGCTGGATCGCGTAGGACACCATGCCGTGCACGGTGAGCAGGCTGCGCATCGAGGAGCAGCCGCGCCCCACCTCCTCGTGGATCTCCGCGAGGGCACGGAACGACACCCCGGAACCACCGGCCGCCGTGGGCAGGAAGGGTGCCCACAGGCCGGCCGCCGAGACCGCCTGAAGCAGGGTGCCGGGCACCCGGCCCGCCCGGTCGTAGTCGTCCGCGTGGGGAACGATGTGCGTCTCGGTGAACGCGCGTGCCGAGTCACGATCGAGTACGGGTGCCGCGTCTAGAGGCAGGCCCTTCACACCGGATCGCCCCCCGATCCGGCGGCCAGCGGCTGACGGTCGATCAGGGCCGCCATGGACGCAACCGTGCGGAAATTGTCGAACCTCAGCTCCTCGTTCGGTATCACGAAACCGAAGGAGCTCTCGATGAACATCACCAGCTCCATGGCGAAGAGGGAGTTGATGAACCCCAGAACGAAGATGTCCTCGTCGTCGGCGAAGGAGATGTCCGGGAAACGCCCTTTGATGAAGGCGTGAATACGCGCGGCTGTGCTGTCGGTCATGGTCACGCCCCCGATTCCGTCGGTGTCGTGTACGAGTAGAAGCCCTGGCCCGTCTTCCTGCCGTGCAACCCGGCGTCGGTCATCTGCTTCAGCAGCGGGCACGGGCGGTACTTGCTGTCGCCGAAACTGTCGTGAAGAACCTGGATGCTGTAGAGAATGGTGTCCACGCCGATCAGGTCGGCGGTCTCCAGAGGGCCCATGGGGTGGTCGAAACACCCCCGGAACACCTCGTCCACGTCCCGGGTGGTGGCCACACCCTCATGCACCAGGAAAGCGGCCTCGTTGATGGTCAGCATGAGAACCCGATTGGATACGAAACCGCTCGCATCCCGGACCTGAACGGGTTTCTTGCCCAGCGACGAAAGGAGCTCCCGGGTGCGCTGAAGCGTCGTTTCGGAGGTGTGATGGCCCGGAATGAGTTCCACGACCGGCTTCAGTGGCACCGGGTTCATGAAGTGCACGCCGACGACCCGGTCCGCACGGTCGGTGGCCGACGCGATACGGGTGATGGGAATGGCCGACGTGTTGGCGATGAACACGCACTCCTCGGCCGCGACGGCGTCGAGCCGCGGGTACAGCTCCCGCTTGAGGTCCCAGTTCTCCGTGATGTTCTCGACGACGAACTCCGCCGACGCGAGCGCCTTGAGGTCGGTCTCGAACGCGACCGCGCCCAGGACGGCTTGTTCGTCCACCGGGGGACCGCCCAGGAGACGGCTCATCCGGCAGTTCCGCTCGATCTGCCGACGTGCCTTTTCCAGGGTCGCGTTGTCCACGTCGATCAGTACGACGCGGTGGCCGGCCTGTGCCGCGGTCTGCGCCACACCCGTTCCCATGATCCCTGCGCCCACGACGCCCATCACGGTCATGGTTCACTCCGTCCTCTCATCGCCGTAAGCTTTGGGCCGCATCTCGGCGACGGTCAAGGAAATCCCCGGTCCCGAATCCCCGCAGCCGCTGACACCTTGTGGACGGCAGCTTGTTGTCACCGGCATCGAGTGGACAACGCCGTCACACCCCGCCGCACACTGATGCGTCATCGACGAATGACGCGTGCCATGGGCGAAGGGAACCGTGACGTTGGAGCAACCGATACGTGACCATGACATTGCGGTGATCGCCATGTCGGGCCGATTTCCCGGTGCTGCGGATGTCGGGGGTTTCTGGGAGAACCTCGCGAGCGGCGTGGAGTCGTTCACGCATTTCACCGATGACGAACTGCGCGCCGCAGGTGTCGACGAACGGATCATCGAGCACCCCGACTATGTCAAGGTGCGTCCGGTCCTGGACGACATCCGCGGATTCGACGCGCGTTTCTTCGGCTACAGCCCGCGCGAGGCCGAGGTCGCCGACCCGCAGCAGCGCATCTTCCTGGAATGCGTCTGGGAGGCGCTGGAGAGCGCCGGATACGGCAGGGCCGACACGCGCGGCCGGGTGGGGCTCTTCGCGGGCGCCAACTTCAGTATGTACATGGTCAACCGCTTCGTCGGTCCCGCGCTGCCGCACCTGGACCCGTACGAGCTGATGATCGGCAACGACAAGGACGCGCTGGCCACCGTCATCGCCTACCGGCTGGACCTGACCGGCCCGGCCGTGTCCGTGCAGACCTTCTGCTCCACGTCCGCGACCGCCATGCATCTGGCGTGCGAGAGCCTCCGGCGCGACGAGTGCGAGATCGCCCTGGCCGGCGGCGTCTGCGTCCGTGTCCCCGACCGCGTCGGACACATGTACTTCGAGGGCGGCATGGAGTCGCCCGACGGACACATCCGGACCTTCGACGCCAAGGCGCGCGGCGGCATCTTCGGGGACGGCGCCGGAGTCGTCGTCCTCAAGCGGCTGAGCCGGGCGATCGCCGACCGTGACACCGTGCTCGCGGTGATCCGGGGCTCCGCGATGAACAACGACGGCGCCTCCAAGTTCAGCTACACCGCACCCAGCGTCGTCGGACAGGCGGCCGCCGTCGCCGCGGCCCTGGCCGACGCGGAGGTGTCACCCCGCGACGTGTCCTACGTCGAGGCCCACGGGACGGCGACGGAACTGGGCGACCCCATCGAGGTCGCGGCCCTCACCCGCGCGTTCAAGTCGGCCGAACTCGACCGCACCGGCAAGGCGCTGGACGACCGCAACTACTGCGCGATCGGCTCGGTGAAGACCAACGTCGGCCATCTGGACCGGGCCGCCACCGTCGCCGGACTGATCAAGGTGGTCCAGGCGCTGCGGCACGAAGTGATCCCGCAGTCCCTCAACTTCGAGACCCCGAACCCCGAGATCGATTTCGCACGCAGCCCGTTCTACGTGGCCGGCAAGCAGGTGCGGTGGGCCCGCCAGCAGGGCCGCCCGAGGATCGCGGGCGTCAACGGCCTCGGCATGGGCGGCACCAATGTGCACCTGGTGGTCCAGGAGGCCCCCGACCCCAGGCCGCGTCCCGTCGACACCCGGCGCTGGCACCTCCTGCCGCTCTCCGCGCAGGTGGAGGCGGCCGCCGAGGAACAGCGCAGCCGGCTCGCCCGGCATCTGAAGACCCATCCGGAGACCGCGCTGGCCGATGTCGGCTTCACCCTGCACCAGGGACGTTCCCAGTTCCGGCACCGGCAGGTGTGCGTGACGGACTCCGCGGACGCCGCCGCCGCGGCGCTGGTCGGCGAGACCCCGGCCGGCGCCTCCCTGCTGGTCCGGCACGACGACACCCGCGGACGCCGGGCGGCCTTCATGTTCGCGGGCGTCGGCGAGCACTACACCGGCATGGTCGCCGAGCTGTACCGGACCGAGCCCGTCTTCCGCCGTCATGTCGACCTGTGCCGGCAGCTCCTCGCCGAGTTCTCGCCCGTCGACGTGATCACCCCGCTCACCGCCCCCCGGCAGACATCCCAGCAGGGCGGCGACCTCGCGGCCCTGCTGGGCCGGCGCGGTGACACGCCGGCGCCGGCGGACCCCTTCGCGGACACCCGGGTGGCGCAGCCCGCCGTCTTCGTCGCCGAGTACGCCCTCGCCGCCACCTTCCTGGAATGGGGCCTCGCGCCGGCCGCCGTCCTCGGATACAGCGTCGGCGAGTACGTCGCCGCCTGCGTCGCCGGCGTGTTCTCGCTGCGCGACGCGCTGCGGCTGGTCGCCCACCGTGCCGAGCTGATCGCCGAGCAGCCCGCGGGCGCCATGCTCGCCGTCGCCCTCACCCGGGACGAGCTGCACGTCCGGGTGCCCGACCTGGACGCGCGCGGCATCGACATCGCCGCGCACACCCCGGGACAGACCGTGGTGGCGGGACCCGTGACAGCGGTGCGGGACCTTGCGGACGAGCTGCGGAACCGGCAGATCGTCTGCCGGGAGCTGTCCACCACGCACGCCTTCCACTCCCGGATGCTCGCCCCCAAGGCGGAGGAGCTGACGTCCTGGGTCGCCGAGCACATCACCCTCTCCGTACCGAGCCTGCCCTGCCTGTCCAACGTCACCGGCGAGGAGATGGACGCCGGCCTGGTGACCGACCCGTCGTACTGGGCCCGTCACATGTGCGCGCCCGTGCGTTTCGAGGAGGGGCTCGGCAATCTGCTGGGCCGTCCGGACACGGCCCTGGTCGAGATCGGCCCCGGCAGGTCCCTGGGTGCCATGGCCCGTGCCCACACGGCATGCGACCGCTCCCGCTGGCCGCTGATCGTCTCCACGCTGCCCGCCGCCGGCGAGGACCGCGGCGACGACCGTGCCCTCGCGGAGGCCCTGGCCGAGCTCTGGCTGAGCGGTGTGGACCTCGACTGGGACGCCTACCACCGGGCCGGCCGTGACTTCCAGCCCGGCCGGGTGACGCTGCCCACCTACCCCTTCCAGCGCCAGGAGTACTGGTTCAACGCCGACTGGAACCCGGCCCACCCCGCCCCGGACGGCCTCTTCCAGGACGACCGGGTGCCCGAGGGATACGAGGAACTGCCGCTGCTGCCCGAGTCGCAGTGGCTCCACCTGCCCGTCTGGCAGCAGCGACTCCCGCGTCCGGCAATGGCGGACCCGGGCAACGACTGGACCGTCTTCACCGACGACGGCGAGGCGGACCGGATCCTCGACGGGATGCGGGACAAGGGCGCCACCGACGGGCGGCGCGTGATCCTCGTACGTCCCGGGGACCGCTTCTCCCAGGACGGCGACACCTACCGCATCAGGCCCGGCAACACCCAGGACACCCTCGAACTCTTCGCCGCGCTCCGGGAACGCGGCCGGCTGCCGCAGCGGGTGCTGCACCTGTGGACCCTGCACGACGGGCCCGCCGAGGAGACCGTCCGGCGCGGCACACACACCCTGATCGCGCTCGCCCGCGCCTCACAGGAGACCGGGCTCGGCACCTGGGGGCTCGACGTCGTCACCGCGGGCGTGCACCAGGTCGCCGCCGACGACCCGGTCCGCCCCGAACGCGCCACCGTGCTCGGACCCTGCACCATCATCCCGGTGGAGTGCCCGGGCACCACGGTGCGCTCCATCGACCTGGTCCACGGCGCACCGCCGCCCCTCGACCAGCTCCTGGCCGAACTGGCCACCGATCCAGGCAACCAGACGGTCGCACTGCGCGGCGGCCGGGTGTGGACGTGCGACTACCAGGCACTGGAACTGCCCGCGGAGCAGCCCCCTCCGACCGTGGGTACGCCGCTCCGGCACGGCGGTGTCTACCTGATCACCGGTGGCCTCGGCGGAATCGGCCTGGGCCTCGCGGAGCGTCTGGTCAAGGAGTACCGGGCGAGGCTCGTGCTGTTCGGCCGTACCCCCGTGCCACCCCGTGACCAGTGGGACGCCGTGCTCGCCGACCCGGCGGCCACCGAGGAGGTGCGCCGCCGCATCGAGGGGCTCAGCCGGCTCGTCGCCGAGGGCGGCGAGTTCGTCGTGGTGCCCGGCGACGTCTCCCGGCCCGACGACACCGAGCGCGCGGTCACCACCGCGGTACGCGAGTTCGGTGCCCTGCACGGCGTGCTGCACGCCGCCGGTGTGCCGGGCGTCGGCATGATGCAGTTCAAGACCACCGAGGACGTCGACCGGGTGCTCGCTCCCAAGGTGGCCGGCACCCTCGCGCTGGCCCAGGCCATCGAGCGGCTGCCCGAACCGCCCGACTTCATGCTGCTGTTCTCGTCCGTCGCCTCGGTGACCGGCGCCCTCGGGCAGGCCGACTACTCCGCCGCCAACGCGTTTCTGGACGCCTTCGCCTGCAGCGGCCGGCTGCCCGGCACCCGGGTGCTCTCGGTGGGCTGGGGCGAGTGGGAGTGGAACGGCTGGAAGTCGGGCCTCGACGGCTACGAGCCGGTGCTCCGGGCCTTCTACGAGATGCACCGCGCCCGCTTCGGCATCAGCTTCGACGAAGGCTGGCGCTGCCTGCACCAGGTCCTGGCCCGCCCCGAGCCCCATCTCTTCGTGTCGACGCAGGACTTCTCCGCGATGGCCCGCGGCAGCCGCGACTTCACCATCGAGGACGTCCAGGAAGGCGCCCGGCGCGGGCGAGGCGAACAACGCCATCCGCGCCCCGACCTGTCCAGCCCCTATGTTCCGCCGCGCACGGAGGCCGAGACCGTGATCGCCGAGATCTGGGCGGAAGCCCTCGGCGTCGACAAGGTCGGCGTCAACGACAACTTCTTCGACATGGGCGGCAACTCGCTTCTCGGCGTGGGCATCGTCGCCGCCATCCGCCGGTCACTGGAGCTCGAACACCTGCCGGCCCATGTGATCTACCAGGCGCCCACGGTCGCCGCCCTCGCGGCACTGACCGTCGAGAAGGAGCCCGAGGACGAGGACGCCACCGGCGACCGGTCGTCGCAGGCACAGAACCGGGCAAGGCAGCGCCAGCAGCGGCTGGAGCGCCGGCGGGCCACTCAGCGGGGAGGGAGCAGCGATGTATGACGAGGACCACGAGGCCGACTACGACGCCGCCGTCGCCGTCATCGGCATGGCGGGCCGGTTCCCCGGCGCGTCCGGCGTGGACGAGTTGTGGGCCAACCTCCGGGCGGGCCGGCCGGGGCTGCGCGAGCTGGACGAGGAACAGCTGACCGCCGCCGGTGTCAGCCCGGCGCAGCTCGCCAACCCCGCCTACGTGCGCGTGGCCGGTCCGCTGGAGGGGGTGGACCTCTTCGACGCCGGGATGTTCGGCTTCAGCCGCGTCGAGGCCGAGTCGATGGACCCGCAGCACCGGCTGTTCCTGGAGTGCTGCTGGGAGGTGCTGGAGCGCAGCGGCTACCCGCCCACGCAGATGCCCGGCCGGGTCGGCCTGTTCGCCGGGTGCGGGCACCCCGACTACAGCTACCACGTGGCCCCCCGGCTGATGACCGAGCCGGGCGGGGAGCTGCTGATGGCGGTCGGTCTGGAGCGGGACTCCTTCTCCTCGCTGATCTCCTACAAGCTGGGCCTGACCGGCCCCAGCGTCACCGTGCAGACCTTCTGCTCCACGTCCCTGGTGGCCGTGCACATGGCCGCGCAGTCCCTGCTCAACTTCGAGTGCGAGACGGCGATCGCCGGCGGTGCGTTCATCCCGCTGCCGCAGCAGGTCGGTTACGTCCACCAGGAAGGCGGCATCCTCTCGCCGGACGGCACGGTCCGCGCCTTCGACTCCGGCGCCCGCGGCAGCGTCATCGGCAGCGGGGTGTCCGCCGTCCTGCTCAAGCGGCTCACCGACGCCATCGAGGACGGCGACCACATCGAGGCCGTGATCCTCGGCTCGGCCGTCAACAACGACGGCCGGGCCTGCGCCGGATACACGGCGCCCGGCGTCGACGGCCAGGCCGAGGTGATGGAACAGGCCATCTCCTTCGCCGGTGTCGCACCCGAGACCATCGGGTACGTCGAGTGCCACGCCACCGGCACCCAGCTCGGGGACTCCATCGAACTGGCCGCACTGGCCCGGGCGTTCCCCAGGCATCTGCCGCGCCCCGTCGTCCTGGGCTCCCTCAAGCCCAGCATCGGCCACCTGGACCGCTCCTCAGGGACAGCGGGACTGATCAGGGCGTCGCTCGCCCTGAAGCACAAGGTGCTGCCGGCCACGCCGAACTACGAGAACCCGAACCCGGCGCTCGCCACGGAGCGGGACCGGTTCACCGTGCTGGACCGGGACACCCCGTGGCCCGACGAGGCGCAGCCACGCCGCGCCGGCGTCAGCTCGTTCGGCCTGGGCGGCACCAACGCCCATGTGGTGCTGGAGGAGCCGCCGGTCAGGCAGCGGCCCGAGCGGCGCCCGGCACCGCGGTTGCTCGTGCTGTCCGCGCGGGACGCCACCGCGCTGGACGAGGCGACCCGCAATCTGGGCCGGCACCTTGCCGAACAGCCCGATCTCGACCTGGCCGACGTCGCCTTCACCCTGCAGCGGTCCCGCACGCTCTTCCCCGTACGGCGCGCGTTCGTGTGCACGGACCTGGCGGAGGCGAGCGCCGTGCTCGCCGACCCGGCCCGCTGGCCGGCCGTCCGGGAGGAGCGGCACGAGCCGGTCGTGGAGCTGTCCGCACCAGGTGCCGGTGACGAGCCGTCGGAGACCTGGTGGCGGGAGCTGCACACCGCCGTCGAGCGCCTGGTGCCCGGCAGCGCCCGTCCGTCCGGTGCCGCGACCGGGCAGGAACAGGCGCGCGCGGCGGTCCTGGACGCGCTGGCCCGACTGGGCTGCCGTACCGGAGTACCGGACGACGCCGCGGCCGGGAGCGTACGCCACCTCCTGGAACCGGCGGCGGGCGACGACCCCGAGCGGTGGTTCCTCACCGCGCTGGGACAGGCGTGGACGGCCGGCGCGGCGATCGACTGGACGGTACTGGACCGCGCCGGAGCGCTGCGGGTACCGCTGCCCACCTACCCCTTCCAGCGCCGCCGCTACTGGGTCGACCCGCCGGAGTCCCTGCTGCTGCCCGGCGCCGGGCAGCCGGAGGACACCGGGCGCCGGGACGACGTCGAGCAGTGGACCCATGTGCCCGCCTGGCGGCGCCGGCACGCCGACCCGGTGGATCCCGAGGAGCTGATCCGTGCCGCCGGGCCCTGGCTGGTGCTCGCCGCCGACGCGCTCGGCACGGAACTGGCCGCCCGGGTACGGCAGGCCGGCGGTGACGTCGTCGTGGCCCGGCCCGGGCCGGAGTTCGGCGGTGACGTGGCGGAGGGCTTCACCTTCCGGCCCGGCGCCGCGGAGGACGCACACCGGCTCATCGGCACCCTCGACGCGACACCGCGGACCGTCGTCCACGCCCTGAGCCCCGCCTGCACGGGCCTGCCCTTCGAGGAACAGCTGCTGCACGGCTTCGAGACGGTCCGCACCCTGGTGGGTGCGCTCGCGGCTCACGCCCCCGCGCAGCCCGTCGACCTGCTCGCCGTCACCCGGCAGGGCGTGCAGCTCGCCGGCTCGGCACCGCACGACCCGGCGCAGGCCGCGCTCGGCGCGCTGCTTCCGGTCCTCGCCCAGGAGAACCCCGGCTGGGTGTGCCGCCAGGTCGACCTCGGCCCGGCCGCCGGTGGCGCCGCCGCGCTCCGCGCCGAGACCGCCGCCCTGCTGAACGAGGCGCTCGTCGCCCACGAGGGCCCGGTCGCGCTGCGCGGCACCGAACGCTGGGTGCGGACCTACGAGCCCAGGCCCCTGCCGGGCACCGCCCCGCAGACGCGCGCCGGCGGTCCGCTGCGCCCGGGGGCGACCGTGCTGATCACCGGTGGCCTCGGCCATGTCGGCCTCGTCCTCACCCGCCACCTCACGCTGAACCTGGGCTGCCGGGTGGTGCTGACGGCGCGTACCCCGCTGCCCGAGCCGGAGTGGTGGCCGCAGTACCTCACCGAGGCCACCGACACGTCGGCCAAGGCCTTCCGCTACGTCAAGGAGCTGTCGGAGCTGACCGGGAAGGGCGCCGAGGTGCTGGTGCTCGCCGCCGACGTGGCCGACGCCGGGCGCATGAGCCAGGTGGTGCGGACGGCCCGGGAGCGGTTCGGCGACCTCTCCCTGGTGGTCCACGGCGCCGGCGTCTCCGACCCGGCGACGTTCGGCCCCGCCCACATGGTGTCCGACGAGGGGTGCCGTGCCCACTTCAGGGCCAAGGTCGGCGGTTTCCTCGCCCTGCGGGAGGCGCTGCGCGGGCTGGACGTGCCGGTCGTCGCCCTGTCCTCCCTCTCCGCCGTCCTGGGCGGACTGGCGCTCGGGCCGTACGCCGCGGCCAACGCCGCCCTGGACGCCTGTGCCGTGGCGGAACGGGCCGCCGGCCGCGGGACCTGGCTCACCGTCAACTGGGACACCTGGCGCCCGGAGGTCCAGGCCGTCGGCCACACCGGCGAGTTCGACATGGAGCCGCACGAAGCGGTCGACGTGTTCGAGCGGGCCGTCGCGGCCCTCGACCACGTCGACCACCTGGTGATCTCCACGGGTTCGCTGGCCGCCCGGTACGACCGGTGGATCGTACGGACCGACGAGGCCGCCGACCGCAAGGACGACGCCGTCCGCGACCCCCGCCCCGAGCTGTCGACGCCGTACACGGCACCGCGGGACGGCACGGAACTGGCTCTCGCCGAGATCTGGGCCGGGGTGCTGCGGTTGGAGAAGGTCGGCGCGAACGACGACTTCTTCCACCTCGGCGGCACGTCCCTGCTGGCGATCCAGCTCATCGCCCGGGTCCGCGAGAAGCTGGGCGTGCCCGTCCCCGCGACGGCGCTGCTCGGCTATCCGACCGTGCGCGGCCTCGCCGCCCAGATCGACGAGGCCCGGGCGGCGGAGGAGGACACCGGCAGCTGACAGCAGGGACGGATCAGCTGGCGGGCGGCGTGTACCGCTCCTGGTACATGCCGCCCGCCCCCACCCGTACACCTGCCTGGAACCTGCTGACCGCGTCCAGGTCGCGCAGGACGGCGGCGATATGGCGGCGGCAGGTGCGCACCGAGACGCCGAGCCGCCGGGCGACCGCCTCGTCGGTGAGGCCGTCCGCCAGCAGCCGGATGATGGCGTCGTGGAGGCTGCCCTCCACCGGCCGGTAGCCGTCGGCCTCCGACGCGTACGGATGCGCCCCCGACCAGGCCGGCTCCACGATGTCCAGCAGCATCCGGACCGCCGAACGGCTGCGCACCATCACCCCGGCCGAGGTGCCGGCGTCCTCGCCGGTCCTCTCCGCGAGGAGGAAGGCGACCTCCGCATCGAAGATCATCAGCTGTCGCGGCAGCTGGTCCGCCGTGCGGATCTCCGCGCCGGCGCCCAGCAGTTGGCCGAGGGCGCGCCGCGCGCGGATGTCCGAGCGGGCCGCGTGCTGCAGCAGCAGCCGGACCCGGACACCGCGCGCCCGCAGGCCCAGCGCGCCGACGGGCGGCACAGCCGCGCCGTCCCCGTCTGCGCCGGACAGATGCCCCAGATGCCCGTTGGGCAGGAACGCGATGTACTGCCCGGTGCAGTGCTCCGCCGCCACGGACAGCTGCTCGGCCAGTTGCCGGTGGTCGTGCAGCTCCACGAGGGACGGGGTCTCCGCGCCCGGCTCGTTGCGTGGCCTGGTCTGCGTGTAGTGCGGCCGGAACGCGTTCAGTTGCCGCCGTAGCTGGCTGATCGTGGCACGGCGCCGGTGCACCTCCTCGTCGATGGGCAGGATCAGGGACGCCGAGGCGACGTCCGGATCCACCGGCACGAGGACGGTCCGCGCTCCGCCCGGCTGCTCGCGCAGCAGGTGCAGACGTCTGAGCTGACGTACCGCGCGGCGCAGTTCCTCGGGATCGAGCCCCAGTTCCTCGGCCACGCGCGCGTCGTCCTCACCCGGGACGAGACGGCCGCGCCGCAGCGCGTGCGCGTAGACGGCCGCGGACTGCGGACTGGGGGCGTCGAGCCCGGCCGTCAGGGGGAAGAGGTCCGTGTTGTCGTCGGTGAGTTGCATCGCGATCCTCTACTGCCTGCTGCCTGTCCCTTACACCGCCGCGCCGGCTTCGGCGAGGGCCTCGTCGACCCGGCGGGCCAGGTCGCGGACGGTGGGGTATTCCAGGACGGCCACTCCGGGGACGTTGACGCCGAAGGCCTCCCTGATGCGCACCGCCAGTTGCTGCGCGACCAGCGAGTTGCCGCCCAGGTCGAAGAAGTCCTCGTCCAGCCCGATCCGGGAGATGCCGAAGGCCTCCTGCCACAGCTGGGCCAGCCGTTCCTCGGTCGTCGTCGCGGCGGGCTCGGCGACCTGTGTGCGCTCCGAACGGACGGCGACACCCGCGAGTTCTCCGCCGGTCGCGGACTCGATGTAGGAGGACATCTCGGCGATCCGGCGCACCCGTGTGTCCAGGGGCTCCCGGCTGACGACGTACCGGGTCTCGCCGACGCTGCCCAGCACACGCCACAGCAGGGACAGCCCCTCCTCGGGGGTGACGAGCAGTTCCGCACCCGGGATGCCGGGACGCGCCACGACCGGTTCCGGGGCCGCGGGACGGGGACCGGCCTCGCGGCGCGCCGCCGGCGCGGCGTCCTCGGCGCCGCCCAGCTCGGCCGCCCTGAGGATGCGGATCGTGAATCCCTCGATCGTCACCAGCTCGCGCCCTTGTTCGTCCAGGACGCCGATGTCGTACGCGGCGGTGTCGCTGAGCGCTTCCTCGTCCGTCGTGACGGCCCGGACGTGGCTGTGCAGCCGGGCCGGCAGGGCCTCACGGACGATCAGCCTGCGGTAGCCGACGGGCAGCCAGGTCCTTCCGTCCGCCTTCAGCTCGGGCAGGAAGAGGCTGAGCGAGGTGGCCCCGTCCAGCAGCGAGGGGTGCAGCACGAAGTCGGCGAGGTCCGTGTCCGTCCCCGGTCGCAGACCCAGGGTCGCGAGGTGTTCGCCGTGGCCGATGCGGAACGTCTCCAGCACCGGCCAGTGCTCGCCGAACCGGACGAGGTGCGCACCGGACTCCGCCTCGCCGGGCTCCGGCGACCACAGCAGCCGGTCGCACCGTTCCATCAGGCCCGGCAGGTCGCGGACCTCGGGTTCGGCGTCGCCGCGGTACGGGGTGATCCTGGCCCGTGCGTGGTGCTGCCAGCGCGCCTCGGCCAAGTCCGCGGGCCGGCTGCGCACGGAGAAGTCGTACACGCCGGGTCCGACCCGCTGTCCTCGGACCTGCAGTTCCCGTTCGTGGTCGATCGCCAGGGGGCGGCTGAAGAGGACATCGCTCATCTCCACGGGCCCGGGTGACACCGCTTCCTGGTAGGCGGCCCGCATCAGTTCGATGTACGACGTGCCCGGCAGGACTTCGGAGCCGCCCATCCGGTGGTCGCTGAGCACCCAGTGGAAGCCGGGTTCGACGATCCTGGTGAACGTGATCTCCGTGTCGTCCTCGTGCAGCGGGCGCCCGCCGAGCAGCGGATGGCCGGACCGGGCGGGCACGCGGCCCTGTTCCAGTTGCCGGAAGGCCCGGGGGGCGGCGTCCTGCGTGTCGCCGATCATGCCCACCTCGGTCCAGCCGCACCAGTTGACGGCGACGGTGTGGCAGTCGTCGTCCTGGCGGGAGGCCGCGTAGGCGTCGAGGAACGCGTTGGCGGAGCAGTAGTCCACCATGCCGTAGTCGCCCGACACCGCGACGATGGAGGAGAACAGCACGAGCAGTTCGAGCTCCCCGCCCAGCAGGCGGTCCAGCACCAGGGTCCCCTCGACCTTGGGCGCGAGCACCGCGTCCGCCTGGTCGGCGGTCCGCATCGCCGCGAGGCCGCCGCCGGGCACTCCGGCCGCGTGGAACACGCCGTGGATACGGCCGAAGCGCTCCTGCGCCGCCTCGACGACCTTGCGCATGGCGGCCTCGTCCGTGACGTCGGCGGAGGCGAGCAGTACCTCACCGCCGAGTTCCTCCACCTCCCGCACCCCGAGGATCCGCCGGCTCACCCGGTCGTCGGTGCCGTAACGCTCCAGATGGCCGTCCCAGTCCGCGCGTTCGGGCAGGGGGGTGCGGTTGACCAGCACCAGACGCGCGCCCGCCGTGCGGGCCAGTTCCTTCGCGGTCTCCAGACCGATGCCGCCGAGGCCGCCCGTGACGAGGTAGACACCCCGTCGGCGCAGGGTCCGGGGCAGCTCGGACCGCTGCGACAGGGTGACGGGCTCATGGTCCGCCACCCAGCGGCGCCCGGCCCGGTAGGCGACCAGAGGGTCGGCCACAGGTGTGTGGACCTCGTCCATGATCCGCTCCACCGGCGTCCCGGCGCCGACGTCGACCAGCTGGAAGGCGAGGTGCGGCGTCTCGTGCGGGATCACCCGGCACGGCCCCTGCACCAGCGCCTTCGCCGGCTCGACCGGGTCCGTGCCGGTGACGTCGCAGGAACCCGACGTCAGCACCCGGATGTCCACCTGACGCTCCGGCCAGCGCTCGATCAGCGCCTGGGACAGGAACAGCGGGCTCAGGAAGCCGGTGTCCCGCACCCGGCCGACCTCGGCCCGGTCGAGCACGGGAGCGGCGGCCGGCCCGGCCGTCCAGGCGTGCACGATGTGCGCGGGCCGGTGTGCGCGCGCGTCGAGCGCCGCGCACAGCGAGTCGTAGTCCGCGCGTTGCGCGGGGGCGAGGGTGAAGCGGTCGTCGCCCAGATCGGCGAAGGCCTCGCCCGGAGTCACCCGGACCACGTGGGCGCCGCGCGCGGCGAGCGTCCGGGCGAGGTCCCGGGTCCAGCCGTCGTCGTACCCGAGGACCAGCCAGGACTCGGTGGAGTCGGTGACGTCGCGTGGGCCGTCCGCCGGTGCCAGGGGCCGTCGCCGCCACACCGGGACGAAGGTCGCCTCCTCGGCGGGCAGTTCGGTGGGCACGGCCGCCGGAGCCGTCTGCGGCTGCTCGGTGTCGTCCGGGTCCGGTTCGACCCAGTGCCGCTTGCGCTCGTACGGGTAGCCGGGCAGGGCGACACGCCGGCGTGGCGCGCCCTCCCGCAGCGCCGCCCAGTCGACGTCGACGCCGTGGGCCCACAGAGCCCCGGTCGCCTCGGCGAGGACCTGGTCGTCGGCGCGCTCGGAGTCGGCGCGGCGCAGCGACGGTACGACGGCGGCGCCGCGCGGCAGGATCTGCCGGGCCAGCGTGGTCAGCGTCTGACCGGGACCGGCTTCGAGCAGCACCGCGCCCGTCTCGGCCACGGTTGCGCAGGCCTGGGAGAACCGTACGGTGCCGCGCAGCTGGTCCGCCCAGTAGCCCGGGTCCGTGGCCTGCTCGTCGGTGAGCCAGGTGCCGCTGAGCGTGGACACCACGGGGATCCCGGGCGGCTGCGGCGCGGCCTCGGCGACCGCTTCCCGGAACGGGGCGAGTACCGGGTCGAGCATGGAGGAGTGGAAGGCGTGGGAGGTCTCCAGCCGTTGACCGCGCACCCCGTTCATGGTGAGCCAGTCCCGCAGGATCTCGATCTCGTCCTCCGGACCCGCGACCACACAGCTTCTCGGCCCGTTGACGGCGGCGAGGCAGAGGCTGTCCGTGAGCAGCGGTTCGAGGTCGCTCTCCGGCATCTGCACGGCCAGCATGGCGCCGGCCGGCATGGACTGGGTCAGCCCGCCGCGCAGCGCGACCAGACGCAGGGCTGCGGGCAGCGTGAACACGCCGGCCAGGCAGGCGGCCGCGTACTCCCCGATGCTGTGCCCGACCATCGCCACGGGCCGGACCCCGCGGGCCAGCCACAGCCGGGCGAGGGCGTATTCGGTGACGAAGAGGGCGGGTTGCGCGAGGTCCGTCTGCCGCAGTCGGCCGGCCATCGCGGGGTCCGCCTCGTCCGGGGCGGTGCACAGGTAGGGACGCAGGTCGAAGCCGAGGTCCTCGCGCAGCAGCTCGGCGCAGGTGTCCACGGTCTCCCGGAACACCGGCTCACGTCGGTACAGGCCGGCCGCCATGCCGATCCGCTGGGTGCCCTGCCCGGGGAACAGGAAGGCGGCCCGCGCGTTCTTGCGGGCCTCGGCGGTGACGCCGCCGGTGCCTTCCAGCGCGGCGACGGCCTGAGCGGTGTCCCGGCAGACGAGCGCGGTGCGGTGCCGCAGCAGACGGCGGCCGTCCTGGAGGGTGTGGGCGACGTCGGCGAGCGGCAGTTCCGGATGGGTGCGCAGGTGGGTGGCGAGCCGGGCGCGCAGCGCGGTGAGTGCCGTCTCGGTGCTCGCCGACAGGGGAAGGACCTCGTACCCGTCGTCCGCGCGGTTGTCGGTGCGCGGCGGAGCGGGGGGCGCCTGCTCCACGATGACGTGCGCGTTGGTGCCTCCGATGCCGAACGAGCTGACCGCCGCCCGCCGCGGGGCACCGGTCCCGGGCCAGGGGAGCTGTTCGGTGTTGACGTAGAACGGGGTCTCGTCGAACCCGATGCGGGGGTTGGGCGTCTCGAAGTTGATGACGGGCGGGACGACCCCGTGCTTCACCGACAGCACGGCCTTGATCAGCCCGGCCACACCCGCGGCCGGGCCGAGATGGCCGATGTTGGCCTTCAGCGACCCGATCGGACACGACTGCGTGGCCGTGCTGCCCGCCTCCCGGTAGGCGGCGGTCAGGGCCGCGACCTCCGTCGGGTCGCCGACGGCCGTGGCCGTGCCGTGCGCCTCGATGTAGCCGATGGTGTCCGGGTGCGGATGGCCGGCCGCGGCGAGAGCGCGTGCGATCACCGCCGCCTGTCCGTCGGAACTGGGCGCGGTGAAGCCGCGCCGGGTGGCGCCGTCGTTGTTGACGGCGGAACCGATCAGCACCGCCTCGATGTGATCGCCGTCGGCGACCGCGTCCTCGTACCGTTTGAGGACCACCGCGCCCGCGCCGTGACCGAAGTTGGTGCCGGTCGCCTTCGCGTCGAAGACCCTGACATGGCCGTCGCGGGAGTAGATGCTGTCTTCCGTCCACAACTGCCCCGCGTGGTACGGCAGCATGATGTTGACGCCCCCGGCGAGGGCCATCGTGCACTCGCCGGCCGCGAGGGCCTGGCAGGCGCTGTGGACCGCCACCAGGGACGTGGAGCAGGCGGTGAACATGGACACGGCCGGGCCCTCGCACCCCAGGGCGTAGGCGACGCGCGTGGCGAGGTAGTCCGGGTTGTTGCTGATCTCGACGGCCATGTCACCCACGGCCGCGCGGACCGTGCTGTTCTCGTAGACGTTCTGGAAGTGGTAGCGGTCCGGTCCGCTGCCGCCGAACACGCCGATCGGCCCGGCGTAGCGCCGCGACTCGTACCCGGCGTGCTGCAGCGCGCTGTGACACACCTCCAGGAACACCCGCTGCTGAGGATCGGTGATGTCGGCCTCGCGCGGGTGGTAGCCGAAGTAACCGGCGTCGAAGCCCTCGATGTCGTCCATGAGGGGACGCCGGCGAACGTAGTCGGGATGGGCGATGCGCTCCTCGGACACCCCGCAGGCGCGCAGCTGGTCGTCGCTGATCTCGGTGAGGGACTCCACCCCCGCCAGGAGATTCGCCCACAGCCCGTCGATGTCGCCGGCCCCGGGGAACCTGCCCGCCATGCCGATGACGGCGATCCTCTGCGCCGGCCCGTCCCCGCCCGCCTGTGCCCTGTGCATGTACGAATCCCCCTACAAAGCCCGCTGGGGCGACCGAAGCTACGCGAGCGGCCGGGCGTCAGCCACGTCAGATTTGCGTGACCCGGCCCGTCGGCCCCGTGCGCCCGGTACGGCCGGCGACCGGCCCTGGGCCATCGGGCATTTGCATGTCACACCCTGAACGACAGGTGAATGTGACATTGCTTGGCACCCCGTCGCCCTTCCTAGGCTGGGCCGCCGGACGGAACTGGGGATGCAGGGGGACCTATGTCGGAAGAGCTGCGCGAGGACCACATCGCCATCGTGGGGATGGCCTGCCGGTTCCCCGGAGCCGATACCCCCGAGGAGTTCTGGCGGAACCTCGCCGCAGGCGTCGAGTCGATCACCCGCCTGTCCGAGGAGGAACTCGCCGCGGCCGGTGTGGAACCCCGCGTCTACCGGCACCCCCGTTACGTCAACGCGGCCGCCCTCATCGACGACATGGAGGGCTTCGACGCACGGTTCTTCGGCTACACCCCGCGCGAGGCCGAGGTACGCGATCCCCAGGGGCGGATGTTCCTGGAGGCCTGTCATGCTGCCATCGAGGACAGCGGATACGACGTGACCCGGCTGGATGGCCAGGTCGGTGTCTTCGGGGGCATGGCCAACAACTTCTACGGCGAGCGCAACGTGGCGCGCAACGCGGCCGCGATGGCCGCCGTCGGCGGCATGGCCATCGAGGTCAGCAACAGCCCCGACTATCTCGCCACCACCGTCTCCTACCGGCTGGGCCTGCGTGGTCCGAGCATCAACGTGCAGACCGCGTGCTCCACTGCGCTGGTCGCCGTACACCTCGCGAGCCAGGCGCTG
Organism: Streptomyces sp. NPDC030799; assembly: GCF_055572255.1. NCBI lineage: Bacteria > Bacillati > Actinomycetota > Actinomycetes > Kitasatosporales > Streptomycetaceae > Streptomyces > Streptomyces sp. NPDC030799. The sequence continues at coordinate 382,209 of NZ_JBVIDS010000006.1, read as the reverse complement.
CGCGGCGGCGAGTGCGACTACGCGCTGGCCGGCGGGGTCGAGGTGGAGTTGCCGTACCGCACGGGCTACACGTGGAGCGAGGGCGGCATCTACTCCCGCACCGGGCAGATCCGGCCGTTCGACGCCGACGCCTGCGGGACGCTGTTCGGCACCGGGGTCGGCGTCGTCGCCCTCAAGCGGCTCGGCGACGCACTGCGCGACCGCGACCATGTCTACGGCGTGATCCGCGGCTCCGCCGTCAACAACGACGGCGGTGACCGGGCCGGTTTCACCGCCCCCGGGGTGCGGGGCCAGACACAGCTCGTCATGGAGGCGTTGGCGGTCGCCGAGGTGCATCCCGACACCATCGGCTTCGTGGAGGCGCACGCCACGGGCACCCTGGTGGGTGACCCGATCGAGGTGGCAGGGCTGACCCGGGCGTTCCGCACGGCCGGGGCCACCGGGGTGGGTGCCTGCCCCATCGGCTCGGTCAAGGCCAACATCGGCCACCTCGGGCCCGCCGCGGGCATGGCCGGACTGATCAAGGTCTGCATGGGCCTGCGGCACGAGGCCATCGCGCCGAACATCAACTTCGACCGGCCCAACCCGAACCTCGACCTCGACACCAGCCCGTTCTACGTCCCCACCACCGTCACCCCCTGGAAGCGGGGGGACCGGCCGCGCCGGGCCGGGATCAGCTCCTTCGGCATCGGGGGCACCAACGCGCACGTGGTGATCGAGGAGGCGCCGAGCCCGGCGCACCGTGGCGAGCCCGGTCCGGCACCCCGCCGCCGTGTGTTCGTGCTGCCCGTGTCGGCGCGTACCGCCACGGCAGCGGAGGAGGCGGCGCGCCGGCTCGGCCACCATCTGAACGAGCATCCGGACATCGACCTCGCCGATGTGGCGTACACCCTCCAGAACGGCCGTACCGCGCACCCGCACCGCCGGGTCGTCGTCAGTGACTCGGTCACCGAGGCGGCACACGCCCTGCAGGCCCCCCACTCCAGCCGCCAGGTCAAGGCGCCGGGCCCCGCCCCCGCCCGACGGGCGATGCTGCTGTTCCCCGGGCAGGGCGCCCAGTACGTCGGCATGGGCCGGCAGCTGTACCGGACCGAACCCGTCTTCCGGCAGGCCGTCGACACCTGCGCCGACCTGCTGCGCCCGCATCTCGATGCCGATCTGCGCGAGCTGCTGTACCCGGCGCAGGAGTCGGAAGCGGCGCGTGCCCGGCTGCGCGAGACCCGCTACAGCCAGCCCGCCCTGTTCGCCGTCTGCTACGCCCAGGCGCAGCTGCTGCACAGCGCTGGCATCCGGCCCGAGGGCATGATCGGGCACTCGGTCGGCGAATACGTCGCCGCCCACCTCGCGGGCGTCTTCACCCTCCCGGACGCGCTCGCGGTTGTGGCCGCCCGCGGCAGGCTGATGCAGGCGATGGCGCCCGGCGGCATGCTCGCTGTCGCCGCGCCCGAGGCGCAGGTGACCGCGCTGCTGCCGGACGGCGTGGAGATCGCCGCGGTCAACGGGCGGCTGAGTACCGTGGTGGCCGGCCCCCTGGACGCCTTGCAGACCGTCGCCGAGGCCTGCGAGGCGAACGGCCTCGGGTGTCACCGGCTGGAGACCTCGCACGCCTTCCACACCCGGATGATGGAGCCGTGCCTGGAGGAGTTCACCGCCACCGTGGCCCGGTACGGCCCGCAGGCGCCCCAGGTGCCCTTCGTGTCCAACGTGACCGGGACCTGGATCACCGACGACGAGGCCCGCGACCCCGCCTACTGGGCTCGGCACCTGCGCTCCCCGGTCCGTTTCGCCGACGGCATCGGCACCCTCGCCGCCGGTGACGTCTGTCTGCTGGAGGCCGGACCGGGAGACACCCTGACCCGGCTCGCCCGGCAGGGCGTGGGATACGAGGCGGTGCCCATCGTGCCCACCATGCGGCACCCGCGGCGGGACGCGGCCGACGACGCCGTGTTCGCCGCGGCCCTCGCCGACGCCTGGGTGAACGGTGTGGTGATCGACTGGGAGGCATGGTCGCAGAGGCCCGAGCACGGGCGGGTGCCGCTGCCGACCTATCCCTTCGAACGGCAGCGCTACTGGGTCGACCCCGACCCGGTGGCGCCCGGCGCGGCCGCCCCGGAGGAGACCGGACGGCTGCCGGTGGAACGCTGTGCCTTCGCCCCGAACTGGCAGGAGGCACCGCTGCCGAGCCCGAGGCCCGACCTCGCGCCCGGCCACTGGCTGGTGTTCGGCTCCGGTCACCCCGTGGTCGACTGCCTGGTCGAGGAGTTGCGCGGCAGCGACCGGAACCGGGTGACCGTGGTCCGCGCGGGCGACGGATTCGCGAGGCTCGGGGCAGCGGAGTTCACCGTACGGCCCGGCGCGGCCGCCGACCTGGACGCGGTGCTGGCCGAGCTGACCGACGACCCGCCGGGCCAGGTCGTCCACGCCTTCACGCTCACCGAGCCCGATCCGGACGCGGACACCGACCCGCTGTCCGCGCAGAGCATCGCCGACGCCCTCGACCGCGGCTTCCACAGCCTGCTGCACCTGGGCCGGCAGCTCGACACCCTCCAGCAGAGCAGGAGCGGTGACGAGCCCGGAACCGTCCGCGTGTACGTCCTGTCCAGCAATGTGCAGGAGGTCTCCGGCACCGAGCACCTGGAGCCGGCCAAGGCACCGGTACTGGGCCCCGCACTGGTCATGGGGCGTGAGATCACGGGCGTCAGCTGCCGCTCGGTCGACCTCGCCCTGCCCAGTGACGAGTCGCCGCGCGTCATGGCGCGCCGGCTCCTCGACGAGTTCACGGCGTCCGCCGAGGACCGTCAGGTGGCCTGGCGCGGCCGCAAACGGTGGTCTCTCGGCCACCGGACCGTGCCGTTGGAGGAGCCTTCGGCCACTCCGGTCGTGCTGCGGCCCTCGGGCACCTATCTGGTCACCGGCGGGCTCGGCGCGCTGGGCCTCGCCGTGGCCGAGGACCTGTCCCGGACGGGCCCGGTCACGCTGCTGCTGGCGGGCAGATCCCCGCTCCCGCCCCGGGAGCAGTGGCGGACGACCGCCGACGATCCCGCGACCGAGGAGGGGCTGCGCCGCAAATTGCGCGCCCTGCTGAGCATCGAGGAGCGCGGCGCCACCGCCGTCCCGCTGCGCTGTGACGTGTCGGACGAAGCGGCGCTGGCGGCGGCACTGGCCGAGGTCCGCGCCGGCCATCCCTCCGTCACCACGGTCCACGGGGTGTTCCACGCCGCCGGTGTCGCCGGCGGCGGCATGATGGCCGTCCGCAGCGACGAGGACATCGCGCGGGTTCTCGCCCCGAAGGTGGCCGGCACGCTCGCCCTGCACCGTCTGCTCGGCGCCGAGGCCGACTTCCTCGCCCTGTTCTCCTCGGTCATCGCCGTCGACGGACTGTTCGGTCAGGTCGACTACTGCGGGGCCAATGCCTTCATGGACCGCTTCGCCGCCTTCGCCGCCCGCCGTGGCGCTCCGGTGGTCTCCATCGGCTGGTCGGGCTGGCAGGACTTCGGCATGGCGGTCGAGACCGCCGCACCGGAGGCCTTCCGCCGGCTGGAGTTCGGCGCTCGCTCCGAGCCCGCCCAGCACCCGCTGCTGCACCACGTCACGCGCCGGGGCGAGGTGGTCGAGTTCAGCACGGTGCTGGAGCCGGGCGGTCACTGGATCACCGCCGAACACCGGCTCGGCGACACCGACCTGCTGGTCGGATCGGCCCTGGTGGAGATGGCCGACGGCGCCTACCGGGAGGGCGTGGGCGGCGCCGCGGACATCACGGGGCTGGTCTTCCTCGGCCCGGTCGCGGTGAACGAGCCGGTCGAACTGCGCATCACCCTCACCCCCGACGGTCCCGCCCACACGGTCACCGTGTCGGCGTCGCCCGTCGGCGAGGGGCGGCGGGTGTGGACCGAGCGCATGCGCTGCCGGATGGAACCGTCCGGCACCGAGCCGGCCCCCGCCCGCGATCTGGCGGGCATCGCGGCGCGCTGCCGCAAGTTCTCGGTGAGCCGGGAGATGCTCGACACGGCTGCCCGGCTGATCCAGTTCGGCTCCCGGTGGACGGGCAGCATCCGGAGCATCGACGTGGGAGACCGGGAGGAGCTGTCCCGTGTCGAAATCCCCGAGCAGTACCGCTCCGAGACGGCCCTGTACCGGCTGCACCCCGCGCTGCTCGACGCAGCCGTCGACGCGAAGTACGGCGCCGACCGGATCGAGCGCGGCGACGCATACCTGCCGATGGGCTACCAGCGCATCCGTGTGCACGAGCCCATACCGTCCGGGTTCTGGGTGCACATCCGCCGGGTCTCCGAGGACGGGGCGGAGGTGGGCACCACCGACGTGACGCTGCTCGGCGACGACGGGCGCGTGCTGGTCGACATCACGGGCTACACGGAACGCCGGATCCCGCCGACCGCCATCCGCGCCCTGGCGGATTCCGGTACCGCGCCGCTCGCGGAGGGTGCGGGGTCCACGCCCGCCGAAGCCGTGGTCCGGGACGTCAACACCGAGGGCCTGGCCGAGTTCGGCATCACCGCCGAGGAGGGACTGGAGACACTCCGCCGCATCCTGCACTGGCGTCCCGAACCGTATCTGATCGTCTGCCCCACCGGGATCCACGAAGTGCTGCGGCGCTTCGACGCCCTGACCCTGGAGACGGTCCAGCGGGAGCTGAGCGGCAGCCGGGTCACCAACCGGCCGGCGTCCGGCGCGGAACGCATGGTGGAGACCGCGTATGCGCAGCCGGAGACGGAACTGCAGCGGGCACTGGCCGGCCTGTGGGCCGACACCCTGGGCGTCGACGGCATCGGCATCGACGACGACCTCTTCGAACTCGGCGGCAACTCCCTGGTGGCCGTGCAGGTCGCCGCCCGGATACGTGACACCCTCACCCTCGCCGTACCGATCGCGGCGCTCTTCGATCATCCGACCGTCAGGGAGCTGGCCGAGCACCTGAGCGGTGCGGGCGGGGACGAGGAAGACCGGACAGAGGCGACCGGGGAGCACGGGGGAGCAGCGGTATGACGTCCTCACTGGACCCGTGGATCAAGCTCGCCCGCCACCTGGACTCCCCCCGCATGCGCCTGGTCTGCTTCCACCACGCGGGCGGCGGTGCCTCGTACTTCAAGGACTGGCCGGCCGCCCTGGCCCCGTACGGCGTGGAGGTGTGGCCGGTCCAACTGCCGGGAAGGGAGAGCCGCTTCAAGGAGCCGAAGGCCACCGACCTGGCGGACCTGACGGACGAACTGGTCCACTTTCTCGGCACGAAGCTCGCCACGGTGCCGTACGCCGTCTACGGACACAGCGTGGGCGCCTTCGTGGCCTGTGCCTTCGCGGCCCGTATGGTGCGCCTCGCTCTGCCCGGTCCGTGCCATGCGTTCCTGGCCGCGGCCCGCCCCCCGAGCCACCCCGACCCCGATGCCCCGCTCCACCGGATGAGCGACGAGGCCCTGCTGGCCAAGCTGGAGACCTACGGCGGCATCCCCCGGGAGCTGCAGGCCTATCCGGACCTGATGGCCATGGCCGTGGCCACCGCACGAGCCGACCTGCGGCTGACCGAGACCGCCTCCTGGCCCGAGCGGCCCTGGCTGGAGTGCCCCGTGACCGTGGTCGGCGGCGACCGCGATGTCACGGTGCCGGTGGATCTGCTGCCGTTCTGGCGCGAGGTGACGTGCGGCGACACCGATGTGATCACCGTGTCCGGGGGCCATTTTCCCGAACCCCGCATGCCCACCAGGATGATGGAGGCGATTCGACGTGCCGCACACACGGGCGGACCAGGAGCCGGTCGCCCCGGGCTCTGGGCCTGGCTCTGAGCCGGCGTTGCCGGCGGCCTTCCCGGCGACCGGGGCCGATCACGCGATAGAACTGGAACGCCTGACCAAGTTCTATCCGGACCGCCGCGACGCGGAGGACCGGCCCGTCGCGTCCGTCGACAGCATCGACCTGCAGGTACCCCACGGGCAGGTGTTCAGCCTGCTGGGGCGCAACGGGGCCGGCAAATCGACCACGGTCCGAATGATCGCCACGCTCCTGGAACCCACCTCGGGGAGCATCCGGGTGTGCGGCCTCGACGCGGCCCGGCGCCGGCGCCAGGTGCGGGCACGGCTCGGTGTGGCCCTGGGCGGTGAGCGGAGCGTCTACTGGAAGCTGACGGCACGTCAGAACCTGGAGTACTTCGCCGCCTTGCACGGACTGTCGCGACGCCGGGCCAGAGCACGCATCGACGAGGTCCTGGAGCAGGTGAGCCTCGGCGACCGGGCCGATGACTATGTCGAACGGTACTCCACCGGCATGCGGCAGCGGCTGGTGATCGGCCGGGCCATCCTGCACCGCCCCAGCGTGCTGCTCCTGGACGAGCCCGCGAGCGGGCTCGACCCGCACGCGGCCGAAGACCTGCACAGCCACGTTCGTGCCCTGCGCGACACGGGCCACACCATCCTGCTCACCACCCATGACATGAGCGAAGCCGACCTGCTGTCCGACCGGGTCGCCATCATCGACAACGGCCGGTTGAAGGCCATCGGCACGCCGGAAGAGCTCAAGCGCTCCGTGGGGGCGGCCAGGCTGCTGCAGGTCCGGCTTCTCGCCCCGGGCCCCGAACAGCTCGACGCGGTGACCGCGGAACTGAGGCAGACGGTGGCCGTGACGGTGCGGAACGGCGCCGACCGGGCCGACGACCGCAGCGTGGACCTCACCCTGTCCGCCGGACCGGAGGACGACCTGGGTCCCTGGCTGTTCAGCGTGGCCGGACGGCACGGAGCGACGGTCATACGGATGGAGAACGAAGCGGTCAGCCTGCGTGACGCCTTTCTCGCCCTCACCTCCGACCCGGGAGGAGCGCCTGGTGCCCCGACTGCCCAGGACTGAGCTGGTCTCCTTCTGCGCAACGGTCCGCAAGGAATGGCAGGTCATGCGCCGCTATCCCGAGAACTTCGTGATGGTTGCCGTCATGGCCGTGGTGGTGCCCGCCTCCTTCGTCGCCCAGGCGAGCGGCTTCTCCGGCGGCGGGCAGAAGGACGCCGTCGACGCGTTCGCCGCACGGGCGGGCACCGGCCAGGTCGCGGGGTTCGTCTACCTCGGCTGGGCGGTCTACCTGTGGATCACGATGATGTTGTGGGGCCCCGGCTCCGCGCTGCGCCAGGAGCGGATCCAGGGCTCGCTGGAGATGGTGCACCTCACTCCTGTCTCCCGCTTCACGGTGCTGTACGGCCCCGCCGTGGTGGAACTCGTGCCCGCGGTGCTGCTCTTCGGCGTCGTCGGCTTGATGCTGCGGTTCGCCTTCGGGGTCCCGATCGGACTCGGACAGCTGCTCGCCGGTCTGCTCGTGGTCTGTGCCTCCGTTCCGGTGCTGTTCGCACTCGGCGCGCTGATGGCCGTACTGGCCCTCCGGCTGCGCGATGCCGAAGGGGTGACGGAGGCGTTGCGTGGCCTCATGGGGATCCTGTGCGGCGTTTCCTACCCGATCGCTGTACTGCCGCACTGGATACAGCCCGTCAGCAGGCACCTGCCGCCCACGCAGATCCTCGACCTGCTGCGCGGCTCGGTGCTGGAACGGCCATGGCTCGCCGGTACGGCACAGCGGCTGCTGATCCTGCTCGTGACGGGGGTCGTACTGGGCGCACTGGCGGTGTTCGCACTCGGCCGGACGCTGCGAAGCGCCCGGAGGACCGGACGGATGGGACATTACTGATGAACGTGGCTCTCGCCGTCGTCCTGCGGGAACTGCGCGTCCAATGCCGGTACCCCGTCAGCCTGATCAACCTGGTGCTCCTCACACCCCTCTACGAGATGGCCATTCCCACCCTGCTGCTCGGCACCGCGTTCACGGTGCACGGCTCCGCTGTCGGCCTGGCGCACACCGTGGGCACCGACGATCTCGCCGGATGGGTCGGACTCGGGGTGCTCGTCGCCTCCCTGCTCGTGGGTGCGGTGCGCGGAGTGTCGGGGACGCTGCAGACCGACCGCAACACCGGTGTGCTGGAACACTCCTGGGCCAGCCCCGCGTCACGCGCGGTCTTCGTCATCGGCGGTGTGGCAGCGGGCACGGTCTTCACCGCGGCGGCGAGCGCTCTGCTGCTCGCCTTCGCCGTCGGTGTGCTGGGTGCCGGCTACCGGCTGGGCGGAGTGCTGCTCGGCGTGCCGGTGCTGGTGGTCCTGCTGATCGGCAACTGCGGTTACGGCTATCTGGCCGCAGCGGTGACCCTGAGGCTGCGGCGACCGAACGGCCTGCTGGACCCGCTCACTTCGCTCGTGGCCGCCTTCTCGGGAGTCGCGTTCCCGATCAGCGTTCTGCCCATGCCGCTGCGGTGGTCGGCGTATGCGCTGCCGAGCACCTGGACGCTGGACCTGATGAGGTACGCGACCCTCGGCACGGAGCCTCTGTTGCCCGTATACGCCGAACTTGCCGCCGCGGCCGTCTCCGCCTCGGTCTGGTTCGCCCTCGGCCGGTGGCTGTTCGGACGGGCCGAACGCCAGGTGCGGACGGCCGGCACGCTGACGCAGTTCTGACCGCGGCGGCGGACTCGTACGTCATCCGTCCGCCACCGTCAGCCTCAGTTCACTGGTGTACCGGCGGCCTTCCGCATCGCTGAGCCACAACTGGTCGGGCCCGGGAAGCATCTCGGTGAAGGTGACGGTCGGGCCGGCCGCATCCCTGGACAGCGTGTCGAGGAGGATGTCCGTCAGCAGCGAGCTGTGCGTGTCCAAGAAGAGGGGCTTCTGCCGCGCCTCGGAGCCGGCCCGCCAGAAGGTGTGCCGGGGAAGCCCGTGTTTCTCGAACACCGTCCGTACCCGCTGGTGGCGTTCGGCGTCGGACATGCCACGGTGTGGCACGAACTCTTCGGTGGGGATGCGCCATCGCTCCCGTGCTAGGACAAGGCGGTCCACGGTGATCCGGGGAGTGTGCGGCAGATCCGGCAGCATGCCGAAGCCCGTGCCGGTCTGGAAGACCAGATACTCGCCGAACACGGTCAGCAAAGGCAGCTCCTCGCCGTCCGGCAGCCGGGCGATCAGTTCCGTACCCTGCTTCGTCCTCGTCTCGGCCACCATGACGGCCGCCGCCGGGACGGCTTCCACCGGTGACCGTCGTGCACCGACCCGCTTCCCGAACGACAAGTAGGAGTATCGAGGGGAATACGTTTCCGGCGGAGGGTAGTCGAAGCCCGTCGGTCCGCCCGGCGCGCGGTGATGAAGCGGGACGAACCGAGCGGGTCCACCGTCGAGGCCCGCCTCCGCGGGGCGCTGAACCGCCTCATACGGATCCGCGCAGCAGCAGGTCATCGAGTCGCAGTCGAAGGTGACCATGCCGGCGTGCAGTTCGCCCATGACGGCCAGGTAGTCGCCGCACCGCACCGCCTCCACGCTGTCCGCGGCAATGAGTATGTCGGGGCTGTGGTGCCGCCCGCCGAACCAGGCAGGAGGCTCGGCGGCGAATTGCTCGGAGACCTGCCGCGCCAGCTCCGCAGCGCTGTAGGTCAGGCGTCCGACGGCAGGATCCGGGCGGAGTATGCGCGCCCAGCGTGCTGCCAGATCCTCCCGTACGTCGGTGCAGCTCGACGCGTCCCACAGGCGGTCGTCCACCCTGGCGATCAAGGCGTCGAGCGGTACGTTGCCCGGTCCGTAGAAAGCGGTCAGCTCGGCGTATCCGGAGGTCAGCCAGCCGAGGGCCTTGTCACCCACGCGGCTGCAGAACCACCGCGCGCTGTCCAGCACCAAGGCCAGCGGCGCCGCCAGCTCGTCGAGCACACGGTCGCCGATGGTGAGCTCCACCGCGCGTCGGTCGGCGCTCACCATGAGCCGGCGGCCGTACGCGACTTCGGAGCGGGCCCGTTCGGCGGGGCGATCCGCCAGGTCCTCGTACACCAGATCGGCCCGCGCCAGAGCCCGGGACAACTCGGCGGCCGTAGCGGCAGCCTTGACCTCGGTGCGGGCGGAGAGCAGCCGGTCCAGGCCGACGAGGGCCGTGCTGACGGCCGGCATGCGCGGCAGCGCGTCGAGCTGGCGCTTCAGGGCCAGTTCCGGCTGGAGGTCCACGGGAATGTCGAACGTCCAGGAGACGATCGATTCCTCCTCCAGGCCCGCGAGCACTCCGAGGACAGCGGTCTCGTCCCCCAGGGCGGCGCCGATGTGTGCCGCCGTCCGCTCCCCGTCCACCAGGTCGAGAACCCTGGCCTCGAACGAGCTGAGCCGACGTGCGCCCGCGGCACGGCGCAGCACCGTGCGGCCCATACGCGTGGCGCCCACGACGAGCGCGGGTGGCAGGTGACGCCTGATCTCCGGCGCGCGGGACAGCTGACGGCCCAGTTCATGGACCGCCCAGTCCTCGAACATGACGTGCTGCTGATCGGTGAGTCCGGGCCCGGGTACCAGGGTCATGCGAGGGCCGTGGTCGAACGCTCCCCACGACACGGGGCCGAAGAAACCGACACTCTCGTTTCGGGTGTAATAGCGCTGCAGGTATCGTCCGAGCCGACGCAGCCTATGACGACGCCCACGCTGGGCCCGCCGGCCCGCTCGGCCGGTGGCGCGCGCTGACCGGGACTCGCCCTTGACGAAACTCTGCAGAGTCCCCACCAACTCGTCGACGGCCTCGGGGTTCTGCCAGAGCAGGGCCATGGTGAATCGCTCGTCAGAGGCGAGAGCAACGGCCGCCTTCAGCGTCTCCGTATCGGGTGGCTCGGCGGACGGTCGATCGCCGGCGACGGTTCCGATCAGCTCCGCCAGGGGGAATGCGGTGCTGCGCAGGACGAAATGCCGCCATACTTTCCATCGCGATCCGTCCCGCAGAGGCATCCTGCTGTCCAATACATCACCTATATTCACATTTATTCCGAAAGTGATCGAAAAGAATTGGCAAAGAAAATGTGTGCGGCTGTTCGATTCAACTAGTGTGACTCTGGATATGTGGCGGGTTGAGCTGACCATTCATTGCACTTTTTCGTGTTGCCCGCCCATATAAATCAGAGAAACGGGGAGTGCTGGGCTGTGGTCTTCAGCGTTGCCATTATCGATGACGGCTCACTTGCCATGCGTGGCGCCATCGACATCATCAGTCGATCTGTCGACTACCGGCTTGTTGGAAGTCCTGACGAAATCAGTGCGATGCCGATCGGTGAAGGTGTCGGGGGTGATGTGTGCATCGTCGATCCTTTTTCCGAAGGGGCCGCCTTTCCTTCCTGGATTTCTGAGGCGGCCGGCAAGGTCGCCGTACTCGCGATGTCCTCCCGCGTCGAGCGTCATTACGTGCAGCAAGCGTTGCGGTCCGGCGTGCGGGGATACGTCAGCAAGGACGTGGATTCCTTGAATCTGCTCGCCGCGGTCCGAGCGCTCGCGGTGGGGGGTGTATATCTGGGTCTCGCGGTCGCCGACATGCTGCGCGAGACGTGGGACGCGGGCTCTTCGGGTGCGGAGCCGCAGCGGGTGTCCGAACTCACCCAGCGTGAACAGGATGTGCTGGTGATGGTGGCGCAAGGGCTGACCCACAAACAGATCGGAAGCCGCCTCATGCTTTCCAAGGCCACGGTGGACACATATGTCCACCGGATCCGCCAGAAGGTCGGCGCGGTCAACAAGGCGGGCCTGACCAGGGCCGCTGTCAACATGGGCCTGCTGCAACACGTCAACACCTGAGGGTTTGAAGGACCCTCCAAGTCTCACCCCGTACTTTCGCTCAGGAAAGTCGACGAAAGCGTGACACTCAACGTCTGACGTACAGGAGGGACGTTGCCTGGCCGCTGCCGGTTGCCTAGTGTCCGGCCAGCAGGTGGTCGTGCCGGTGGGTGGCCAGGCGCGTGCGTCAACGGGGGGATCGAGCATTGAGTTCGTCGCAGCGCGGTACAGAGATCGAACTTCCCAATAGCGCAGCCCAGCGTGACATGCTTGCCGCCCGCTACGGCGAAACCCCGGCGATTTACCGACCTGCGCACCGCCTGACCGCTGCCCTGGATGTACGGGGCAGGGTGGACGAGGCCGGAATCCAGGAGGCCTTGTCTCGCGTGGTGCGTCGGCGGTCCGCGTTGCGCAGTGTCTTCGACTCGGAGAAATCCCACCGTGTCACCGAATGCGGTCCGCCTTCGGTGACACGGATTTCGGTCGACGGACCGAGTGCAGAAGAACGGTGGCGGAACGCCTACGAGCGCGCGCGTCAGGAAGCCCACGTCCCGCTCGCCCCGAGTATGGTGCCACGCCTGCAGGGCACGATATTGAGCGCTGACGAGGACCGCCATCTCCTTGTCATCGGCATTGATCCGCTCGTGTGCGATGCATGGTCGGCGAATCTCGTGGTCGGTGATCTGCTGCGGGACGCGGAGGAGCACCAGCCGGACGACTACGAGCGTGTGTGGCGCGCCCGAGAGGAGTGGCTGACCGGCACGCACGGCGATGCTGAGCTCGTCCAGCGCCGGAAGGAGGTGGCCGATGCACTTCGGTACTGGCCCACCTCATGGCGTGCGCCGGCTGCTTCTGCGGGGCCTGCGGAGCCGATCGAACGACTGGTGGACCTGGACGACAGCGTGGTCACTTCGCTGCGCGAACGGATCCGCCAGGTCAGGGGGACCATGCTTGCAGTGGGAGCGCACGCCCTTGCGCTGAGCGCGGGCACGGAGACGGACATGCGCGTGCCGTTGGCGCTCACCACGACCCTCGCGGCACGCCGGCCGGCGGAGGAACCCGTCGTCGGACGGTTCTCCAATGAAGGGGTACTCGTCATCCCGCCCCGCACGGGCACGGTCAAGGAGCACCTCACGGCGATTCGCCGCGAGGTCTTCAGCGTGCTTGCCCATCAGCAGCTGCCCTACGAACGGCTCGTCGACGCACTGGACGGGTCGACCGCGGCCACGGGCCTCTCGCTCTCCCTGCTCTATCTGCCGGAGGCGCTCAGCGGAGGAGCCCAGAGCGATCGGACCATCATGGGGGCACGGGCGGCCAGGATGGCGGTATCCGTCTGCCCGACCGGTGCCGACGTGGACCTTTTCATGATCGAAAGGCCGCCGCCGGACGGAGACGGCCACCGTCCGCTGCTGCGTGTCGGCGCCATCAGCCACCGGGGAGCAGAGATGACCTCCGGCGTCGAGAGCGTGCTGGGGCGCTGGGCTGAAACGCTGACGCGGCTCGCCGCATGCGATTGGGCGACGACAGGCGTCCAGGCGCTGACCGAGTCATTGGGCGGATCTTGAACGGTGTCCGGACCGATGCCGGATCGCGACCCGGTCCGGGGCGGGACCGGCAGGGGCGAGATTCAGCCAACTGGCGGTATCTCTACGGCTGAAAATGATCTTGCTCGTCGGGTGGGAGGTCCCTAAGGTCTCGATGTTTGTGCCTGTCCCGGCAGCGGGACGGGCGTGTGTGTCTGACCATGAGGGGAAAAATGAAGACGGGGATCGCAAAGGGGAGCCTGACGAAGACCATCGGGAAGGCGGCGGTCGTAGCGGCTCTGGCCACGGCAGCCTTCTCGATGGCCGGCCCGTCGGCGAGCGCCTCCGCGGAGAGCCACTGGACGTACGGATGCCGTGGGTACTGGTACCACACCTCCGGCCACGCCTACTGCGACCACGCGTACGCTCCGGCCGACACGTATCTCGTGACGTACGACTGCAACAACGAGCTGGACGAGCAGAAGTTCGCCCACGCCAAGTGGGGCTACGTCGGCAAGATAAGCTCCTACGAGTGCACCTTCAAGATCAACAAGACGCGCGTCACTGTCTAGTCGTCGCCCGTCTCAACTTGTGGGGCAGGATTCGTCCTGCCCCACAAGGCGTTTGGAGAACTTGATGCCTGACAGGGCTATCGCAACGCTGACTGCCCTTTCACAAGGGTACGGAGACAGACTGGTCATCGAGGAACTCGATCTGACCATCATGCCCGGCATCACAGGCCTGTTGGGGCCGAACGGCGCGGGCAAGACGACCCTGTTCCGTACCCTCAGCGCAGTGACACCTCCGCTCTCGGGGTCTCTTGAGCTTTTCGGTGCCCGCATCACCGGAGAGAAGGAAGCCCGCACCGCGCGGCGCGACATCGGCTATCTGCCGCAGGACTTCGGTTATTACCCCGCCTTTTCCGTCGGTGACTTCGTGCGTTACTGCGCCTGGTTGCGCGAGGTGCCAGAGAAGGACGCGGGCCGGGCCACGGATCTCGCCCTGAGCGCGGTCGGCCTCACGGACCGGGCCCGGCACAAGATGAAGTCCCTGTCCGGGGGCATGCTGCGCAGGGCGGGCATCGCCGGCGCGATCGTGGGTTCGCCGAAACTCATCCTGCTCGACGAGCCGACGGTGGGTCTCGACCCCGCGCAGCGACTGGAATTCCGCAGCCTGATCCGCGATCTGTCGGGACAGGGCGCCGCCGTCGTACTGAGCACACACCTGGTCGAAGACGTCAGTGCCGCCTGCGACACCGTCGTCGTACTGCAGGACGGCAAGGCGATCTACCGCGGCACACCGGCGCAACTGGCCGACGAAGCCGATCCGGCCGCCCCCGGGGACAGTCCTCTGGAGCGCGGATACATGACCAGGCTGGGGAATCGAGACAGTGAAGCGGACGTAGCATGCTGAGCATTTTCCGTATGGAGTTGCGCCGCTCCCCGGTGCTCACCGCTCTGCCCGTGCTCATCGCCGTCGACCTGGCGGTGCTCTTCGGACGCACCCGGTACTGGGTGGGCGTATGGCCCGAGGCCAGCGCGGCCGCGCAGATGGTGACCCTCTTCTTGGGGCCGGTCCTGGCCGCGATCGCCGCCTGGCAGGCCGGACGGGCTTCCCGCGCGCAGATGCCGGAGTCGCTGCTGGCGGCCGCGCGCCCGGGCTGGCAGATCGAGAGCGCACGGCTGGCAGCCACGCTCACCCTCGGCTTCACCGCCTACGTCGTCGGCTGCCTGGTCGCCGCCGCGGTGTCGCTGCCCGACGCGGGCCCTGGCTTCCTGTGGCCCTCCTACATCCTGATGGGCGCCAACACGCTGATCCTCTTTGCCGCCGCCGGCCACCTGGCCGGCCGCTGGTCGCCGTCCCCCGCGTTCACGCCGGTGGTCTGCGCCCTGGGCGGCTTCGTCGTCATGATGGGTGTCGGTCAGAACCTCGGCCTGTTCGTCCTGTCCGGTACGCCGGACCAGATGCTGCGTCTGCAGCCCATCGCCGTGCACTTCGCGTTCGCTGCCGCACTGACGGTCCTCGCGGTGACGCTTCCCCGGCCGCACGCGGCCACCGGCCGTCTTCCGCGGTGGTCCCCCTCCGTCGTCCAGCGCCTCTCCGTCGTCGTCCCCGCGGCCGGTGCGGCCTTCGCCCTGGTCGCCGTCCCGGCGGCCGGTGAGGTTCGGGTCGAGCGGCCCGCCACGGCCGTTCGGCCGCTCTGCGGGAAGGTCGCCGGAGTCCCCTCCCAGGTCTGTGTGTGGCCCGAGCACCGCAAGTACCTCGCCGACCTCGTGAGCATGGCCGGCCATGTGTCGCGCATTCCGCAGCCGTGGATCAAGATGCCGCGCCGGATGAGTGAGTACGGGCTGATGCCCACGTCGATGGGTGACGGCGGATTCGATGTGACGGAAGGGCATGTGCGCACCGCGGCCATCGCCATGTCGAACAGCGTCTTCTACACCTCGTTCCCGAAGTGCCGACCGCCTGCTGAGCGGCGCGACGCCTGGCAGCTGGCCAAGGACCGGGTCACCCTGTGGCTCGAATACAGGGCGATGGCGGAAGACCCCGGTGTCGCCGACGCGGGTCTGTCCATGAGCGGTGTCTCGCAGGCGCAGGCCGATGCCGCCGCTGCTGTCCGCATGCCCGAATCCGCCCAACGGAAGTGGACCGCCCAGCAGTTCACCGTTCTCCGCACGAGTGGTTGCAGCCCCTGATGCAGGTCACCGCGCTCCTCCGCTTCGCGCGCCTTCACCGCCTCTGGCCGATCCTGGCCGGGGTCGTCCTGGTGGCGCTGCTCTCGGCCTTCCTGGGCGGTTTCGAGATACCCCTGCCCTCGCTGGACGGCGGAGCCGCCACCGGTATCCCGTTCAGGCGTGATCTGCCCCTGCTGTCGGGCGTCTTTCTGGCGGCGGCCGGCACCAGCAGCATGCATGCGTACGAGCGTGCCGCCGGGCCACGCTACTTCCGGCTGCTCGGTGCCTACGTGCTGGCCCTCACCGTCGTCGCAAGCCTGTGCTCGTTCGCCGTCCAGGGGCTGGCCGCAGGGGCGCACACCGGAGTCTCCTTCGTTCGCTCGATGCTGATCTGGTTCGGTCTCGCCCGGGTGTCCGCCCGGGTGATCGGCTGGAATCTGGCGTGGGTGTTGCCGGTCGCCTCGGTCTTCCCGCTCATCTGGCTGAGCGACGGCGCCTGGTGGGACTGGACGGCTGCCCCTGCCGCGGACCCCGTCGGCTGGGGCACCGCCGCCGTCTCCCTGTCGCTCGGTGTCCTGTTGACGGCCGCCACTCCTTGGCGGGTGCGCTCTCTTCTGCATTCCGTCCGCCGCCACCCGTAAGACCTGGATCCCCCATGACATCTGCCCTGTCCGTTGCCCGGCGTGCTCTTCCCGTCTGGCCGATCGCGATGCTGTGGACCCTCGGCTTCGGCCTGTGGGGGCTGTCCCGGCAGCACAGCGTGTGGCGGGACGAGGCCGCGACCTGGCAGGTGGCCCGACGGTCCACGGGCGACATCTGGCACATGCTGGGGCACGTCGACGCCGTGCACGGGCTCTATTACCTGCTGATGCACGCACTCTTCGCCTGGTTCGGACCCGGCACCACCACCCTGCGGCTGCCCTCCGTGCTGGCGATGGCGGTGGCGGCGGCCTGTGTGGCCGCCCTGGGCCACCGGCTCGCCGGGGCATGGGCGGGCCTGGGAGCAGGGCTGGCGCTCGGGCTGCTTCCCTCCGCGCAGTTCTATCTCCAGGAGGGCCGCCCGTACGCGCTGGTGGCGGCCGGGGCAGGGATCTCGACGCTGCTGCTGGTGACCCTGCTGGAAGGGCGCGGCGGGGCGATCGGCTGGGTGGCGTACGCCGGGACGGTCCTCACCTGCGGGCTGCTGAACTGGCTGTCGTTGCTGATCCTGCCGGCGCACGCCGGGACTCTTCTGTGGACCCGGTGCGGGCGCGGCGTGTGGGTGCGCTGGACGGCCGCCGCGGTGGTCGCCGTGGCGGGCGATCTGCCGTTGATTCTCTTCAGCCGCAGCCAGTCCGACCAGATTGCGTGGATTCCGCCGCTGACCTGGCACATGCTGATCGGCCCAGCGGTCCTCCTGGCCATCGGCGGCCTCGGAGCCCTGCTGGACCGGCCGAAGACAGGGCGACCGTCGGCGGCGGCCGTCGGACTGCCCCTGCTCGCGGTGCCGCAACTCGCCCTGATCGGCATCTCCCTGGTCAAGCCCCTGTTCGTGGACAGGTACGTGCTGTTCAGCCTGCTGGGTCTGGCGCTGTTGATCGGTGCGGCCCTGGGCGCGGCGGTACGGGCGGCCGCACCACGCTTCTCGAGGGCGTCCCGGTGGCTCGTCCCGGTGGCGGTCGTCGTGGCGTTCGTGGCGCTGCTCCCGCAGTCGCTGGCCAAGCGGTCCCCGTCGAGCCGCGTGGACGACGTCCTGGCAGCGGCGGCCGACGTGCGGCGCCTGAAGCAGACCGGGGACGCGACGCTCTTCGTACCGGCGGCCCGACGCGACACCGCGCTGGTGTCCCCCGACGCCTTCACCGGCCTGCGGGACATCGCGCTGGGGGAGGACCCCGTGGCGTCCGGGACGCTGAAGGGTGAGGAGGCCAGTCCGGCCCGGATCCGCACGGCGATGCTGGCCGAGAGGCGGATCCTGCTGGTCACGGATGCCACGGGGGTGGCGAGGCCGGTGACGGCACAGCGGGACAGCGTGAAGCTCTCCGTGCTGGAGAAGTACTTCACCGTGGTGGCGGACGAGCAGGTCCGTGGACGGCGGGTGACGGTGTACGAGCGACGCGGACACGCGGGGCGGTGACCGCCCCGCGGGCTCCTTCAGGTGTCCCGCGACGGGAGGAGCTTGTCGAGGTCCAGGCTGATCTCGAACGGCACCGGACGCGTCAGGGTGCCCCGGAAGATACCGGCGGGCGCATAGGCCCCGGTCGGTGCGTCCAGCTCGTAGACGTGGACGACGGGAGCGCCGTTCTCCTCCTCGATGCACCAGTAGTGGGGGATGCCGGCCTGCGCGTACTTGCGCAGCTTGACCGTGCGGTCGCGGTGCGCGGACTCGGGGGAGACGACCTCGATGACCAGCTGAACTTCTTCCGGCGCGTACCAGGTGCGGTCCGGCTCGTAGGGCGCGGTTGTCACCAGCAGGTCCGGCTCCGGGCGGTTGCGCTCGTCGAGCTTGATGGTCATCTCGCGGCCGACCTGGACACCGGCGGGCGCCTGCTCCATGAGAGCGACGGTGAGCATGGTGACGAGGTGGCCGTGCCACCACCTCTGCGGCGACATCATGAAGACGAGGGCTCCATCGATCAGCTCGGTGTGGCGGGGCGCCTCGGGGAGGCGGTCCAGGTCCTCCGCGAACCAGCCTTCGTCGCGCGGCGGGCGCATCCAGTCGGGCAGTTCGGTCATGGCTCAACCGTAGCGACTCGGTGAGGCCCCGGCCACGAGATCACATCCCCGTCACCCGCGCCACCGTGAACGGCGTCCGAGGCACTCCCGGGCCCATCGGTCCGCCCTTGTCGAACTGGGAGCGGACGACGAGGAGGCCGTGGTGGTCGCGGGCCAGGGTGGTGGGGGTCTGCAGGGCGGGGGTGGTCAGGGTGCGGGTCAGGCGGGCCCTGGTGCCGTCGGGCGAGAGGCGCCAGCGGGTGAGGGTGTTGGTCGCGTTGTGGGCGGCCCACAGGGTGCCGTGGGCCAGCTCCAGACCGTCGCCGTGCTTCAAGTCACCGCCCTGCAAGGTGACTTGGCGCACCGATCCGTCGGTCACGTCGACCCGGTACAGGCCGCCGCCGGTCATGTCGACGGCGAACAGCAGGCGTCCGGCGGGGTCGGCGACGATGCCGTTGAGGGTGTAGGCGTCCGGCGAGTGCGCGGGTACGGCGCCGCTGAGGTCGTAGTGCGCGGTCAGCGGCGCCCGGCCGCCGCGGGCGCGGGCCAGGTCGGCCGGGGTGACGCGGTAGATCACCGGACGCACGCTGTCGGTGGCGCAGGCCGTGCCGTCCGCGGTGATCACGAGGTCGTTCAGGAAGCGCGGGTCGCCCTCCGGTATCTCGAAGCGGGCCAGCAGGGAGCGGTCGTAGAGGTCGTAGACGTCGATTCCGGTGGTGTGGTCGGTGACCCACAGCCGGCCCGCCCGGTCGGCCTTCAGGCCGTTGGCGGTGGTCCGGCCGTCGGCGCCCGCCGGCAGGAAGACCTCGGCGGTACGGCTCCCGGCGGCGGCGCGGTAGATCGCGCCGGTCGTGAAGGAGCCGACGTACGCGTCGCCCGTTCGCGGGTCGAGGGCGATGCCCTCGGGGTAGGCGCGCTCGTCGGGGAGGGTGAAGGCGGTGGAGATGCGCGGGCCGGTGCCCGCGCTCGCGGTGGGCGCGGCGACGGCCACGGTCGCCGCGGCGGCGCCGGTCAGGAAGGTACGGCGGTGGATCGAACGGGACACGACAGTGCCTCTCGGTTCGGCTACTCACTGTAGGACGATTGCGAACCTACATTAGTACTCTAATCATTGCCAGGGTATTAATCACCACCCAGGCATTAATGTGGCCGGGTGACCTCCATGCCCGCGTCCGAGCGCCTCGGCTCCCATCTCAAGCGGGCCGAGCAGGCCCTCAACGCGACCAAGACGGCGGTCCTGAAGCCCGCGGGCCTGACCGTCGCCCAGTACGCCGCGCTGCTCCACCTCTCCGCCAACCCCGGCATCTCCGCGGCGGCCCTGTCCCGGCTGTGCGGGGTCACTCCGCCGACCATGAACACGGTCCTGAAGAACCTCCAGGACCGCGATCTGATCACCCGCAGCCCGCACGAGTGGCACAAGAACGTCCTGGAGACCCGCCTGACGGACGAGGGCCGTGCCGTACTCGCCGACGCCGACGCGTCCGCCGTACGCGTCGAGCGTGCCCTCGCCGCCGAGTTCACCGACGCGGAGCGGGACGCCCTGACCGGGCTGCTCGCACGCTGCGTCAGAGTGCTGGAGGAGCAGCGCCCGGGAAGCTGACGACGGGTTCCGGCGCCGGATCCGTCACCCAGCCCGCCGCCAGCACCAGCCGCGACTCACGGTCGACGGCGAGGAAGCCGAACGGCCGGTCGTAGACGGCCCGGACGACCGTGGACTCGTAGCGCTGCTGCGGCGGCGCGCTGCCGTACACCTCGGCGACCGCCGTCACCGCCGCCGCCCGGAAGCCGAGCGCGCCGAACTGGGCCACGGCCGACTGGCGGGCCTCCGCGACAGCAAGCGGGGAGGGGCTCAGCCCGGGGAAGTGGCCGACTCGGGTGTCCGACGCCGACGTCAGGCCGAACAGGTACGGCAGGGCGAGCAGATCGTGGTCGGCGCGCACCTCGTACACCACCGTCCGCACGTCCAGCACCGGCGGCCCCGGCTCGGCGGCCGGCTGCTGCTCCACGTACAGGCCCGGCCCCACGTGCCCGTGCGGCAGCGAGCCACCCCCGGTCAGCGGCAGCGCCCGCTCCACGATCCCCACGCCGGCCGTGAGCACCTGCCCCGGCGTCATGTGCTCCTCGCCGAGCAGCAGATGGACGTCGATGCCGTTGTCACCCGGCACCGTCAGCGCGGTGACGAAGCCGTCCGGCGTGCCCGTCACGCCCACCCGGTCCGGCCGTACGCTCCGCCGGTGCAGCCCGCGCAGCGCCCGCCCCTGCCAGGGGCCGGCGTCCGGCCTGAGCGGCAGCTCGGTGAAGGGCTGCCGCCAGGTCGTGCGCAGCGCGAGCGCGCAGGCCAGGACCAGCCCTGCCTCCCGGGTCAGCGTCACCGGCATGCGCTCGACCAGTCCGCCGGTCCGCTCGGCCGCCCAGGCGTCCAGCCGTTCCTGCGCGGTGACGAGGTCGTCCCCGAACACCCCGTACGTCCCGGCGGGCAGTCCCGCCCGCCACTCCTCGCGCAGGGCGAGCGCGTGGTGCGTCCACAGACCGAGCGCCGCGTCCAGACCGGACACCGCCCCCAGGGTCCCCGTCAACTCCCGTGCCGCGCCCGCCGCCTGATCCGCCGGCAGGCCGAGGGCCTCGCTCAGCTCCGTCCGCGCCGGCCCCGTCGCGCCGTCGGCCAGGAAGGCCAGCAGGGGCCAGACGCCGGGCGCGGAGAAGACCGTGCCGTTGCGTGCGCTCGCCGCCCACCGCGCGGTGAGCCCGTTCGCCGCCCGGACGACTCCGCCGCCCACCCGGCCCCCGGACAGGGTTGCCGCCTTCATTCCGCCCCCGTTTCACTGCCGCCGCTCTCCCCGGGAGCACGGTACCGGTGCCCGCACCCGCCCCCCGCTCCCGCCAGGTGTGAGCGCACCTATACGGGGGAGAAAGTGCCTGGGTAAAGCCCTCGCACGCGCCATGTCATCACATCGAGTGATTCTCTGGCCTTTGCTTGCACGGCACAACCCACGGTTGCCAGGCTGTTGCTGTCTGTACAACCTGATGGGAGCGGCCAGTGACTTTCGGTGAGCAGCCGGCGTACCTGCGTGTCGCGGGTGATCTCCGCAAGAAGATCGTCGACGGTTCACTGCCGCCCCACACCCGCCTGCCCTCCCAGGCCCGCATCCGCGAGGAGTACGGCGTCTCGGACACGGTCGCGCTGGAGGCCCGCAAGGTGCTGATGGCCGAGGGGCTGGTCGAGGGCCGCTCCGGCTCCGGGACGTATGTGCGCGAGCGGCCCGTACCCCGCCGGGTGGCCCGCTCCGGGTACCGCCCGGCCGGCGGCGCCACGCCCTTCCGGCAGGAGCAGGCCGACGCCTCGGTGCGCGGCACCTGGGAGTCCAGCAGCGAGCAGGCCGAGGCCGGGGCCGCCATCGCCGAGCGGCTCGCGATCCAGGCCGGCGACCGGGTCATGCGCACCAAGTACCTGTTCCGCGAGGCCGGCGAGCCGATGATGCTCTCCGTCTCCTGGGAGCCCCTGGCCGTCACCGGCCGTACCCCCGTGATGCTGCCCGAGGAGGGCCCGCTCGGCGGCATGGGGGTGGTCGAGCGCATGCGCGCCATCGACGTCATCGTGGACAACGTCACCGAGGAGGTCGGCGCCCGCCCCGGCCTCGCCGAGGAACTGCACCTCCTCGGCGGCGTCCCCGGGCATGTGGTCCTGGTCGTCCAGCGCACGTACTACGCCTCCGGCCGCCCGGTGGAGACCGCCGACGTGGTGATCCCGGCCGACCGGTACCGGGTGGCGTACCACCTGCCCGTGAAGTGACGGCCGGGGTCCCGTGCGGCGTGCACGCCTTTGCGAGTGAGGTAGCGCACACCCTGGGCGCCCCTCACGCCGGTATGACCCGGTGGCGCACCCCCCGCCGGGGCCGACCGGCCGCTGCAATCCAGCCGTTTTCCCAGGTGACCAGGGGTCACTCGGGTATGCCCGCGATGCACGACAGTGGCGCTCACAACGGCGCGTTCACTCCCGTGCGCCCCCGGTCCCCTGGCTGGTTGCGTACCTCTTTGTGAAAAGGCGTGTTCGCTGCGTAAAGGTTGGGCGTACGCTCGGGCATATGCGGATTGCGGTTTCCTTAGGCGGGGCTCGGCGGGGGCCCGGGACGGGAAGCGGGTGGTGGGGCGGTGCGAGAAGGAGCGGCGCGGGCGGTGGGGGCCATGAGTGAGGGGACGGTCTCGCTGCCCTGGCTCGTGATACGGCAGGACGACAACGGCAATCGCTATCGCGTCGGACGGTACGCGACCCGCGCCGAGGCGCAGAAGATCGCCGACAGCCTCGACGACCGGGGCCACAAACAGCTCTACTGGGTCGAGCGCATCGGCCAGAACGGGGACGGCGCCCGGAACTGACCGCCCGGCGCCCTCCCGTAGGCTCCGCCCCATGACGCCCAAGACGCCCATGACGGACCGGATCGTGGTGGTGGGAGCGGCCCTGCTCGACGGCGGGCGGCTGCTCGCCGCGCGCCGCAGCGCCCCCGCCGACTTGGCGGGCCGCTGGGAGCTGCCCGGCGGCAAGGTCGAGACGGGCGAGCGGCCCGAGGACGCCCTGGTGCGTGAACTGCGCGAGGAACTGGGCATCGACGCCGAACCGGTCGAGCGCGTGCCGGGCCAGTGGCCGCTGCGGTCGCCGTACGTCCTGCAGGTGTGGACCGCCCGTCTGCTCCCCGGCTCACCCGCGCCCCGGCCCCTGCAGGACCATGACGAGCTGCGCTGGCTCACCCCGTCCGAGGTCTGGGACGTGGCCTGGCTGGATCAGGACGTCCCCGCCGTTCGCGAAGTCGCCCCTCGGCTCACCGACGGTCTCCACCGAGCCCCTTGATACGCCGTTCGTGCCACAGTGCGCCCTCCCGCGCGGTACTGCCCCCTGGATATCGGGTATGTGCCCATTAACCCCATGAAACCGGACATGGGTGGGCTCGCTGGCCTGGGAAGTGATCGGCGTGATCGACACCGATGGCGACTGCGCCGAGTGGACCTTTCCCGCGGAACCGGGCGCCGTACGCACCGCGCGCGCCGCGGTGCGCGGGAAGTTGCACGGCTGGGGCCTCGACTGCCTCGCCGACCTCGCCGCCCTGCTGGTCAGCGAGCTGGTCACCAACTCGCTGCGGCATGCCACCGGCCCCATCGGCGTACGGCTCGTACGCCCCGGCGGACCGGCCGACACCCTGCGGGTGGAGGTCTCCGACCCGCTGCCCGACCCGCCGCGCGAGCGCGTCGCCCGCGACGAGGACGAGAGCGGGCGCGGGCTGCAACTGGTCGCCGGCTCCTCGCGCCGCTGGGGCACCCGGCCCGGCGCGAGCGGAAAGACCGTCTGGTTCGAACTGGCGGTGCCGGGGTGAGCCGGAAGCATCCGGGGGGCACGGGGGAGTGCGGCCGGCGGTGGTCCGCCCATCGTGCGCTCCGGGCGCGCGGCCGGTCCTGCGGTGCGTGATTCGAGGGCGTGTTCCCTGGTTAGAAGACTGGAAGTGTTGCCACGGGCCGGTCCGAAAACCATCTGGACCGAGCTGTGATCGTGAACACCGTGTTGTGCGGCACCGTAGTGCTGGATACTGCGGGCAGCCGCCCCCGGTGACCGGTGCCGGACGCGGTGAGCTGGAGGGGACGGTTCGCGTGAGCGAGATACCAGCGAAGGCCACGGAGTCCGAGGACCCGTCGGACGGCGCGAGGCACCAGGCCGCGGAGGGTGCCGCGGCACCCGGCGACGCCATGTGGCAGAGCAGTCCGCCCGGTTCGATCTACGACTACATCAAGGTCGCGTCCTTCTCCATCGGTCCCGGCGGGCTGGTCGAGCAGTGGAGCCTGCGCGCCGAGCAGCTCTTCGGCATCCCCGCCGCACGCGCCGTCGGCATGGACCCCATAGACGCCTTCATCGACCCCGACCTGCGCGAGCGCGGCCAGCGCAAGATGGCCGAAATCCTCGACGGGCGGGAGTGGACTGGGGTCGTGCCCTTCCGGATGCCGGACAAGCCGGACGGCACGCGCGGCGAGGACGGCCTCGCCGAGGTCTACGTCATGCCCACCCGGACCGGCGAGGGCGACAGGGCCGCCGTCTGCATCGTCGTGGACGTGCGCACCCTGCGCAGCATCGAGACCGATCTCGCCGCCTCGCAGGCGATTTTCGGTCAGTCTCCATTCGGATTCCTGCTGATCGACACCGATCTGAGGGTCCGTCGGGCCAACGAGCGGTTCGCCTCCGTCTTCGGCGGGACACCCGACGACCACCGGGGCAAGGGCGTGCACGACTATCTGCCCCGCGGCGAGGCCGAGCGGGTTTCGGCCACGCTGCGCCGGGTGCTGCAGTCCGGTGAGTCCATCACCGACATGCATGTCACGGGGTACGTCCCCGGCTCCGAGGAACGCCGGCACTGGTCCGTCAACCTCTACCGTGTGCACAGCGGCAGCGGCCGGCCCATCGGCATCGCCTGGCTCGGGACCGACATCACCGCCCGCCGGGCCGCCGCCCGTGAGGCCGCCGCGGCCCGGCGCAACCTCGCCCTCCTCAACGAGGCCGGCGCCCGTATAGGGAACTCGCTCGACCTGGAGACCACGGCCAGGGAACTGCTCGACGTCGTCGTCCCCGGCTTCTGCGACCTCGCCACCGTCGACCTCTACCAGGGGCTGCTCACCGGCGACGAGACCCCGCCCGGCCTCGCCGACGGCAGCGCCGAACTGCGCCGCGTCGCCTTCGCGAGCGCCGTCGCAGGCGTCCCCTTCACCAGCTCCGGTGAGTCCGTCGAGGTCGGCGCGGTCCACCACTTCCCCTTCAACTCTCCCTGCGCGGACGCCCTGCGCACCGCCCGGCCGCAGCGGGTGCCCGCCGAGGAGGGCGGTCTGGTGCAGTCCACGCTGGCCGTACCGATGGTCGCCCACGACACCGTCGTCGGCCTCGCCCAGTTCGCCCGCACCAAGGGCAGCGAGCCGTTCGGCGACCGTGACCGGGAACTGGCGGTGGAGCTGGCCGCGCGCGCCGCCGTCTGCATCGACAACGCGCGCCTGTACCGCCGGGAGCACGAGCGGGCGTTGATACTGCAGCGCTCGCTGCTGCCGCCGGGCGACCCCGAGGCCTCCGGGCTGGACATCGCCTGCCGCTATCTGCCCGGCAACGCGGCCACCGAGGTGGGTGGCGACTGGTTCGACGTGATCGAACTGCCGGGGCACCGCACGGCGTTGGTCGTGGGCGATGTGATGGGGCGGGGCCTGCGGGCGGCGGTCGCCATGGGCGAACTCCGCACCGCCGTACGGACCCTGGCCCTGCTGGACCTCGAACCGGCCGAGGTCCTCTCGGCGTTGGACGAGATCGCCCGGGGACTCGGCACCCCGGGAGGCGTCCAGCAGGCCACCCGCACGGCACGCCAGCCGAGGGACGCCGACCTCTCCGAGGTCTACTTGGCGACCTGCGTGTACGCGGTGTACGACTCCGTCACCAGACGCTGTACGTTCGCCAACGCCGGCCATCTGCCGCCGGTCCTGGTCGAGCCCGGTGAGGCCGCCCTGATGCTGGACGTGCCGCCCGGCATGCCGCTCGGCGTGGGCGGCGAGCCCTTCGAGGAGGTCGAGGTCGAGCTGCCCGAGGGCGCGCTGCTGGCCCTCTACACGGACGGCCTGGTCGAGTCCCGCGACCACCCCCTGGACGAGGGGCTGCAGGCCTTCGTCGGGGCACTCACCGACCCCTCCCGCCCCCTGGAGGACGTCTGCGACCACGTCCTGAGCACCCTCGACACCCACCACGGCGAGGACGACATCGCGCTGCTGATGGCGCGGGTGCAGGGGCTGCCGGCCGACTCCGTCGGCGACTGGACGCTGCCGCGCGAGCCGCGCAGTGTGGGGCGGGCGCGGGAGTACGCCCGGGCACAGCTGGTGAGCTGGGATCTGGAGCCGTTGGTCGACACGGCGGAACTGCTCGTCAGCGAGCTGGTCACCAACGCGCTGCGGTACGGCGAGGGGGACATCAGGCTGCGGCTGCTGCTGGACCGCACACTGGTCTGCGAGGTGTGGGACTCCGGGCTGGTGCAGCCGCGGCGGCGACGGGCCCGGGACACGGACGAGGGGGGCCGGGGATTGCAGCTGGTCGGACTGCTGAGCGCGGCGTGGGGCTCCCGCAGGACGCCGCGCGGCAAGACGGTGTGGTTCGAGTTGCCGTTGCCCGGCGGCGAAACCGGCCTCACCGACCCGGCGGAGGCCCTGCTGAGTCTCTTCTGACCGGGCCGCAGCGGCGCGGCCCGGCCGTGCGGACGTGCTTCCGCTGCCTACGCCCGTGGCAGGAAGCCGTGGCGTCCCCTTGTTTGCGGGCCGCCGTAGCTCGCCGCCGGCCCGCCGTCCTGGTCCTCGGCCAGGAGCACACCGCCCAGGACCGCACCGGACAGGCCCGGCGAGCCACCATCGGCGCCCGGGTACGGATTGCCGTGCGCTCGTACGTCCCGTTCGGCCAGGTTCCGGGACTCGCGGGCGAGGGTGTCGGCCTGGCCGGCGCGGTCCGCGCCCAGCTCCCGTGCCGCCTCCGCGAGGAGAACCCGCGCCTGAGGGCCCACCGCGCCCCGGTGCACCGCGACGAACTCCTCCGCCCCGGCGACGGAACCCCGCGCCACGAGCAGCGCCGCCGCGGCCGGTGCGCCCAAGTGACCGGTGTCCAGCCGCTCCACCGCCCGCGCGATCCGGCGCAGGGCGTCCAGCGGGTCGTACGGGCCCGCCGTGCGCTCCTCCCGTACGGCGGCCAGCACGCCGTCCGCGTGGGCCAGCCGCGCGTGCAGCTCACCAGTGGTCAGCGGCTCCCGTACGCCCCCCTCACGGGCCGCCGCGAGCTCCGCCTCCGCGCCGGTCAGCGCGGCCGGCACCAGCTCCGCCGCCGCCCGCAGCCGCGCCGCGAGCCGCTCCACCCCGGTCACCAGAACCTCGGCCTGTGCCACCGCGCCCTCGGCGGCGCGCAGCTGCCCGGCGGCCCGCCCGCCGTCTCCCGTGTCCGCCGCCTGACGGGCCTCGTTGAGCCGGACGGTGGCGAACACCAGCCGGTCCTTGGCCTGTTCGACATACCCGGTGACCGGCCCGATGGCCGAGGCGGCGTACCGTTCGTGCAGCTCCGCCAGGGTGTCCTGCGCGGTCACCGTGCGCCCCGTCAGCTCCCGGAACCGGCCCTCGGCCGACTCCAGCGCCCCGGCCAGGCCCGGCCCGGCCAGGTCCCGCAGCCCGTCCAGCGCGGGGGCCTCCGCGTCCAGCCGGCGTCCCGCCTCCGCGCACCGGCCGACCACACCGACCAGCGCCTGCCGCCGCGCCGCCGCGTCCTTCGGCACCCCCTGCTCGTACCGCCGCCAGATCGCGCACGCGGCCGTCAGCTCGGTCTCGGCGGCCCGCAGCGCATGGACGAAGGGTTCGGTCTCGGCCTCCCCGAACTGCAGCTGTACGAAGGTGAGTTCCTCACGGCTGGTCCGTACGCAGTCGTCGGCCAGGACCAGCGCCGCGCGAGCCTGGCGCTCGAAGTCGGCCGGGGTGGGGGCGGGCGGGGCGACGGAGACGATCCCGGGGGTCGTACGGGTACGGGCGCGGCGGGTGCGGCGCAGACAGCCGTATCCGGCCAGCCCCAGGGCCGCGACCCCCGCGACGAGGGGCAGGACGAGATCGGCGGCGGACGTCTCGTCCTGCTGCGGCGCGGCGGCACTCGCTACCGTGCCGGCGGGCGCGACGGGAACCGGATCTTGCGCCCCGGCCGTCATCACCGGCAACACCAGCCACCCGGTTCCGACCACGGCACCCAGCACGGCATGCGCCACCCGCACCGATATGTGCGCCGTGGCGCGCCGGGGCCGGCCCCGGATCAGGGAGGACGTCACATTTCGGAGCGTATGGGCAGGTAGGCGCCTTCGCGAGCGGAATGGATACGGGTGGGGGAAGAGAAGGGCAGGGGGCAGAAATGGACACCGCAGGACCACGACCCGCCGCCGTCGGCGGCGAGGGCGCACCGCAGGAGGCCGCGGCGCGCCGCCCCGGACGCCGCCGCGCCCTCCGCTGGACGCTCGCCGTCCTCGCCCTCCTGCTCGTCCCCGTCCTCACCGCCGAAACAGCGCTCCGCATCAACTACACCGGCACGCCGGAACCCGGCACCACCACCCGCCACCAGGACGCCCTGTGGCTGGGCCACGCCTGGGTGGACGGCCGCAGGACCGACCGTGATGTCCAGGCCCTCGCCCGCCACCTGAAGACCACCGGCATCCGAGACCTGTACGTCCACGCAGGCCCCCTGGAGCACGACGGCACCCTCCCCAAGTCGTCGTACGCCAAGGCGCGTTGGCTGACGACGGCCCTGCGCGAAGCGGCTCCCCGCATCCGCGTCCAGGCCTGGCTCGGCGACAAGCTGGCCAGTGAGAGCCCCGACGGGCTGCGTCTGGACCGCCCCGCCACCCGCACCGCGATCCTCGCCTCCACCCGCCAGGTCCTCGCCGCCGGCTTCCAGGGCGCCCACTTCGACCTGGAGCCCCTCCACTCCGGCGACAAGAACTACCTCGCCCTCCTCGACGATCTCCGCGCCCTCACCCGCACCCGCCATGCGCTGCTCTCCGTCGCCGCGCACCAGATCGACCCGCTCCCCGCCTTCCACTCCTTCTGGGGGACGACCACCGGACACCCCAAGTGGTGGTCGCAGTCCTACTTCGGGCAGGTGGCCCGCCGTGTGGACCAGATCGCCGTCATGTCGTACGACACCATGCAGCCGCTGCAGAGCCTGTACGGCGGCTATGTGGCCCAGCAGACGAGCCTCGCCCTGGAGGTCACCCCGGACACCACCGACCTCCTCATGGGCCTGCCCTTCTACCACGAGAACCACATCGGCCACTGGGCCCACGCGGAGACCGTCCCGGCCGCCGTACGCGGCGTCCGCCTGGGCCTGTCCCGCACCGACGCCGACCGCGTCCGTTTCGGCGTCGCCCTGTACGTCGACTTCGCGGCCACGGAGGCGGACTGGCGGGCGTACCGGGAAAACTGGGTCCGCTGAGCGCCTGGCGCGGCCGTCGGCCCTGGTGGGACGATGACCGGCATGCACATGCTCTTGGTGGTGGCGGCGGGGCTGGCCGTGGTGTTCATGGTGGCGTCCGGCGTCGCGGGCATCAGGACCGGCTGGGTGATCCCGATCGGTCGCCACCGGGTCCTGCGGCCGAAGCTGTGGGCGTACGGCCAGCTGATCGGCGCGGTCGGACTGTCCCTCTGGATGTTCCTCGGGATCATCCCCCGCAGGCTGGATGCGCTCCCCCTCATCGGCTGGTTCCTGTTCATGGGGGCACTGGGCCTTCAGATGCTGGCCCAGCGCCCCGGCCGCACGGCGCGGAGCGGCGCTACGAAGACCGCCTCCTGATCTTCGACCCCAGCCACACCAGCGGGTCGTACTTGCGGTCGACGGCCCGCTCCTTCAGGGGGATCAGTGCGTTGTCGGTGATCCTGATGCCCTCGGGGCAGACCTCCGTGCAGCACTTGGTGATGTTGCAGTAGCCGAGGCCGTGTTCGTCCTGGGCCGTGCGTTTGCGGTCCAGGCCCGTCTCGGCGGCCGCGTCCAGCGGGTGCATGTCGAGTTCGGCGATCCGCATCAGGAAGCGCGGGCCCGCGAAGGCGGTCTTGTTCTCCTCGTGGTCGCGGACGACATGGCAGGTGTCCTGGCACAGGAAGCACTCGATGCACTTGCGGAACTCCTGCGAGCGGTCCACGTCCTCCTGCATCATCCGGTACTCGCCCGGCCCCACGCCGGCCGGTGGCACGAACGCCGGGACCTCTCTCGCCTTCTGGTAGTTGAAGCCGACGTCCGTCACCAGATCGCGGATCACCGGGAAGGCGCGCAGGGGAGTCACCGTGATCGTCTCCGCGCGGTCGAAGACCGACATACGGGTCATGCACATCAGCCGCGGGCGGCCGTTGATCTCCGCCGAGCACGAACCGCACTTGCCGGCCTTGCAGTTCCAGCGCACGGCGAGGTCGGGCGCCTGGGTGGCCTGGAGGCGGTGGACGATGTCCAGCACCACCTCGCCGTCGTTGACCTCGACCGTGAAGTCCTGGAGGCCGCCGCCCTGTTCGTCGCCCCGCCACACCTTGAAGCGGGCCTCGTAGCTGCTCACTCGTACAGCTCCTCTTCGGCGAGGTACTTGACCAGCTCCTCCTTCTCGAAGAGGGCGAGCAGGTCCGGGCGGATGGGGTCGGTCGTCTCGCGGGTGAGGCGGATCTGACCGCGACCGGGGTCGGTCGCCGCGAGGCCGCCGGTGGGGTCGGCGAGGGCGCACAGGAGGTTCACGTTGCGCCAGGCGCGGTCCATCGCCGGATGGTCCTCGCGGGTGTGCCCGCCGCGCGACTCGGTGCGTTCCAGGGCGGCCCGTGCCACGCACTCGCTGACCAGCAGCATGTTCCGCAGGTCGAGGGCTAGGTGCCAGCCCGGGTTGAACTGGCGGTGGCCCTCCACGCCGGCCCGGCGGGCCCGTACCCGCAGCTCGGCCAGCTTGCGCAGGGCCTGTTCCATCTCGCTCTCGCGGCGGATGATGCCGACCAGGTCGTTCATGGTCTGCTGGAGTTCCTGGTGCAGGGTGTACGGGTTCTCCGGCGGGCCCGCCTCGCCCTCCCGGTCCGCCTCCGCGGAGAACGGGCGCAGGGCTTCCGCCGCGGCCGTGTTGACCTGGGCGTCGTCCACCGGCGGACGCCGGTGTGCCACCCCCTGCGCGTACTCCGCCGCGTGCCAGCCCGCCCGCCGTCCGAAGACCAGCAGGTCGGAGAGGGAGTTGCCGCCGAGCCGGTTGGAGCCGTGCATACCGCCCGCCACCTCACCGGCCGCGAACAGGCCCGGCACATCCCGCGCCGCCGCCGTGTCCGAGTCGACCGCGATGCCGCCCATCACGTAGTGACAGGTCGGCCCGACCTCCATCGCCTCCGCCGTGATGTCGACGTCCGCCAGCTCCTTGAACTGGTGGTACATGGACGGCAGCCGGCGCCGGATCACCTCGGCGGGCATCCGGGTGGACACGTCCAGGAAGACTCCGCCGTGCGGCGAACCCCGGCCCGCCTTCACCTCGGCGTTGATCGCGCGGGCCACCTCGTCGCGGGGGAGCAGTTCGGGCGGACGCCGGTTGTGGTCCGGGTCCTCGTACCACCGGTCGGCCTCCTCCTCCGACTCGGCGTACTTCTCCTTGAACACGTCCGGGACGTAGTCGAACATGAACCGCTTGCCCTCGGAGTTCCTGAGCACCCCTCCGTCGCCGCGCACCGACTCGGTGACGAGGATGCCCTTCACCGACGGCGGCCAGACCATGCCCGTCGGGTGGAACTGCACGAACTCCATGTTCAGCAGCGGCGCCCCGGCGAGGAGCGCGAGCGCGTGTCCGTCACCCGTGTACTCCCACGAGTTCGACGTCACCTTGAAGGACTTGCCGATGCCACCGGTCGCGATCACCACGGCGGGGGCTTCGAGGACGAAGAAACGGCCGGTCTCGCGGTCGTAGGCGAAGACACCACTCACCCGTGAGCCCGCGGCGGAGCCGCTGTCGGGCACAGTCTTCAGGACCCTCGTGACCGTGCACTCCTGGAAGACCTTCAGCCGCGATTCGTAGTCCCCGGTCTCCTTGAAGTCCTCCTGCTGCAGGGCGACGATCTTCTGCTGGAGGGTGCGGATCAGCTCCAGGCCCGTGCGGTCGCCGACGTGGGCGAGGCGCGGGTACTCGTGGCCGCCGAAGTTGCGCTGCGAGATCCGGCCGTCCTTCGTACGGTCGAACAGCGCGCCCCAGGTCTCCAGCTCCCACACCCGGTCCGGGGCCTCCTGCGCGTGCAGCTCGGCCATCCGCCACTGGTTCAGGAACTTGCCGCCGCGCATCGTGTCGCGGAAGTGGACCTGCCAGTTGTCGTGCTCGTTGGCGTTGGCCATCGCCGCCGCGATGCCGCCCTCGGCCATCACCGTGTGCGCCTTGCCGAACAGCGACTTGCAGATCACCGCCGTGCGGGCGCCCCGCTCGCGCGCCTCGATCGCGGCCCGCAGTCCGGCGCCGCCGGCACCGACCACGACGACGTCCCACTCCTGGCGGTCGACCACGGACATCGGCTCAGTACCTCACTGGTCTCTAGAAGAAGCGGGGATCGGCGAAGACGCCGGACGCGACGAGATAGACGTAGAAGTCGGCGAGCGCCACGCTCAGCAGCGACGCCCACGCCAGCTGCATGTGCCGGGCGTTGAGCCTGCCGACGAACTGCCACGCGCGGTAGCGCACCGGGTGTTTCGAGAAGTGCTTGAGCTTGCCGCCGACGATGTGCCGGCAGGAGTGGCAGGACAGGGTGTACGCCCAGATCAGCACGATGTTGGCCAGGAACACCAGGGTGCCGAGCCCCATGTGGCCCCAGCGGTAGTGCGTGTCCCGGAAGGACAGCACGGTGTCGTAGGTCAGCACGCCGGCGACCAGGATCGCCGCGTAGAAGAAGTACCGGTGGAGGTTCTGCAGGATGAGCGGGAAGCGGGTCTCGCCGGTGTACGTCCGGTGCGGTTCGGCCACCGCGCAGGCGGGCGGGGAGGCCCAGAAGCTGCGGTAGTACGCCTTGCGGTAGTAGTAGCAGGTCAGCCGGAAGCCGAGCGGGAAGATCAGGATGATGATCGCCGGGGAGATGCCCCACCAGCTGCCGAACAGCTGCCAGTTCGGTCCGGCGTGCATGACCTTGCAGCTCTGCGCCAGGCACGGCGAGTAGAAGGGCGAGACGTAGGGCGCCGCGTAGTAGTCCGCGTCGGCGAAGGCCCGCCAGGTCGAGTAGACGACGAAGGCCAGCAGACCGGCCGCGGTGACGGCGGGCGCCAGCCACCAGCGGTCGGTCCGCAGATGCGGGGCGGCGATCGCGGCGCGCGTACCGGTCCGTACGCCGCCGCTGTTCTGTTGGGATTCCGTACCAGTGGCCAAGGCAGGCTCCGGTCGTCGGGGGTCAGGGGGCGCGGCGGTCGCGGGCGCCCAGGCCCTCGTCGTCCGAGTCCGTCCACAGGCTGATGTCGTAGGGCGTGTCGGAGATGGTGACGAGGTCGGGCCGGTGCGGGGCGTCCGGCGCGGCGGTCGCCTCGCGCAGCAGCGCCACGCTCTCACGCAGATGGTCGGCGTCCAGTCGGACCCGGCGCATCTCGAGGCCGCCACTGCCGATCTGGTGCTCCAGGCGTCCCAGCGACCGGTACAGGTCGTCGATGGAGCGCTGGACCGAGGTGATGTCGTCGTGCACGGACATGACTTGCCCTCACTTCCGTGGGTCCGGCGAACCCTGGGCGGCAACGTTCATGCGCCTTGGAGTGTTGCGCGCCGCACCTGCCGATGTGAAGGCATGTGCAGCGATTGGCGGAGGCGTACGGATGCATCTCGGGTGGTGTTGCGCCGCACGGGTGGGGTTACCGCGCGTCGTCGCCGTGTCGCCCGGGGTTGCCGGATCCTTTCCTCTTCAGTGGGCCGCATAGATCTGATCAGCTCCATATACCGCCAAAGGTGATCAGCTCCATATACCGACAAATGTGAGCATAAAGCCCGCGGCTCCCCGGAGGTAGCAGAGATGTCCCACGACGGCGTCGGCGCCCGCTCGCGGCACCCCCAGCGGAGCGTCATGCGTTCGGTCACCTTTCTGACCGCCGGCGTGCTCGCCGTGCCCCTGCTCGCCGGCTGCGGTTCCGACGAGAAGGTCAGCAAGCCGCTCGCCGGGCAGGACATCGTCCCGGTGGCGCGTGAGCTGGTCGCCGACGGCGGCACCCTGAAGTGGGCCGTGGACGCCGTCCCGGAGACTCTGAACACCTTCCAGGCCGACGCCGACGCGGGCACCACCCGTATCGCCCAGGCCGTGCTGCCGTCGATGTTCCGCCTCGACGCCACAGGCCGGCCGGTGGCCAACCCCGCCTACCTGGAGTCGGCCAAGGTCATCGAGACCGAACCGCGCCAGGTCGTGCTGTACAAGCTGAACCAGCAGGCGGTCTGGAGCGACGGCCGGGAGATCGGCGCCGCCGACTTCGTCGCCCAGTGGCGCGCCCTGTCCGGGAAGAACAGCGCCTACTGGACCGCCCGCAACGCCGGCTACGACCGCATCGAGAAGATCGAACGCGGCGCCAACGACCTCCAGGTCCGGGTCACCTTCTCGCGCCCCTACGCCGACTGGAAGTCACTGTTCTCCCCGCTGTACCCGAAGGACGTCATGGGCACCCCGGACGCCTTCAACGAAGGTGCCCGGCGCAAGCTGGCGGTCACCGCCGGCCCCTTCACACTGGAGAAGGTCGACCCCGCGGCGAAGGACGTGGTCCTCACCCGCAACCCGCGCTGGTGGGGCAAGCCCGCCAAGCTGAACGAGATCGTGCTGCACGCCGTGGCCCACGACCAGCGGGCCGTCGCGCTCGCCGACGGCAGCGTGGATCTCGCCGACGTCGACCCCGCCGATGCCGAGCGGATCGGGCTCGCCGCCCGCGGCACCGTGAACCCGCTGCAGGGCTCCGGCAGGACGTCCCTGACGAAGCTGCGCTCCTGGGCGCTCGCGCACGGCTTCGGCTCCGAGCAGGCCAGTGCGGGTGGGACGAAGCTGCGCAAGGCCATCGCCGAGTACCTGGACGAGCAGCAGGCGCTGCACGACGTCGAGGTCCGCAAGTCGCTGGAGCCCGCCTACACCCAGCTCGCCCTCAACGGCTCCGAGGGTCCGCTCGCCGACGAGCGCGTCCGCCGGGCCGTCGCCCGTGCCCTGGACCGCAAGGAACTGGCCAAGCTGGTGCTCACTCCGCTGGGCCTGCCCGCCGTCCCGGTCGGCAGCCACCTCGCCCTGTCCGGGCAGGCCGCCTACGCCGACAGCAGCGACGCGATCGGCGACCAGGACGCCAAGGCGGCGCAGGCGCTGCTCGCCGAGGCCGGCTGGGTGCCGGGCGGCCCGGTCAAGCCGGAGAAGAAGGGCGAGAAGGCGGCCGGCCCCGAGAAGGACCACGGGAAGGCCAAGAAGGAGACGGAGGCCCCGTCCGACGGCGGTGACGACGGCGCGTACATCGTCGGCGAGGACGACAAGAGCGGGGACGGCAAGTCGGGAGGCCGCGACGACGGCGGGGACCGGCACATCTCACAGGAGGGCAAGCGCGGGGGAGTGCCCGGGGCCTACGCCCCCAAGGGCACGGCCGCGCCGGCCGCCGCGCCGGCGGGCCTGCTCGCCAAGGACGGCAAGGCGCTCGCGCTCCGCTTCGTGCTGCCGTCCGGCCCCGGGTCCGAGACGCTGAACTCGGTCGCCGAGCGGATCTCGGCCATGCTGGAGCGGCTCGGGATCCGGACGGTGATCATCAAGGTCTCCGACGAGAGCTACTTCAAGGACCACATCGCCTCCGGCGACTACGACCTCGCGCTGTACTCGTGGCCGTCCTCCGCGTTCCCGGCGACGGACGACCGGCCGGTCTACGCGAAGCCGGTACCTGCGGCGGACGGCTCCTTGAACGTCGAACAGAACTACACGCGCGTGGGGACCGACCAGGTCGACCAGCTCTTCGACCAGGCCGTGGCGACGCTGGACGAGGGTGAGGAGGTCTCCCTGATCCGCAAGGCGGACTCCAGGATCTGGGCCGCGGCGGGCTCGATCCCCCTGTACCAGCGGCCCCAGCTGGTGGGTGCGCGCAAGAACCTGGTCAACGCCGGGGCGTTCGGTTTCCAGACGCCGGTCTACGAGGACATGGGCTTCCTGAAGAAGGGGGCGAAGATCTCCCCCAGCCCCACCAAATGACCTGCTCGGAGATCACCGCGTGGCCCTGAGAAGGCCGACTCACTCGGGGCCACGTACCATGGGGTGAGGCCGTGGCGTGTCCAGCCCGGCAGGGCCCGTGCGACACAGACGTACGCGCAGGGCGATCCTCACCACTCCGGGAGTACGGCAGCTTATGGCCACGCGCCACGACATCCGCAACGTCGCCATCGTCGCTCACGTCGACCACGGCAAGACCACCATCGTCGACGGCATGCTGAAGCAGGCCGGCGCGTTCGCCGCCCACCAGCTCGACTCGGTCGACGACCGCATGATGGACTCGAACGACCTGGAGCGTGAGAAGGGCATCACGATCCTCGCCAAGAACACCGCGGTGAAGTACCACCCGAAGGACGGCGGGGACCCGATCACCATCAACATCATCGACACCCCCGGCCACGCCGACTTCGGTGGCGAGGTCGAGCGCGGTCTGTCGATGGTCGACGGTGTCGTGCTGCTGGTGGACGCCTCCGAGGGCCCGCTGCCGCAGACCCGGTTCGTGCTGCGCAAGGCGCTGCAGCAGCGCCTGCCCGTCATCCTGTGCATCAACAAGACCGACCGCCCGGACTCCCGGATCGACGAGGTCGTCAACGAGACCTACGACCTCTTCCTCGACCTGGACGCCGACGAGGAGCAGATCGAGTTCCCGATCGTCTACGCCTGCGGCCGTGACGGCATCGCCTCGCTGACCAAGCCGGACAACGGCACGGTCCCGGCCGACAGCGACAGCCTGGAGCCGTTCTTCTCCACGATCCTGGAGCACATCCCGGCGCCGACGTACGAGGAGGACGCGCCGCTCCAGGCCCACGTCACCAACCTCGACGCCGACAACTTCCTCGGCCGTATCGCGCTGCTCCGCGTCGAGCAGGGCGAGCTGCGCAAGGGCCAGACGGTCGCCTGGATCAAGCGCGACGGTTCCGTCAGCAACGTCCGCATCTCCGAGCTGATGATGACCGAGGCGCTCACCCGCAAGCCCGCCGAGAAGGCCGGCCCCGGTGACATCTGCGCCGTCGCCGGCATCCCGGACATCATGATCGGCGAGACCCTCGCCGACACCGAGAACCCGGTCCCGCTGCCGCTGATCACGGTCGACGAGCCGGCGATCTCCATGGTCATCGGTACCAACACCTCGCCGCTGGTCGGCCGTGGCGGCACCGGCAAGGGCGCGGACGCGAAGGCGGCCGTGAAGGACCGCAAGGTCACCGCCCGCCAGGTCAAGGACCGCCTGGACCGCGAGCTGATCGGTAACGTCAGCCTCCGTGTCCTGGAGACCGAGCGTCCGGACGCCTGGGAGGTGCAGGGCCGTGGTGAGCTGGCGCTCGCCATCCTGGTCGAGACCATGCGCCGGGAGGGCTACGAGCTGACGGTCGGCAAGCCGCAGGTCGTCACCAAGGAGGTCGACGGCAAGGTCTACGAGCCGGTCGAGCGCATGACGATCGACGTGCCCGAGGAGCACATGGGCGCCGTCACGCAGCTCATGGGTGTCCGCAAGGGCCGCATGGACAACATGTCCAACCACGGCTCGGGCTGGGTGCGCATGGAGTTCGTCGTCCCGTCCCGCGGTCTCATCGGCTTCCGTACCGAGTTCCTGACGCAGACGCGTGGTACCGGTATCGCCCACTCCATCCACGAGGGCCACGAGCCCTGGTTCGGTCCGCTGCAGACGCGGAACAACGGCTCGCTCGTCGCCGACCGCGCCGGTGCCGTCACCGCGTTCGCGATGACGAACCTGCAGGAGCGCGGCGTGCTGTTCGTGGAGCCGGGCACCGAGGTGTACGAGGGCATGATCGTCGGCGAGAACTCTCGTTCCGACGACATGGACGTCAACATCACCAAGGAGAAGAAGCTCACCAACATGCGGTCTTCGACGGCCGACGTGGCCGAGTCGATCGTGCCGCCGCGCAAGCTGTCGCTGGAGCAGTCGCTGGAGTTCTGCCGTGACGACGAGTGCGTCGAGGTGACCCCGGAGGCCGTTCGCATCCGCAAGGTCAACCTCGACCAGCGTGAGCGGGCCCGCGCCGCGAGCCGCGCCAAGCACGGCTGACCCAGGACCGGTTCAAGGACCGGTTGAGCCCGGGTGCCCCCAAGGGTGGGGGCACCCGGGCTTTTTGCAACCCGTTTTCGGGGTCCCTATGTCCGACATGCGGAGATCGTTGCCCGATACCCATGTAACACGTCCGTTTCGTGCCTTCTTCTGTCGAACAGTTTGTCCAGATTTTGGAAGCTTCCGCGGCGATCCGTGACGGAATTGAGATCTACGGGCGGTGGTCGGTGGTCGACCCATGGCAGATAGTTAGCCGCGAAGCGCTCGGGTCAACGGGTCTCGCGCACTGTGGGGACAGTGCGCCGACTCACGAGCACCAGGGGGTCTCTGTCCCTCCGTCAGGGGTGTCGGAGGGACGACGGAAACCCTCTCCTGTTGGTGAACGCGTGGAGTCACTCATACCTTGAAACGGACGAACCGTGACAAGTCCTATCGACATTGAGGGCGGCGGGACTTCGGTCGTCGTCGACGGCGAACCAGGGCCGGAGACGAAGAGCGAATCCGTCAAGCTCGAAGGCCGGTCTCCCGGCCAGCTGATGTGGATGCGCTTCAAGCGCGACCGCACGGGCGTGATCTCGGCCTACGTCGTGGGCTTCTTCTTCCTGATCGGACTGCTCGCCCCGCTCATCGCCAAGCTGTACGGCAAGAACCCGTACACGGTGTACGCGGACGAGCGCCCGGAGCTCTTCGACAGCGCCGGCGTGCCGGTCCAGCCCAACGGCGGTACCAGCGGCGAGTTCTGGTTCGGTCTCGAACCCGGTAACGGCTACGACGTCTTCACCAAGCTGGTCTACGGCATCCGCACCTCCCTGATGATCTCCGTCGCCGTCACTCTCGCCGTGGTGGTGACCGGCATCCTGCTCGGTGTCGCGGCCGGCTATCTCGGCGGCAGGACCGACTACTTCATCGGCCGGGTCATCGACTTCCTGCTCGCCTTCCCGGCCCAGCTGTTCTTCATCGCGAGCATGCCGGTCGTGGTCTCCCTGTTCGTCAGTCCGCGCGACGAGACACCGACCTACGTCCGGGTGGTGGCGCTGATCCTGGTCCAGTGGTTCCTGGGCTGGATGGGCCTCGGCCGGATCCTGCGGGGCACCGCACTCGCCCTGCGCGAGCGGGAGTTCATCGAGGCCGCCAAGGTCAGCGGGGCCTCGCCGTGGCGGATCATCCGCAAGGAGATCCTGCCGAACATCGTCACTCCGCTGCTGGTGCAGTCGACGTATCTGCTGCCCAACTTCGTGACCGCCGAGGCCGGTCTGTCGTACCTGGGTGTCGGCATCGTCGAACCGACGCCGGACTGGGGACAGATGTTCGCCAAGGCGTCCACCGAACTGGTGATGCAGAACGACATCACCTACATGTTCTTCCCCGGCGTCTCGATGATCGTCTTCGTCGTCGCGTTCAACCTGCTCGGGGACTCGGTCAGAGACGCCTTCGATCCCAAGACCGCGCGCTGACCTGGCACCACGTCAATCACACGGGTCGTCACTTTTCACAGATGGGTGGGAATTTTCGTGATGAGTAGGGGCGGACGCCACGCATACGGCGCACTCTCCGTGCTCGCGGCCGGAGCTCTCGTGCTCACCGGTTGCAGCAAGGGCGGCAGCGACAGCAGCGCCGACGGCAAGAAGGACCAGGAGAACGCCAAGCGGCAGCAGGCGTCGATCAAGTTCGGTGGCGCGGCGGACTCCACCGGCCCGGCGGCTCCCGTACCCGGCGCCAAGCCGGGCGGCACCATGGAGGTGCTGCAGCGGGACTCGTACGCACACCTCGACCCGGGCCAGATCTACGTCTCGGACCAGATGTCCGTGGCGCAGCTGCTGCACAGAGGCCTGACCGGCTACAAGGCCACCAGCGACGACGGCAGCAAGCACGAGGTGGTCGGCGACCTCGCCACCGACTCCGGGACCACCACCGACGGCGGCAAGACCTGGAAGTACACGCTCAAGGACGGCATCAAGTTCCAGGACGGCACCCCGATCACGTCCAAGGACATCCGGCACAGCGTCGAGCGGCTCTTCGCGCCGTTCATCAACCAGGGCCCCACCTACCTCCAGCAGTGGATCGCCAACGCCTCCGGCGCCGCCTACCGCAAGCTGCTGCCGGACGGGCCGTACAAGGGCAAGCACCTGCCCGACTCCGTACTGGAGACTCCGGACGAGAAAACCATCGTCTTCCACTTCAAGACCCCGCACCCCGACCTGCCCTACGCACTGGCGATGTCCGGCTACGCGGTGGTCTCCGAGAAGGGCGACACCAAGCAGCGCTACGACAAGGCCCCGGTGGTCTCCGGCCCGTACAAGATCCAGTCGTTCAAGTCCGGCAAGTCCATGGTGCTGGTCAAGAACCCCAACTGGGACCCGAAGACGGACCCGATCCGGCACCAGTACGTGGACCAGTTCCACATCACGTTCAACCAGCAGTACGAGACCTCCACCAAGGCCCTGCTGGCCGACAGCGGCGCCGACCGGACCGGCATCAGCTTCAACAACCAGGTCGACGCGGGCAACCTGTCCCAGGTCCTCAAGGACCCGAAGATGAAGTCCCGTACGGTCTCCGGCTACCAGCCGTACGTGGGCCAGATGAACATCAACATGAGCCACAAGGCCATGCAGGACAAGACGGTCCGCGAGGCCATCGCCTACGCCCTGCCGATCACCCCGTTCCTGCGCGCCTACGGCGGCACCGACGCCATGGAGGTCGCGGGCGGCCTGATCTCCCCGACCGTCTCCGGCTACGACCCCTCCTTCGACCCCTGGGGCAAGAAGAAGAACCCCGCCGGTGACCCGGCCAAGGCCCGTGAGCTGCTGAAGAAGGCCGGCAAGCTCAACATGAAGCTGACCTTCGGCTACATCAACACCCCCGAGGGCCAGCAGTACTCCACGGCCATGGCGGCGGGCCTGAAGAAGGCCGGCTTCGACGTCCAGCGCCAGGAGATCCCCTCCGAGACCTACTACGACCAGGTCTCCAAGCTGAACAACAACTACGACATCTTCCACACCGCGTGGGGCGCCGACTGGCCGTCCGCCTCGACCGTGCTGCCGCCGCTGTACGACGGCCGTGTGATCGCCGACGGCGCGCAGAACTACTCGCAGGTCAACGACCCGAAGATCAACAGCGAGATCGACCGGATCAACAAGATCACGGACCCGGTCAAGTCGGCGGCCGAGTGGGAGAAGCTCGACCAGTACATCGTCAAGGACGTCGTCAACGTCGTCCCGACCGCGTACTACAAGCAGAGCCAGATCGCCGGCTCCAAGGTCGGCGGCCTCGTCTACGACGACGTGATCGGCGGCGTCGACCCGCGTCGCCTCTTCATCAAGTAACCGTCCCCGCCCGGTACCCGGCGCGCTCCCGCCCACGGAGGCGCCGGGTACCGCGGAGGCCGCCGACGTCTGAGAGCTGCCCTGTCATGCTGCGCTTCCTCGTGCGCCGGTTCATCGGTGCAGTCGTCATTCTGTTCCTGCTGAGCATCGTCACGTTCGTGCTGTTCTTCGGGGTGCCCCGGGACCCGGCGCTGATGATGTGCGGCAAGACCTGCAACCCCGACAGCATCGCGAACATCCACCATGTGCTCGGGCTCGACAAACCCATCACCGAGCAGTACGGGATCTTCCTGCACAACCTGTTCCTGGGCAGCAGCCAGTTCGCCCAGGGGCCCTGCCCCGCGCCCTGCTTCGGCTACTCGTACCACACCAACGAGCAGGTCTGGGGCACCCTGATGGACCGGCTGCCCACCACCGTCTCGCTCACCCTGGGCGCGGCCGTGTGCTTCCTGATCGTCGGGCTCGGCACCGGGCTGCTCGCCGCCTGGCGGCGCGGCACGCTGATCGACAAGACGGCCACCGCGGGCGCCATGGTGATCAGCTCGCTGCAGATCTACTTCCTCGGCCCGCTGGCCCTGGCGATCCTCGTCTACCAGACCCACTGGTTCGACAAGCCCGCCTACAACGAGTTCACCCAGGACCCGGTCTCCTGGTTCACCGGCCTGATCATCCCGTGGGTGATCCTCTCCACCATCTTCGCCGCGCAGTACACCCGTATGGCGCGGTCCTCGATGATCGAACAGCTCCAGGAGGAACACGTCCGCACCGCCCGGGCCAAGGGCATGTCCCGCGGATACGTGTTCTTCCGCTACGCCTGGCGCGGCTCGCTGATCCCGATCGTCACCATCTTCGGCATCGACCTCGGCTCGCTGTTCGGCGGCGCCATCATCACCGAGTACACCTTCGGCCTGCCGGGGCTCGGCAACCTCGCCGTCCAGTCCGTGTTCTTCAGCGACCTGCCGCTGCTGCTCGGCGTGATGCTCTTCTCCGCCAGCATGATCCTGCTGTTCAACATCATCGTCGACGCCGCCTACGCCTTCATCGACCCGCGCGTACGGCTGTCCTAGGAGCACTGTCGTGACCACTCTGACCAAGGAGGCCGGTGCTCCGAACCCGGCCGGCACCGGTCCCCTGCTCTCGGTGCGGGACCTGCACGTCAGCTTCAAGACCGAGGACGGCGTCGTACGGGCCGTGGACGGGCTCTCCTTCGACCTGGAGCGCGGCAGGACGCTCGGCATCGTCGGCGAGTCCGGCTCGGGCAAGTCGGTGACCAACCTGACCATCCTCGGCCTGCACAACCCCATGTTCACCACGGTGGAGGGGGAAATCCTGCTGGAGGGGCAGGAGCTGACCACGGCCCGGGAGTCCGAGCTGGAGAAGCTGCGCGGCAACAAGGTCGCCATGATCTTCCAGGATCCGCTCACCGCACTCTCCCCGTACTACACGGTCGGCCGGCAGATCGCCGAGCCGTACATGAAGCACAACGGCGCCTCCAAGAAGCAGGCCTGGGAGCGTGCCGTGGAGATGCTCGGCAAGGTCGGCATCCCGAACCCCGCGGAGCGGGCGAAGGACTACCCGCACCAGTTCTCCGGCGGTATGCGCCAGCGCGCGATGATCGCCATGGCCCTGGTCTGCGACCCGGCCCTGCTCATCGCCGACGAGCCGACAACCGCCCTGGACGTGACGGTCCAGGCGCAGATCCTGGACCTTCTGAAGGACCTGCAGCAGGAGTTCGGCACCGGCATCGTCTTCATCACCCACGACCTGGGCGTGATCGCCGACATGGCCGACGACATCATGGTGATGTACGCGGGCGGCGCGGTGGAGCGGGGCACGGTCGACGAGGTGCTCAGGTCCCCGCGCCATCCCTACACCTGGGGCCTGCTGAACTCGATGCCGCGTCTGGACTCCGACCTCGGTGCCGCGCTGTCCCCGATCCCCGGTTCGCCGCCCTCACTGCTCAACCCGCCGTCCGGCTGCCGCTTCCACCCCCGCTGCACCTTCCAGGACCGGGTCGAGGGCACGGGCCGCTGTGTGCGCGAGCGTCCGCTGATGGCACCGGACCGGGCCTCCGCGTGCCATCTCACGGAGGAACAGAAGCGGACCGTCTTCATCGAGGAGATCAAGCCCCGTCTGGGCTGAGGAGGACAGTGTCATGACAGAGGAGAAAGTCCTCACGGCCCCGCGTGAGCACGGCGCGGGCACGGACGGCGAGCCGCTGTTGCAGGTTACGGGCCTGATCAAGCACTTCCCCGTCAAGGGGGGCTTCCCGATCCGCCGGACCGTCGGCGCGGTGCAGGCCGTGGACGGGGTCGACCTCACCGTGCACGCCGGCGAGAGCTTCGGTCTGGTCGGTGAGTCGGGCTGCGGCAAGTCGACCACGGGCCGGCTGATCACCCGCCTCCTGGAACCGACCGGGGGCACGATCACCTACCGGGGCCGCGACATCAGCCACGCCTCACGCAAGGAGCTGGCGCCGATCCGCTCCGAGATCCAGATGATCTTCCAGGACCCGTACTCGTCGCTGAACCCGCGGCAGACGGTCGGCAAGATCATCTCGGGTCCGATGGAGATCAACGGCATCAATCCGGAGGGCGGCAGGGAGAAGCGGGTCCGCGAGCTCCTGGAGATCGTCGGTCTCAACCCCGAGCACTACAACCGCTTCCCGCACGAGTTCTCCGGCGGTCAGCGCCAGCGCATCGGCGTGGCCCGCGCACTGGCCCTGGAGCCGAAGCTGATCGTGGCGGA
Organism: Streptomyces sp. NPDC030799; assembly: GCF_055572255.1. NCBI lineage: Bacteria > Bacillati > Actinomycetota > Actinomycetes > Kitasatosporales > Streptomycetaceae > Streptomyces > Streptomyces sp. NPDC030799. The sequence goes on along the minus strand of NZ_JBVIDS010000006.1, from coordinate 337,880 downwards.
CGAGCCGGTCTCGGCCCTCGACGTCTCGATCCAGGCGCAGGTGGTCAACCTGCTCCAGAAGGTCCAGAGGGAACTGGGCATCGCGTTCGTCTTCATCGCCCACGACCTGGCGATCGTCCGCCACTTCTCGCAGCGCGTCGCGGTGATGTACCTCGGCAAGATCATCGAGGTGGGCGACCGGGAATCCATCTACACCCGGCCGCGCCACCCGTACACCCACGCCCTGCTGTCCGCCGTCCCCGAGGTGAACCTCACGGCGGAGGACGCGGGCGGACGCGAGCGCATCCGCCTGGCCGGCGATGTCCCGTCCCCCATCTCCCCGCCGTCCGGCTGCCGTTTCCGCACCCGTTGCTGGAAGGCCCAGGACAAGTGCGCGACGGAGGAGCCACCGCTGGTCCGGATTTCCGGCAACCACGAGGGCCATCTGACAGCCTGCCACTTCCCGGAGGAGCCGACGACCGAGGCCCGCGACGAGGACATCGTCATGGACCCGGCCCTGCTGGCGCTGGAGGAGGACGCGACGGACTGAAGGGGCGACACCCCCTAGGCGCGGCGTGCCACGGTGATGATCTCCGGAGCCGTGGGGGTGAGCGGTCCCCGCGCCCAGTCCCCGTACTGCTCCACGACCGTCAGTCCGGCGTCGGCCAGGAAGCCCTCCAGCGTGTGTGCGTCCAGGAAGCGCAGGACGCTGTGGTACACCCGCGGAGCCGGCCAGCCGTCGCCGTCGTAGGTCTCCGTGAACCGCACCCGGCCCCCGCTGGGCCCGTCGTCCTGGACCTCGTGCCACACCCGCACCGGCGTCCCGTCGTCGGCGGTGATCTCGTACACCCGCTCCGGGACCCACCGCTCCCAGGCGCGGGCGGCCGGATTGCGGGTCTCGAACACGAACCGCCCGCCGTCGGCGAGGGCCGCCCGGACCGCGCGCAGCAAGCTGCGGATGTCCTCGTCCCGGACCAGCTCCTGGAAGGCGTGCCCGGTCATGACGGCGAGGTCGAACTCCCTGTTCCACAGCCGGGTGCGCATGTCCCCGAGCACCCACTCGACATCCGGCCGGGCCCGCCGTGCCTGCACGAGCATGGCGGGGGCCGGATCGAGGCCCATCAGCCGGCCGCGGTGCCCCTCGTCCCGGGCCCGCCGCAGCAGCCGCCCGGTGCCGCACCCGATGTCCAGTACCGAGCGGGCCTCGCGCACCAGACCGAGGTAGAAGTCGTCACCCGGTCCCCAGGGGTTGAGGTGGTCGTAGAACGAAGCGAGCGTGAGATCTGTGAAGACATGATCTACCACCGCGGCAGTCTGTCACACGTTGCTGAACGGTGCGTCAGCTTCCGGGGCGTTTCCTGAGCCTTTTTCAACTTCCATACAAGCCAAGCCCATTGGATGGCCGAAGGCCCGCGTCCGGGGAGACGCGGGCCTTCGTTCCCTGGAAGCGGACGTTCATGGGCTCGGGTCAAGGGGCCGGTGAAGTCCGTTCCGCAAGGGGCGGCTGACGGAAAAAGGGGTGTGTCAGGCCGCCGCCTCGGGGTCCTTGGAGAGGCGGTCCTGGGAGGCACGCGGAGCCGGGATCGTCTCCGTCGTCTCAGGGTAGTGGCACGCCGTCAGGTGGCCGGGCTTGTTGCCCTCCGCCTGGACCAGGGGCGGGGCCTCGGTCGCGCACTTCTCCGTCGCCTTCCAGCAGCGGGTGCGGAAACGGCAGCCGGAGGGCGGGTTGATCGGGGACGGGACGTCTCCGACCAGGCGGATGCGCTCACGCGGCTCCGCGTCCACCGTCGCCTCGGGTACGGCGGACAGCAGGGCCCGGGTGTAGGGGTGGCGCGGGTTGCCGTACAGGTCGTCGCGGTCGGCGATCTCCACGATCTTGCCGAGGTACATCACCGCGACGCGCTGCGAGAAGTGGCGGACGATCGCCAGGTCGTGGGCGATGAAGACGAACGCGATGCCCAGTTCCTTCTGGACCTTCTGGAGCAGGTTGACCACCTGCGCCTGGATCGAGACGTCGAGGGCCGAGACCGGCTCGTCCGCCACGATCAGCTTCGGCTCCAGGGCCAGTGCGCGGGCCACGCCGATGCGCTGGCGCTGACCGCCGGAGAACTCGTGCGGGAAGCGGTTGTAGTGCTCGGGGTTGAGACCGACGATCTCCAGGAGCTCGCGGACCCGCTTCTCCCTGCCGCCCTCCGGATTGATGCCGTTGATCTCCATCGGACCCGAGATGATCTTGCCGACCGTCTGCCGCGGGTTGAGCGAGGCGTACGGGTCCTGGAAGATCATCTGGATCTCGGAGCGGATCGGGGCGAGCTGCCGGCGGTCCGCGTGCGTGATGTCCTGGCCGCGGTAGGTGATCTTGCCGCCGGTCGGTTCCAGGAGGCGGGTGATCAGCCGGCCCGTGGTCGACTTGCCGCAGCCCGACTCGCCGACGAGGCCCAGGCTCTCGCCCTCGGCCACCTGGAAGTCCAGGCCGTCGACCGCCTGCACGGCGCCGACGGTCCGGCGGATCGGGAAGCCGCCCTTGATCGGGAAGTGCTTGGTGAGCCCGGAGACGTCCAGGAGGGGGTTCGTGTTGCTCATGGTGTGAAGTCCCGTCTGGTGTCCGTCAGTTGTGCCGGGTTGCGGCGAAGTCGGCGAAGAGTTCCCGCTTCTGGTCGGAGGTGAGGTGGCAGGCGGAGCCGCGGCCCTCGGTCACCTCCAGCGTCGGTCGCTCGGTCGAGCACAGACCGTCCGCGACCTTCTCGGCGAACGCGCAGCGCGGGTGGAAGCGGCAGCCGGAGGGCGGGTTGAGCAGCGAGGGCGGAGAGCCGGGGATGGGGGTGAGCGGCACGTCGACCGGGCCGTCCAGGCTCGGCATCGAGTTGAGCAGGCCGAGGGTGTAGGGGTGGTCCGGGGCGCTCAGCACCTGCTTCTTGGTGCCGCGCTCCACGCACCGGCCGCCGTACATCACGAGCACGTCGTCCGCGATGTCGGCGATCACGCCCAGGTCGTGCGTGATGAAGATGATGGCGGTGCCGAACTCCTGCTGGAGGTCCTTGAGGAGGTCCATGATCTGGGCCTGGACCGTTACGTCGAGGGCCGTCGTCGGCTCGTCGGCGATGAGCAGCTCGGGGTCGCAGACCAGGGCCATGGCGATCATCGCGCGCTGGCGCATACCGCCGGAGAACTGGTGCGGGTAGTCGTCCACCCGGGTGTCGGGCTGGGGGATGCCGACCCGGCGGAGCATCTCGACCGCCCGGTCCCGGGCCTCCTTCTTGGAGGCGCCGGTGTGCTTGCGGTACGTCTCGGCGATCTGCGCGCCGATGGTGTGGTACGGCGAGAGCGAGGCCAGCGCGTCCTGGAAGATCATGGACATCTTGTTGCCGCGCAGCTTCTCCAGCTCGGACTCGGAGGCGCTGATCAGCTCCTTGCCGTCGAGCAGGATCTCGCCGTCCAGCGTGGTGTTCCGCGGGTCGTGCAGGCCCAGGATCGCCATGTTGGTGACGGACTTGCCGGAGCCGGACTCACCGACGATGCCGAGGGTCTTGCCCTTCTCCAGGTCGAAGGAGAGCCCGTCGACGGCCTTGACGACGCCGTCCTCGGTGGAGAAGTGCACGCGCAGGTCGCGCAGGGAGAGGAAGGGGGTGCTCATGATCTCTCCTTAGGCGAGGCGCACGCGCGGGTCGACGAGGGCGTACACGGCGTCGACGAGGATGTTGAAGATGACGATCGCGGCCGCGGCGACCAGGATGACGCCGAGCAGCACCGGCAGGTCGTTGGTGTTGACCGCCTTCACCGAGAGGGCACCGATGCCCTGGAGGCTGAAGGTGTACTCGGTGATGATCGCACCACCGAGCAACTGGCCCATGTCCAGGCCGAAGATGGTGATGATGGGGCCCATCGCACCGCGCCAGGCGAAGCGGAAGAACACCTTCTTGCGGGAGAGTCCCTTGGCGCGCGCCGTGCGGACGTAGTCCTCGCTGAGCGACTCGACCATCTGGGAGCGCGTCATACGGGTGTAGTTGGCGGTGAAGATCAGCGACAGCACCAGCCACGGCAACAGGAGACCCGAGAACCACTTGCCCGGGTTGTCGGTGAACGGCGTGTAGCTGGCCCGGTCCAGCAGGTTCCACTGGTCCACGAGGAGGTACGTGGCGAAGACGCCGACGACGAAGATCTGCATCGAGGACGCGACCAGCGAGGCCGAGCTGGCGATCTTGTCCAGGGCCTTGCCCTGCTTCACCGCGGCCAGCATGCCCGTGCCGACGCCGAAGAGCAGGAAGACGACGGAGCTGCCGAGGGCCAGGGAGACCGTGGTCGGGAAGCGGTCCTCGATGGTGGCGAGGACCGGCTCGCGGTTCTGGAAGGAGTAGCCGAGGCACGGCGCGTCGCAGTGCCCGTACGAGGTGTAGTCACGCCCCACGAACAGGCCCTTGAGCCAGTCCCAGTACTGCACGGGGAGCGAGTGGTCGATCCCCAGGTTCTTCTTCACCAGGGCCAGGGTCTCGGGTGTGCAGACCTTGCCGCACGCGATGCGGGCGGGGTCGCGCGGAGCGGCGTAGAACAGGACGAACACCAGGGCGCTGATGATCAACAGGATCACAGCGGCGCCGAGGGTCCGGCGGATGAGGAAGCGGAGCATGGCAGTTGGGTTTTCCTGACGGATGCCGTAGGGGGTGGAGAGGGCGGGGCGGCACCGGGGCCGCCCCGCCGGGGGTCGTACGTCAGGCCTTCACGAAGGTCTTGTACAGCAGGGTCGAGGCGAACTGCGGGTCCATCTGGGCGCCGCCGACCTTCGAGCCGTGCAGGTAGTAACGACGCTGGAAGGTCTCGGGGATGATCGGCGCGACCTCCTGCATGATCCGCTTGTCCAGCGCGGCCCAGGCCTTGCCCGCCTCCTGCTGGTCGGCGATCACCGCGTTCTTCTTGATCCCCTCGTTGATCCAGCTGATGTTGGTCTGCGAGATGTTGTTCTGGCCGTTGCCGATGGCGGCGCCGTCGAACAGCGGCTGGATCACGGTGAAGGCGGTCGGCCAGTCCGGGGACCAGCCGAACCACATCACGTCGTAGCTGTTGTCGATCTGCTGGACCTGGTCGTAGTACGTGGTCTGGTCGATCGGCTTCATGACCGGCGTGAAGCCGGCCGCCTTCAGCGCGTTCTCGATGACGACCTTGGTCTTCATGTAGGTCGGGTCGTTCGGGAAGGCGTAGACGACCTTCATGCCCAGCTTGCCGGCCTCCTTCAGGAGCGCCTTGGACTTCTCCGGGTCGCCCTGCGGCTTGGCGTTCTTGCCGTAGAGGTCGTACTTCTCGTACCCGATGAGGTCCGGGCTCATGATCGAGGTCGCGAAGTCACCGGCGGTGGGGCCGCCGTAGATCTGCCGGATCTGCTGCAGCGGCCAGGCGTGGTTCAGGGCCTGGCGGACCTTCAGGTCGGTGACGCGCTTGGTGTTGATCGCGTAGTAGTACAGACCGGTGAGCAGGCCGTTGAAGCTGCGGGCCTTCAGCTGCGGGTCGGTGAGCACCTTCTGGATGCGCTCGGCCGGGACTTCCTTGTAGATCGACACCGCGTACTTGTCGTTGCCCTGGTCCGCGATGAGGCGGTCCGTGGAGTCGAGGATCTGGATGCCGAAGGTGAACTCGAAGCTGTCCGGGTAGGCGTTGCGGATCGAGTCGGTCGCCGGGTCCCAGTACTTGTTGCGGACCAGGACCATCGACTTGTCGGTCGTGTGGGACTTGATCTTGTACGGACCGCAGGCGGCCGGCCGCTTGTCGTACTTCTCCTTGGTGTCCAGCTTGGGCGAGGTGGCGGCGTACGAGTGCATCCCCAGCGTGAAGTTGAAGTCCGGCTTGGGCTCGGCCAGGTGGAAGGTGATCGTGCGCTTCGCCTTGTCGGTGACGATCGAGTCGAGGTGCTTGCCCTTGTACGGACCCTCGTAGGCGTCACGCCACTTGGCGCCCTTGCCGGTCAGCGCCAGCTGGACGTAGGTGGCGGACTCGGTGATGAACGGGGCCCACAGGCGCTCGATGCCGTGGCGCACGTCCTCGACGGTCAGCTCGCTGCCGTCCTCCCACTTCAGCCCCTCCTTCAGCGTGAAGGTCCAGGTCTTGAAGTCCTTGGAGGGCGTGCCGGTGTCGGTGGCGAGGTCGCCGACCAGCGTCTGGTGTCCCTGGGCGTCGGTCTTGTAGCCGGTCAGGCAGCGGTGCAGGAGCAGCGCGGCCGAGGAGTTGTACGCGTAGTAGATGCGCTGCGGGTCCAGGTGGGAGAAGTCCTGCGGCGACAGGCCGTAGATCGTGTGGCCCTTCTGCGCACCGGGGATCTCCGGGGCCGGGCCGGTCGAGTCGGCCTTGGTGCCGATGGCGACCTTGGCGCCGGTGTACGAGGTGGCGCCGTCGGTCGGGGTGCCGTTGCCGCCCCCGCCGCCGCTGCTGCACGCGGACAGCAGCGTCGAGCCTGCGGCCGCGACAGAGGTGGCGATGACGAAGTTTCTGCGGGAGAGAGACATGGCTGACCCGTTCGTTGTGGAGGAAAAGAGGTGCTTGCGCCCGGCCGGGCCCCGTCGCCCGGCCGGCGCGGAACTCAGCGCTTGGTCTTCGGGTCCAGGGCGTCGCGGACCGAGTCGCCGAGGAGGTTGAAGGCGACGACGAAGATCACCATGGACAGGCCCGGGAAGAGCATGAAGGTGATGTCGTCCTGGTACACCTTGGCGCCGTTCTGGATCATCACGCCCCAGTCGGGGGTGGGGTCCGACAGGCCGACGCCGAGGAAGGCGAGGGCCGCCTCCGTGGTGACGTAGGTCGGCAGGAGCAGCGTTGCCTGGATGAGGATCGGGGTCCACAGGTTGGGCAGCAGTTCCTTGAAGATGATCCGGGCCGGGGAGGCACCGGTGACCTTGGCCGCCTCCACGAACTCGCGCTCGCGCAGGGCGAGTACCTCGCCGCGCAGCAGACGCGCGATGGAGGCCCAGCCGAAGGCCGTCATCACGAGGATGAGGCTGGTGACGGTCAGCCAGACCGGGGTGTTGTCCGTCGGCGGGACGAAGATCGCGATGACCACCGGCCAGAAGGCGATGAAGAACAGGGTCTGCGGGAACGCCAGCAGGATGTCGATCACGCGGCCGACGAAGTAGTCCGTCTTGCCGCCCAGGTAGCCGGCGGTGATGCCGATGACGACGCCGAGCAGGGTCGTCAGCAGGGCGGCGGCGGTCGCGATCAGCAGCGAGTTGCGGATGCCGTACAGCAGGAAGGTGAAGACGTCCCGTCCGAGCTGCGGCTCGATGCCGAACCAGAAGTCGGAGCTGATGCCGCCGTTGGGCTTGACCGGGTAGTTGAACTGGTTGAACAGGCCCGGGATGTTCATGCCGTACGTGGTGTACGGGTCCTTGCCGTACAGCTTGGCGATGAGCGGCGCGGCGATGCCCACGACGAAGAAGAGGATCACCACGAAGGCGGATATGACGCCCGAACGGTCCCGCTTGAAGCGGATCCAGGCCAGCCGTCCCGGAGAGCGGCTCTCGGTGCCCTTGGGGTTGCCGGGCTTCGCCGATGTGGCGCTGTCTTCTTTGGTCACCTCGAGTGGGGCGGCCGAGGAAGGGGTTGGGGGGGTCATGATGCTCCGTGCCCTGTGGTCAAGGCTCCGCAGGGCGCTCCCCTACGGGCTACGCCGGACTTTTTCAACGCAATTCATTCAAGGTCAATAAATTCTCGGTCGCCTTGGTTGCGTCTTTACGTTCTTTACTCGGGCTTGGCTATTCCGTAGCTACGCGGGTAGCACGCCGTAATCAATCCGTGCTTCACATCGGACCAACTGGACCAATCGGACGATGAGTTCGATATGCGGACGGTGGTGTGTCGAAATGCGTACATCGGCATGTCGCAATCCAACGTTTCGGCAACGTTGCGCGGAGATCTGTTGCGCGGTCCGCGCAAGATCGCCCCCGCTCGCCCAGGTGGCTGTCTGCATTCGGATGACGTGTCCCCCTAAAGGCCCCTCAATCCGGCGACAGGCATGCGATATGAGCTGCGTGCGCCGATATTGACCGGTATTGGATCCGATGGTGACCGGTGTCGGGTCGGTGAGCGCGGAGGAGGCACTGGATGCGTGGAGTCACCCGCGTCAGGTGGGCCGGCTGCGCGATCGCCGCGGGGCTGATGGCCACCGCCTGCGGGGGTGGCGGCGGATTCGGCGGTCCCGGCGTGCTGACCTCCTCCTGGAGCGACCCGCAGAACCCGCTGGAGCCCGCCAACACCAACGAGGTGCAGGGCGGCAAGGTCCTCGACATGATCTTCCGGGGCCTGAAGAAGTACGACCCGAGGACCGGCAAGGCCCAGAACATGCTCGCCGAGCGCATCGACACCCCGGACTCGCGGCACTTCACCGTCACCGTCAAGAAGGGCTGGAAGTTCAGCAACGGCGAACCGGTCACCGCCCGCTCCTTCGTGGACGCCTGGAACTACGGGGCGAGCCTCAGGAACAACCAGAAGAACGCGTACTTCTTCGGCTACATCGAGGGCTACGACAAGGTCCACCCCGACAGCGGTGCGCAGACCGCCGACACCCTGTCCGGGCTCAGGGTCACCGGCCCCAGGACGTTCACCGTCACCCTCGGCCAGAGGTTCTCCAGCTTCCCCGACACCCTCGGCTACGCGGCCTACGCCCCGCTCCCGCGCGCCTTCTTCACCGACCACGCGGCCTGGGTGAGCAAGCCGGTCGGCAACGGGCCCTATCAGGTCGAGTCGTACACCAAGGGCTCCGCGATGAACCTGAAGAGGTGGGACGCCTACCCCGGCCCCGACCCGGCCCGGAACGTCGGCGTCACCCTGCTGGTGTACACCGACAGCGGCACCGCCTACACCGACGTTCTCGCCGGCAACCTCGACCTCGTCGATGACGTGCCGGCCGGCCAGCTCAAGAACGTCCGGACCGACCTGAACGGCCGCTACATCAACACCCCGGCCGGCATCCTGCAGACCCTGGCCTTCCCCTACTACGACCCGAAGTGGAACACCGCCGGGGCACGGAAGGTCCGCACGGGCCTGTCCATGGCGATCAACCGCAAGCAGATCACCGAGACCATCTTCCGGAACACCCGCACCCCGGCCACCGACTGGACCTCCCCGGTCCTCGGCGCAGCCGGCGGCTACAAGCCCGGACTGTGCGGCCACGCCTGCGACTACGACCCCGCGCAGGCCAGGAAGCTCATCCAGGAGGGCGGCGGGATCCCCGGCGGCCGGCTGACGATCACCTACAACGCGGACACCGGCTCGCACCGGCAGTGGGTGGACGCCGTGTGCAACTCCATCAACAACGCCCTCGGCAACGACAGGGCCTGCGTCGGCAACCCGATCGGCACCTTCGCCGACTACCGCAACCAGACCACCCACCAGAAGATGACCGGCCCCTTCCGGGCCGGCTGGCAGATGGACTACCCGTTGATCCAGAACTTCCTGCAGCCGCTGTACTACACGGGCGCCTCCTCCAATGACGGCAAGTGGTCCGACAAGCGCTTCGACCGGCTCGTCGACCGCGCCAACGCCGAGACCGACCGGGCCGCGGCCGTCCGGCTCTTCCAGCAGGCCGAGGAGGTCGTCCGCGACAACATGGCGGCCATCCCGCTCTGGTACCAGAACGGCAGCGCCGGCTACACCTCCCGGCTCTCCCATGTGGCCCTCAATCCCTTCAGCGTGCCGGTCTACAACGAGATCAAGGTCGGCTGATTCCCGTGGGGCGCTATGTCGCGAGGCGGCTGCTCCAGATGGTCCCGGTGTTCATCGGGTCGACACTGCTGATCTTCCTGATGGTGAACGTGATGGGCGACCCCATCGCCGGACTGTGCGGGGAGCGGACCTGCGACCCGGCGACGGCCGCCCAGCTGAAGCGGGAGTTCGGCTTGGACAAGCCGCTGTGGCAGCAGTACGCGACCTACATGGGCAACGTCCTGACCGGTGACTTCGGCACCGCCTTCAACGGCCAGAAGGTCACCGAGCTGATGGGAGCGGCGTTCCCCGTCACCATCCGGCTCACGATCGTCGCGATCCTCTTCGAGGTCGTCGTGGGCGTGACGCTGGGCGTGCTGACGGGCATGCGGCGCGGCCGGCCCGTCGACACCGGGGTGCTCCTGGCCACCCTGGTGGTGATCTCCGTCCCCACCTTCGTCACCGGTCTGCTGCTCCAGCTGCTGCTCGGCATCAGATGGCAGTGGACCAGCCCGTCCGTCCGCTACGGCGGTTACGACGAGCTGATCCTGCCCGGCCTGGTCCTCGCCTCCGTCTCCCTCGCCTACGTCACCCGGTTGACCCGCACCGCCATCGCGGAGAACAAGCGGTCCGACTACGTCCGTACGGCGATCGCCAAGGGGCTGCCCCGGCGCCGGGTGATCGTCCGGCACCTGCTGCGCAATTCCCTGATCCCCGTGGTCACCTTCATCGGGGCCGACATCGGCGCGCTGATGGGCGGCGCGATCGCCACCGAGCGGATCTTCAACATCCATGGCGTCGGCTTCCAGCTCTACCAGGGCATCCTGCGCCAGAACACCCAGACGGTGGTCGGTTTCGTGACGGTCCTCGTCCTGGTCTTCCTGGTGGCCAACCTCCTCGTCGACCTCCTGTACGCCGTACTCGACCCGAGGATCCGCTATGCCTGAGCAGCCGTACGAGCCCGAGGGCGCGATCGCCGGGACCGGCATGGGCGGGGCGATGGACCTGGGCGCGAGCGAGGCGGCCACGCTGGAACGGACGCCCGGGGGTCCGGAAGGCACCGGGCCGTCCGGCAGACCCCGCTCCCTGTGGTCCGACGCCTGGCGGGACCTGCGCCGCAACCCGGTGTTCCTGATCTCCGCCCTGGTCATCGTCTTCCTGGTCCTCATCTCCCTGTGGCCCTCGGCGATCGCCTCCGGGAGCCCCCTGAAGTGCGACCTCTCCAGGGCCCAGGACGGCCCGGGACCGGGCGCTCCCTTCGGCTACGACGGCCAGGGCTGCAACGTCTACACGCGCACGGTGTACGGCGCCCGTACGTCCGTCACGGTCGGCGTGCTGGCGACCCTCGGGGTGGCCGTCGTCGGGGCGGTACTGGGCGCCCTCGCCGGATACTTCGGCGGCGTCTGGGACGCGGTCCTGTCCCGGATCACCGACATCTTCTTCGCGATCCCGGTGGTCCTGGGCGGTCTCGTCCTCCTCTCGGTGGTGACCAGCAACACGGTCTGGCCGGTGATCGGCTTCATGGTCCTGCTGGGCTGGCCGCAGATCGGCCGCATCGCGCGCGGCTCGGTCATCACCGCCAAGCAGAACGACTACGTCCAGGCCGCCCGCGCGCTCGGCGCCTCCGACTCCCGCATCCTGCTGCGCCACATCGCCCCGAACGCCGTGGCCCCCGTGATCGTCGTCGCGACCATCGCCCTCGGCACCTACGTCGCCCTGGAGGCGACCCTGTCCTACCTGGGCGTCGGCCTCAAACCGCCCAGCGTCTCCTGGGGCATCGACATCTCCAACGCCTCCCCGTACATCCGCAACGCCCCCCACGCCCTCCTGTGGCCCTCGGCCGCCCTGGCCATCACGGTCCTGGCCTTCATCATGCTCGGCGACGCCATCCGCGACGCCCTCGATCCGAAGCTGAGGTGAGGGCGCGTGCTGCTCGAAGTGCGGGATCTGTACGTGGAGTTCCGGACGCGGGACGGGGTGGCGCATGCCGTCAACGGGGTGAGTTACGAGGTCGGCGCGGGGGAGACGCTGGCCGTGCTCGGGGAGTCCGGGTCGGGCAAGTCCGTCACCGCGCAGGCCGTCATGGGGATCCTCGACATGCCGCCGGGCAGGATCACCGGGGGTGAGATCCTGTTCCAGGGGCGGGACCTGCTGAAGCTGAAGGAAGAGGAACGGCGCAGGATCCGGGGCGCCGGAATGGCAATGATCTTCCAGGACGCCCTGTCGGCCCTCAACCCGGTCCTGTCCGTGGGGGACCAGCTCGGCGAGATGTTCGTCGTGCACCGGGGGATGTCGAAGAAGGACGCGCGCGGCAAGGCCGTCGAGCTGATGGAGCGGGTGCGCATCCCGGCCGCCGCCCAGCGGGTGCGGGACTATCCCCACCAGTTCTCCGGCGGCATGCGCCAGCGCATCATGATCGCCATGGCGCTGGCCCTGGAACCGGCGCTCATCATCGCGGACGAGCCCACCACCGCCCTGGACGTCACCGTGCAGGCCCAGGTCATGGACCTGCTCGCCGAGCTGCAGCGCGAGTACCGCATGGGGCTCATCCTCATCACCCATGACCTGGGAGTCGTGGCCGACGTCGCCGACCGGATCGCCGTGATGTACGCCGGGAAGGTCGTCGAGTCGGCGCCGGTGCACGGCATCTACAAGGCGCCCGCCCACCCCTACACCCGCGGCCTGCTGGACTCCGTCCCCCGCCTGGACCAGAAGGGACAGGAGCTGTACGCCATCAAGGGCCTGCCGCCGAACCTGATGAACATCCCGCCCGGCTGCTCCTTCCACCCGCGCTGCCCGATGGCGCGGGACGTCTGCCGCACCGACGAACCTCCGCTGTACGAGGTCTCCGGCGTACGCGGCAGCGCCTGCCACTTCTGGAGGGAGTGCCTGCATGACCGCGCCCACTGAGCCGATCCTCGAGGTGACCGGACTGGTCAAGCACTACCCGCTCACCCGGGGCATCCTGTTCAGGAAGCAGATCGGCGCGGTGAAGGCCGTCGACGGCGTCGACTTCACCCTCGGCAAGGGGGAGACCCTCGGCCTGGTCGGGGAGTCGGGCTGCGGCAAGTCGACCGTCGCGAAGTTGCTCTGCAATCTCGAACGCCCCACGGCCGGCTCCATCAGGTTCAAGGGCGAGGACATCACCCGGCTGTCCGGCAAGGCCCTCAAGGCGGTCCGCCGCAACATCCAGATGGTCTTCCAGGACCCGTACACCTCCCTCAACCCCCGGATGACGGTCGGAGACATCGTCGGGGAGCCGTACGACATCCACCCCGAGGCCGCGCCCAGGGGCGACCGTCGCCGCCGGGTCCAGGAGCTGCTGGACGTGGTCGGCCTCAACCCCGAGTACGTCAACCGCTACCCGCATCAGTTCTCCGGCGGCCAGCGCCAGCGCATCGGCATCGCACGGGGGTTGGCGCTGCGTCCGGAGGTGATCGTCGCCGACGAGCCGGTGTCCGCCCTCGACGTGTCGGTCCAGGCCCAGGTGATCAACCTCCTGGACCGCCTCCAGTCGGAGTTCGACCTCTCCTATGTCTTCATCGCGCACGACCTGTCCGTCGTCCGGCACATCTCCGACCGGGTGGGTGTGATGTACCTCGGGCGGATCGTGGAGATCGGCAGCAACGCCGAGATCTACGACCACCCCACGCACCCCTACACCCAGGCGCTGCTCTCCGCGGTCCCGGTCCCGGACCCCGAGGCCCGCGAACACCGTGAGCGGATCATCCTCACCGGGGATGTGCCGTCCCCGACGAACATCCCCTCCGGCTGCCGTTTCCGCACCCGCTGCTGGAAGGCGCAGGAACGCTGTGCCCGCGAGGTACCGGCCCTCGCGGTACCGGCCGCCTTCCGCGGCACGTCCGGCCCGGCGGCCCACGCCTCGGCCTGCCACTTCGCGGAGGAGCGGCAGGTCGTCCCGGCGGAGGGCGGCGAGCACGGCAACGGGCCGGGGTGACATGGCGCACCCCGGCCCGTTCACGGCACCCGCACGGCCGTACGCGATCAGCCTCCCGCGTCCGTATATCGGGACGGCTTCGGTGAAGTTGCCTGCGTGTTAACGCAGTTGGCGGTCATTTTCCCGGGTGGGGCAGCGCACGCCGCAGAAAGTCCAGCTGCAGCCGCAGCAGGTTCTCCCCGACGGTCTCCTGCGGGGTCATGTGCGTCACCCCGGACAGCGGCAGGACCTCGTGCGGGCGGCCCGCGGCGAGCAGGGCGGAGGACAGCCGCAGGGAGTGGGCGACGACCACGTTGTCGTCCGCCAGCCCATGGATGACCATCATCGGGCGGTGCGGCCCGGCGGGGTCGACCAGGCCCGCGTCGTCGATCACCGAGTTGCGGCGGTAGACCTCCGGCTGCTCGTCCGGGTGGCCGAGGTAGCGCTCCTGGTAGTGGGTGTCGTACAGGCGCAGATCGGTGACCGGGGCGCCGACGACGGCCGCGTGGAAGACGTCCGGGCGGCGCAGCACCGCCAGCGCCGCCAGATAGCCGCCGAAGGACCAGCCGCGGATCGCCACCCGGTCCAGGTCCAGCGGGAAGTCCCCGGCGAGTGCGTGCAGCGCGTCCACCTGGTCCTGGAGCACGACGGACGCCAGCTCGTCCCGGACCGCCTTCTCCCAGGCCGGCGAGTGCCCCGGAGTGCCCCGCCCGTCGGCCACGATCACCGCGAAACCCTGGTCGGCGAACCACTGCGAGGTGAGGTGGGCGTTGTGCGCGGCGACCACGCGCTGGCCGTGCGGGCCGCCGTAGGGGTCCATCAGGACGGGCAGGGGCGTGTCGCCGTGGTAGTCCCGTGGCATAAGCACGGCGCACGGAATTCGGCGTGCGCCCCCCTGGGTCAGGGTCACCCGCGGGGACAAACCGGGGTCTTCGGCGTACGACCGGACAGTCGCCGCCGGTTTTCCGTCACGCAGTACCTGGACACGGGCGCCCGGCCTGTCCAGCGTCGCCGACACGAGCACCGTCACGCCCCCGGCCCGGACGGCCGAGTGCACGCCGGGCTCCTGGGACACGCGCTCCACGCCCAGCTCGTTCACCCGGTACACATGGACTTCGCCGATCTCGGGCGCCTCTGCCTCCGTGCCCGCCGAGGCGGAAACCAGCACGTCGTCGGAGCCTACGTCCAGCACCGCCCGCAGGTGCAACTGGCCGCTGGTCAAGGGGCGTTCGCCGACCGTCAGCACCCGTGCGCCGCCCTCGTCCGCGATCCGGACAAGCTGCCCGGAGGGGCTCCAGCAGGGCACTCCGGCGAACAATTCAAGCCAACTTGGATCTTCATCCGCGTGCACCATGCGCGTCGCCCCGGTGTCCGGGTCCACCGCCAGGAACAGCTGGCTGCGCTGGTCCCGAGCCTGCACCAGCAGCAGCGGCGCACCCGCCGCTGACCAGTGCACACGGGCCAGATACGGGTAGCGGGCCCGGTCCCACGCCACCTCCGTGCGCTCGCCTTCGAGTCCGAGCACGAACAGCCGCACATCGGCGTTCGGAGTGCCGGCGGCCGGGTACGCGACGTGGTGTGGCTCACGCTCCGGATGGGCCGGATCCGCGATCCACCACCGCCGTACCGGCGTGTCGTCCACCCGCGCCACGAGCAGCCGGCGCCCGTCCGGCGCCCACCAGAATCCCCGCGCCCGCCCCATCTCCTCGGCCGCGACGAACTCCGCGAGCCCGTAGGTGACCTGCCCCGGCCCGTTGGTGGGCTCCGGCTCGGCGAGCGCCCGGTCGCCCTCGCCCTCGGCGCGCACGACCCGCAGCGCACCCTGCGCCACATAGGCGATGTGCCTGCCGTCGGGGGCGGGACGCGGGTCGATCACCGGTCCGGGGACCCGGAGTTCACGTGTCGTGCCGGCCCGCAGCTCGGCCGTGAAAAGCCGCCCTGACAAGGCGAAAGCCGCCAACTCGACGGCCGTGTCGGTGGCGTAGCCGACGATGCCCGCACCTCCCTCCCGGCTGCGCTCCCGACGCGCCCGCTCCTCGGCCGAGAGTTCTTCGGAGGCGCCGCCGAGAAGGGGGCCCGGATCGGCCGCCAGGCGTTCCTCTCCACCCGGAAGATCCATGACCCAGAGGGAGTTGGCCCGGTCGGTGCCGGAGCCGGAGCGCAGGAACGCGACACGTGAACCGTCGGGCGCCACGGTGAACGCGCGCGGCGCGCCGAGCGTGAACCGCTGGGTCCGGGCGTACCGACGGGGGAAGGAGTCAGGCTCGGTCGTCATACCCTGACCATATTGGCCATGCGCCCCCTTGTGCGGCTGTGCGCCGAGCGATGCGCGAGCACGGATAGTTATGATCACTACCGCTGTGTGGGTATGAACCTGCTGGCGTCTGCATGGATTTGCTCAACTGATCTAGATCTCGCGATCTTTGGAGGTGAGCCGCCGTGGCACTCTCGATTTCGGCGGTGGTGCTGCTGGCGATCATCGTCTTCCTGTTGATCAAGAAGTCAGGGCTGAAGGGCGGCCACGCGGTCGTCTGCATCCTGCTCGGCTTCTATCTCGCCTCCTCCACCGTCGCCCCCACGATCAGCGAGCTGACGACGAACGTCGCCAGCATGATCGGCAGCATCAAGTTCTGACGCGTCCCCGCCAGGTCGGGCAACCGGGGGACGGCCGTCCTGGTGCCGCAGCACCCCACAGGGCAGCCGCCTCATAGGGTGGTCCCATGACGGAACTGCCAGCCCGGCGTCTGCTGCTGGTGCACGCGCACCCGGACGACGAGTCGATCAACAATGGCGCGACCATGGCCAGGTACGCGGCCGAGGGTGCCCATGTGACCCTGGTCACCTGCACCCTCGGGGAGCGGGGTGAGGTCATCCCGCCGGAGCTGCGGCATCTGACCGGCCCGGCGCTGGGCGCGCACCGGCGCGGGGAGCTGTCCGCCGCCGTGCGCGAGCTGGGGGTGACGGACGCCAGGCTGCTCGGCGGGGCGGGGCGGTACGGGGACTCCGGCATGATGGGCATTCCCGACAACGAAGACCCCGGATGCTTCTGGCAGGCCGATGTGGACCAGGCCGCCGGACACCTCGCCGAGGTGATCCTGGAGGTCCGTCCCCAGGTCCTCGTCACCTACGACGACAACGGCGGGTACGGCCACCCCGACCACATCCAGGCCCACCGCGTCGCCATGCGCGCAGTCGACCTCGCGGCCGACCGCGGCCACCGGATCGCCAAGGTCTACTGGAACCGCGTCCCGCGCTCCGTCGCCGAGGCCGCCTTCGCCCGCCTCCAGGACGAGCTGTCCGCACTGCCGTTCGACAAGAGCGCGTCCCTGGACGACGTACCCGGCGTGGTCGACGACGAGCGGATCACCACCGCCGTCGACGGCACCGCCCACGCCGCCGCCAAGGCCGCCGCGATGCGCGCCCACGCCACCCAGATCGAGGTGGCCGAGCCCTGCTTCGCGCTCTCCAACGAACTGGCCCAGCCGCTGTTCACGACCGAGTACTACGAGCTGGTGCACGGCACGGCACAGCCCGGGGAGACCGACCTGTTCGCCGGACTCGACCTGGAGGAGACGTCATGAGCAACCCGGGACAGGGCCCGCTGCTCGCCCAGCCGCTGCGGCCGCCCTCCGCCGGACGGGCCGCCGCCTATGTCGGCCTCTGCCTCCTCGGCGCCGTCACCGGTTTCGCCGGCACCCTCCTCCAGGCCGCCTGGTTCCCCGGCGGGCTGTTGCTCGCCCTCGCGGGCGCGGCCGGGCTGTTCCTCGGCGGGGCGTACGCAACCGGCGGCCGGGGCGGCGCGGTCGCACCGGTGGTGGGCTGGATCGTCGCCGTCATCCTGCTCACCACCGCGCGCCCCGAAGGCGACTTCCTGTTCAGCGCGGGTGGCGGGTCCTATCTCTTCCTGCTCGGCGGCATGGCCCTCGCTGTGATCTGCGCCACCGTTGGCGCCGGGCGGCAACCTCGCGGCGGTGCCGCCCGACTTGGCAAGTGACGTACCACTTCGCCGTGCGGTGCACGTGCGAGTCCGGTGTGGGTTTCCTCAGCGGTCATGGGATACGCGCCAGAAGTGGCCAGTATGGTGGTGCGCGCCGCCGAGCCTCCCCCGCTCCCGGCTTCGTTCGAGCGGGGGGACCTCCACCGTGAGGTCGTGTCGGGCGGTGGAGCCAACTGGGAGAACCTGCCTTGAGTCGTGAAACTGACACTCCGTCCTCCGGGCCCAACGGGCGCGGCGGAGCCGCATACCCCTCCGGCACGCCGCCGTACGGGACCCCCATGGCTTCCGGTGACGGTGCGGACGCGGGCCGTTCGGGCACGCGGCCGGAGGAGAAGAAGACCGAGACCACGCTGACGACCCGGATCCGCATCAACATCCCCGGATCCCGGCCCATCCCGCCGGTCGTCGTGCGCAAGCCCGTCGCGGATGCCGACGGCGCCGGGGACCAGGCGCCCGCCGACGCGCGGCCCGCTGCCGAGCGGACCACCACCGACGGCACCGGCACCGCCGAGCCCGCCGCCGAGCCCACGGCCCAGGCCGAGGAGAAGACCAGCGACTGGTTCGCCCCCCGCAAGTCCGGCGCCGGCAAGGGCGGTCCGGCCGGCGGCGGCACGAACGGGGCCGGGCTGCCCGGCGGTTCCACCACTGCCTCCGGCGGGTCGGGCACCCGTTCGGGTGGTCCGGGAGCATCCGGTGCGACCGGTACCACCGGCGCCCGCCCCGGCGGTGGCCGTCCCGGCGGTGTGGTCGGCTCCATGAGCGTCCCGGGCGCCTCCCGCTCCGGCAGCACGAACGGCAAGGGCCTGCCCGGTGCCACCGGCGGCCCCGTCGCCCCCGGACACGGCGGCGGCACCGGCTCCTTCGACGTGACCGAGGCACTGGCCGCGGGCCCGCTGGGCGGCGGCTCCCGCCCCGGCGCGTCCGGCGGCGAACCGCGCCGCGACGACCTGCCCTACTTCTCGGAGAACGGCGGCCAGGACACCTTCGGCGGTACCGGCGCGGGCGGTGCGGGCGGTCACGACGGCTTCGGCGGTACGGCGGGCGCGAGCGGACCCAACGGCCCCGGCGGTCCCAGCGGCTTCAACGGCCCGCGTGGCCAGGGCGGTCCCGGCGGCCCGCAGGGCCCGGCCGGCCCCACCAGCGGCCCGGTCACCGGTGACGGCCCCCTCGCCCCGTCGGCCGGCGGCCGAGCCGGCGGCGAACCCTTCGACGACGGTCCCCGTTCCGCCGGTGCGCCCGGCACGGGAGGCGGCTACGGTGGCCCCGGCGACCGGAGCACCCGGGCCCCCCGCAGCGCCCTCGCCGATCTGGCCGACCTCGAAGGTCCCGCGGGCCCCGGCGGTCCTGGTGGTCCGAGCGGTCCGCACGCCGGCCCCGGCGGACAGCCCGGCGGCCTCTCCGGTCCCGGTCAGTCCGGCGGGCTCAGCGACGACACCGCGATCCTCACCCCGCAGAAGCCGGCCCCCGAGCCGGGCACGCCCGGCTACCGTCCGGTCGACAACGTCTCCGGACACACCGTCACCAGCGGCATCCCGGTCGTCCCCGGCGCCGCCGGCTCCCCGTTCGGCGGCGCGCGGCCCGACGGCCCGGCCCGGCCGGAGCCGTCCCCCGCGCCCAAGGCGCAGGCCAAGCCGAAGAAGAAGGGCCGCAGCAAGCTGGTGCTGCTGGGCGCCGGCGTGGTCGTCGTCGCGGGCGGTGCCTACGGCGCCGGACTGCTGATGAACCACACCGACGTCCCCAAGGGCACCACGGTCCTCGGCGTGGACATCGGCGGCGGCACCCGTGACGACGCCGTCAAGAAGCTCGACGACGCCTTCGGCAACCGGGTGAAAAAGCCGCTGAAGCTCTCCGTCGGCGGCAACACGGTCAGCATCACCCCGGAGAACGCCGGTCTCCAGTTCGACTTCCAGGCCACCGTGAGCAAGGCCGCGACCAGCGACTACAACCCGGTCCACGTCATCGGCTCGCTCTTCGGGCAGAAGCGGGTGATCGACCCGGAGATGCCGGTGGACGAGGAGAAGCTGCAGGCGGCCCTGCAGCAGACGGGCGGCGGTTCCGGCTCGGTCACCGAGGGCGGCATCGACTTCAAGCCCGGCGCGGCCGTCGCCGTCTACGGCAAGGCGGGCAAGGCCATCGACGCGGTCCAGTCGACCAAGGCGGTCGAGCAGGCCTACCGCACGATGGTGGAGACGGACACGGCGACCGCGGTCACCGTCCCGACGACCACCAAGCAGCCGACGGTGTCCAAGGCCGAGGTCGACCGCGAGATGAAGGAGTTCGCGCAGCCGGCGATGTCGGGCCGGGTGACCGTGTCGGCGGGCGCCGGGCACGTGGTGCTGATGAGCCCGGAGAAATCGCTCTGGAAGTTCCTCAGGGTGGTGCCCACGTCGGACGGCAAGCTGGTCGACAAGCCCGACCTGGCGGCCCTGAAGCAGCTGTACGGCAAGGCCTTCGACGGCGTCCTCATCACCCGCGGCAACGGCAAGAAGACCCCCGTCACCCCGCAGGAGGTCTACGTCGCCCTCCGCCAGGCCCTGATCAGCAAGACCAACCGGGTCGCGGTCATCGACACGAACCCCAGTTAGTCCGGCGTACACGGGGGGCGTCCGCCGGGCGCCCCCCTTCGCCCTGTCCGTCACCCGTTCCGCGTGACATCTGTCATCGGGTACCGAGGACCCCCGACACTGCCCGGCATCCGGCCCCCGCCGCCAGCATGGATGCCATGACGACAACTGCGGCACCGGCCACCACCACCCCGGTGGTCGGCTTCGACCAGGTGACCAAGACGTACGGGAGCGTGCGGGCCGTCGACGGGCTCTCGCTCCGGCTGTACCCGGGCGAGACCGTCGCCCTCCTCGGCCCGAACGGGGCCGGCAAGTCCACCACGCTCGACCTGCTCCTCGGCCTCAAGCACCCCGACACCGGCACGGTGAGCCTGTTCGGCGGCACCCCGCGGGAGGCGATCGTCGCCGGGCGGGTCGGGGCGATGCTGCAGAGCGGCGGGCTGATGGACGAGGTCACCGTCGAGGAACTGGTGAAGCTGGGCTGCTCGTTGCACCCGAAGCCGTACAAGGCCGCGGACGTCATGGCACGCGCCGGTATCGCGCAGATCGCCGACCGCAAGGTCAACAAGCTCTCCGGCGGCCAGGCCCAGCGCGTCCGCTTCGCCCTCGCCACCGCCGGGGACAGCGACCTGATCATCCTGGACGAGCCGACCACCGGCATGGACGTCTCCGCCCGCCAGGCCTTCTGGGCGACCATGCGCGAACAGGCCGACCAGGGCCGTACCGTCCTGTTCGCCACCCACTACCTCGAAGAGGCCGACGCCATCGCCGACCGGGTCCTGGTGCTGCACCGCGGGCGGCTCCTGGCCGACGGCACCGCCGCCGAGATCAAGGCCAAGGCAGGCGCCCGCCGGGTCGCCTTCGACCTGGAGGGCGAGATCGACGAGGCGGCCCTGCGCGCCCTGCCGTTCCTCACCTCGATCGACGTGTCGGGCCAGACCGTCCGCATCCAGTCGTCCGACGCCGACGCCACCGTCCACGCCCTGTACGGCCTCGGTGTCTACCCACGCAACCTCGAAGTCGCCGGCCTCGGCCTGGAGCAGGCCTTCGTCGCCATCACGGAGGCCGAGGAGGCCAAGCAGTCATGACCGCGCTCATCAAGCTCGAACTGGCCCGCGCCCTGCGCAACAAGAAGTTCCTGTTCTTCTCGGTGCTCTATCCCGCGATCCTGTTCCTGATCTTCTCCAGCAGCTCCGGCTCCGACCAGAAGGTCGACGACACCGGCCTGACCGTCGCCACGTACCTGATGGTCTCCATGGCCTCCTTCGGCGCCCTGACCGCCGTCCTGATGGGCAACAGCGAGCGCATCGCCAAGGAGCGCGAGAGCGGTTGGGTACGACAGCTGCGGCTCACCCCGCTGCCCGGACGCGGCTATGTCCTCGCCAAGACCGCCAGCGCCGCCGTGGTGAGCCTGCCGTCCATCATCGTGGTGTTCCTCGCCGCCGCCGTGATCAAGCACGTCCACCTGGACGCCTGGCAGTGGCTCGCCCTCACCGGCGTCATCTGGGCCGGCAGCCTCGTCTTCGCCGCGCTCGGCGTCGCACTGGGCTACCTGGCCTCCGGTGACGCGGTCCGCCCCATCACCATGATCGTCTACTTCGGTCTGTCGATCCTCGGCGGCCTGTGGATGCCGTCCACCACCTTCCCGAAGTTCCTGCAGGACATCGCGAAGTGGCTGCCCACGCACGCGTACGCTGCTCTGGGACGGGCCATCGAACAGAGCCAGGCTCCGAGCGCGACGGACATCGCCGTCCTCGCCGTCTACTTTGTCCTGTTCGCGGGCGGCGCGGCCTGGCTGTACCGGAAGGACACGCTGAAGGCGTGAGCACGATGACGGAAGACCCGCGGGCCGCCGAGCAGCGGCCGGAGCACCAGGTGCGGATCGGGCAGGGGCCCCGCAACCGGCGCGAACTGGTGGTCAAGGTGCTGTGGATCGGTGTCTGGCTGATCTTCCTCAGCTCACCGGTCGAGGACCTGGCCTCGGGCCACCACACCCTGGCCGCCACGGTGGCCGGCGGGATCGGCCTCGCCGTCTTCGTCACCGCCTACCTGACCTTGGTCTTCCGGAACATCGGCCGGTCCTTCGCTCCACGAGTCGTCGTCTCGCTGCTCGCGGTCCTGGGCGTCCTCGCCCCCCTGCTGACGTACACCCTCGGCGGCGCATGGGTCGGCCTGTTCATCTATCTGTCGGTCGCCTGCGGGGCCACCCTGCCGGTCCGAGCCGCGTTCTGGGCGATCCCCGCGGCGACCGCGGTGATGTTCCTCGTCGGACTGCGCTGGCACGAGAAGCCGGACGAGAGCCTGCTCCTCGTCCCGCTGATCGGCTTCGCGATGGTCGGCGTCGGTCAACTCATCCGTACCACCGTCGAGTTGCGCAAGGCACGGGCGACCGTGGCCCACCTCGCCGCCAACGAGGAACGCCTCCGCCTCGCCCGCGACCTGCACGACCTGCTCGGCCACTCCCTCTCCCTGATCACGCTGAAGAGCGAGCTGGCCGGCCGGATGCTGCCCGACCACCCCGACAAGGCGGCCCAGCAGGTCGCCGACATCGAACAGGTCAGCCGGCAGGCCCTGGTCGACGTCCGCGAGGCCGTCACCGGCTACCGGCGCCCCCGGCTCGCCGCCGAACTCGCCGGCACCCAGGTCGCACTGACCGCCGCCGGCGTCACCGCCGAGATGCCCGCCGAACCCGACCTCACCGGTGTCCCCGAGGAGGCCGAGTCCGTGCTCGCCTGGGCGCTGCGCGAGGCGGTCACCAACGTGGTCCGGCACAGCGGCGCCGACAAGTGCCTCGTCCAGCTCACCCACCGCCAGACCCTGGACGGCCCGATGCTCGAACTCTCCGTCGAGGACAACGGATCAGGGGGTGCGGGCAACGGTCCGGGCAACGGCCTGACGGGTCTGACCGAGCGGCTGGAGAAGGCCGGCGGCACCCTGGAGGCGGGCCGGATCAAGCACGGGTTCCGGCTGGTCGCCCGCGTCCCCGCGGTCGTTGCGGGGGACGTAGGATCCGGGGCATGACGAGCACGATCAAGGTTCTCCTCGCCGAGGACCAGTCGATGGTCCGCGAGGCCCTGGCCGCGCTGCTCGGCCTGGAGGACGACATCGAGGTCGTCGCCCAGGTCGCGCGCGGGGACGAGGTGCTCGGGGCCGTCGGCGCGCACGGCGTGGACGTGGCGCTGCTCGACATCGAGATGCCCGGCTGCACCGGCATCGAGGCGGCGGCCCAGGTCCACCGGGAGTTCCCGCAGGTCAAACTGGTCGTTCTGACCACGTTCGGCCGCCCCGGCTATCTGCGCAGCGCCATGGAGGCCGGCGCCGACGCCTTCCTCGTCAAGGACGCCCCGGCCGCCCAGCTCGCCGAGGCCGTCCGCAAGGTGCTGTCCGGCGAACGGGTCATCGACCCCACGCTGGCCGCCGCCGCGCTCGCCGAGGGCGCGAACCCGCTGACCGAGCGCGAGCGCGAGGTGCTCCGCGCGGCGGCCGACGGCTCGACCAACGCCGAGCTGGCCCGGACCCTGCACCTCTCCCAGGGCACGGTCCGCAACTACCTCTCCACGGCCATCCAGAAGCTCGCGGTGCGCAACCGGGCGGAGGCGGTGCGGACAGCCCGGGAGAAGGGATGGCTGTGAACACCCCCCGCTTGCACCTCCTGCACCCCGACCGGCTGGTCAGTTGAGCATCGCGCGAGCGGTGTGCGCCTGCTGCCGCACCTTGTGCGCGGCCGGCTCGTCCACCACCTCGATCAAGTCGGCGTAATGCTCCAGCTCTTGCGCACCTGACACGAACTCACCCCGCTGCACCAGCAGTTGCCCCCGTTCGTACCGCAGCCGTGCCGGATGCGCGGGTACCAGCAGGGCCAGCTCCACGGACCACAGCGCCACGTCCGACCGCTCGGGCCGGGCCGTGGCCCACGCGCGGACGTTGTTCAGGATCCGCTGCACGACGTCCAGCGGTGCCGCGGGCTCCAGCATGGCGGCGTCCAGGGGCGCCCCCGTGGCCCCGGCCACGAGCATGTCCGCGTCGGTCCCGGTCAGCACCCGCCCGCCGTCGAACGGATCGGCCAGCACCTGCTCGTCGGCTGCGCCGAACCCCACCACGAAGTGCCCCGGCAGCGCGACCCCGTACACCGGAGCCCCCGCCCGCCGCGCGACCTCCAGCCACACCACCGACAGCAGGATGGGCAGCCCGCGCCGCCGCCGCAGCACCTCATGCAGCAGGGAGGACTCCAGCCGCTGGTAGTCGCCGGGCGTCCCGTGGAACTCGTAGCGCGCCCCGAGCAGCCGTCGTACGGCCTCCGCCCAGGCGTGCGGCCCGCCCGGCCGGTACGGCAGCTCGCCCGCGAGCCGGTCCAGTTCCGCCTGGGCCGCGTCGATGCCGGTCTCGTCCAGCGAGCCGTCCGCCTGGGCGCCGATCAGCAGGCACAGCGCCGACAGGTCCGGCCGCTCGGACCGGGCCTCCTCGGCGAACCTGCGGCGCAGCTCGGCCGACCGCTCCGGCGGGGGCGGATACGGCGGCGGGAGATACGGAGGGCGCATGGCAGGCTCATGCCCTTCCACGGGTGTCGCTGTGCTCTTCCGGCGCCCGGTAGTGGTGGTACACGTGGTGCGGTGCGAAGCCCAGCGCCGTGTAGAGCGCGCGGGCGCCCTCGTTGTCCGTCTCGACCTGCAGCCAGGCCGCCGACGCGCCCTCGTCCAGCGCACGCCGGGCCAGCGCGGCCATCACCTCCGTGGCGAGCCCCTCCCGGCGCCGCCCGGGAGCCACCTCCACGGCGGCGAAACCGGCCCATCGCCCGTCCACGACACACCGCCCGATCGCCGCCGGGGGCTCGCCCTCCGCACCCGGCACGGACGCGAACCACACCGACGGGCCACCCCCCAGCACCCGCAGGGCCACCTCGCTCACCCCCTTGCGCTGATACCGGGCGAGCCACGCCTCGTCCGCCTGCCGGGACAGCACCACACCGGCACCCTCGGCCCGGTCCGCGACCGGTGCCAGGGCACCCGTCCACACCTCGGCCGTCACCTCCCGCACCCAGCCGCGCCGCTCCAGCTCCGTGCACAGCAGCTCCTGCGTGCCCTCGGCTCCGGTGGCCGTCTGCACATGGGCGGGCAGGCCACGCTCGTCGTACCAGCGTCGTACGGCCGCAAGGGCCGCGTCGAGCGGAACGCCCGGATCGCCGAGGGGCAGCACACTGTTGGCCCGCCGAGTGAAGCCCGCCCGTCGCCCGGCCACCGCCCCGGCCGGACGCCCTGCGGGCGGCACCTCCTCGACCGCGGCCCGCAGCTCCCACTGTCCGAGCCGCTCGGTCTCCAGCGGTGGCCACCCGCGCGAGACGACGGGAGCGAGTTCCTCGTACGATGCGGCGGGACCCCGGCGGCGCGCCGGGGCGGCCGGTACCACCTTGCCCGCGACCAGGGCAGACTCGGCGATCCGGACACTCCGCCCGTCCCGCCGTGTGATCATGAGCACGCCGTTGTCCCATGATGTGAGAACACCGACCGTGTCGGTGAACTTCTCCTGCGTCGCCCCAGGTTCGCTCAAGCGCCGTACGGAGACTCGTTTTCCCACGTCAGCGGGGGTGATTCGGACTTCCAGCCGTCCTGCCGCCGAGAATTCCACTGGTCAGTTCACCCCTCCTGTTCGGATCATGCTCCGGAACGGAGATACTAGGGGCGGGCATCGACGACGCCGCGCTCCCGCGCGCCAGGCGGCGGAGCCTGAGGAGGCCCGCCAGCGCCCTATCGAGGAGGAACGACAGCGTGACCTACGTCATCGCGCAGCCTTGTGTCGACGTGAAGGACAAGGCGTGCATCGAGGAGTGCCCGGTCGACTGCATTTACGAGGGCTCCCGGTCCTTGTACATCCACCCGGACGAATGCGTCGACTGTGGTGCCTGTGAGCCGGTCTGCCCGGTCGAGGCGATCTTCTACGAGGACGACGTCCCGGAGGAGTGGAAGGACTACTACAAGGCGAATGTCGAGTTCTTCGACGAGCTCGGCTCTCCCGGCGGCGCCAGCAAGCTCGGGCTGATCGAGCGGGACCACCCCTTCGTCGCCGCGCTGCCGCCGCAGGGCGAGTGACCGTTCTGAGCGCCTAGCGGCCGCCCGCAACCGCGCCGCCTCGGTCCCGTACGGCCCGATCAGCCCCCGTCGGCCTGATCACCGCCGTACGGGACCGAGGCGTTTGCCGCACCGTACGAAAGTGAGCCTGATTCCCGTGTCCGCAGTCTCCGACCGGCTCCCCGTCTTCCCCTGGGACAAGCTGGAGCCGTACAAGAAGACGGCCGCCGCCCACCCCGACGGGATCGTCGACCTCTCCGTGGGGACCCCCGTCGACCCGGTGCCCGAACTGATCCAGAAGGCCCTGGTCGACGCGGCCGACTCGCCGGGCTACCCGACCGTCTGGGGCACCCCGGCGCTGCGCGACGCGATCACCGGCTGGCTGGAGCGCCGCCTGGGCGCCCGCGAGGTCACCCACCGCCATGTCCTGCCGGTCGTCGGCTCCAAGGAACTGGTGGCCTGGCTGCCGACCCAGCTGGGCCTCGGCCCCGGCGACAAGGTGGCCTACCCGCGCCTGGCCTACCCCACCTACGAGGTCGGCGCCCGCCTCGCCCGCGCCGACTACGAGACCTACGACGACCCGCGCGACCTCGACCCCACGGGCCTGAAGCTCCTCTGGCTGAACTCCCCGTCCAACCCCACCGGCAAGGTCGTCCCCAAGGAGGACCTGACCGCGATCGTCGCCTGGGCCCGCGAGCACGGCGTCCTGCTGGTCTCCGACGAGTGCTACCTGGAGCTGGGCTGGGAGAGCGACCCGGTCTCGGTCCTGCACCCGGACGTCAACGGCGGCTCCTACGACGGCATCGTCGCCGTCCACTCCCTCTCCAAGCGCTCCAACCTGGCCGGCTACCGCGCGGCCTTCATCGCCGGCGATCCGGCCGTTCTCGGCCCGCTCCTGGAGATCCGCAAGCACGGCGGCATGATGACCTCCGCGCCGACCCAGGCGGCGGTGGTGGCGGCGCTGTCCGACGACACCCACGTCCACGAACAGCGCGAGCGCTACGCCGCGCGCCGTGAGGCCCTGCGAGCCGCTCTGCTCGGCCACGGCTTCCGCATCGAACACAGCGAGGCGAGCCTGTACCTCTGGGTCACGAGGGACGAGTCCTGCTGGACCACGGTCGCCCACCTGGCCGACCTCGGCATCCTGGTGGCCCCGGGCGACTTCTACGGCGAGGCGGGCAAGAACTTCGTCCGAGTGGCCCTGACAGCCACGGACGAACGCGTCCGGGCAGCGGTGTCCCGCCTGACAGCCTGACCGCCAGGCGCCGCCGTACCGCTCGCTGTACCGCCGGTGTGGACACAAAGGCGGACGGGGTCCGGGGAACTCCCCGGACCCCGTCCGCCGGTCAAAGCCAGGCGCTCAGCCGAGCGGCAGCGCCCCACCCTGCACCGGCAGCTGCGGCAGCCCGCTCTTCGCCGTGGACGATGCCGTGTCCCCGACGACGCTGCCGGCCGCCCCGGCCACTTCCCCAGCGGCCTTCCGCGCCACCGGCGCCGTCTTGTTCACGGCACGGGTGCCGGTCTTGGCCGCGCCCGGCACGGTCTTCCCGACCGCGGTGCCGCCCGTGGCGGCCGCAAGAGTGGTGGCGTTCTGCGCGGCGCCCTCGACGGTGTTGCCGACGTTCGCCGTGTCCGGGGCGGCCACGCCGCTCAGGTTCGGGGTCGCCACCGGCTGGTTCGTGGCCGCACCGGCGGAGCCGGCCGCACCGACCCCGGCAGCCGCTCCCGCTGCGACGAGCAGCGCGGCACGGGCGATCCGGCGGGTCAGAGGGAGGGACATGATGCTCCATTCGACGGGAGAGAACGGTGTGTGTGGTCCGGGCTCGTGTCCGGCTCGGACGCCGTGACTACCGCTCGAAGCCCGCGAAGGTTGCGGACGCCCCAGGTAAAGAATGGATAACGCATCGCATTATCAGGTGTGGATAAAAACGGGCAAAGAGCGTCCGCCCGAAATCCCGCAGAATCCTTACAGCCTTTGATTTCCAAGGGATCCTGAATCCGGCGGCGGGCCCGCCCGGGATGCGCACCGAACCGGCGCCGTACAACCCGCCGGAGTGATCACTCGTACTACTGTCCGCTCACGATATGGACGGCCGCCGCGGACTTGTCCGCACTGCGGCCCCCGCCCGTGGCGGCCGCCTTCCACGAGTCGTCGCCGCTCCCGGCGGTCCACTCCCGCCCCGCGTACGACACCCGCTGGATGTGCAGCGCCGAGGAGTTCGCCACCGCCCACTGCGCCAGCTGCCAGCCCCGCTCGCGCCCGGTGCGCCCGCTCGCGTCCGTCTTCGTGCCCTGCGGCACCGGAACGGTCACCGTCCGCCCGTGCGCGGTCGCGGTCACGCTCGGCGAGGGAGACGGCGACGGCACGGGCGTACCACCCACCCGCGCACCGGTCTCCTGCAGCGCGTCCCGCCCGAAGTCGCGCACCAGCGCGGCCCGCACCGCGTCCGGACCCGTCTCCGAGGCCGAGGGCTCCGGGCGCCCGTCACAGGTCAGTGTGGCCGCCGCGCGGCCGGTCAGCGCCGCCGCCAGCAGCTTCGCGTCCGGCTCGTGCTTGGCGTACGCCTCCGGATAGCCGCTGCGCTGCACCTCCTGGGCCGCCCGGGTCAGCGGCAGCGCGGTGTAGTCCGGCACCTTGGCCAGATGTGCGTAGAAGATGCCCGCCGCGTACGCGGGGTCCATGATCTGCTGCTCGGTGCCCCAGCCCTGCGAGGGCCGCTGCTGGAACAGGCCGAGCGAGTCCCGGTCGCCGTGCGCGATGTTGCGCAGCCCCGACTCCTGCAGGGCGGTCGCCAGCGCGATCGTCACGGCCCGCTCGGGCATCCCGCGCCCGGTGCCCACGGCCGCGATCGTCGCCGCGTTCACCGCCTGCTCCGGCGTGAACTCGTACGACGTCCCGTCGCCGTCGGCGGAGACCACCTTGCAGCCGCGGGCGCCACCGCCTCCGGTGACGTACTGCACCACGAGGTACGCGGCGACACCGCACAGGACCAACAGGGCCGCCGCGAAACGGAAGAGGCGGCCGCGGCGTTTGGGACGGGTGGGGGACGGCTCTGGCACGCGTTACAAGGTACTGGAGGACCGTCGGGCCCTCGCCCGGGGTTGCCGGACAGCGCTTGCCCCCGGCCCCCGCGACCGGCGCGCTAGGGTCGACGCCATGGCCGACACCTCGCTTGACCTCACGCTCGACGCCGCCGCGCTCACCGCGCAGCTGGTGGACTTCCCCTCCGAGAGCGGCACCGAGAAGCCGCTCGCGGACGCGGTCGAGACCGCCCTGCGCGCGCTGCCGCACCTCACGGTCGACCGCTACGGCAACAACGTGATCGCCCGCACGCACCTCGGCCGCGCCGAGCGCGTGATCCTGGCCGGCCACATCGACACGGTCCCGATCGCCGGGAACGTGCCCTCGCGCCTGGACGAGGACGGCGTGCTGTGGGGCTGCGGCACCTGCGACATGAAGTCGGGCGTCGCGGTGCAGCTGCGCATCGCGGCCACCGTCCCCGCCCCCAACCGCGACCTCACCTTCGTCTTCTACGACAACGAGGAGGTCGCCGCCGACCTGAACGGCCTCAGGCACGTCGCCGAGGCCCGCCCCGAGTGGCTCCAGGGCGACTTCGCGGTCCTGCTGGAGCCCTCCGACGGCGAGGTCGAGGGCGGCTGCCAGGGCACCCTGCGCGTGCTCCTGAAGACGAAGGGCGAGCGGGCCCACTCGGCGCGCGGCTGGATGGGCTCCAACGCCATCCACACGGCGGCGCCCATCCTGGCCCGCCTGGCGGCCTACGAGCCCCGCAGGCCGCTGATCGACGGCCTGGAGTACCGCGAAGGCCTGAACGCGGTGGGCATCAGCGGCGGGGTCGCCGGCAACGTCATCCCCGACGAGTGCGTGGTGACGGTCAACTTCCGCTACGCCCCCGACCGCACCGAGGAGGAGGCGATCGAGCACGTCCGTGAGGTGTTCGCGGACTGCGGGGTGACGGAGTTCGTGGTCGACGACCACAGCCCCGGCGCGCTGCCCGGCCTCTCCCACCCGGCCGCCGTGGCCTTCATCGAGGCGGTCGGCGGCACCCCGAAGCCCAAGTACGGCTGGACGGACGTCTCCCGCTTCTCCTCGCTGGGCGTGCCCGCGGTCAACTACGGCCCCGGCAACCCGCACTTGGCGCACAAGCGCGACGAGCGGGTGGAGACGGCGAAGATCCTGGCGGGCGAGGAGCGCCTGCGGAACTGGCTCACCGCGTAACGCCCCGCCGCCCGCGCTGCATGCCGGACATGCTCACGTCCCCCCTCCGTAACCCGCGTGGATCTAGTCTGAGATCGAACTACCGGCAAGCGGAGGGAGCGCACATGGCTACCGGCAACCCCGAGGGGAAGAAGCAGCCGCCGGACGAGCAGCGGCTCGGACCGGTCCTCCGGCGTCGCGGCCAGGTGATGCCCAGTACGACCGACCAGCGGCTGCTGGACGAGCGCGCCCCCACGGACTGGGTCCACACCGATCCCTGGCGGGTTCTGCGGATCCAGTCGGAGTTCATCGAGGGCTTCGGCACGCTGGCGGAACTCCCGCCCGCCATCAGTGTGTTCGGCTCGGCCCGTACGCCGGTGGACTCGCCGGAGTACGACGCGGGGGTGCGGCTCGGACGGGGCCTGGTGGAAGCCGGCTGGGCGGTGATCACGGGCGGTGGCCCGGGCGCGATGGAGGCGGCCAACAAGGGCGCGTGCGAGGCGGGCGGCGTCTCGGTCGGCCTCGGCATCGAACTGCCCTTTGAGCAGGGACTCAACCCCTACGTCGACATCGGCCTGAACTTCCGCTACTTCTTCGTCCGCAAGATGATGTTCGTGAAATACGCGCAGGGGTTCGTGGTCCTGCCCGGCGGCCTCGGCACGCTCGACGAACTCTTCGAGGCGCTCACCCTGGTCCAGACCCAGAAGGTCACCCGCTTCCCGATCGTCCTCTTCGGCACCGAGTACTGGGGCGGCCTGGTGTCCTGGCTGCGGAACACACTGGTGGCGCAGGGCAAGGCGGCGGAGAAGGACCTGTTGCTGTTCCACGTGACCGACGAGGTGGAGGAGGCAGTGGCCCTGGTGTCGAAGGAGGCGGCCCGCTAGCGCGGGGCTTCGGCCGAGGCCCACGGGTGCCCGGGGCTCAGCTCGCCCCGGGGATCGGCTGGAAGCGCGGGGGTGGCGGCCGGTGCTCTGCTCCCCACCCCGGCCTTCCGCCTCAGCCTGTCAGCCGACCGGGACGGGTGGGTGGGAGACGGGGGGCGAGGGGGCGGCGCCCATGGGTGCTCAGGCCAGACCCCGCCGGGCCACCGCAGGGACCCGGTGCCCGGCGATCGACGCCACCATCTCCAGCACCTGCCGCGTCTCGGCCACCTCGTGCACCCGGTACACCTGCGCCCCGAGCCACGCAGACACCGCGGTCGTCGCCAACGTCCCGATCAACCGCTCCTTCACCGGCCGGTCCAGCGTCTCCCCGACGAAGTCCTTGTTGGACAGCGACACCAGCACCGGCCACCCCGTCGCGACCATCTCGTCGAGCCGCCGCGTCGCCTCCAGACTGTGCCGCGTGTTCTTCCCGAAGTCGTGCCCGGGATCGATCAGCACCGACTCACGCGGCACTCCGAGCGACACCGCCCGCTCGGCCAGACCCACGGTGACGTCGAGGATGTCGGCCATCACGTCGTCGTACGCCACCCGATGCGGACGCGTACGCGGCTGCACACCCCCGGCATGCGTGCACACCAGCCCCACCTCGTACCGCGCGGCGACCTCCGCGAGCCCGGGGTCCACGCCGCCCCACGCGTCGTTCAGCAGATCCGCCCCCGCCTCGCACACCGCCTCGCCGACCTCGGCCCGCCAGGTGTCCACACTGATGATCAGGTCCGGGAAGCGGCGCCGTACCTCCGCCACGAAACCGACCGTGCGCCGCGTCTCCTCCTCGGCCGTGACCTCCTCGCCCGGCCCGGCCTTCACCCCGCCGATGTCGACGATCGCGGCGCCCTCGGCCACCGCCTGCTCCACGCGTGCGAGGGCCGGCTCGTCGCGGAAGGTGGCCCCCTGGTCGTAGAAGGAGTCCGGAGTCCGGTTCACGATCGCCATGATCACCGGCTCATGGGGCCCGAATTCCCGCCTGCCCAGCCTGAGCATCCGCTGTGACCTCTCCTAGTACGTCCCGCAGTACGGCCGCCTGCGACCCTAACTGTCAGATTCGCATGGCACGATCGGACCCTGAGAGATTCAGCGTCCGGCACAACGTCCGGCAGAGAGCGTGGGGACCCTGGCGATGGTGATGTTCTTGTTCCTGGTCGTCGCGCTGGCGGTCGTGGTCGCCGCGGTGACACTCGCCGTGGTGGGCGGCAGCGGGAGCGGCCCGCTGCCCGAGGTGGCGCCGGAGCGGCTGCAGGACCCGCTGCCCCCGGACCGCCCGGTGGAGTGTGCGGACGTGGAGAGCCTGCGCTTCCCCGTCGCCCCGCGCGGCTACCGCATGGCGGACGTCGACGACGCCCTCGGCCGGCTCGCCGCCGAGCTCGCCGAGCGGGACGCCCGTATCGCCGACCTGGAGTCCGCGCTGGCCGGCGCGAGAGCCGCCGCCGCACACGCCCGCCCGGACAAGCGCGACCACCCGGAGGACGAGCGATGACCGCCGGCGCCGCCCTCGCCGGGCCCGACGGCGCCCTGCGCTGCCCCTGGGCCCTGTCCACCGAGGACTATGTGGCGTACCACGACGAGGAGTGGGGCCGCCCGGTCCACGGCGACGAGGCCCTCTTCGAACGGATCAGCCTGGAAGCCTTCCAGTCGGGCCTGTCCTGGATCACGATCCTGCGCCGCCGCGAGGGTTTCCGCGCCGCCTTCGCCGGCTTCCGCATCGAGAAGGTCGCCGCGTTCACGGACGAGGACCGGGAACGGCTGCTCGCCGACCCCGGCATCATCCGCAACCGCGCCAAGATCGACGCCACGCTCGCCAACGCGCGCGTGCTCGCCGACTGGGCCGAGGGCGAGCTGGACGAGCTGATCTGGTCGCACGCCCCCGACCCGGCCGGCCGCCCGGCTCCGCAGACCCTCGCCGACGTCCCGGCCGTGACCCCGGAGTCGACGGCCCTGTCCAAGGCCCTGAAGAAACGGGGCCTCAGATTCGTCGGCCCGACCACGGCGTACGCGTTGATGCAGGCATGCGGCCTGGTCGACGACCACCTGGAGACGTGCGTGGCGAGAGGCGCGGATGCCTGACCGCATGTCCCGGCCGCCGACCCTGGCCGGCATCCTGGACGCGGCGGCCCGCGGCCACTTCCCGCCGCCCGACGGCGGGGTCACCGTCGTGCCGCAGCCGAGCCACCGCGACGCCGGAGTGATCGCGTTCACCGCGCACTCCGTGGTGTTCACCGACGAGGACCCGCACTGGGTGCGCGGCACGCTCGCGTCCCTCGACTGCGACGAGCTGGCGGCGGCCATGAACCCCCGCTTCCTGGCCGCGTTCCTGGAGCGCACGGGCCGGTCGACGGACTGCGTCGACCTGCTCACCGTGGCCGGCTCCCTGCCCGGCGACCCCCCGGTGGACCTGCGGGAACTGACCGACCCCGACCACCCGCGCGTGCACGGCGCGCGCAGGCGCCGGGACGACGTCCGCGTCTGGGCGGCGGACGGGGGAGTGGTCGTCCTCGGCCGGGGCGTGGCGGGCCGCTGGGAGACGGCGATCGAGGTGGACGAGGACGTACGCCACCGGGGCCTGGGCCGTGCACTGGCCACGGCCGCCCGCCACCTCGTCCCCGCCGGCCAGTGGCTCTGGTCCCAGCAGGCCGCCGGCAACGCCCGCAGCGTGCGTGCCTTCCAGGCAGCCGGATACCGCCCGGTGGGCGCGGAAGCCCTCCTCATCCCGTACTAGCCTGCGACATCCCGTACCAGCCCGCGATCCCGTATGAGCCCGCGCCCCCTCGGCCGGCCGCAAGAGCCCCGAAGGGGCGGGGCCGTGTCTGATAGGCGGCTCCGCCGCGTGGGCGCGATCAGCCACGACGCACCCGCGGCCGGGAGCCCGTCCTCCGCCCCCGCCCCCGGCTCTCCGTCCGGCGCCCCGCGGCCCCCTACTGGTGGCTCACCGGCCCAGGTACTTCGGCTTCTCCTTGTTCACGAACGCCTGCACGGCGATCGCGTGATCCTCGGACTGGCCGGCGCGGGTCTGCAGCTCGTCCTCCTTCTCCAGGGTCTCGGCGAGGGAGTGCGTGAGGCCGTAGGCCACCGCCTCCTTGATCGCCGCGTACGCCACCGTCGGCCCCTCGGCCAGCGCCCGCGCCGTCTTCTCGGCCTCGGCGCGCAGCTCGGCGGCGGGTACCACCCGGTTGGCGATGCCCAGCTCCAGCGCGTCCTGGGCGCTGATGCTGCGCGGGAAGAGCAGCAGGTCGGCGGCGCGGCTCGGGCCGATCACCCGGGGCAGGGTCCAGGAGATGCCGGAGTCGGCGGTCAGGGCGACGCCCGCGAAGGAGGTGTTGAAGGAGGCCGTGTCGGCGACCACCCGGTAGTCCGCGGCGAGCGCGAAGCCGAAGCCGGCCCCGGCGGCGACGCCGTTGACCGCGGCGACCACCGGCTTGGCCGCCCCGGCGAGGGCCCGCACGATCGGGTTGTAGTGCTCCTTGACCGTGCTCATCGTCTGCCCGGACCCGGTCGCACGGTCCGACGCGAGCAGCCCGATGTGCTCCTTGAGGTCCTGGCCGACGCAGAACGCCCGGTCCCCGGCGGCGGTCAGCAGGATCGCCCGTACGGCCGTGTCCCCGGCCGCGGATTCCGCGGCCTCCCGGAGGGCGACCTTGGTCGCGACGTTCAGCGCGTTCATCGCCTCGGGGCGGTTGAGCGTGATCGTCGCGAGTCCGTCACTCACCTCGTAGAGCACGGTGTCGGCCATGGCATGTCCCCTCCGGTGTCGCGGATGACGTACCGCTCAGTACGTCCCTGTATGAAGGACAGCATGGCGGAGATCGCCGTCCGAGCGCCGGACCGGACGTGTGACCTGCGTCAAAGAAAAACTGAGCGGAGTTGTTCCGCGGATCTCCGTGCAGCGGTGCAGTATCGCAGCCACATCCCCGAATTGGGTGGTTTTGCTCGCGCGCGTTGCCCAAGCGATGCCGACTGATGTTGGTCATCGGGTCCTGCGATGCGGGATAATGGCTGGGAAGCAATGTGTTCGATGCCGGTGTCGCGTGTCCGTTTCGGAACCGCGGATGCCCTCCGAGGGCTCTCGGCAGACGATGAGCTGGTTTCAGGAAGGGGAACGAGCATGGCGGCCATGAAGCCGCGGACGGGTGATGGCCCGCTCGAGGTGACCAAGGAGGGGCGGGGCATCGTCATGCGCGTTCCGCTCGAAGGCGGCGGTCGACTCGTCGTCGAGCTGACCCCTGACGAGGCCGAGGCGCTCGGCGACGCCCTCAAGAAGGTCGTCGTCTGACGCCCCAGCGACAGTGTCCTTCCGACTGCCCCGGCATCGTACGCGGTGCCGGGGCAGTCGCGTCTCCCGGCCCCCGCGGCGGGCCGCTCATCGCTTGACGGCGCACAGCAGACCGTCGCCCACCGGCAGCAGCGACGGCACCAGCTCCTGGCTCTCGCGCACCGTGCGCAGCAGTTCGCGCAGCTTGAGCACCTCGGTCGGCTGCGGTCCCGAGTCGACCGTACGGCCGCTCGCGAAGACACCCTCGAACACCACCAGACCGCCGGGCCGCAGCAGGCGCAACGATTCAGCGAGATAGTCCAGGTACTCCAGCCGGTCCCCGTCGCAGAAGACGAGGTCGTAGCCGGCATCCGCGAGCCGGGGCAGTACGTCCAGGGCGCGGCCGGGGATGAAACGGGCCCGGTTGCTGGCGAAACCGCAGGCGCGGAAGGCCTGCCGGGCGAACTGCTGGTGCTCCGGCTCCGGGTCGACCGTGGTGAGCACGCCGTCCGGGCGCATCCCGTGCAGCAGATGGATCCCGGACACCCCGCAGCCGGTGCCGATCTCCGCGACCGCCTTCGCGTCCACGGAGGCGGCGAGCAGACGCAGCGCTGCGCCCGTGCCGGGCGACACCGAGCGCAGCCCTGCCTCGCGGGCCCGGTCACGGGCCCACCGCAGCGCTTCGTCCTCGGCGACAAAGGCGTCGGCGAACGCCCAGCTCGTCTGCCGGTTGCCGGTAATGACCCTCTCCCGTCCCCATGGTTGCCTGGGCGTGACTGTATCCGTTGGTGTCGGGAACCCGCAGATGGGACCGGGCGTTTATAGGGATGAGACGGTGGCCGGCGACGCGACGGGGGCGGAGAGGTGGATCAGGACACCGAGCAACTCCTGACGCAGCAGCACGAGCCGTATCAGCGAGTATCAAATTCTCGTAAAACCGCTTATCCGGAGCTAACGGGCGAGGTGGCTATGGTAGGGGCTCCACTGGACACCACCAGAGCCGACAGGGGAGGTGCGGCTGCGCCCGGGGATCGGGGCGGAGTGCTGCGGCGCTTCCTCGGGTCGGCGGGCAGGCCGAAATCCGTGACCGACACCGCTGCTGACCACCACGCCGGTTTCGCCGCAGGCGAGACCCAGACCGCGACCTTCTCCACCGACGCGGACGGGCAGGCGTGGACTCCGCCCACGTGGGAGGAGATCGTCAGCACCCACAGCGGCCGGGTCTACCGGCTCGCCTACCGCCTGACGGGCAATCAGCACGACGCCGAGGACCTCACCCAGGAGGTCTTCGTCCGTGTCTTCCGCTCCCTGTCGACATACTCGCCGGGCACCTTCGAGGGCTGGCTGCACCGCATCACCACCAACCTCTTCCTGGACATGGTCCGGCGCAAGCAGCGCATCCGCTTCGACGCCCTCGGCGAGGACGCGGCCGAGCGCCTGGCCAGCCGCGAGCCCACCCCACAGCAGCTCTTCAACGACGCGCACTTCGACGCCGACGTCCAGCAGGCCCTGGACACCCTCGCGCCCGAGTTCCGCGCCGCCGTCGTCCTGTGCGACATCGAGGGCCTGTCGTACGAGGAGATCGCCGCGACCCTCGGGGTGAAGCTCGGCACGGTCCGCTCCCGTATCCACCGGGGCCGCTCCCAGCTCCGCAAGGCGCTCGCACACCGTTCCCCGGAGGCCCGCGCCGCCGAGCGGCGTACCTTCCTGGCCCGTGTCCCCGCTCTGGGGGGAGGGGGCGCGACCGCGTGAGTGGATCACGGCCGAAACCTGTCGAGGCACACCTCGCAGAGCAGCACCTGGGAGACCGGCTCTCCGCCCTGGTGGACGGAGAGCTCGGTCATGAGACGCGTGAGCGGGTCCTCGCGCACCTGGCCACCTGTGCCCGGTGCAAGGCGGAGGCGGACGCCCAGCGCGCGCTGAAGAACGTGTTCGCGGAGGCGGCCCCGCCGCCGCCCTCGGCGAGCCTCCTGGCCCGCCTCCAGGGCCTCCCGGGGGGAGGTGACCCGGGCGGCGACGGCATGTCGCCGCACGGGGGCGGACTCTTCGCAGAAGGCCCCGACGACGACACCACCGGATCCGCCGGCACCTCCGGCGTCCTCGGTTCCTTCGGAGCCTTCGGCGTCTTCGGAATGAGGCGCGGCGAGCGCTTCGCGTTCGGATACGTCCCCGCCCGCCCGCACGGCACCGCCCCCGTCGGCCCGGACCACGCCGTCCTGGCACCCGAGGAGCGCGGCTTCCGCATCCATCCCGTCGGCCGCCCGGACGACGGCCGCTCCGCCTCGCGCGGACTGCGGTTCGCGTTCGCCGCCGCCGGCGCGGTCTCACTGGCCGCGGTCGCCCTCGGCGGCGTGACCACCGCGATCCCCGGGGACACCACCGTGGACGCCCGCGGCGGATCCGGCACCGGCACCAACGTGCTCCCGGCGCGCTCCGCCGGCACCGGCACGGGCGCCGCCACGGCCGACAGCCGGCGCCGTCGCGCGGTGGGACCGCTGCTCGCCCAGGGCAGCGGACAGCTCGGACGGACACCGGCGGCCCCGACCTCCATGTCCGCCCCGCTGGTGCCCGGCCTGCCGTTCTCCGGCACCGGCCAGACCCAGGGCGACGCCATGCGTGGCCTGACCGCGCCGGTGACGGCGGGTGCGGCCGCCGTCTCCCCGCTGATACGCCCGCTCGACGACACCGTGGTCTACCCGCTCGCCGCCTGGTCGAGAATCCCCGGAGTGTCCGCCCCCGGACTGCTGTCCGCCCCCGTCCCCGACACCCCGTCCGCTCCCTCGCCCTCCTCCTCCACAGCCCGCCCGACGCCCTGACCGGCCGCTGCGCCATGGCCCGCGAACCTGGTTGAATCCGGTGAGGGCCGTTCCCGCGGCGATGACCCGGGGGCGTAGTCGACGTTCCGTGGCCGCCGCC
Source organism: Streptomyces sp. NPDC030799 (assembly GCF_055572255.1). NCBI lineage: Bacteria > Bacillati > Actinomycetota > Actinomycetes > Kitasatosporales > Streptomycetaceae > Streptomyces > Streptomyces sp. NPDC030799. The sequence continues at coordinate 299,344 of NZ_JBVIDS010000006.1, read as the reverse complement.
GAAGCACGCGGCCACGGCCAGCCGTGGGGAGAGCATGAACGAGGGCAACGGTGTCCCGCCGGAGGCCGGACCGGAGCAGGCGGCGGGCGTGACACCGGCCCACCGCATCGACGCCGCGGCACACGGGACCACGGACGAGGACGGAACACCGGGCGCGAGCGGGCCGGTTGCGGGCGAGCCGAAGGGCCCCGCACAGCCCCATCCGGACTCGGGGCGCTCCGGGACGGTTGACGTCTCGTCGGGCGACTTCGCCCTGGCCCGTCCGGTCGGTTCGGTGGACGCCGAGCCGACGAAGTCCGGCTCGGCCGGGACCGCGGCGGACGGCACCGAGACCCTGTCCGACGGCGACTTCGAACTGGCCAGGCCGACGCCGAGCCCGGCGGGTGCTGCCGAGGGGGGCGGGCGCCTGGCGAGCGGCGCCGAGGTGGAGGGGCGTCCGGGGGGCGGTGCTGAGCCGACGCCGAGCCCGGCGGGTGGTGCTGAGGCGGGTCGGCCCATGGTGAGTGGTGTTGGGCTGGACGCGAGCCCGGCGGTGGACGAGTCGTGCGAGCAGAGAGAGTCTGCCTGGGCAGCTCCCGCCGAGCGGCCGAAGCCGTTGCACGACCCCGACCCCTACGGCACCCCGCCATACGGCGAGCCCGGCCCCTGGGCGCCCGCACCACCCGTACAGCACCCCGCGACCACCTCGGCGCAGGGGACGCCCGTACCCACACCGACGGCTCCGCCGGCGCCCCTGGCATCGGCACCCGCGCCGGAGACCCCCGCACCGGCGACCGGCGCCCCCGCCCCCGTGGGCTCCCCGGCCTCGGTCGGCTCCGTGGGGAGCGGGGCTCGGCGTTACGACCCCTGGGCCGTCGGTTCGCCCACCGAGCAGGTGCTGGTGCACGGAGGACTGCAGCAGACCGGTGCCGGGGCGCTGACGGACAAGCAGCGCAATCGGCGGGCGAAGCGGTTCATGCTCGTGTGGACTCTCGTGGTCGCCCTCCTCTCCGCCGGCATCGGCGGGGTCGTCGGTGCGTATGTCGAACGCCAGGACCTGGGCGGTGACGTAGAACTGCCGCGGGCCGCAGGCGTGCCCGCCGGGCGGCCGCCGGGCAGCGTGGCCGCGATAGCCGCCCTGGCGCTGCCCAGCGTCGTCACGCTGCACGTCACCGGGACCGACCAGTCGGACACCGGCACCGGCTTCGTGCTCGACACCCAGGGCCACATCCTCACCAACAACCACGTCGTCGCCCCCGCCGGATCGGGCGGCGCGATAACCGTGACCTTCAGCAGCGGCGACACCGTCAAGGCCAAGGTGGTCGGCCGCGACAGCGGCTACGACCTCGCGGTCGTCCAGATCCACGGCGTGCACGGGCTCACCCCGCTGCCCCTCGGCAACTCCGACGACGTGCGGGTCGGTGACCCCGTCGTCGCCATCGGCGCCCCCTTCGACCTTGCCAACACCGTCACCGCCGGCATCATCAGCGCCAAGGAGCGGCCCATCACGGCAGGTGGAGAGCAGGGCGACGGGAGCGACGTCAGCTATGTCGACGCGTTGCAGACCGACGCGCCCATCAATCCGGGCAACTCCGGCGGCCCGCTCCTCGACTCCCGGGCCCAGGTGATCGGTATCAACTCCGCGATCCGTTCGGCCGACGGCGGCTCCGACTCGGACGGCGGCCAGGCCGGCTCGATCGGTCTCGGCTTCGCCATCCCCGTGAACCAGGCCAAGCGCGTCGCCGAGGAACTGATCAACGACGGCCACGCGACCCACCCCGTGATCGGCGTCACGCTCGACATGGCGTACACCGGTGACGGCGCACGCATCGACAGCAAGAGCGCGGGCGGCGGGCCCGCCGTGACCCGGGGCGGCCCCGGGGAACGGGCCGGTCTGAAGCCGGGCGACGTCATCACCGAGGTCGACGGACAGCGCGTGCACACGGCCGAGGAGCTGATCGTCAAGATCCGCGCCCACCGGCCCGGTGACCGGCTGGGGCTGACGGTCCGGCGCGACGGCGCCGACCGGCAGGTCCCGCTCCGGCTGGGCGCCGCCGAGCAGAACTGACACCTCTGGAGCAGAACTGACAGAAGTCTCACCTAGGGACGGTACCGGTCGGACAGGAACGCCGGGTACCGTTGAGCGACCGAGGACATCGCAAGGAGCGTCAGGTGTTCAATGACATAGGGCCACTGGAGCTGGTGACGATCATTGTGCTCGCCGTGCTCGTCTTCGGTCCGGACAAGCTCCCGAAGGTCATCCAGGACGTGACGCGCACGATCCGGAAGATCCGCGAGTTCTCGGAGAGCGCCAAGCAGGACATCCGCAGCGAACTGGGCCCCGAGTTCAAGGACTTCGAGTTCGAGGACCTCAACCCCAAGACGTTCATCCGCAAGCAGCTGGACAATGACGAGCTGGGGCTGAAGGAGATCCGCAACGGGTTCGACCTGAAGAAGGAGATGGCCGAGGTCACGGACGCCGTCAACGGCCGGGACACCGATTCTTCCTTTGCTGCTTCTGCGTCGTCCGGTGGGCGCATCGACATGACCAAGAAACCCGAGGAACTCGGCAAGGACGAGCGGCCGCCCTTCGACGCGGACGCCACGTAGCCGGAGCGGCCGGGCCGGCCCGGCTACGTCGACACGCGCAAGCGGGCGCACGCCGCGCACGTGACGCGTTTCATAGCACATACCCGTCGCACACGGCCTGAACAGGCCGTTCGTGCGACCCACGCATCCAGCGCCTGCCCTGCGGCTCTCACCGGGGTGGATATGCTGCCGAGTTGTTGTGCGGACCGGAGGAGTACGCCCGAAGGGGGGCGGGCCGCCCCGGTCCGACGAGAGCGAGGAGGCGTCCGGGCAGATGGACACGACGAGTCGGGTGGGCGCGCAGATGCCGGCCGCGGAGGGTGCGCAGCAGCTCGCCTCCGCGTGGCGTACGGCCGACGGTTACCTGCGGGCGTCCTTTCCGTGGTACGGCCTCGACGATGCGTTCACCGGGCCGCGCTGGCTGATGCAGGTCGGCATGGCGGCCGACGGTGCCGTCGAGCACGGTTCGATCGGGCACGGGGACGAGCCCACCGTACGGGGCGAGGCCGGCTCGGCCGGTGAGCCCCGGGAGAAGTTCGCGGTGGTCGTCACCGTCGCCGCGCACCCGTCCCGCAGGAGCGCCGACGGTACGGGGCTGCTGGAGGCCACCTCGGTCTCCTCGGCCGCATGGCTGGCCGGGGTGGGGCTGCTGTCCTTCACCTGGCCCGGGCAGATGGACCACACCCTGCGCGACGACTGGCTGGACCAGCAGACGGAGACCGCGTGGGCCCTGGCCGACGATCTTGAGGGCCCGGAGTGGTCCAAGCTCTCCCTGCCGGTGGACGGGGCGGCGGCCTCGTTCTACTACCGGGAGTCGCAGTTCGGATGGGTGCTGGCCGGGACGACCGAGGCGGGGGTGCACCTCGGCGCGTACGGGCGGGGGATGAGCGCGTACGGGCTGGGGTTCTCCGTGATCAAGGACCTCGCCGCGTACGCGTAGCGGGCGGGGCCCGGGTGCTACCGCTCCCTGGCCCTGCCGGTTGTGCCTGCTCAGTGTTTCAGGTTGCGGTAAAGCGTCGCTGCGGCAACGAGCTGGACCAAGAGCCAGGCGATCTGACCTGACAGGCCGCGCAGCTGGTAGATCGACACCAGCAGGGCGAACGGGCTCGCCCAGTACTGCCGCTCCTCCCGGAAGGTCGCCATGTCCATCCAGATGCTGGTGAGCGTCAGGACGCTGAGCAGGAGCACGGTGTACAGGATGAGCTGACCGGGATCTTCGTCCGTGAGCTTGATCACCGCAGCGGCCATCAATCCGGGGATGCCGTAGGCAATGGTGAGCACCCATGCCCGGGCCTGGCTCCGGCGTCCGGGCAGCAGACGCCACAGCGCTCCGAGGGTGAAGCCGGCGGCCCCCCACGCCAACTGATAGAGAATCAGGTTGGCGATGAAGTCCGGCAGGCCGGTGGGGCCGTAGAGGGCTTGCTCCTGGGTATAGAAGTCCTGCAACTGAAAATAGACAAGGAGCGCAGTGGCCGGCGTTCCGAACCAGAATGCGAGACGTGCCGCGCGTGTCGCGTTGGACCACCAATGTCCCTCCGGTCCCCAGGCCAGGGCGACGTCCAGCACCGAAATCTGCTCCGGCGGATTCCCTCTGGCGCACGCGGCGACCAGCCACTGACGGAGCCGGCGCAGCTGGTCTTCCAGTTGCTCGCAGGTGACCGCGCCTGCGTGCCCCTGGTTCAGCAGGTACATCTGGTGGTTCACGTTGCGGTATTCGTGGGCCTTGGCCATCAATTCGCGCCGGTGTTTCTCGGTGCCCAGCCTCTGCACGCAGAAACGGTCTCCCAGCTGGCTCATTACGGACCATCGGCGCCCCATGGCGAGAACGATGTAAAAGGAAACAATGTTCAGTGGCAGCCAGACGCCGTACAGTGCGCTGGCGCCGACGAAGTTCGTGGCCCTGAGCTGGACGAAGAAGACGAACATCAAGACGATCAGCAGGAGGTCCGATTTGTCAGGCCCCCGGGAGAAGCGTTCGTATCGGCGACGGCCGTGTGCCTGGCGTGGCCTGTTGCGGAAGTGCAGCAGGGCCAGCAGTGCGATGCCTGTCAATACCCAGCTGTAGGCGGAAAGCCAAGTCAGGTCGGTGAAGAAGAATTTCGCCAAGACGTTGTTCACGGATTTGCTGTAGTCGGCCGAGTCATTGCGCTCGACAAGCCAGCTGATCCGCAGCCACCGTTGCTCGTTCACCCACCAGGCCCATGCGAGCAGAGCCACGGCGACGCCCGCCAGCAGGCAACCGACGGCGGCGACGCACTGGGCCGGATCCTTTTCCCACCGCGCGGCCCAGCGCCCGCGCAGCAGTCCTCCTTCGCGTGCGAAACGCCATGCCCAGGCGGCCATCGCGGCCAACCACAACCACATGGTCGCCAGGCCGAGCAGGACGAGCCCCGCGCGCCCCAAGGCGGTTGCCGTCTTCGGCTGCAGGTCCTCAGGAAGCCCGAAGGCATCATGGGCCAGGACCACCAGCAAGCCGATGCCCGCAACCGAACAGACAGCTGAGACGACAGCGCGCGCCTGGCGACGCTGGACGTCTTCTGGGCGTGCCGACTCGTCAGGTACGGCGCCGGGCGCGGCCGGTGGCGCATGGCGGCCCCACGGGCGGGCGGCGAAAACCAGGGCCAGGCCTGCGGGGATGCAGAGAAGGGCGTGCCACCGGTTTGACAGCTGCTGCTGTGAGAGGAGCAGCCGCAGCGTCAGGGCGACCGCCGCGCTGAGCAGGGCCCACTGCAGCAGCGTCTTCGGAAGGCTTGCTTCGCCCTGTTGGCCGGAGTTCTCGGCCTGACCTGTCGGTCGCTGGGGCACCACCGCACCCGAGGGTTGTCCGGCCGTCCCCTGCGCGGTGGCTGTTTCGGGGCGCCTGGCGCGGAGCGCGGCCAGAGCCAGCAGGATCGAGGCGGACACCCACCATGCGGCAATGCCTGCCGTGCTCCAGGACGACCGGCTGAGGAAGAGTGCCAAGGTGCGCTGCTGGGACAGTACGACCTCGCCCCTGACCTGCTCGGGGAGCTGGTTCTGCCACACCAGGGTGTTCTCGGTGGTGGACGACGCCTGTTCCGAGACGTCGTTGAAATTGAGACCACCCAGATCGGCCTCGATGTCTTTCCATCGGGTCGTCCGAAGCGTCGGCGGCCGGAGACAGAACACCCACTTCTTGCCTTGGGGAACGATCTGCCAAGGGCCTACCAGGATGGTTTTGTCCGAGGTGATCCAGTCGACCGCGACGTAGTGCACCTCGACCGAGGCGGCGGTGGCCTTCACCGTGGGGTCGTGGTGCCATTCGGTCCGCAATCCGGGAGCCTCGTCCCCGCGCAACAGACATCGCATCGCCTGGCGGTATTCCGGAGAGTTCTCACTGAATGTCAGATGCGTGGCCAGTGGCCACTTCCTGGGCACGTCCACCGTGAAATCAGAAGTGACCTGAGGGTGGGCGCGCTTGTGCTGCTGCAACCGGAGCGTGGCGTGAACCGCGCTGCCCCTGAGGCCGTCAGAGTGACAGTCAGCACCGGCATTCCGCTGTGCCGCCCCAGCCGTGCCGCACCCCCACAGGCATGCCACCAGCACCAAAAACGACAGCAGCCGCCACCGCCGAGTCATCACCATCGGGCCGACACCTCTCCCTGTCCCCGGTGAATCTAGGCAAGGTGTTGTACATGTCATGCACGGACACACGGCGGGCCCCCTGACTCACACCCCATTGGGGGCGTGCCAGTGGCATTTGCACGGGCCGGGTCGGCGGTCGACAATGGAAGCCGGTGACCGTCAGCCGATTGACGGAGGACCCATGACCGACACCAAGGCGGGCGCCCTCCTTCGAAATTCGCTTCCCCGCTTCGAGGAGGCCGAAGGACTGGGGCCCCAGGACGCCGAGTTCGTCAAGGACCTGGTGGCGGTACTGGCCAAGCACGGGAATCTGAACCGTTTCGGCCTGTGCCTGCTGCACGACCACTTCCCGCTCGCTGCGGATGAGGTGCTGGTCGAGACGAACGACCCAGAGGCCCGCACGCTCCACGCTCATGTGGAGAAGGCGGACCGGACACGGCACGCCAAGGCATCGCAGTGGCGGTTCGTGCCGCATGCCGAACGCGAGCCGGGCGGGGCCCGCGAAGCAGGCCCCTGTCAGGAGATCATGCTGTGTACCACGCTCGACCTGTGCCCGGGGCGCGAGGACGAGGAAGGCTAGGGGCCGAGCGCCAGGACGGCCAGGGGTGCCGCTCGTAGAAGTCGGCGCCTCTCCGTCGTACCGGTCAGAACTTGTTCTTCGGCGTGATCCCCAGCGACAACCCCGACAACCCTCGCTGCCGCCCGCCCAGCTTGCCCGCGATCGCGCGCAGCGCAGAGCCCGCCGGGGAGTCCGGGTCGGTCAGGACCACCGGCTTGCCCTCGTCGCCGCCCTCGCGCAGGCGCACGTCGATCGGGATCGAGCCGAGGACGGGAACCGAGGTGCCCGTCGTGCGGGTCAGGCCGTCGGCGACCAGCTGGCCGCCGCCTGTGCCGAAGACGTCGACCATCTCGCCGCAGTGCGGGCAGGGCAGGCCGGACATGTTCTCGACCACGCCGACGATCTTCTGATGGGTCTGGACCGCGATGGAGCCGGCCCGCTCGGCCACCTCCGCCGCTGCCTGCTGCGGGGTCGTCACGACCAGGATCTCGGCGTTCGGGATCAGCTGGGCGATCGAGATGGCGATGTCGCCGGTGCCGGGCGGGAGGTCCAGGAGCAGGACGTCCAGGTCGCCCCAGTAGACGTCCGCCAGGAACTGCTGCAGGGCGCGGTGCAGCATCGGTCCGCGCCAGACGACCGGGGCGTTGCCCGGGGTGAACATGCCGATGGAGATGACCTTCACGCCGTTCGCCGACGGCGGCATGATCATGTTCTCGACCTGGGTGGGACGGCCGTCCGCGCCCAGCATGCGCGGCACCGAGTGGCCGTAGATGTCGGCGTCGACCACGCCGACCTTCAGGCCGTCGGCAGCCATCGCCGCCGCCAGGTTGACCGTCACCGAGGACTTGCCGACGCCGCCCTTGCCGGAGGCGACCGCGTAGACACGGGTGAGGTTGCCGGGCTTGGCGAAGGGGACCTCGCGTTCGGCCTGGCCGCCGCGCAGGGCCGTCGCCAGCTCCTTGCGCTGTTCGTCGCTCATGACGTCGAGCGTGACGTCGACGCGGGTGACGCCCTCGACCCGGGAGACCGCCTCGGTGACGCGCTGGGTGATGGTGTCGCGCATGGGGCAGCCGGAGACCGTCAGATAGACGGTGACCGCGACCGCTCCGTCCGCGCCGATCTCCACCGATTTGACCATCCCCAGCTCGGTGATGGGTCGGTGGATCTCGGGGTCGTTCACCGTCGCCAGTGCCTCGCGCACCGCGTCTTCCGTAGCCATAAGGACGATGGTACGGCGCGCCGAGGGACCTGAGGGATGCCCCTCAGCGGTCGTCTGTGTCACGTCCCGGGGGGCGTTCTGTCCGTTCTGCCGGGAATACGATATGGCCGGGGTGCCCGTCGTGACGGCGGCGCTCCTCCAACTCCTTGACCAGGTCCTGCAGCTCCGAGCGGATCCAGTCGCGGGTGGCCACCTCGCCCAGGCCCATGCGCAGCGCGGCGACCTCCCGGGTCAGGTACTCGGTGTCGGCGATGGACCGCTCGTTCTGCTTGCGGTCCTGCTCCAGGTTGACCCGGTCGCGGTCGTCCTGCCTGTTCTGCGCGAGCAGGATCAGCGGGGCAGCGTAGGAGGCCTGCAGGGAGAGCATCAGGGTCAGGAAGATGAAGGGGTATTCGTCGAAGCGCAGGTCGCGGGGCGCGACGACGTTCCACACCACCCACGCGATGATGACGACCGTCATCCAGACGATGAAGCGTCCCGTGCCCAGGAAGCGGGCGATGCGCTCCGACAGCCGGCCGAAGGCCTCCGGGTCCCACTCGGGCAGGAACCGGTGGCGCGGCGGGCGCGGCTGGTCCAGACGGGGCGCGCGGGGCCGGCCGGCGGCCGTGGCGCCCGCCGGGGTGCTGCGCTCACGGGTGCTCTCACGCTCAGGAGCCATGTGCGGCCGCCCCCTCTCCCTCGTCCAGATGGAACTCGGTCTCCCGCCAGTCCTCCGGCAGCATGTGGTCCAGTACGTCGTCCACGGTCACCGCGCCCAGCAGCGACCCGGACTCGTCCACCACGGGCGCGGCCACCATGTCGTACGTGGCGAAGAACCCGGCGATGACGGGCAGTGCGGCGTCCGGGGCCAGGGTCTGCAGGTCCTCGTCCACGAGCGAGCTGACCAGCGTGTACGGGGGGTCGCGCAGCAGCCGCTGGAAGTGGACGGTGCCCAGGTACTTGCCGGTCGGGGTCTCGTCGGGTGGCCGGCAGACGTAGACCTGGGCGGCGAGGGCGGGGGAGAGGTCGGGGTTGCGGACCCGGGCGAGCGCGTCGGCGACCGTGGCGTCCGGGCGCAGCACGATCGGCTCGGTGGTCATCAGACCGCCGGCCGTGTGCTCCTCGTACGACATCAGGCGGCGCATGTCGGCCGCGTCGGACGGCTGCATCAGGCTCAGCAGCCGTTCCTTGTCCTCCTCGGGCAGCTCGGAGAGCAGGTCGGCCGCGTCGTCGGGGTCCATGGCCTCCAGGACGTCCGCCGCGCGCTCCTCCTTCAGCTTGCCGAGGATCTCGATCTGGTCGTCCTCGGGGAGTTCTTCGAGTACGTCGGCCAGGCGGTCGTCGTCGAGCGCGGCGGCGACCTCGGCGCGCCGTTTGGGGGAGAGGTGGTGCAGGACGTTGGCGAGGTCGGCCGGGCGCAGCTGCTCGAAGGTGGCGAGCAGGCTCTCGGCGCCCTGCCCGTGCTCCTCCAGTGAGAACCCGGTGACGGCGGACCACTCGACGGTCAGCGTCTCTCCCCTGGCCCGCCGGAAGGCGGTCGCCTTGCGGCCCTTGCGGACGAAGACGCGGTCGACCTCCCAGTCGCGACGGGCGGGCAGCTGCTGCACGGACACGTCGAGGACGGTGACCTCCTCGCCGGTCTCCGCCAGCCGCACGCGGCGGTCCAGCAGCTCGCCGAAGACCAGCCGCTCGGTGGGCCGCTGCTCGAAGCGCCGGACGTTCATCACGCCGGTGGTGATGACCTGCCCGGACTCGACGCCGGTGATCCGGGTCATGGGCAGGAAGATACGGCGCCGGGTGGCCAGTTCGACGACCAGCCCGAGCAGCCGCGGGGGCCTGCGGCCCACGCGCAGCATCACGACCAGATCGCGGACCCGGCCCACCTGGTCGCCGCTCGGGTCGAAGACGGGGACCCCGGCGAGATGCGAGACGAAGATCCGGGGGGCGCCGGCTGCCATGACTGTGCTTCCTCTGCTGACGTGCCTGGGAATCGCCCTTTGATCGGGTGTTCCGCTTTCTTTGTGAATTGCTCGGATTTGCCCGCTCGGGTGCGCTTCAGGCTAGCCCGTACTGCTCGGATACGCCCTGGTGGGGAGTCCGGACGGACTGGCTCCGCCGGGCGGCCCGGGCACCGGTACGCTGCGGTACTCCGCTCTGGAACCGTCAGAAAGGCGACCCCACCTGTGACTGCGATTCCCCTGGGCCGCGCCCGCCGGGCCGCGCGGGTGACCGCGTTGTGCGCCTTCGCTGTGACGGGGACGGCGGTGCTGACCGGGTGCGGTGGCGGCGATCCGGACGCGGGGACGAACGGTGTGGGCAAGCTGCCCGCCGACCGGATCCAGGCGAAGACACGGGCTGCCGCCCAGGGGGCGCCGGCGGTACGGCTGTCCGGGACCGTCGTCACCAGCGGGCGGACGTACGAGCTGGACATGCAGCTGAAGGCCGACGGCGGCACCGGGTCGGTGACCTCGAAGGGAGCGACCTTCAAGCTGCTCAGGGTCGGGAAGCAGCTGTATCTGAAGGCCGACGCGGGCTTCTGGAACCAGGCCGACGGCAAGGGCGACGGGGACGGCGCGGCGGGGAAGCTGAACGGCAAGTACGTGAAGGTGCCGCAGGGCGACCCCGCGTACAGGAAGTTCAGCGGTTTCACGGACAAGGACGTCCTCCTCGACGGGCTGCTGACACTGCACGGCACACTGGCGACGGACGGCCACCACGACGATGCGGGTACCCGCACCATCCGCATCACCGGCGACAAGGGCTCCGGCGGCACGCTGGACGTCTCCCTCCAGGGACAGCCGTATCCCCTCCGCCTGGTCCGGGCCGGCGGCGCGGGCACGCTCACCTTCTCCGACTGGGGCAAGGACTTCGCCGTGGCCGAGCCCGCGAAGGGAGAGACGGTGGACTACGGCAGGCAGCTGCCGACGTCCTGAGCACCGGCGACTCTCCGCAGCGCCGACGGCTCATGTCCGCCGCAACGGTGATCAACCACGACGGTGCCGAGCGGCGGTGCCGAACCGCGCCCAGCCCCTCGCGTCACTTTCCCTTCCGCCGCTTCGCCAGCAACTTCGGCAGCCCCGCAGGGACGGGCATCCGCGTGGTCGCCGCAGTCGCAACCGGAGGCTCGGCCAGGCTGCCGTCGGGCAACGGCGCCACCGCCCCCGCCGGAGCCAGGCGCAGCACCCGGCACTCGCGGGACCAGCGGGCCGGCATCTCCTCGCCGTCGGGGGCGTTCAGACGCTTGCCCTTCAGCTCGGCGACCGCCGCCTCCCACTCGGCGGAGCCGGGCGGCAGCTCGGACACGGTCGCCGGGAACGTCACCAGCCGGCCGCCCTTGTCCTTGCTGCGCACGGTCACCTCGGCGGAACCCCCGTCGGCCAGCCCCTCCAGCGGCTGCTCACCGGGTCCGTCACCGACCAGGCACACCGCGCCCTCGTGCCAGACGTGCCACAGGGCACGCGCGGCCGGGGCACCGGCGCCCCTGACCCAGATGAGGCCGGACTTCTTGGCGGCCTCCTCGATGAGGGCCCGGTCGAGCAGCTCGCTTGTCATGCGCCCAGCCTATCCAGCGCCCGCTCACAGCCAGCCGTTGCGCTTGAGCGTGCGGTGGATGCCGAGACAGATGACGACCGTGATGCCCATGATCACCGGGTAGCCGTACTTCCAGTGCAGCTCGGGCATGTACGTGAAGTTCATGCCGTAGACCCCGCACACCATCGTCGGTACGGCGATGATCGCCGCCCAGGCGGTGATCTTGCGCATGTCCTCGTTCTGCGCCACGGACGCCTGCGCCAGGTTGGCCTGGAGGATGGAGTTGAGGAGTTCGTCGAAGCCCAGTACCTGCTCCTGGACCCGGGCGAGGTGGTCGGCGACGTCTCGGAAGTACTTCTGGATGTCCGGGTCGATCAGCCGCATCGGCCGCTCGCTCAGCAGCTGCATCGGCCGCAGCAGGGGCGCCACTGCCCGCTTGAACTCCAGCACCTCACGCTTGAGTTGGTAGATCCGCGCCGAGTCCACACCCCGGGACACCCCGCCCTTGCGGCCCGGCGAGAACACCTCGGTCTCCACCTCGTCGATGTCGTCCTGCACCGCGTCGGCGACCGCGATGTAGCCGTCCACGACATGGTCGGCGATCGCGTGCAGCACCGCCGAGGGGCCCTTGGCGAGCAGATCCGGGTCGTCCTGCAGGCGGTGGCGCAGTGCCCTGAGCGAGCCCTGACCGCCGTGCCGCACGGTGATGAAGAAGTCCCGGCCGGTGAAGCACATGACCTCACCCGTCTCGACGACCTCGCTGTTGGCGGTGAGCCGGTCGTGCTCGACGTAGTGGATGGTCTTGAAGACGGTGAAGAGCGAGTCGTCGTACCGCTCCAGCTTGGGCCGCTGGTGCGCCTGCACCGCGTCCTCGACGGCCAGCGGGTGCAGCCCGAACTCGCTCGCGATACCGGCGAATTCGGCCTCGGTCGGCTCGTGCAGCCCGATCCACACGAACCCGCCGTCGCGCCGCACCAGCCGCATCGCCTCGTGCGGGGTGAGCGGCTTGGCGCTCGCGACACGGGCACCGTCGCGGTAGACGGCGCAGTCCACGACGGCCGAGGGCGTGGCGGGGTCGCGGGTGGTGTCGTACGACGGGCTGGACACGCCCGCGGGCTTGCGCAGCGAGACACGGGACGGACGGACCACGGCGCGCAGGTCGCGGATCATCGACATGGGCAGGCTCCTTCGCGACAGGCAACGAAAGACCGCCGGCGACGGGTGGAACTACCCGGAATGAGGACGTTTTCACTGCGGATGTTTGGCACGTCCACAAAGCGGGGAGCACCGCACCGTCGCGGTGGCGACTTCGCTACTGATGCAGAACTGATTCGATCAGGCAGATCGGGTGATCAGACGATCAGGGCAAAGCGAAACGAGGTGCTCTTCCGAAGGGCAACGCGCACGGGAAGGCGGCAGCAGCCAGCCAGAAAACAGCCAGTGACTACATCAACGGGCGATCAACGGGCGGAAGAGCGAGTGGTACTGCACGGTCGACTTCGATCCATGACAGCCCCACCTCCTCCGGCCGGTCCCTCGTAAGGGAGTCTCATCGGCGTCGGGACTCGATAGCGACGCTTCTACGTGCTGTCCCGAACCACCGGCTCAGCGTAGCAGCCGCCCGATGTGTCAAGGCGCCGCTTTGCCCGCTACTGACGAGTTCTATGCTCACCGCATGGTTGATGTTCTTCCTCTGGTCGAGGCACGGTTGACCACCGCGCTGGGCGAACCGGACGCGCGCGCCGCCGTCACCTTCCTCGGCACGGACCGCATCGAGGTGCTCCGGTTCCAGGAGGGGGACGTCGTGCGGTACGCCACCCTCGGTATGTCCGCGCACCCCATGACCGATCCCACCGCGACGCTCGCCGACCCGGTCAAGGGCCCTCGCGCCGAGCTGGTCCTCTCCGTCCGCGCAGGTGTCGCCGACACCGACAAGGTGCTCCGTCCGCTCGCCGTGCTGGCCGCGTCACCGCAGGTGGAGGGGCTGATCGTGGCCCCGGGCGGCTCCCTGGACGTGGGTGACCCGCTGTGGCCCGGCGCCCCCTTCACCTCGGTCCTGGTGGGCGAGCCCGGCGGCCTGGTGGAGGACCTGGAGCTGGACGACCCGATGGAGCCCGTACGGTTCCTGCCGCTGCTGCCGATGACCCCGAACGAGGCCGCCTGGAAGCGGGTGCACGGCGCCCAGGCCCTCCAGGAGCGGTGGCTCGCGAACGGGACGGACCTGCGCGACCCCGCCCGCAGGTCCGTCCCGCTGGAGTAGGCGTCGGCGTGAGCAACCTCACCAAGTGACGCCGGGGTGCGGTCAGTTGGCAAGGACGCCGGCCCCGTCCTCGACGGCGTGCCTCGGCGCCGGTCCCTGCGCCTTCCGGGCGGGCGCCCGGTGCCGTACGACGACCACCGCCGTGGCCGCCGCCACCGTGTTCCCTCCGGACGGGTGATCGTCCTTGACGTGGGCGGGCAGGGGTAGGACCGTGGAGCCCTATGAGGGGCGAACCCAGTTGCCCGCGGTGTGGTGGCCGGGTCAGGGCTCCCGGTCTCTTCGCCGATGCGTGGCAGTGTGATGTGCACGGCACGGTGTATCCGCTGCAGCCCGTGATCCCGCCCAGCGTCGAAGCCCTCGGTGCCGTCGTGCACCGCACGCACGTCCCGCTGTGGATGCCCTGGCCGCTGCCGGTCGGCTGGCTCTTCACGGGCGTGGCCTACGCCGGCGACGACCGCAGCGGCGGCCGCGCGACCGCCGTGGCCTGCTCCGGACCCGGCCCGCTCGGCGGCCCCGGGGAGCTGATCCTGGTCGCCGAGGAACTCGGTGTCGGTCTCGGCGCGCGGTACGCGGGCATCGACGGCCCGGACCCGGGGTCGTACATGAACATCGAGAAGCCGCCCCAGGCCAAGGTCCTGGCCGCCGGCCGCCCGACCCCGCTCTGGCACGTCTACCGCACCCCGGACGACCGCGCGGTCTTCGCCGGCGAGGCCCTCGGGATGTGGCTGTGGGCGGTGATGTGGCCCGAGCAGTCCGCGCTGCTCATGTACGACGAGCTGGTGCTGACGGATCTGCGGGACGCGGGGGCGGAGCTGGATCTGGTGCCCTGCGGAGCGTTGTCGCCGCGCTTGCTTCGGCCGTAGCGCCCACCGGGGTGCCGGGAGCTTTCTCGTCGGCGGGTGCGGGTGCGTTGTGGCTTGTCGCGCAGTTCCCCGCGCCCCCAGGGGGGTGCAGTAGGGGGCGCTGAGTGGTTGCGGGTGTGACAGGGGGCGTGGAAAACCCGGCTATCCTTAGGTGTCCCCTTCCGTAACCGTCACCGCCTGGAGTTTGCGTGCGCATCGATCTGCACTGTCACTCCACGGCCTCCGACGGTACGGACACGCCGGCCGAGCTGGTGCGGAATGCCGCCGCCGCCGGCTTGGACGTCGTCGCGCTGACGGATCACGACACCACCCGTGGGTACGCCGAGGCGGTCGCCGCGCTGCCCGAGGGGCTCACGCTGGTCACCGGCGCCGAGCTGTCCTGTCGTATCGACGGCATCTCCATGCACCTGCTGGCCTATCTCTTCGATCCCGAGGAGCCCGCTCTGCTCGCCGAGCGTGAGCTGGTGCGGGACGACCGGGTACCGCGGGCCAAGGGCATGATCGCCAAGCTGGACGCGCTGGGCGTGCCGGTCACCTGGGAGCAGGTCGAGCGGATCGCCGCCGGCGGCTCCGTGGGGCGCCCGCACATTGCGACGGCGCTGGTCGAGCTGGGTGTCGTGCCGACGGTGAGCGACGCGTTCACCGAGGAGTGGCTGGCCGACGGCGGCCGGGCCTTCGTGGAGAAGCACGAGACCGACCCCTTCGAGGCGATCCGGCTGGTCAAGGGCGCGGGCGGGGTCTGTGTGTTCGCACACCCGGCCGCCGCCAAGCGGGGTCGCACGGTCCCGGAGGCGGCGATCGCCGAGATGGCCGCGGCCGGTCTGGACGGCATCGAGGTCGACCACATGGATCACGACGCCGAGGCGCGCGACCGGCTGCGGGGGCTGGCGAAGGAGCTGGATCTGCTGGTCACGGGCTCCTCGGACTATCACGGCAGCCGCAAGACCGTGTCGCTGGGCGCCTACACGACCGACCCCGAGGTGTACGGGGAGATCACGCGACGGGCGACCGGGGCGTTCCCGGTGCCGGGCACCGGCGGGGCCTGAGGCCGTCAGCGGCCCTCACGCGCCCTCAGTTCACCCTTTCCAGCAAGGCCAGTACTTCCCCCATGTTCGACATCGCCGTCTTCGGCTCCCTGTTCCTGACCCTTTTCGTCATCATGGATCCCCCGGGGATCACCCCGATCTTCCTCGCCCTCACCGCCGGCCGTCCGGCCAAGGTGCAGAAGCGCATGGCCTTCCAGGCCGTGTGCGTGGCGGGCGGGGTCATCGCCACGTTCGGCGTCCTGGGCCATCAGATCCTCGACTACCTGCACGTCTCCGTCCCCGCGCTGATGATCGCGGGCGGCCTGCTGCTCCTGCTGATCGCGCTGGACCTGCTCACCGGCAAGACCGACGAGCCGAAGCAGACCAAGGACGTGAACGTGGCGCTCGTACCGCTGGGCATGCCGCTGCTGGCGGGACCCGGTGCGATCGTGTCCGTGATCCTGGCCGTGCAGAAGGCCGGCAGTGTGGCCACGCAGATCTCGGTGTGGTCCGCGATCCTCGCGATCCATGTCGTGCTGTGGCTGGTGATGCGTTACTCGCTGCTGATCATCCGCGTCATCAAGGACGGCGGTGTCGTGCTGGTGACACGGCTGGCGGGCATGATGCTCTCCGCGATCGCCGTGCAGCAGATCATCAACGGGATCACTCAGGTGATCCGGGGGAGCTGACCCTCGTCGGCTCGGCTCCCCCGGAAAGCTTGAGTGGCGCGGAACGCGTGGGCGTTACGAGGCCTTGGTCTCGGCCGGGCGGATCCACAGGCGCTGTCCGATGGCGGCGGCCTGCTGAACGATCCGGTTGACGGAGGCGGCGTCCACGACGGTGCTGTCCACGGTGGTGCCGTCGACCTCGTCGAGTCGCATGATTTCGAAGCGCATGGGCTTCTCCCTTCGTCTGGTCATCCTCCTGCGGAGAACTACTTGGTGCACCGGTTGTGTATCCGGTGTCGTACGGAGTCAACACGTTCCTTGTTACAAACATTCCCTACGCTAAAGAAATTTTTCGAACGGCTAATTACTGACCGGTAAGTCGAGGTCGCGGGCACTCGTGGGACCGATCGGGACCGGTTGTGTTCGCAGCGTGACGGCCGGGACAATGGAGGCGATGAACGACGACCTGGCGGCCCTGGGCGCCCGCATCGACCGCACGAACGAGCTGCTGACACGCATGCTCGCCGAGGTGGCGAAGACGCCCTCCACCCACGCGATCTTCGTCGACGCGGGCTATCTGTACGCGGCGGCGGGCCGGCTGGTCGCGGGGACCGAGGACCGCCGGGCCTTCGACCTGGACGCCGAGGGCCTGATCGAGGCCCTCATCGACCGGGCCCGCTCGGTCTTCGCGGACAGCCGCCTGCTGCGCGTCTACTGGTACGACGGTGCCCGCCGCCGCATCCACACCGCCGAGCAGCAGGCCATCGCCGAACTGCCCGACGTCAAGGTCCGCCTGGGCAACCTCAACGCCAACAACCAGCAGAAGGGCGTCGACTCACTGATCCGCACGGATCTGGAGTCCCTCGCCCGGCACCGCGCCATCAGCGACGCGGCGCTCCTCGGCGGCGACGAGGACCTGGTCTCGGCGGTCGAGGCCGCGCAAGGGTACGGCGCCCGTGTCCACCTGTGGGGCATCGAGGCGCCCGAGGGCCGCAACCAGGCCGAGCCGCTGCTCTGGGAGGTCGACAGCCAGCGCACCCTCGACCTGGAGTTCTTCAAGCCGTACGTCTCCCGCCGCACCGCCGCCTACGAGGCCACCACCGGCGTCCGCCCCAGCCGCGAGGACGTCCGGTTCGTCGGCGCGCAGATCGCGGCCAAGTGGCTAGCCTCCCGGGGCCGCGAGGCCCTGGTCGAGCTGCTCCCCGGTCATCCCTATCTTCCCGGCTCCGTCGACCAGGACCTGCTGGTGGAGGCCGAGAGCCTGCTGCAGTACTCCCTGCGCGGCCAGGCGGACCTGCGCCGCGCCCTCAGGGACGGCTTCTGGGGCCATCTGCAGGCGCAGTTCTAGCCCCGTCCGCCCGCGGTGTCCCAGAAGTCGGCGAGGGCACGTGCCGTGGCCAGGGGCTGATCGGTGTTGGGGGAGTGCTCGGCACCCTCGATCACCGTCCGCCGCGCGTCCAGCCGTACCGCCATGTCATCCAGCAGCGGCAGGGGCCAGGTGTCGTCCCGTGAGCCGGACAGGACGTGGACCGGCAGCGGTACGGCGGCCAGTTCCGCGACCCGGTCCGGCTCCGTGCACAACTGGCGCCCGGTGGCGAGGAGTTGGGCGGGCTTGGTGCCCAGCCAGCGGCGCCGCAGGTCGTTCCGGTCGTCCAGGCCGTCGTCGAGCGCGGGCGTCTCGGTCTCCTCGGGCGTCTCCATCGCCTGGATCGCCTCCCACACCTGCGCCATCGTCATCACGGTGAGCGCGTCCCGCAGCAGCTTCACGCGCTGTTGCTGGGACTCCGAGATCTGGGCGGGGCCGGACGCCATGAGGGTGAGCGACCGGAAGGGGGCGTGGTCGAGCAGGACGGCGGCGCGGGAGATCTGCCCGCCGAGGGAGTGGCCCAGCAGATGCACCGGCTGCCCGAGTGCCCCGGCCTGGGCCAGCACGTCCCGCGCCAACTCCTCCTGCGCGTAGGCGGACTGATCGCTCTCGGGCCCGTCCGACTCGTGCTGCCCGCGCCCGTCCACGGCCACCGTGCGGTATCCGCGCGCCGCGAGCGGCACGTGCAGCGGATTGAAGTCCTCCTTGCTCCCGGTGAACCCCGGCAGCAACAGCGCGACCCCGCGGGGCTCGACCCCGTCGGCCACCGGAGCGTCGACAACGGCGAACTCCCCCCGCGCGGTCCGCAGGGAGTACGCCCGAGCACCGGGCGGCGGGACAAAGGTGGCGGGCTTGCTCATGGGGAGAGGCTATCGGGGAGGGGCAGGGGACGCTGGGGGCGGGGCAGTCGGTGAGTACGGGGGACTGCTGGGCGCGGGGAGCCGTGGGAAAACGGGACGGCCCGGTCCACCTGAGTGGACCGGGCCGTCGGTGACGATGTGCCGGATCAGCCTTCGACGGCCTCGACGGCCGCCGTGGCCTTGCGGGTACGTCGGCGCGGCTTGGCCTCGGGCTCCTCGGTCGCCTGGGCGGGGATCTCCGCAGTGGCAGCCTTGCGGGTCCGTCGCGGCTTGACCTCGGCTTCCGGGGCGTCCGGTGCGGCTGCGGCGGTCTTCCGCGTGCGGCGCGGCTCGGCCTCCGTGCCTTCGGCGGTGTCGACAGCGGCGGCGGCGGTCTTCCGGGCACGACGGGGCTTGACCTCGGCCTCGGGGGCCTCGGCCGTCTCCGGCGCGGCAGCGGCAGCCTTGCGGGTCCGTCGCGGCTTGGCCTCGGCCTCGGGGGCGTCCGGTGCGGCTGCGGCGGTCTTGCGCGTGCGGCGGGGCTTGGCCTCCGTGGCTTCCGCCGTGTCCGCTGCGGCCTCGGCGGCAGCCGCCGTCTTCCGCGTGCGGCGCGGCTTGGCCTCGACGGCCTCGGCGGTGTCCACCGCGGCCTCGGCCGCGGCTGCCGTCTTGCGCGTGCGGCGCGGCTTGGTCGCCGGGGCGGGCTCCTCCGTCGGGACCTGGGCCACGACGGACGCGGCCTCGGCGACCGGCTCCGCTGCCTTGCGGGTGCGGCGGCGGGGCTTGGCCTCCGTGGCCTCTGCCGTCTCCACGGCGGCTTCGGCGGCTGCGGCGGTCTTCCGGGTCCGGCGGGGCTTGGCCTCGACGGTCTCGGCGGTCTCGGCGGTGTCCGCGGCCGTCTCGGCGGCAGCAGCCGTCTTGCGGGTGCGGCGCGGCTTGGCCTCGACCTCGGGGGCGTCCGGTGCGGCTGCGGCGGTCTTGCGCGTGCGGCGGGGCTTGGCCTCCGTGGCCTCTGCCGTGTCCGCTGCGGCCTCGGCGGCAGCCGCCGTCTTCCGCGTGCGGCGCGGCTTGGCCTCGACGGCCTCGGCGGTGTCCACCGCGGCCTCGGCCGCGGCTGCGGCGGTCTTCCGGGTCCGGCGGGGCTTGGCCTCGACGGTCTCGGCGGTGTCCGCGGCCGTCTCGGCGGCAGCAGCCGCCTTGCGGGTGCGACGGCGGGGCTTGGCCTCGGTGGTCTCGGCCGTCGGCTCCGGCGCGGGGCTGTCCTCGACCGCGGGGGCCGGAACCACGGGCTCGGGCCGCGCCGGTACCTCCGTGACCGAGGTCTCCGTCGACGCCGCTACCTCCGCGACCGCGGACTCCGTCGGCTGCGGGGCCTGGGTGTCCGTGTTCCTGCGGGTGCGGCGGCGGCGCGGCTTCGCCGTGGCCTCCTGCTCGGGCGTGGTCGGCGCGGGCGCGCCCTCCGCCGTGTCGAGCGACTCGACGGCGGCCTCGGCCGCTGCCGGCTGCGCCGGGGCACCGGCGCGCGTACGGCGACGGCGGCGCAGGGTGCGGGGAGCCTGGGACTCCTCCACGCCGGCGGTGTCCGCGGTGCCGGCCTCGGCGGTCGGCGCCGCAGGGGCCGTAGCGGCGTCGACGGGTGCTCCACCGCGGGTACGGCGGCGACGGCGCGGGGTGCGGCTCGTACGCTCGCGCTCGGCGGTGCCGGCCTCGGGACGGCCACCGCGCTCGGGCCGGCCACCACGACCGCGACCGCGTGCGCCACGCCCGCCGGTCTCGCCCAGGTCCTCCAGCTCCTCCGCGTCGAGCCCGGCACGGGTCCGCTCCGAGCGCGGCAGGGTGCCCTTGGTGCCCTCGGGGATGCCGAGGTCGGAGAACAGGTGCGGGGACGAGGAGTACGTCTCCACCGGGTCGTTGAAGTCCAGCTCCAGCGCCTTGTTGATCAGCTGCCAGCGCGGGATGTCGTCCCAGTCGACGAACGTGATCGCCGTACCCTTGGCGCCCGCGCGGCCCGTACGGCCGACCCGGTGCAGGTACGTCTTCTCGTCCTCGGGGGACTGGTAGTTGATGACGTGGGTCACGCCTTCGACGTCGATGCCGCGCGCGGCGACGTCGGTGCAGACGAGGACGTCGACCTTGCCGTTGCGGAAGGCGCGCAGCGCCTGCTCGCGGGCGCCCTGCCCGAGGTCGCCGTGGACCGCGCCGGAGGCGAAACCGCGGCGCTGCAGCTGCTCGGCGATGTCGGCGGCCGTGCGCTTGGTCCGACAGAAGATCATCGCAAGGCCGCGGCCCTCGGCCTGCAGGATGCGGGCGACCATCTCCGGCTTGTCCATGTTGTGCGCGCGGTAGACGAACTGCTTGATGTTCGCGACCGTCGCGCCCTCGTCGTCCGGCGCGGTGGCGCGGATGTGCGTGGGCCGCGACATGTAGCGCCGCGCCAGCCCGATGACCGCACCCGGCATGGTCGCCGAGAACAGCATCGTCTGGCGCTTGACCGGCAGCATGTCGATGATCTTCTCGACGTCGGGCAGGAAGCCCAGGTCGAGCATCTCGTCGGCCTCGTCGAGGACCAGGCACTTGACGTGCTTCAGGTTGAGCTTCTTCTGGCCCGCGAGGTCGAGGAGCCGGCCCGGGGTGCCGACGACCACGTCGACGCCCTTCTTCAGGGCCTCGACCTGGGGCTCGTAGGCCCGGCCGCCGTAGATCGCGGCCACGCGCACGTTACGGACCTTGCCCGCGGTCAGCAGGTCGTTCGTGACCTGGGTGCACAGCTCGCGCGTGGGGACGACGACAAGGGCCTGCGGGGCGTCGGTGAGGGCCTCGGGGGCGGCGCGTCCGGCCTCGACGTCGGCGGGGACGGTGACGCGCTCGAGGAGCGGAAGACCGAAGCCCAGCGTCTTGCCGGTGCCGGTCTTGGCCTGGCCGATGACGTCCGTGCCGGAAAGGGCGACGGGGAGCGTCATCTCCTGGATGGGGAAGGGGGTGATGATGCCGACGGCTTCCAGGGCCTCGGCGGTCTCGGGGAGGATCCCAAGTTCGCGGAACGTCGTAGTCAGGGTCATGCCTCTTCTGTGTGCGCGGTGCGAGGCGAGCGCGGGGGTCGTGTGCGACCGTGCCGGGGACGTCGGCTGCCGTACGGGCGAACCATTCAAGGCAAGCCGTATGACACGGGACCTCTGCCGACGCTCTAGCGCTCGTACCGCTGAGGGTGTCCCTCCGGTCGTCGTACGTACTCTCACGTACGGCCAGGGAGGGCTGTCGGGTCGGAGCCGATCGGGCCACCGACCGGGCATCCTCATGCGTGCGCCCTGTCGGGAGACGTCGAACACCGTCAACGCACTCTGGCAGGCGCATTACCACCATACCCCGGATTCGCGCACATGCGATGGCCGATTTGGTCACGTCATGGTCGTCACAGTGGTTGACCAGGGACTCCGAGGAGGGCCGAGCGGGCTATTGTGCGGCTCATGACTAGCTCTGACAAGCCTGAGAACGGGTCCGCCGCCTCCGCCGAACCCACCGGTGTCGCCGCCCAGGACTGGGCGCAGGCCTCCGCCGACCCGCAGTACCGCGCCGCCGTCGTGGATCTGCTCGGCGCGCTCGCGTACGGGGAGCTGGCGGCGTTCGAGCGGCTCGCGGAGGACGCGAAGCTGGCTCCGACCCTTGCGGACAAGGCGGAGCTGGCGAAGATGGCCTCGGCCGAGTTCCACCACTTCGAGCGGCTGCGGGACCGGCTCACCGAGATCGGCGAGGAGCCGACCGCCGCGATGGACCCGTTCGTCGCGGCCCTGGACGGCTTCCACCGGCAGACCGCGCCCTCGGACTGGCTGGAGGGCCTGGTCAAGGCGTACGTCGGCGACTCGATCGCGAGTGACTTCTACCGGGAGGTCGCGGCGCGTCTCGACTCCGACACGCGGGAACTCGTTCTCGCCGTTCTCGACGACACCGGGCACGCCGGGTTCGCGGTGGAGAAGGTGCGGGCCGCCATCGACGCCGACCCGCGCGTGGGCGGCCGGCTGGCGCTGTGGGCGCGGCGGCTGATGGGCGAGGCGCTGTCGCAGTCCCAGCGGGTGGTCGCCGACCGGGACGCGCTGTCGACGATGCTCGTGGGCGGGGTGGCCGACGGGTTCGATCTCGCGGAGGTCGGGAAGATGTTCTCGCGGATCACCGAGGCGCACACGAAGCGGATGGCTGCACTGGGCCTCGCGGCCTGAGCGCCGGTGCGCTCCGTGGGGGCGGGTGCGGCGATGTGCGCGACTGCAGGTGCGGTGTGGTTTCTCGCGCCCCTTCGGGGCGCTTCCGGCTACGCCGTCGCTGATCGGCGCAGCCTCCCCGCCGGGCGGAGCAGGAGGGACAGCGACGCCGCGGAGATGATCGCGGCGCCCAGGAGGCTGGACCAGGTGGGGGCTGAGCCGAGGGCGGTGTGGGTGACGAAGTCGCCGAACAGGGCCCCCGCGATGCCCGTCGAGAGGACCAGCGGGCGGGCCGGCAGCCGGTGCGACAGGCGGTACGCCGCGATCAGGGCGAGGGTCAGACCGAGCACTGCGGAGCCGAGTGCTTCCAGGATCATGTCGGGGTCCCTCCCACGGCCGGTCTGCCTTGAACGGTCGTAGCCCGTCATACCCGTGACCTGCGGAGCACAATCCTCCGCTGTGGAGAAGTTGTGCGCCACCTGTGTGCGTCGTGCATGCGCGAGGGCCCGGCGGCAACAGGCCGCCGGGCCCTTCTCACGAGGTCGGCCTACAGCGCGCCGAACCCCACCTTGCGCACGGTCGGCTCGCCGATCTCCACGTACGCCAGACGGTCGGTCGGCACCAGGACCTTGCGGCCCTTCTCGTCCTGGAGGCTCAGCAGCTGCGTCTTGCCGGACAGCGCCTCCGACACCAGGCGCTCGACCTCCTCGACGCTCTGACCGCTCTCCAGAACGATCTCGCGGGGCGCGTGCTGCACGCCGATCTTGACCTCCACGGCTTTGTCCCTCCGACGGTCAGTGATGTGCGCGATCTTCCGCGCCGTACCCAGGACACATTAGTCCGGTGAGGGGACGTACACGCTGCGGGCCGGAACGCCGTCAGCGAACAGCGGACGGGAACAAACGGCCGTCAGTGGTGTTCGCTGCCGTGCAGCGGGAAGCCGGCGATGCCCCGCCAGGCCAGCGACGTCAGCAGCTGCACCGCCTGTTCGCGCGGCACGCTGCGGTCGCTGTGCAGCCAGGAGCGGGCCACCACCTGGGCGAGACCGCCGAGGCCGGAGGCGAGCAGCATCGACTCCGCGCGTGAGAGGCCGGTGTCCTCGGCGATGACGTCGCAGATCGCCTCGGCACAGTCGTTGGTGACCTTGTCGACGCGCTCGCGCACCGCCGGCTCGTTCGTCAGGTCCGACTCGAAGACCAGCCGGAAGGCGCCGCCGTCGTCCTCGACGTACGCGAAATAGGCGTCCATGGTGGCCCGGACCCGCTGCTTGTTGTCGGTCGTCGACGCCAGCGCGCTGCGCACGGACTGGATCAGCGACTCGCAGTGCTGGTCCAACAGGGCGAGGTAGAGGTCGAGCTTGCCGGGGAAGTGCTGGTAGAGCACCGGCTTGCTGACGCCGGCCCGCTCGGCGATGTCGTCCATCGCGGCCGCGTGATAGCCCTGCGCGACGAAAACCTCCTGAGCGGCGCCCAGCAGCTGGTTCCGTCGGGCTCGGCGCGGCAGACGGGTGCCACGTGGGCGTACCGCCTCAGTTTGCTCGATGGCTGTCACGCCGCCTCCCAAAGTCGTCCATATCGCGGTGTCAGCCGCGTCGCCATCGTACTTTTCGGTAACCGTGGCGTGCGCGGTGCGTGCGCAGAATTTCACGTACCGGACGGCGGCGAAAGCGGCAGTGTGCCCCTGGTGCGGTCGCGGGAGTGCGCCGACGTCAGCGGTAGTCGTCCTCGTCGAGTGAGACCACGCGCGTTTGTTCGACCAGATCGGCCTCGTTCGCGCGCTCCGGATCCACTCCCGTCAGGGGGTCGTCCCGGTCCGGCCTGATGTCCGCGTGCTGCTCGGCGGCGTCCACCTCGGGGGCCTCCACATCGATCTCCGGGGCCGTGTCGACCTCCAGTTCGTCGATCGCGTCGGGCTCGGTCGGGTCATAGGCCATGGTGGGCTCCCTTCCTACGAACGTCCCTGGAAGAAGCAGGGGCCACATGCGGGTGCCCTCTGTATGAGCCTAGGAGACAGCAGATCCGGACGCCATGCCGTCTCGTCCGTTCTTGCCCCTGTTCACCGCTCGCGGACGGCCCGCGCGCTGTCCGCGCTCATTCCGGTTCACCCGTCACCCACGGTTCATTCTGTGACGGCCACCACACGAACCTCGGCGTGATCACCTCGTAACATTGCCGCATGTCTTCGACCGAGTCGCCGTCCGTGTCGGCCGCCAGTGTGCTTCCGAAGGTGGCACCCGTCCGGGTCGCGGAGGGCGAACGGCTGCGGTCCGTGGGACTGCCCGGGGTCACCCTGTCGATCCGGTCCCGCCCGCCGGCGCGCGAGGGCCTGCCGCCCGCCCTGTACGTGCACGGGCTCGGCGGCTCCTCGCAGAACTGGTCGGCGCTGATGGCCGAGCTGGACGGCGTCGTGGACAGCGAGGCGGTCGACCTGCCGGGCTTCGGCGACTCCCCGCCTCCGGACGACGGGAACTACTCCGTCACCGGGCACGCGCGCGCGGTGATCCGTTATCTCGACGCGGCCGGGCGCGGCCCGGTCCACCTGTTCGGCAACTCGCTCGGCGGCGCGGTCGCCACGCGCGTGGCCGCCGTACGACCCGACCTGGTCCGCACGCTCACCCTGGTGTCGCCCGCCCTGCCGGAACTGCGCATCCAGCGCACCGCGGCGCCGACCGCACTGCTCGGGGTGCCCGGTGTCGCCGCCCTGTTCACCCGGTTGACCAAGGGGTGGACCGCTGAACAGCGGGTGCGCGGGGTCCTGGCGCTCTGTTACGGCGACCCCGCGCGCGTGTCGCCCGAGGCGTTCCGGCACGCCGTGGAGGAGCTGGAGCGGCGGCTGCAGCTGCCGTACTTCTGGGATGCGATGGCCCGCTCCGCGCGCGGGATCGTCAACGCCTACACGCTCGGCGGACAGCACGGCCTGTGGCGTCAGGCCGAGCGCGTGCTCGCGCCGACCCTGCTCATCTACGGCGGCCGCGACCAGCTGATCGGCTTCCGCATGGCCCACCGGGCCGCCCGAGCCTTCCGCGACTCCCGCCTGCTGTCCCTGCCGGACGCCGGGCACGTGGCGATGATGGAGTACCCGGAGGTGGTGGCCACGGCGTTCCGGGAACTCCTCGCGGCGACCGGGGACGGCGGCACCGATTCGGGCGCGGGGAGCTGAGGCCGGCGTGGGACGCCACAGCCGCCGCGGCCCGGCCCCCAAGGGCGACGCCGCGGACACAACCGCCAGGCGCAGCGAACAGCAGGGCACCCGCCCGGGTGACGGCGGGGACATTCCGGTCCAGAGCGGCGGACAACCACGGTTGCCGGGGCAACGCCAGGGGTCGCAGGGGCAGCGCCCCGTGCCGCAGGGCCGGCGTCAGGCGCCGATGGGCGGGGCGGGTGCCGCCGCCGGCCATCCGCCGCGCGCCCCCCAGGGGCCGGCGACGTTCCCGGACGGCGCTCCGGCTCACGGAGTACCGCGTCTCGGCGACGGCTTGCCCCCGCGTGGTGTGTCCGGCTTCGGCGAGGGCACGCCTGCCCACGGTGTGCCGCGTCTTCCCGACGGCACGCCGGGGCATGGTGTCCCGAGGCTTCCGGACGGCACGCCCGCGCAGGGTGTGCCGAGGCTTGCTGATGGCACCCCGGCTCACGGAGTGCCGCGTTTCGGTGATGGCACCCCCGCTCACGGCATGCCCAGGCGCCCCGACGGCACCTCCGCACACGGTGCGCCCCGCCTTCATGAGGGTGCCCCCGCGCGTGGTGGGCACCCCGAGCAGCGGGAAGCCGGGGGCGGCTGGGGGCAGTTCGCGGGGGCGTCCGGTCCGGGGGGCGCGCTGCCGCAGCAGCAGCGGCCGGCGGGGCAGGGGCCTGGCACGGGGCCCCGGCAGGAGTACCTCGACGCCTTCGCCGACGGGCGCGCCGGCGCTCTCGGCGCCGAGGACGACGTCGATGTCTTCGCGCCCCGCGTGGGGAAGCCCCGCCCCGCCGAGCAGCACCCAACCGACGCGCCGGAGGCGGACGGCCACGGCGACAGCGCCCCGCCGGGGGCGCGGGGAACCGCGCGGGCGACCACACCGCAGCCGCTGGACGGCGGTACCGCCCCCCAGGGAACGCCGCGCGCCCGGACCTTCACCGGCATTGCCGCGGCCGCCGTCACCACGGTGCTCGCGGTGGTCGTCGCCGGACAGGTGACCGAGTCGCGCGACGGCGGCTCCGTACCGTCGCACTCCGCCACCGACCAGGCCCGTGAGGCAGGCCCCGGCGGACAGACCCCGTCGGCCTCGCCGGGCACGACCACGCTGTCGTACGAGCAGAAGATGGGCCGGACCTACCCGCTCAGCGCCACGTTGAAGGGGCCGGGGAAGTTCGACGCGGTGCCCGGTTTCGCCAAGGCGCCCGGCAAGGGGCAGAAGTACACCTACCGCGTGGACGTCGAGCAGGGTCTGGGGCTGGACGGCGAGCTGTTCGCCGAGGCCGTGCAGAAGACCCTGAACGACGACCGCAGTTGGGCCCACGGCGGTGCCCGTACCTTCGAGCGGATCTCCTCCGGCAAGCCCGACTTCGTGATCACGCTCGCCAGTCCCGGTACGACCGCCAAGTGGTGCGCCAAGTCCGGGCTGGACACCACGGAGGACAACGTCTCCTGTGACTCGGCCGCCACCGAACGCGTGATGATCAATGCGTACAGATGGGCCCAGGGAAGCAAGACGTACGGGGACAAAATCCATGCCTACCGGCAGATGTTGATCAACCACGAGGTCGGTCACCGGCTCGGCCACGGCCATGTGACGTGCCAGAAGGACGGCGAACTCGCCCCCGTCATGCAGCAGCAGACCAAATTCCTGAACCATGACGGCATCCACTGTCTGCCCAACCCCTGGCCGTATCCCACGAGTTGACGGGCCCCGCTCATGTCACATTGACATGAGCCGTAAGTTCGTTCATATTTCTGCGCATGTGGTCTAGTCATGCCGTCTCTGAGAGCGCCGCCATCGAGCTGGCGCTCATCGGTGTGACCGCACTCTGCGTGGCCGACATCCACTGTCGCTGACGCCGCCTCCCTGGCGTTCGCGTCGCGACCCTTCTCCTCTTTCTGCATCGTGACTCGGTCACGGACCGCATCCGTGACCGAGTCACGGATTTTTCGACGACCCGACGCCGAGGCTGACGTCTGCCCGTAATCGTCTCACTCCTCGTCCATGAGTCTCAGTATCCGAGAGGTCGTCATTCCGATGCGTCAACCGTCCGTCGTAGCGCGCCGCGTGGCAGCGGCATCCGTCAGCCTGGTCGTGGCAGCGGGCGCCGCCGCCTGCGGCCCGAAGGACAACGATGCCAAGGGCTCCGGCGGCGACTCGGCGCCCCGCAAGGGCGGCACGCTGACGGTGCTGAACTCCGAGCCGCAGACCGACTTCGACCCCGCCCGCCTCTACACCTCCGGCGGCGGAAACGTCCCTTCGCTGGTCTTCCGCACCCTCACCACGCGCAACCGCGAGAACGGAGCGGCCGGCGCCAAGGTCGTCCCCGACCTCGCCACCGACACCGGACGCCCCAGCAAGAACGCGACCGTGTGGACGTACACCCTGAAGAAGGGCCTCAAGTTCGAGGACGGCACGCCGATCACCTCCGCCGACATCAAGTACGGCATCGAACGCTCCTTCGCCCCCGAACTCTCCGGTGGCGCGCCCTACTTGAGGGACTGGCTGGTCGGCGCGGCCCACTACCAGGGGCCCTACAAGGACAAGAAGGGCCTCTCGGCGATCGAGACACCGGATGCGCGGACCATCGTCTTCCATCTGAACAAGCCCGAGGGCGAGTTCCCGTTCCTCGCCACGCAGACGCAGTTCGCCCCCGTGCCCAAGAGCAAGGACAACGGCACCAAGTACGAGGAGCACCCGGTCTCGTCCGGCCCGTACAAGGTCGTCAAGAACGAGAACGACGGCGAGCACGTGCTCCTTACGCGCAACACGAACTGGTCGGCGGTCACCGACGACGAGCGCAAGGCCTACCCGGACACCATCGACGTCCGCTCCGGGCTGGACTCCTCCGTGATCAACCAGCGGCTGTCCGCGTCCCGGGGTGCGGACGCGGCCGCGGTCACCACGGACACCAACCTCGGTCCGGCCGAGCTCGCCAAGGTCGGCGGTGACAAGGAACTGGCCGCGCGCGTGGGCACCGGCCACTTCGGCTACACCGACTACATCGCGTTCAACCCGACCGTGAAGCCGTTCGACAACCCCAAGGTGCGGCAGGCGATCGCCTACGCCGTCGACCGGTCCTCGGTGGTCAACGCGGCCGGCGGCAGCGCGCTCGCCGAGCCCGCCACCACCTTCCTGCCGAACCAGAAGTCCTTCGGTTACACGCCGTACGACCCGTTCCCGGCCGGTGCCTCCGGCAACCCGGCCAAGGCCAAGGAACTGCTCGCCCAGGCCGGTCACAAGAGCGGGCTCACGGTGACGCTGACCCACTCCAACGCCAAGGACTTCGAGACCAGTCCGGAGATCGCGACCGCCGTCCAGGACGCGCTCAAGAAGGCCGGCATCACGGTCAAGCTGCAGGGCCTGGAGGACAACGACTACCGGGACAAGATCCACAGCGTGAAGACCGAGCCCGGTTTCTTCCTCGCGCACTGGGGTGCCGACTGGCCTTCCGGCGGTCCCTTCCTCGCCCCGATCTTCGACGGCCGGCAGATCGTCAAGGACGGCGCGAACTTCAACACGGGCCTGCTCGACGACACGTCGGTCAATGACGAGATTGACGCGATCAACAAGTTGACCGACCTCGACGCCGCCGCCAAGCGGTGGGGTGCACTGGACAAGAAGATCGGCGACAAGGCCCTCGTCGTGCCGCTGTTCCACCCGGTCTACAAGCGCCTGTACGGCTCGGACGTCAAGAACGTCGTCATCAGCGACTGGACCGGCGTCCTCGACATCTCCCAGGTCGCGGTGAAGTAGCGCCGTGAGCGAGGCACTTGTCGCCGTCGGGACCGCCGGGACGGACACTGCCGTCCCGGCGGTCCCGGGGGCCCGTCGGTTCTGGCGGCGGCTGCGGGCGCAGCGCGCCGCCCTGGTCGCCGCGGCCGTGGTCGCGCTGCTGGTCCTGATCGCGCTCACCGCGCCGCTGCTCACCGCGCTGGAGGGCCAGGACCCCACCTCGTACCACCCCTCCCTGATCGACTCCGCGCGCGGCGGCGTGCCCGTCGGCTCCTTCGGCGGCATGAGCGCCGACCACTGGCTGGGCGTCGAACCCCAGACCGGCCGCGACATGTTCGCGCGGCTGGTGTACGGGGCGCGCGTGTCGCTGGGGGTGGCGCTGGCGGCGACGGCGGTGCAGGTCGCCATCGGGGTCGCTGTCGGTGTGGCCTCGGCGCTCGGCAACCGATGGGTTGATCAACTGTTGAGCCGGGCCACGGACGTCATCGTCGCCATGCCGCTGATGATCATGGCGCTGGCGCTGCTGGCGATCGTGCCGTCGAGCTTTCCGCGGCCCGTCCTCGTCACCCTTGTCATCGGCCTGATCGGCTGGGGCAGCATCGCGAAGATCGTGCGCGCCCAGACGCTCACCCTGAAGGGGCTCGACTACGTCTTCGCCGCCCGTCTGAGCGGCTGGAGCGCCTGGCGGGTCGCCCGCCGCGAACTGCTGCCCGGCCTCGCGGCGCCCGTCATCACGTACGCCGCGCTGCTGGTGCCCACGAACATCTCCGTCGAGGCGGCCCTGTCCTTCCTCGGTGTCGGCGTCAAACCGCCCACTCCGTCCTGGGGACAGATGCTGACCGCCGCCGACGTCTGGTACCAGGCCGCGCCCCAGTACCTGCTGCTGCCGGCCGGCGCCCTGTTCGTCACCGTCCTCGCCCTCACCGTCCTCGGCGACGGCGTGCGCACCGCCCTCGACCCGCGCGCCGCCTCCCGCCTGCGCGTCGGCACCGGCCGCGCGGACTCCGCCACGCCCGGCGTACCCGAGAAGGAGGCATCCGCATGAGCGGCTTCGGCGGCTTCCTGCTGCGCCGTGCCCTCGGCACGGTGGTCACCCTGCTCGCCATCTCGGTGATCGTCTACGTCGTCTTCTACGTCACCCCCGGCGACGTCGCGCAGATCACCTGCGGCCCGCGCTGCTCGCCGGAACAGGTGCACCAGGTCGCCCGGCAGCTGAACCTCGGCGACCCGCTGTACCTGCGGTACTGGCACTTCCTGGAGGGCCTGTTCGCCGGCCAGGACTACTCCACGGGCACCTCGGTCGAGCACTGCGCCGCACCCTGCCTGGGGCAGTCGTACCAGACCGATCAGCAGGTGCTGGACATCATCTGGGCCAAGCTGCCGGTCAGCCTGTCGCTCGTGCTCGGCGCCATGGTGCTGTGGCTTCTCCTCGGCGTCGGCACCGGAGTGCTGTCCGCGTGGCGGCGCGGCCGGGTCTCCGAGCGTGTACTGACCGCCGTCACCCTCACGGGCGTGGCCACGCCCGTCTTCGTCATCGGCCTGGTGCTGATGATCGTCGTCTGTGGCGAACTGCAGCTGCTGCCCTTCCCCCAGTACGTGAACTTCACCGACGATCCCGAACAATGGGCGTGGAACCTGCTGCTGCCGTGGTTCTCCCTCGCTCTGATCGAGGCGGCCGCCTTCGCCCGCCTCACCCGGGCCTCGATGCTGGAGACCCTCGCCGAGGACCACATCCGCACCTTCCGGGCGTACGGCGTCGCCGAGCGGTCCGTCGTCGGACGGCACGCGCTGCGCGGCGCCCTCGCACCCGTGATCGCGCTGAACGCCAACAACGTCGGCTCGGCCGTCGGCGGCGCCGTCCTCACCGAGACCCTCTTCGGCCTGCCCGGCATCGGCCAGGAGCTGGTGCACGCGGTGAAGGTCGTCGACCTGCCGGTGGTCGTCGGCATGGTCCTCGTCATCGGCTTCTTCGTGGTCCTCGCCAACGCCGTCGCGGACGTCCTGTACGCGGTGGCCGACCGACGGGTGGTGCTCGCATGAGCCTGGTGGAAGTGACGGACCTGACCGTCGAGTTCGGCTCGCTGCGGGCCGTGGACGGGCTCTCCTTCAGCCTGGCCGAGGGCGCCGCACTCGCCCTCGTCGGCGAGTCCGGTTCCGGCAAGTCCACGGTCGCGGGCGCCCTGCTGGGCCTGCACCGGGGCACCGGGGCGCGGGTCACCGGCTCGGTGCGCGTCGCAGGCACCGACGTGCGGAAGGCCTCCGACGAGGAAGTGCGGCGGCTGCGCGGTGCCAGGGCCGCCATGGTCTTCCAGGACCCGCTGTCCTCGCTGGACCCGTACTACGCGATCGGCGACCAGATCGCCGAGGTCCACCGCGTCCACGCGCGCGTGTCGCGTCGTAGCGCACGCGCGCGTGCCGTGGAGGTACTGGAGCGAGTGGGAATTCCGGACGCGGCCCGGCGCTCCCGGTCCCGCCCGCACGAGTTCAGCGGCGGCATGCGCCAGCGCGCGCTCATCGCCATGGCACTCGCCTGCGAACCGGACCTGCTGATCGCCGACGAGCCGACCACCGCCCTCGACGTCACCGTCCAGGCCCAGATCCTCGACCTGCTGCACACCTTGCGCGAGGAGACCGGCATGGGCCTGCTGCTGGTCACCCATGACGTGGGCGTCGCCGCGGAGAGTGTGGACGACATCCTCGTCATGCGGCACGGCAGGGCGGTCGAGCACGGCCCGGTCGGCACGGTCCTCGCGGCGCCCGCCGAGGCGTACACCCGTGAACTGCTCGACGCGGTCCCGCGCGTGGACGCGCGCCGCACCGGCTCCCCGGCCACCGACGAGGTCGTACTGGAGGCCACCGGCCTGCGACGCGAGTTCGGGCGCGGCAAGCGGGCCTTCGCGGCCGTGGACGACGTCTCGGTGACCGTCCGGCGCGGCGAGACCCTCGGCGTGGTCGGCGAGAGCGGCAGCGGCAAGACCACCCTCGGCCGGATGCTCGTCGGGCTGCTGGAGCCCACCGCTGGCACGATCCGCCACGAGGACCGCCCGCACACCGGCGTGAACCCGGCCGTCCAGATGGTCTTCCAGGACCCCGTCTCCTCCCTCAATCCGCGTCGCAGCGTGGGCGAGTCGATCGCCGATCCGCTACGCGCGCGTGGGGAACGCGATGAGGGGCGCATCCAGGGGCGCGTGCGGGAACTGCTGGAGCGCGTGGGGCTCGACAGGGCGCACTACGACCGCTACCCGCACGAGTTCAGCGGCGGACAGCGCCAGCGCATCGGCATCGCCCGCGCACTCGCCGCCGAACCGCGTGTCATCGTCTGCGACGAGCCCGTCTCCGCGCTCGATGTCACGACACAGGCACAGGTGGTCGAACTGCTCGGCGAACTCCAGCAGGAACTCGGCCTCGCCCTGGTCTTCATCGCGCACGACCTCGCCGTCGTACGGCAGGTGAGCGATCGCGTCGCGGTGATGCGCGGGGGCCGGGTCGTCGAGTACGGGCCGGCGGACGAGGTCTACGACAGCCCCCGCGAGCCCTACACCCGGCAGCTCCTGGACGCCGTACCGGCGCTCGACCCGGACCTGGCGGCCCGGCGGCGGGCAGCTCGCCGTGAACCGGCCGCGGCGTGACGTTTCGTGCACGGCTGACCGCGCTGTGAAACCCTAGCGCGGTCGAACGCGACCCGCACGCGAAAGTTACGCCCGTTCACCCCTTTTGGTGGCGCGATGGACAACCGTCCGTCGCGCCACCGCCTTGGCCCCTTACGTTCGTCCCGCTGCGAGCCGCCGGGCCAGGGCGGCTCACCGGACGGGAGATCGGGGGTGCACACGTGCGTATCGGACTGCTTACCGAGGGTGGCTACCCGTTTGTGGGCGGTGACGCCGGACTCTGGTGCGACCGGCTCGTGCGCGGGCTCGAGCAGCACGAGTTCGACATCTACGCGCTCAGCCGCAGCCGGCACCAGGAGGACGACGGCTGGGTCGCGCTCCCACCGCAGATCAACGGGGTGCGCACGGCGCCGCTGTGGACGGCCGAGGACGACGGGGTCGCCCACGGGCGGCGCGCGCGCCGGCGCTTCACCGAGTGCTACGGCGAACTGGTCGCCGCGGTGTGCGCCGGTACCGGCGCCGATGCCGCCCCCGAGGAGGGGGCCACCGCTCTGGCGGACCGTTTCGGCAGCGCGCTGTACGGACTCGCCGAACTCGCCCGCGACAAGGGCGGGCTGGTCGGCGCCCTGCGCTCGGACGCCGCCGTGCGCACCCTCGAACGTGCCTGCCGCGCCCCCGGCGCGCTGCGCACGGCGCGCGAGGCGCGCGTACCCGAGCTGCTCACCGTCACCGCACACCTCGAACGCGCCCTGCGCCCCCTCTCCCTCGACTGGTACGGCGACGACGGCCTCGGCGCGGCCGACCTCTGTCACGCCACCGCCGGCGGCTCGGCCGCCCTCCCCGGACTGCTCGCCCGGCACTTCTGCGACGTACCACTGCTCGTCACCGAGTACGGCGTCCCGCTCCGCTCGCACTATCTCGCCCTCGGCCCCGACACCGCCGCCCCCGCCGTACGCGCGCTGCTCGGCGCCTTCCACCGCCGGCTCGCCACCGAGGTGTACCGGCGGGCCGAGATCCTCACCCCCGGCAACGCCCACGCCCGCCGCTGGCAGGAACGGTGCGGCGCCGACCGCGCCAGGATCCGCACGGTCCACCCGGGCATGGACGCCGCTCGCTTCGCGGACGTCGGAGAGGCCCCGGACCGCGCCGACCCGGACACACTGGTGTGGGTCGGGCGCGTGGAACCCGCCAAGGACCTGATCTCGCTGCTGCACGCCTTCGCCGAGGTCCGCAAGGAGGAACCCGAGGCGCGCCTCAGGGTCGTCGGCACGCCCGCCGGCCCCGAGGGCGCGGCCTACCTCGGCCACTGCCGGGCGCTCGCCGCGCAGCTCTTCCCGGACGAGGCGGAGGGCATGCACGCCGTCGGGGACAACCCGGTCTCCTTCGAGGAGATCGGCGGCCC
Source organism: Streptomyces sp. NPDC030799 (assembly GCF_055572255.1). Taxonomy (NCBI): domain Bacteria; kingdom Bacillati; phylum Actinomycetota; class Actinomycetes; order Kitasatosporales; family Streptomycetaceae; genus Streptomyces; species Streptomyces sp. NPDC030799. The sequence continues at coordinate 264,754 of NZ_JBVIDS010000006.1, read as the reverse complement.
GGAGGCCCCCACGCTGCCCGACGCCTACGCCGCCGGCGCGGTCGTCGTGCTGTCCAGCGTGGTCGAGGGCTTCCCGGCCGGCCTCATCGAGGCCATGTTCTGCGGCCGGGCCACGGTGTCCACCGACGTCGGCGCGGTGGTCGAGGTCATCGGGGGCACGGGACTCGTCGTGCCGCCGCGCAATCCGCGGGCGTTCGCCGAGGCGTGCGTGGCCCTGCTGCGCGACCCCGAGCGCCGTGCGCGCCTGGGCGCCGCCGCGCGCGCCCGCGCGCTCGAACTGTTCACCGTCGAGCAGAACATCGCGGCGTTCCACGACATCTACCTGCAGATCGTCTCGCACTGTCCGGTCCGCAGGGTCGTCCTCGACGACACCGGCGAGCCACGGCCGTTCGCCACCCCCGCCGAGTCCCGCGTCCCCGGCCGCTGGACCGGCCCCACGGCCCGTGTCCTGCCCCGGACCGTCCCCGGCTGGGCCACGGCCCCGCCGGTACGCGCGACACCGCTGGCCGCTGCGGAGGGAGCGTGATGGCCGTACGGAACGGACACGGAAGCGGTGCGACCGGTGAGCCGGGCGAGGGGGGTACGTCGGTGGGGCTGGACCGGCCCGGAAGGCCCAGCGGAGCCGAACCCTGGGACCTGCGGTCGGGGGAGGGGAGCGACCCGCCCGCCGATGACGGGCAGTCGGGCAGCTCGCCCACCCACGACCGTCATTCGGGCAGTCACGGGCCGAGCAGCCGGCGCGTCGCCGCACCCCGGCGCGGTGCCGCCGACCCCGTGAAGGCATTGCTGTACCGGCACCGGGAGCTGTGCGAGCGGGCCGTGGACCCGTTGGAGATCGCCGCCGGGCTGGAGGCGCACGGCGTCACCGACCGGACCGCCGCCCGCTGCCGCCACCGCGACGTCTTCTCGCTCGCCGAGGAGCTGTACGCGCGCGTGCCGCGCACCGGCGAGCGCGGCCCCGGGACCGACCCCCTGCCCGCACCCCGTGTCCGCGCGGACTGGATGCTGCTCACCCTGCTGCCCGGCGCCCTCGGCACGGCCACTGTGGCAGGACTGCGCCTCACCGACGGCCGCCCCCGCCTCCTGGTCGCCGTCGCCGGCATCCTCGCCCTCGCCCTCGCCACGCGGGCCGCACTGCGCCGCGGCCCCCTCGCCGGCCCGTCCGGCACACACCCGTGGCGGACGGCGCACGGCACGCGCGTGTGGCACCCGGCGCACGGCACGCGCGTGTGGACGCTCTGGCTCCTCGGGTACGCCCTCCTCGGCGACGGCCTGCTGCACGCCGTCGTGACGGGCGGCCCCGACGCCCTGCCGACCGGCGCCCCTGACGGCCCCTGGCCCACGGCCGACGCGCCCGCCCTGGCCCTCACCCTGGCCTGCGCCCCGGCCGCCTGGTGCGCCCACCTGCTCACCGCGGGCGCCCGCCGCAGGCTCGCCGGCAGCCGGGGCCTGGAGGACTTCACAGCCGCCGCCCGGCCGTTGCTGTACGGCACGTTCGCGCTCTTCCTCGGCGCGCTGGCCGCACTGCTCCTGGTCTGCGGCACCGTCCTGCACGAACCCGGGGCCCACCCGCAGACCCTCGCCCTGGGCGCCCTGCTCCTGCTCGCCCGACTGCTCACCGTGCACCACCACCGGCATGCCCCGGCCGTGCTGCTCGGCGCCGCCGCGGTCACGGAAGCGGTGGCGCTCGCCCTGCCGACGGTGGCAAGGCTGCCAGGCTGCGCCGTCCTGGCGGCCCCCGTCCGGGCCCTCGTGCACGTGTGGGGCGAGGCCGCCGTCCCGGCCCTCGCCTGCGGCACCGCGGCGCTGGCCCTGCTGCTCCACGCCGCCCGCACGCTGACCCGGGCGTCGGCACACGCGCCCACGGGAGCCCCCGACTGAACTTCCGCCGCCGGCCCGGACCGCCGGAGGCGACCGCACCACCCCTTTTGAAGGAGAAGACCAGATGACCACCTCCCGACCCGGAGCGTCCGGAGCCCCCGGGACCGCCGGAGCCGGAGTCCGGGGAACGACCGGATCCGCCGGCACCGTGAGAGCGAGCGGAGCCGACGCGCACTCCGGGCCCAGTGGATTCTCGGGCCGCACACGTCCCGTCAGGCAGGCGGCGGGCACCGTCAGGCAGGCGGCGGATCCGTCCGCACGCTTCTGTCACAGCGGACGCTGTCACATCGGCCCCTGTCTCAACGGATGCCGCCACCACGGCCCCAGCAGGCACACCGTTCCCGTCGCTGTCGCCGGCGCGCACACCCCGGGAGCCGTCCGATGAGGGTCCTGCTGATCGGAGCCAACGGATACATCGGCCGGTTCGTGGCCGACCGTCTCCTCGCCGACCCGGCCGTCCAGCTCACCGCGCTCGGCCGCGGCGACGACGCCGACGTCCGCTTCGACCTGGCCACCGGCAGCCCGGGCGCACTCACCCGCTTCCTCGACGCGGTGCACCCCGGTGTGGTCATCAACTGCGCCGGCGCCATCCGCGGCGGCGCCCGCGACCTCACCCGGCACAACACCGTCGCCGTCGCCACCGTCTGCGAGGCCCTGCGCCGCAGCGGCTGCGGCGCCCGTCTGGTGCAGATCGGGTGCAGCGCCGAGTACGGGCCGAGCCAGCCCGGCTCCTCCACCGCCGAGGATGCCGTACCCCGCCCAGGGGGCCCCTACGGCGTCAGCAAGCTCGCCGCGACCGAACTGGTCCTCGGCTCCGGCCTGGACGCCGTCGTACTGCGGGTCTTCTCGCCGGCCGGCCCCGGCACCCCGGCCGGCTCCCCGCTGGGCCGGCTCGCCGAGGCCATGCGGCGCGCCATGCAGTCCGGCGACGGCGAACTCAAACTCGGGGGCCTCGGGGTCCAGCGCGACTTCGTCGACGTACGCGACGTCGCGCGCGCCGTGCACGCCGCCTCGCTCTCCGCCGCACAGGGCGTCATCAACATCGGCTCCGGCCGCGCCGTACGCCTGCGCGACGCCGCCGCCGTCCTCGCGCGCGTGGCCGGATACGGCGGCGCCCTGCACGAACTGGACGCCCCGCCCGGCCCGCTGCGCGGCGCCATCGGCCACCCCCGGCCCGACTCCGACCACGCGGCCCCGGTCGCCTACCCGTACCCGGACGGCTGCGGCAGCTGGCAGCAGGCCGACGTGCGCACCGCACGCGACCGGCTCGGCTGGCGGCCCCGCATCAACCTCGAAGAGTCCCTGGCCGACATCTGGATGGAGGCGGCATGCCGCATCTGACCAGCACCGCAGCAGGCGCCACGAGCACCGGCCTGCGCACCGCCCTGGGCATCCCCGGCTACGCCCATCCGCTGGTCGCCCCCGCTCAGTGGGCGGAACTCGCCCGCCCCGGCACCCCGCTGGACTGGGTGGTCCTCAACGTGGCCGCCGGACCGGGCACCCGTCCCGACCCGCACTGCCTGGAAGCGGCGGCGAGGCTGCGCGGCGCGGGGGTACGGGTCCTCGGCCACCTGGACCTCACCCACGGCGCCCGCGCCTTCGCCGATCTGCTCTCCGACGCCCACCGCCACCTGGACTGGTACCACGTCGACGGCTTCCTGCTGGACCGCTGCCCCACCGACCGCGCGGCGCTCCCCGAGGTCCGCCGCGCGGTCACCACCCTCCGGGCGATCAGTGACACCGCCCACATCGTGCTGGGCCACGGCACCCATCCCCACCCGGGCTATGCCGAGAACGCCGACCAGCTGGTCACCTTCTCCGGCTCCTGGGCCGCCTACCGCTGGTCGCAGGTCGCCGAGTGGACCGCCGACTACCCGCCGGACCGCTTCTGCCACTTCGTGCACGGCCTACCCCGCGGCCACCTGGAGGAGGCACTGCGCATCGCCCGCTGGCAGGGAGCGGCGACGATCTACTTCACCGACCGCACGGACCACGGCGGACGCACCGACCCCTGGGAGACGATGCCCGGCTACTGGGACGACATCGTCTCGCGTATCGGAACAGGTGTCTCGGAATGAAAAAGGCCGTGGCAGTGTTACGGGAAGAACAACCGTACTGTTTGACCGACCAACGGAGTCCCCGTGTCGCTGCCACCCCTGGTCGAGCCAGCTTCTGAGCTCACCGTAGACGAGGTCCGCCGGTACTCCCGCCACCTGATCATCCCGGATGTCGGGATGGACGGGCAGAAGCGGCTGAAGAACGCCAAGGTGCTCTGTGTGGGCGCGGGCGGCCTGGGCTCGCCGGCGCTGATGTACCTGGCCGCCGCGGGTGTGGGCACCCTGGGCATCGTGGAGTTCGACGAGGTCGACGAGTCGAACCTGCAGCGCCAGATCATCCACAGCCAGTCCGACATCGGCCGCTCCAAGGCCGAGTCCGCGCGTGACACGGTCAAGGGCATCAACCCGTACGTGAACGTGATCCTTCACGAGGAGCGGCTGGAAGCCGACAACGTGATGGACATCTTCGGCCAGTACGACCTGATCGTCGACGGCACGGACAACTTCGCGACCCGCTACCTGGTCAACGACGCGTGCGTGCTGCTGAACAAGCCGTACGTGTGGGGTTCGATCTACCGCTTCGACGGCCAGGCCTCCGTCTTCTGGTCCGAGCACGGCCCCTGCTACCGCTGCCTCTACCCGGAGCCCCCGCCCCCCGGCATGGTTCCCTCCTGCGCCGAGGGCGGCGTCCTGGGCGTGCTGTGCGCGTCCATCGGCTCCATCCAGGTCAACGAGGCCATCAAGCTCCTCGCGGGCATCGGCGAGCCGCTGGTCGGCCGCCTGATGATCTACGACGCCCTGGAGATGCAGTACCGCCAGGTCAAGGTCCGCAAGGACCCGAACTGCGCGGTCTGCGGCGAGAACCCGACCGTCACCGAGCTCATCGACTACGAGGCCTTCTGCGGCGTCGTCTCCGAGGAGGCCCAGGCGGCGGCCGCCGACTCCACGATCACTCCGAAGCAGCTCAAGGAGTGGATCGACGAGGGCGAGAGCATCGAGATCATCGACGTCCGCGAGCCGAACGAGTACGAGATCGTCTCCATCCCGGGCGCCAAGCTGATCCCGAAGAACGAGTTCCTCATGGGCACCGCCCTGGAGACCCTCCCGCAGGACAAGAAGATCGTCCTGCATTGCAAGACGGGCGTCCGCAGTGCGGAAGTCCTGGCCGTCCTGAAGTCCGCGGGCTTCTCCGACGCGGTCCACGTCGGCGGCGGCGTCATCGGCTGGGTCAACCAGATCGAACCGCACAAGCCGGTCTACTGACCGGCTTGCCCGCCGGCCAGCGGCATGGAAGAGGCCCACGGCTCCGACCGGCTCCGACCGGTTCGGATGCCGTGGGCCTCTGTCGTCGTCAGTCGGTCTCCCCGAGTGATCTCACCGATCAGCCCATCGACGCCGGCCTGTGTCTGCCGTTGGGATATGTGCATTGCAGTGTGTTGATCCTTTCGGCTAGTTTGTGATCAACTCTGCGCGCTTTTCGGCGCGTTGAGGTTGACCTCCATTGCGTGATCACAGTCGCAGCGGTTGTCCGGCCACGTGCGAGGCATGACCACCTCGCGATCTTGTGGCGCCGCTGTCGTCACGCTCGGCAGAAGAGACGGGGAGTTCGAATGAAGAAGCGTTTGATGGGCAGGCTCGCGGCGATGGTCCTGGCCCCGGCTGTGATCCTGGTGGGCGCCGGCGAGGCATTCGCCGACGGCACCGTCACCTGGCAGAACAAGCTCAACGGCAAGTGTCTGGGCGTCATCAACAACATCCCCATGGCGGCGGCCGACTGCGGTTCGACGCCCTCCAAGTGGACCGAGACGAAGCAGTCCGACGGGTCCTGGACGTTCAAGACCAGCTATGGCTACTGCCTGGACAGCAACAAGGACGGGAAGGTCTACGTCCTGCACTGCAACGGCGGTGACAACCAGAAGTGGTACGAGACCAAGGACTCCTTCGGCTGGCGGCTCCAGGACAAGGCGACCAAGCTCACGCTCGGCCAGAACGACGGCGTGCTCTACACGAACTACGACGGCGGTCTCAAGGCCCAGCGCTGGGCCTGAGTTTCGACGTCGCTCCCGGCTGAGTCGTGGAGCAGGGGCCCCGGACAGCACGCGTCCGGGGCCCCGTCCCTGTCATGAGCAGACCGTGCCGGCCTTCGGTTCCTTGCCGTTGAGCAGGTAGTCGTTCACCGCGCTCTGCACGCACTTGTTCTTGCTGTCGTACGCGCCGTGCCCCTGGCCCTTGTACGTCAGTTCCACGGCGACGCCCTTGCCGAGTGCGTCCACCATCTTCTTCGCGCCCTCGTACGGCGTGGCCGGGTCGCCGGTGTTGCCGACGACAAGGATGGGTGCCGAGCCGGGTGCGCTGACGTCGGGGTGGTCGGCGGCACCCGGCACGGCCCAGTCGGTGCAGCTGACCATGCCCCAGGCCAGGTAGTCCCCGAACAGCGGGGAGGCGGCGCGGAACTCGGGCAGCTTCTGCTGGACGTAGTCGGCGGTGTACCGGGGTTTGTCGTCGGCGCAGTTGATGGCGATGTTCGCCGCCGTGATGTTGCTGTACTCGCCGTTCTCGCTGCGGCCGTTCAACGAGTCGGACAGCAGCATCAGGATCTTGCCGTCGCCCGCGTAGGCCTGTTCGAGGCCCTCGGTGAGGTACTCCCAGAAGTCCTTGGAGTACAGGGCCTGCGCGATGCCGTTGGTCGCGGCGGTCTGGGTGAGCTGCCGGGGCGTGATGCCGGAGATCGGCTTCTTCTCCAGGTCGTTCAGGAATTTCGCGATGCGGTTCTTCACGTCCTGCGCGGTGTCGCCGATCGGGCATTCCGTCGTCTTCGAGGTGCAGTCCGCGGCGAAGTTGTCGAGCGCCAGCTGGAAGCCCTTGGCCTGTCCCAGCGCGCTCTGTTCGGGGTTCTCGGTGGGGTCGACGACGGCGTCGAGCACGGCCCGGCCGACGTTCCTGGGGAACAGGTGGGCGTACACGCCACCCAGTTCGGTGCCGTAGGAGATGCCGAAGTAGTGCAGCTTCGTGTCGCCGAGGACCTGGCGCATCAGGTCCATGTCGCGGGCCGCGTCGGTGGTCGCCACGTGCGGCAGGATCTTCTTCGAGTTCTTCTCGCAGGCCTCGTTGAACTGCTTGGTGCGGTCCAGGAGCGCGCTGCGCTCGGCGCTGTCGTCGGGGGTCGCGTCCTGCTGGAAGTACGTGTCCAGCTGGGCGTCGCTCTCGCACTTCACCGGTGCGCTGCGGCCGACCCCGCGCGGATCGAAGCTGACCAGGTCGTAGCGGGTGCCCAGAGCGGTGTAGTCCGCGCCGAACGCGGGCAGCGTGCTGACGCCGCTGCCGCCGGGGCCGCCGAAGTTGAACACGAGCGAGCCGATCCGCTGGTTCGCCGGGCCGCTGGCCCGGGCGCGGATCAGGGCGATGTCGATGGTGTCGCCCTTCGGTCTGCTCCAGTCCAGCGGCGCCCTCATGGTGGCGCACTGCCAGCTGGTGCCGTTCGGCAGCGGAGAGGGCGCGCTGCCGCCGCCCTCCGCCTCGGACGGAGCCGGGCAGTCCGTCCAGTCCAGCTTCTGCGCCGTGAGGTCGCCGTCCTTGGGGGTGCCCGCGCCGCATCCGGCCAGCAGGGCGGACAGCAGCACGCCCGTGCTGGTCAGGGCGGCGGCGCGCAGCCGGGAGGGGTTCGCCATGCTCCCATCCTGGGGGCGCACGCCTAGGCGCGCGCGGGGCGCGGGCCGTACGAGGTACGCGCCCGCCCTGCCGTCAAGGAGTCCGCTTACAGGGCTCCCTTGCGGGTGAGGTGGTTGAACGCCAGCCAGCCCGGCAGCACCGGCAGCCACAGCGTCAGCAGGCGGTACAGCAGGACGGCCGGAGCGGCGACCTCCTTGGGCAGCCCGAAGGCGATCAGGCCGAGCGTGAGGCTCGCTTCGACCGCGCCCACGCCGCCGGGGGTGGGCGCGGCGGACCCGAGCGCGTTGCCGGCGAGGAAGACGACGGCGACGCTGGCGATGCTCAGCGAGGCCGAGCCGTCGCCGAACGCCCGGACGGAGGCGTCCAGGCACATCACGAAGCAGGCCGTCAGCAGGAGCATGCCGCCGATGCCGGTGACGAGCTTCTGCGGCCGCTGCAGCACATCGAGCATCCGCGGCACGACACCGGCGAACAGCGACCTCACGCGCGTGACGACGAATTTCCGCAGGAACGGCACCGACGTCACCACCAGCACCAGCACCGCCACGGTCAGCAGGCCCGCGATGACCGTCCGGGACGGCGACAGCGACGGGGTCTTCTCGGTGCCGGTCAGATAGCCGAAGGACAGCAGCATCAGGATGTGGCAGCCGAGCCCGAACAGCTGAGACGCGCCGACGCTCGCCACCGCGAGCCCCGCGCGCACGCCGGCGCGTTGCAGGAAGCGCGTGTTCAGGGCCACACCGCCGACCGCGGCCGGCGCCACGATCTTCACGAAGGACCCGGCGACCTGCGCCGCCACCGTCCTCAGGAACGGCACCCGCTCCGGCACGAAGCCCAGCAGCGCCATCGCCGCGGCGACATAGCTGAGCGCGGAGAACGCCACCGCGGCGATCACCCAGCCCCACTGTGCCTGCGCGAACAGCGTGCCGAACTCGATGTGGGTGAGCTGCGTCAGCAGGTAGTACGCGCCGATCGCACCCGCGATGAAGCTGATGAGCGTGCGCGGCCGTACGCGCTCCAGCCGGGCCGGCTCCACGGGGGCCTGGGGCCTGATCCGCAGCACCTCGTGCCGGATCTGGGTGAGCAGGTCCTCCTCGCGGGCCTCGTCCAGGGCTTCGTCGATGGCCCGCCGCTCCGCGCGCTGCTCGGCGCGGGCCGCCTTCTTGTCGGGCTTTTCCAGGGCGGCCCCGTCCGCCTCCGAGGCTTCCTCCAGGCGGGCCTGCTTGGCCTGCCGGGACGCCTCCAGGACCGCTTCCCGTTCCCGCTGGGCGCGCTCCCGGGCCAGCCGGCGCAGCGTCGCGCGCGTGGAGCGCGTGAGCGCGATCGGCTGCAGCATCGGCAGGCAGTCGGCGACCGCGTCGGGTCCGAGCACCCCGACCGCCGAGGCCACCGCCCGCTCGGCCCCCACCCGCAGACCGAGCGTCGTGACCAGCTGGGCCACGTCCATGCGCAGCAGCAGCTCCCCGGCCGCGATCTCGCCGCCGCGCAGCTCGGTGAGGATCACCCTGCCGGAACGATCCACCAGAATCGCGTCACCCGCGAGCCTGCGGTGCGCGATGCGCCGCGACTGCAGCGCCCGCACCTGGTGCCAGGTGTTGCGCAGCAGCTCGTCGGTGATCTCCGCGTCGGCCAGCGAGTCCAGCGTGCGCCCGCCGGTGTGCTCGTAGACGAGCATGACGGCGTCGGGGCCGAGCTCGGAGGTGGCGATGAGCTTGGGCGCGTGGGCGCCGGCCGCGATCGCCGCGTACGCCAGCAGCGCCTCCTGCTCCAGCGCCTGGCGCAGCGACTGCAGGCTGGAGCGGGTGGCGAAACCGCGCAGCGTGAGATTGCGCCACGCACGGTAGAAGAAGCCCTGGGCCTGCTGCTCACGGTCGACGACCGTGACGTCCAGCGGTGGCCCGTCCTCCAGGGTGACGAAGTAGCGCCGGCCGCGGTCGCTGTTCTCCGTCTCCACGGCCTCCTCGCGGGCCGCGCTGACGGGGTGGAAACCGACGTGCCTGAGGCCCGCCATCAGCGTCTGGCCGGTGGGGCGGACGTTGGGGGAGCCGACCGCGTACAGCGTGCCGTAGGCGATGGTCCAGCCGATCAGCACGGTCAGGATGATCGAGAACGGGGTGGTGTAGCCGGTGACCAGCATCGAGAACGCGTCGAGCAGCAGCACGATCCACAGCACCGCGCGCCATCTGGGTCTGCGGGACATGCCGACGGCCGTCATGTAGGCGATGACCGGGGCCAGGTAGCCGTGCACCGGGTCGGTCAGGGCGTGGATGTCGCCAGGCGAGGGCTGGGTGAGCGCCTCCTGGATCGAGTCCGGGGCGGCCCGTGCGACCCACAGGTCGGTCGCGAGGGTCACTCCGTGGGCGAGGACGGCCGCGAGGACGCCGTCGGCGATGCGCAGCCCGTCGCGTTTGATCAGCCGTTCGATCGCGAAGGCGACCGGTACCAGCAGGATCGCGATGCTGGACGCCAGACCCGCGAACCTGATGAGCAGGTCGGGGGCCTGCCCGGTGCCCTTGTTGATGTCCTGTTCGAGGCCCGAGGTGGTGCCGTGCGCGAACGCGGCGATGGCGAGCAGCACCACGACGGCGAGCAGGCCCACCAGCAGCCGCATCAGGTCGGAGGGGCGGTGCACGCGCGCGGGGAGCAGCGGTTCGTCGCCCTCCACCGCCTCGGCGTGCGGATCGTCGTCTGCGCCCGGACCGCGGTCGGGGGGCGTGCTGTCCGGGACGTGCGCGTCCTCGGTGTCGTCGCCGCGGTCGCCCGCGCCGTCGCCGCTGTCCCCCGCGCCGTCGCCGCCGTCACGCGCGCGGTCGTCGTCCCCCCGCACGCGCGTACCGCCGTCCGCGCGGTCGCCGTCCTCACGCGCGCGTGGGCCGTCGTCCTCGGGCGAGCCGGTGTCTGCCGTGCCGTCGTCCTTGCGGGAACCGGCGTCTTCGGCGCCGTCCTGCCGGCGCGGACCGGTGCCGGGGCGCGCGCCGGCGTCAGGGGTGCCCGCCCCGCCCTCGGGGTGCACGCCCTGCTGATTCATGGTCTCTTCTTGGTCTCGTATCACCAGTCACCGCCCGCACGATGGTGGCATGCCCCACCGACACACGCGGGCATCAGGGTGCGGATGCGTGGGCGCACAGTCTGCCGGAAGCGGCGTCCCGGGGCGAGAGGGCCGCTCCTCGCGGTCCGCGCCGCGATGTCGGTGGGGTGCGGCAGGATGGGACGAATGAGCGAGCAGAGCCCTGCCGAGGACACCCCGGGGGAGTACGCGGACGCCCTGCCGGAGTACGCGGAGCGGGTCCTGGAGGTCGCCGAGCGGATTCCGCCGGGCCGGGTCATGACGTACGGCGATGTCGCCGAGTGGCTCGACGAAGGGGGACCGCGCCAGGTCGGCCGGGTGATGTCCCTCTATGGAGGCGCCGTGCCGTGGTGGCGGGTCGTCCGCGCCGACGGGCTGCTGCTGCCGGGCCACGAGCTGCGCGCGCTCGCCCACTACCGCGACGAGGGCACCCCGCTGAAGGAGGCGGCCAGGAGCGCCGAGGGCCATCTGCCGCGGCTGGACGTGCGGCGGGCCCGATGGGACGGCAGGGCGGACGCGGAGGGTCACATCTGACAGCTTCCGCCATCGGATGCCTCCGGGGAGAGCCCGTGGCCCGTACGGGTGACATCGGGGACTCCCGTGGCATGACGTACGTTCGTGAGATGAGGGACCCGCGTGACCCCCGGGCCGTGAGGGAAGAAGCCGAAGCCCTGCTTCCTTCCGGTGCGGCGGCGTAGCGTCGGCTGCACGTGTCCCCCTCACCCCGCGGCCACCGCCTCGCACGCGTGACCGCCCGCCCACCAGCACAACCACCAGGACCGGCCGATCACGTGAGCTCCTCCTCCACCACCAGGCGTCTGCCGCACCAACCGGTGCGGCAGGGGAGCCGTGGCGCTTACCGACTGGTCCGTACGCCGCCGGCCGCCGTGGACCCCCCTCCTCTGGACGCGGCACAGCGCGCCGTGGTTGACCACCGCAGCGGCCCCCTGCTCGTCCTCGCCGGACCGGGCACCGGCAAGACCACCACGCTCGTCGAGTCGGTGGCCGCGCGGATCGCCCGGGGCGCCGATCCCGAGCGCATCCTGGTGCTGACGTTCAGCCGCAAGGCGGCCGTCGACCTGCGCGACCGCATGGCCCTGCGCATCGGCGCCGCCCGCGCGCCCCGGGCGACCACGTTCCACTCGTACTGCTACGCCCTGGTGCGCGCCCACCAGGGCAGCGGCCCGTTCGCCGAGCCGCTGCGCCTGCTCTCCGGCCCCGAGCAGGACGTCGCCGTCCGCGAGCTGCTCGCCGGGCAGCCGGAGCTGGAGCGGCTCGGACTCACCCATGTGCGCTGGCCCGACGAACTGCGCGCCTGCCTGACCACACGCGGCTTCGCCGACGAGGTCCGCGCGGTCCTCGCCCGCAGCCGCGAGCTGGGCCTCGGCCCGGACAGCCTGGACGCCTTCGCCCGCCGTATCGGGCGCCCGGACTGGCGCGCCGCCGCCGCCTTCCTCGCCGAGTACCTCGACGTGCTCGACATGCAGGGCGTGATCGACTACGCGGAACTGGTCCACCGCGCGGTCCTGCTCGCCCGCCGCCCCGAGAGCGCCGCCCGGCTCGCCGCCCAGTACGACGCCGTGTACGTCGACGAGTACCAGGACACCGACCCCGCCCAGGTACGGCTCCTGCACGCGCTGGCCGGCGACGGACGCACCCTGCTCGCCTTCGGCGACCCCGACCAGTCGATCTACGCCTTCCGCGGCGCCGACGTGAACGGCATCCTCGACTTCCCGGCGGCTTTCCCGCGCGTGGACGGCCGCCCCGCCCCCGTCGAGGTGCTGCGCACCTCCCGCCGCTCCGGTGCCGCCCTGCTGGCCGCCACCCGCCTGATCACCCAGCGCATGCCGCTGCCCCGGCTCCCCGCCGAGAAGGTCCGCGCCCACCGCGAGCCGACCGCCGTACGGGACGGCGGTCGTGTCGAGGTCTACACGTACCCCACAGCAGGTACAGAACTGGACAACATCGCGGACATCCTGCGCCGAGCGCACCTGGAAGACGGTGTCGCCTGGAGCGACATGGCCGTCCTGGTCAGGGCCGGCGCCCGCACCCTGCCGACCCTGCGTCGCGCCCTCACCGCGGCCGGCGTCCCGCTGGACATCGACGGCGACGACCTGCCCCTGCGTCACGAGCCGGCGGTGGCCCCGCTGCTGACGGCCCTGCGCGCGGTGGCCGGGGCGGAGGCGCGGCGCGACGAGGAGAACAGCGCCCCGCAAGGTGAGCCCTCCGCCGGACAGGACGCTCCGCAAGAGGCCGCCGAGCCCGCCCCGGACACCGCCTCCTGGCTCGACACGGAGACCGCGCTCACCCTGCTCGCCTCGCCCCTGGCCGGCATGGACCCCGCCGACCTGCGCCGCCTCGGGCGTGCCCTGCGCGAGGAGGAGCGGGCGGCCGGCAACCCCGTGCCGCCCCCCTCCGACGTACTGCTCGCACAGGCGCTCGCCGAACCCGAGCGGCTGGCCGTGCACGACCCGGCGTACGCGCGCGGGGCGCAGCGCCTCGGCGCGCTGCTCCGCAAGGCCCGCGAACGGCTGGCCGGCGGCGGTACGGCCGAGGAGGCGCTGTGGGACCTGTGGGAGGGCACGCCCTGGCCCGCACGCCTGGAGCGGACCGCCCGGCGGGGCGGCGCGGCCGGCCGCAACGCCGACCGGGACCTGGACGCGGTGTGCGCGCTGTTCGCCACCGCCGCGCGCGCGGAGGAGCGCACCGGGGGCCGCGGCGCGCTGAACTTCCTGGAGGAGATCGAGGCCGAGGACATCGCCGCCGACACGCTCACGCGCCGCGCGGTGCGCCCGGACGCCGTCCGCCTGATGACCGCTCACCGCTCCAAGGGCCTGGAGTGGCGGCTGGTGGTCGTCGCCGGCGTCCAGGAGGGCCTGTGGCCCGACCTGCGCCGCCGCGGCTCCCTCCTGGAGGCCGACCGCATCGGCCGGGACGGCCTCGCCGAACCGCTCACCCCGGGTGCGCTGCTCGCCGAGGAGCGCCGGCTGTTCTACGTCGCCGCCACGCGCGCGCGTGAGCGCCTCGTCGTGACCGCGGTGAAGGCACCGGCCGACGACGGCGACCAGCCGTCCCGCTTCCTGACCGAACTCGGCGTCGAACCCCGGGACGTCACCGGCCGTCCCCGGCGCCCGCTGTCCGTGGCCGCGCTCGTCGCCGAGCTGCGCGCCACCACGGTCGACCCGCGCGCGTCCGCCGCCCTGCGCCAGGCCGCCGCCCGCCGCCTGGCCCGGCTCGCCGCCCTCGCCGACGAGGACGGCCGCCCGCTGGTGCCGTCCGCACACCCCTACCGCTGGTGGGGCATGTACGACCCGACCGAGAGCAAGGTGCCGCTGCGCCACCGCGACCGGCCGGTCGTACTCTCCGGCAGCGCCCTCGACCAGCTCGCCAACACCTGTGCGCTCCAGTGGTTCCTGGGCCGTGAGGTGAAGGCCGACGCACCGGCCACCGCGGCACAGGGCTTCGGCAACGTCGTCCACGTCCTCGCCGACGAGGTCGCCTCCGGCCGCAGCGCGGCCGACCTAGACGTCCTCATGGAGCGCCTGGACTCGGTGTGGAACGCGCTCGCCTTCGACGCGCCCTGGAAGTCCCAGCAGGAGAAGGACAACGCGCGCGTGGCGCTCGAACGCTTCCTGAACTGGCATGTGCTGGACCGCGCCGGGCGCACCCCGGTGGCCAGCGAGCAGGACTTCGACGTCACCCTCGAAGCGGGCGACTACCAGGTCCGCATCCGCGGCCAGATGGACCGCGTCGAGACCGACGGCGAGGGCCGTGCCTACGTGGTCGACTTCAAGACCGGCAAACAGGCACCCAGCGCCGCCGAGGTGACCCGCCACCCCCAGCTCGCCGTCTACCAGCTCGCCGTCCGCGAAGGCGCCGTCGACGACGCCTTCGACGGGGTACGTCCCGAACCCGGCGGTGCGGAACTGGTGCACCTCAGGCAAGGGGCCGCCAAACGCGACGGAGGCGACAGCCTGCCCAAGGTGCAGACCCAGGAGCCGCTGTCGGGGCAGTGGGTCGGCGAGCTGCTGGCCACCGCCGCCGGCAAGGTCCTCGACGAGCGGTTCGCGCCGAACACCGGCCAGCACTGCACCCACTGCGCGTTCCGCGCCTCGTGCAGCGCCCGGCCCGAGGGGCGGCACGTGGTCGAGTGAGCCCCTGGGAGGTGCCGGGGTGACGTACGGCACCACATGGGCTGACCTGCGCTTCTTCCTCTCGGGAGGGCCGACCCGGGCACGACTGTCAGTCTCCGCCGCTAGCCTTTTCCGACATGCCCGCCCGTATCACCGATCCCGAGCAGCTCAAGGAGCTCCTCGGCATCCCGTTCACCCCGGAGCAGACGGCCTGCATCACCGCGCCGCCCGCCCCGCAGGTGATCGTGGCCGGAGCCGGGTCGGGCAAGACCACCGTGATGGCCGCCCGCGTGGTCTGGCTGGTCGGCACCGGCCAGGTCGCCCCTGAACAGGTCCTCGGCCTGACCTTCACCAACAAGGCCGCCGGCGAGCTGGCCGAACGCGTCCGCAAGGCACTGATCAAGGCCGGCGTCACCGACCCCGATGTCATCGACCCGGACAACCCGCCCGGCGAGCCGGTGATCTCGACCTACCACTCCTTCGCCGGCCGCCTGCTCACCGACCACGGTCTGCGCCTCGGCCTGGAGCCCACCTCCCGGCTGCTCGCCGACGCCACCCGCTACCAGCTCGCCGCGCGCGTGCTGCGCGAGGCCCCCGGCCCCTACCCGGCGCTGACCCGCTCCTTCGCCGACCTCGTCAGCGACCTGCTCGCCCTCGACTCCGAACTCGCCGAACACCTCGTCGAGCCCGAGGAACTGCGCTCCTGGGACGCGGACCTGCTGGGCACTCTGCAGAACGCCAGGCTCACCAACGCCGATCTGCGCAAGGTCCCCGAGACGGCCGCGGCCCGCCGGGAACTGACCGACCTGGTCCGGCGCTACCGGGCCGCCAAGCGCGAGCGTGACCTGCTCGACTTCGGCGACCAGATCGCGCTGTCCGCCCGCCTCGCCGGCATCCCCGAGGTGGGCCGGCTGCTGCGCGAGGAGTTCCGCGTGGTGCTCCTGGACGAGTACCAGGACACCTCAGTGGCCCAGCGCGTCCTGCTGGCGGGCCTCTTCGGCGGCGGCACGGGCCATCCCGTGACCGCGGTCGGCGACCCCTGCCAGGCCATCTACGGCTGGCGCGGCGCGTCCGTCGCCAACCTGGACGACTTCCCGGCGCACTTCGCGCACCCCGACGGCCTGCCCGCCACCCGGCAGGCGCTCAGCGAGAACCGGCGCAGCGGCGGCCGCCTCCTCGACCTCGCCAACGGCCTCGCCGAGCCGCTGCGCGCCATGCACGCGGGCGTCGAGGCCCTCCGCCCGGCCCCCGGCGCCGAGCACGACGGCACGGTCCGCTGCGCCCTGCTGCGCACGCACGCCGAGGAGACCGACTGGATCGCCGATTCGATCGCCCACCTCGTGCGCACCGGCACGGCCCCCGGCGAGATCGCCGTCCTGTGCCGCACCGCGACCGACTTCGCCGAGATCCAGGGCGCCCTCGTGGCCCGCGACATCCCCGTCGAGGTCGTCGGCCTGTCCGGGCTGCTGCACCTGCCCGAGATCGCCGACCTCGTCGCCGTCTGCGAAGTCCTCCAGGACCCGGGCGCCAATGCCTCCCTGGTGCGCCTGCTGACCGGCCCGCGCTGGCGCATCGGCCCCCGCGACCTCGCCCTGCTGGGCCGCCGCGCCCGCCTGCTCGTCGGCCACGCGCGCGGGGACGGCACCGACGACCCCGACCGCCGGCTCGCCGCCGCCGTCGAAGGGGTCGACCCGGCCGAGGTGATATCACTCGCGGACGCCCTCGACACCTTCCTCGAAGCACCCATGGACGCCGCGGCGGACGACGACGGGCTGCCGTTCTCGCCCGACGCGCGCGTGCGCTTCGCGCGCCTGGCCGCCGAGCTGCGCGACCTGCGCCGCTCGCTGGCCGACCCGCTGATGGACGTCCTGCACCGCGTCCTCGCCGTCACCGGCCTGGAGGTGGAGCTGTCGGCGTCCCCGCACGCCCTGGCCGCCCGCCGCCGCGAGACCCTCTCCAACTTCCTGGACATCGCCGCCTCCTTCGCGGCGAGCGACGCAGAAGCGACCCTGCTCGCCTTCCTCGGCTTCCTGCGCACCGCCGCGCAGTACGAGAAGGGCCTCGACAACGCCCTGCCCGGCGGCGAGAACACCGTCAAGGTGCTCACCGCCCACAAGTCCAAGGGGCTGGAGTGGGACGTCGTGGCCGTCCCCGGACTGGTCAAGGGCACCTTCCCCAGCGCGCAGGGCCGCGAGAAGTGGACGGCGCAGGCCAAGGTGGTGCCGCACGCCCTGCGCGGCGACACGGACACCCTGCCCGACGTCGACAGCTGGGACGCGCGCGGCATGAAGGCCTTCCACGAGGCCATGAAGGACCACCAGCACACCGAGGAGCTCCGCCTCGGCTACGTCACCTTCACCCGCCCCCGCTCCCTGCTGCTCGGCTCCGGCCACTGGTGGGGGCCCAGCCAGAAGAAGCCGCGGGGCCCCTCCGACTTCCTCCAGGCCCTCCACGACCACTGCGCCGCCGGATACGGCGAGATCGAGGCGTGGGCCGAGGAGCCCGCCGAGGACGAGGAGAACCCCGCCCTGCACTCCGCCGGCGCCGACCAGGTGTGGCCGCTCCCGCTGGACGCCGCCGCCCAGGCCCGCCGCCGCGCCGCCGCCGACACCGTCCTCGCCCACCTGGACGCCCTGGCCGCCGAGGATCGCGACCGCCCGCCGGCCGCGCACGACCCCGCCGCCCTCGACGACCCGGACTGGCCCGCACCGCCGGACGAAGAGGACGACGACCAGGACCCGTACCGCGGGGAGCCGTACGACGACGAGCCCTGTGCCGAGGACCACGACGGCGAGGACCACGACGGCGAGGGCCCGTACGGCGAGGACGTATTCGGCGAGGACCCGTACGGCGGGGACCCGTACGGCGGGGACCCGTACGGCGAGGATCCGTACGAGGGCGAGCTTCCCCGACGCGGCGGCGGACCCGAGGTGCAGGATCCCGACGCATGGGACTCCTGGAGCGCCGAGCGGCCGACCGTCCCCCACCAGGCGCCCGCGCCCGGCGCACACGCCCCTCGCACCCCCGGCGACTCCACGCCCGATACCTCCCTCACCCCCGAGGAGGCCCGCACCATCGCCTCCTGGGACCGTGACCTGGACGCGCTCTCCGGAGAGCTGCTGCGGGCCCGGCAGGCCGTCACCGACGTCCCGCTGCCCGCCACGCTCAGCGCGACCCAGCTGCTGCGCCTGGCCGAGGACCCGGACGGGCTCGCGCGTGAACTCGCGCGCCCCATGCCACGCCCTCCGCAACCGGCCGCGCGCCGGGGCACCCGGTTCCACGCCTGGGTCGAAGCACGCTTCGAGGAGCTGACGCTGCCCCTGCTGGAACCGGACGAGCTGCCCGGCAGCGACGCCGAGATCGCCGACGAACACGACCTGGAAGCCCTGAAGGAGGCCTTCGAACGCAGCGAGTACGCCCAGCGCACCCCCTACCGCATCGAGGCTCCCTTCCAGCTCACCCTCGCCGGCCGCGTCGTACGGGGCCGTATCGACGCGGTCTACAAGCTGGGCGACGGCGACGAGGCAACGTACGAGATCGTCGACTGGAAGACCAGCCGCACCCGCACCGCCGACCCGCTCCAGCTCGCCGTGTACCGGCTGGCCTGGGCCGAGCAGCAGGGCGTGCCGCCGGAGGCCGTGCGGGCCGCCTTCCTGTACGTGCGCAGCGGCGAGGTCGTACGACCGCGGGACCTGCCGGACCGGGCCGCCCTGGAACGCCTCCTCACGGGGGACGCCGGAACGGAGGGCGCGGGAACGGAAGACGCCGAAGCGGCACATCGGGCGACCTGAGTGTGACGAACCGCCCGCCGAGGATGCCGGTGCGGGCCGATAGGCTCGTGAACATGAGCCAGACCCCGGACAGCGCCGTCCGCACGTACATCGAGCAGCACCGCGCCGCCTTCCTCGACGACCTCACCGCATGGCTGCGCATTCCCTCCGTGTCGGCCCAGCCCGACCACGAGCCCGACGTACAGCGCAGCGCCGACTGGCTCGCCGCCAAGCTCAAGGAGACCGGCTTCCCGACCGCCGAGGTCTGGCCGACGGACGGCGCCCCGGCCGTCTTCGCCGAGTGGCCCTCGGACGACCCCGACGCGCCCACCGTCCTCGTCTACGGCCACCACGACGTGCAGCCCGCCGCCCGCGAGGACGGCTGGGACAGCGACCCCTTCGAGCCGGTCATCCGCGGAAACCGGCTCTACGCGCGCGGGGCCGCCGATGACAAGGGCCAGGTGTTCTTCCACACACTCGGCGTCCGCGCCCACCTCGCCGCCACCGGCCGCACCGCCCCCGCCGTCAACCTGAAGCTGCTGATCGAGGGCGAGGAGGAATCCGGCTCCCCGCACTTCCGGGCACTCGTCGAAGAACACGCGGGACGGCTCGCCGCCGACGCGGTGATCGTCTCCGACACCGGCATGTGGTCCGAGGACACCCCCACCGTGTGCACCGGCATGCGCGGCCTCGCCGAGTGCGAGATCCGGCTCTACGGCCCCGACCAGGACATCCACTCCGGTTCCTTCGGCGGCGCCGTACCCAACCCGGCCACCGCAGCCGCCCGCCTGGTCGCCGCCCTGCACGACGAGCACGCGCGCGTGGCCGTCCCCGGCTTCTACGACGGCATCGTCGAGCTGACCGACCGCGAGCGCGAACTGTTCGCCGAGCTGCCCTTCGACGAGCAGCGCTGGCTGGACACCGCCAAGTCCCGCGCCCCCCACGGCGAGGCCGGCTACAGCACCCTCGAACGCATCTGGGCCCGCCCGACCGCCGAGGTCAACGGCATCGGCGGCGGCTACCAGGGCCCCGGCAGCAAGACGATCATCCCGTCGTCGGCCATGGTGAAGCTCTCCTTCCGGCTCGTCGCGGGCCAGGACCCCGACCACCTGGAGAAGGCCGTCCGCGCCTGGGCCGAGTCGCAGGTGCCCGCCGGGATCCGGCACGAGATCAGCTTCGGCTCGGCCACCCGCCCGTGCCTGACCCCGCTCGATCACCCGGCACTGCAGTCCGTGGTCCGCGCCATGGGCCGCGCCTTCGAGAAGTCGGTCCGCTTCACCCGCGAGGGCGGCTCGGGACCCGCCGCCGACCTCCAGGAAGTTCTCGGAGCCCCCGTGCTCTTCGTGGGCATCTCCGTCCCCAGCGACGGCTGGCACGCCCCGAACGAAAAGGTCGAGCTGGACCTCCTCTTCAAGGGCGTCGAGACCAGCGCCTACCTCTGGGGTGACCTGGCCGAGCACTGGCGACCCACACCCTGACCGGCCGACGCCGTACGGGCGGACAGCACAGGCGGGGCACACTGGAAGGACCGCCCCGCCGCCCCGCCCCCGCCCGGCCCGGTGCCTTCCCGCCGTACGTCCCGCCGAACCGCCCGCCGAACGAACCGCTGCCCTGGGGGAGTTGGAAGCACCCGTGACCACCTGGACCGACGACACAGCCGATCGCCCCATCTCACTGACCGCCCCGAGCGGCATCGACCGCGCCGCCCACCACCGGCTCGACGAGGCCTGGCTCGCGGCGGCGTGGAGCCACCCCACGACCCGCTGCTTCGTGGTCTCCGGCGGCCAGGTGCTCATCGACGAGACACCGGACGGCCGGACCGAACTCGTCATGACGCCTTCCTTCGAGGCCCCGCTCACCGAGGCGCACCGCTACTTCCTCGGCATCGACGAGGACGGCGTCAGCTACTTCGCACTCCAGAAGGACGCGCTGCCCGGCCGTATCGACCAGTCCGCGCGCCCCGCCGGGCTGCGGGAGGCGGGCCTGCTGCTCTCACCGCGCGACGCCGGGCTGATGGTGCACGCGGTCGGCCTGGAGAACTGGCAGCGCACCCACCGCTTCTGCTCCCGCTGCGGCGAGCGTACGGTCATCGCCGCCGCCGGTCACATCCGCCGCTGCCAGGCCTGCGGCGCCGAGCACTACCCGCGCACCGACCCGGCCGTGATCATGGCGGTCACCGACGCCGACGACCGCATCCTGCTCGGCCGCCAGGTCCACTGGCCCGAGGGCCGCTTCTCGACGCTCGCCGGCTTCGTCGAACCCGGCGAGTCCATCGAGCAGGCGGTGCGCCGCGAGGTGTCCGAGGAGGTCGGTGTGACCGTCGGTCCCGTGGAGTACGTCGCCAGCCAGCCCTGGCCCTTCCCGTCCAGCCTGATGCTCGGCTTCATCGCCCGCGCCACCTCCACCGAGATCGACGTCGACGGCGACGAGATCCACGAGGCCCGCTGGTTCTCCCGCGAGGAACTGCACGAGGCCTTCGAGTCCGGCGAGGTGCTGCCGCCCTACGGCATCTCCATCGCGGCCCGCCTGATCGAGATGTGGTACGGCAAGCCGCTGCCGACACGCAGCTTCGTCTGACCCACAGCAGGCCCGGGACACAGCAGGGCGGCCCCTGATCCATCAGGGGCCGCCCTGCTGTGTCGCCGCGGAAACGTGGGCGCCGGTCTTCATCCGCCGCTGACCCGTCCGAGCTCATCGCGCTTCCAGCAGATCGGTGGACGGTCGAAACCAGTTCCTTTGCATGCTGTCGCAGAGCCTTCAGAGCAGAGCCTTGAGAAACCGGTCGGGGGCTGCGGCTCGCGAGGGTCAGACGCCGAGCGCCTGCTTCACCTGGGCGAGGCTCGGATTCGTCATCACGACCTCAGAGCCACCATTGGTGGGAACCACCTGAACGGTCGGGACCGTCTGGTTTCCGCCATTCGCCTTCTCCACGAAAGCGGCGGACTCGGGGTCCTGCTCGATGTTGATCTCGGTGTAGGCGATGCCCTCCCGGTCCAGCTGGCTCTTCAGCCGCCGGCAGTAGCCGCACCAAGTCGTGCTGTACATCGTCACAGTCCCCTGCATGTCTCTCGCGCTCCTCAGGCAGCTGGAAAAATCGTCCGGGGGAGCCAACGTACGCGAGCCGTCGGTCATTCCCGCCGGGGGTATCCACAGGCGACTGTGACGCCTGCCGCATTCATACGACTGCGGCTGCCCGCCTGTGGACAACCGACACGGCAGTCCCTTGCGACCTGGCAGCATGGCGGTGTGACAGCAGCAACGCACTCCACCCTTTTCCCGCAGACACCGGACTCGGCCGACGCGGTGCTCGAAGGGCTCGACCCCGAGCAGCGCGCGGTGGCCACCGCCCTGCGCGGCCCGGTGTGCGTACTGGCCGGAGCGGGCACGGGCAAGACCCGGGCGATCACCCACCGCATCGCCTACGGAGTGCGAGCCGGCATCCTCCAGCCGTCCAGCGTCCTTGCCGTCACCTTCACCAACCGCGCCGCCGGAGAGATGCGCGGCCGGCTGCGCCAGCTCGGCGCCCACGGAGTCCAGGCCCGCACGTTCCACTCCGCCGCCCTGCGCCAGCTGCAGTACTTCTGGCCGAAAGCGATCGGTGGCGGCATGCCCCGGCTGATCGACCGCAAGATCCAGCTCGTGGCCGACGCGGCCGCGAGCCTGGGCACCCGGCTCGACCGGGGCGAGCTGCGTGACGTCACCGCCGAGATCGAATGGTCCAAGGTCACCCAGACCATCCCCGCCGACTACCCGTACGCCGCCGCGAAGGCCGGCCGCGAGGCCCCACGCGACCCCGCCGAGATCGCCCACCTCTACGCCGCCTACGAAGACCTCAAGCGCGACCGCGCCGTGATCGACTTCGAGGACGTCCTGCTGCTGACCGTCGCCGTCCTGCAGGACCGCCACGACATCGCCGAACAGGTCCGCGCCCAGTACCAGCACTTCGTCGTCGACGAGTACCAGGACGTCAGCCCCCTGCAGCAGCGGCTGCTGGAGCTGTGGCTCGGCGACCGCGACGACCTGTGCGTCGTCGGCGACGCCAGCCAGACGATCTACTCCTTCACGGGGGCCACGCCCGACCACCTCCTCGACTTCCGCACCCGGCACCCCGGCGCCACCGTCGTCAAACTCGTCCGCGACTACCGCTCCACGCCCCAGGTGGTCCACCTCGCCAACGGCCTGCTCGCCCAGGCCCGCGGCCGCGCCGCCGACCACCGGCTGGAACTGGTCTCCCAGCGCGCCCCCGGCCCCGAGCCCGTCTACACCGAGTACACCGACGAGCCCGCCGAGGCGGAAGGCGCCGCCCGTCGCATCCGCGAGCTGATCGACGCCGGTGTCCCGGCCGCCGAGATCGCCGTCCTGTTCCGTACGAACGCCCAGTCCGAGATCTACGAGCAGGCCCTCGCCGACGCCGGCGTCCCCTACCAGTTGCGCGGCGCCGAGCGATTCTTCGACCGGCCCGAGGTGCGCAAGGCCGGCACCGCCCTGCGCGGCGCGGCCCGCTTCGGCGGCAACGACTCGCTGCTGGACGACGCCGTGGACCTGCCCTCCCAGGTGCGTGCCGTCCTGTCCGGGGAGGGCTGGACCACCGAGCCGCCGGCCGGTTCCGGCGCAGCCAGAGAGCGCTGGGAGTCCCTCGCCGCTCTCGTCAACCTCGCCCAGGACCTCGCGGCCGCCAGGCCCCGCGCCACCCTCGGCGACTTCGTGGCGGAACTGGACGAGCGGGCGAACGCCCAGCACGCCCCGACCGTCCAGGGCGTCACCCTCGCCTCCCTGCACGCCGCCAAGGGCCTGGAGTGGGACGTCGTCTTCCTGGCCGGCATCGCCGAGGGCATGCTGCCCATCACCTACGCCAGGACCGACGAGCAGATCGAGGAGGAGCGCCGGCTCCTCTACGTCGGCGTCACCCGCGCGCGGGAACGGCTTCATGTCTCCTGGGCCCTGTCCCGTTCGCCGGGCGGCCGGCCGAACCGCAGACCGAGCCGCTTCCTCGACGGGCTGCGTCCCGGCACCACCGCCACCGTCGGCCACACCGGCACGGGTGCCGGCGGAAGCGTCGAACACGGGACCGTCCGGGCCGGCGCCGTCGCTCCCCGGCGCGCCCAGCGCACCCCGGCCCGCTGCCGGGTCTGCGGCCGCACGCTCACCGACGCGGGCGAGATGAAGCTGATGCGCTGCGAGGACTGCCCGTCGGACATGGACGAAGGGCTCTACGAACGGCTGCGGGAGTGGCGCGCGGTGCAGGCCGAGCGCAGCGGACAGCCGGACTTCTGCGTCTTCACCGACCGCACGTTGATGGCCATCGCCGAGTCGCGGCCCGAGAGCCCTGCCGAACTCTCCCGCATCCCCGGCGTCCTCAGCCGCAAGCTGCGCAGCTACGGAACCGATGTCCTGGCCATCTGCACAGGCCAGGAGGCCGGGGAAGCCGACGAGGACGACTGATGCCAACTCGTCGAAAAAATAGTTTGCGCATGCCCCAGCAATCCCCATAGGTTCTAGGCACGGATGCAGCGGCCTTCTCGAAGGCCCCAACTCCGTGTTGTACTTGCATATCCGAACGGACTGGCTCACCCCAGTCCCAGAGACGCCGAGAGGAGGCGAGTCCAGTGATCAGCATCAACACCAGCACCATCAGCACGGCCAAACTGACCGATCGCTCGGCCGTCTCCCTGTGCATGCTCGGCGCCTCCTCCCAGGGCACCGGTCTGTCCGGCATTCGTGCCGCCCGCCCGGCGTCCTCCCTCGCTCTCGCGGATCTTCCCGTCCGTGAGCGCAATGAGCGACCGACCAAGGCACTGGAAGCGGTAGCGGCACAGGCGCAGGCCTATGCCTTTGCGGCGGCCGGTGCCGGATTCCGGAAGCAGACGACGCAGCACCACCAGATGTGGGCCTTCCGTGGGCCAAAACCCTGGAGTGATCCAGCCTGATCCGATCAGGCCGGCGCCTTCAGGGCCGCGGAACCCCATCCGGGATCCGCGGCCCTTCTGTTTTCCCCGAATCGGGGACGACGGAGCGGAGGGGCCTCGGGACAAGAAAAGAACCCGGTACCAAGCCGACACCCGGTCAACCGGCCGGAACGACCAGACGAGGAAGACCAACCGTGCAACTCGAAGCGCACGCCCCGTCCGTACCGCCTTCGCAAACGATCCCCCCGCCCGGCCTCACGGAGGACTCCACCTTGACCCCCCTCACCGCGCTCACCGCGCTCGACGACGCCATCGAGAACCTCGGCGTACCCGTCCCCTGCCGCTCCTACGACCCGGAGGTCTTCTTCGCCGAGTCGCCGGCGGACGTCGAGTACGCCAAGTCCCTCTGCCGCACCTGCCCGCTGATCGAGGCCTGCCTCGCCGGTGCCAAGGAGCGGCGTGAGCCCTGGGGCGTCTGGGGTGGCGAGCTGTTCGTCCAGGGTGTCGTCGTTGCCCGGAAGCGGCCGCGTGGTCGCCCGCGGAAGAACCCGGTCACGGCATGAACACCGCAGGAACGATCGACCGTCCCCTCACGCACGACCCCAAGAAGCAGGCCCCGATGAAGCCGTCCACCAGCGAGCTCGCAGGCTCCGCGACCCCAGACGTCACCACCACCAGCGCCACCGAAGCGCGCCAGAACAGGACCCGGGAGATGCAACTCATGCAAGAAGCCCTGGCTCGTGCGCATATGCACGAGCGACTCCATGACGCCGCGCGGGAACGCCGGGCCGTGCGCCTGGCGGTCGCCCAGCGGATGCAGCGCAGGGCCGAGCGGGCCTCGCTGCGCGCCCGGCGCGCGCTCGCCATGGCGGTCATGCAGTAACGATCACACCTGAGAAGCGGTGGCCTCCCGGCCCGTCGGGGAGGCGAAGCCTTCTGCGCGGGGGCCGGTCCGGCCGAACGGACCGGCCCCCGCGGTGCGTTGTCCGGCGATCGGCCGTCGGCGGAGTTATCGTCGCCGGGTGACGAGTCCTCCCGGAGGAAGTGATCAGGGCGGCTCCACTCCGGAGCGCCGTGTGCTCGTGTGCGCCCGCTGCGGCACCGCCGCCGACGGCGCCCCGCCGACCACCTGGACCTGCTCCGTGGAGAACGGCATCCGCCAGTACTTCTGCGACACCTGCTCCCGGGAGAACCTGAGGGCGATCGAGGGGCGCCTGGACTCGGCCTGGTGGTGAGCGAGGCTCTCCGGCCGCTCCCACCGGACCGTCAGGTCATGAACTGCCGGACGGACGCCGAACTGTTCGCCAGCGCGGGGCCTCGTCGTCGGGGTCGTCCGGAGAGGCGAAGTGGAACGGCACCCCGAGGTGGTCGGCCAGAGCCCGGCCTGCCTCGGCGGCAGCGGCGCTCGGAGAGGGCCCGCCCCGGCGGCGGTAGACGGTCGCCAGGTGGCCATCCCCCGCCGGGTCGTCCAGGACGGCGATCAGGAGTACGAACCACTCATGGACGGTGTCGCCGTCCCAGACGGCCTCGATCGCAGCGACCCGTCCCGGGTGGGAGGCAACCCGGGCAGCGAGTGAGGGCAGGTCGAGCGGATCGGGCGGCCGGTGCTGCACTCGGTCGCCGAGGGCCTCGTAGCGCGCGTAGACGAGCAGCTCCGCCTCGTGAAGGCTGAGCCCCAGCGGGCGCAGGGCCTCCCACGTGGTCTTCAGCGCCGCCATCCGCCGGTCGCGCAGCACGTCCGCGTCGATCTCTCGGCGACGCTGTTCGTCCAGGTGGGACCAGCCGATGCCGCCCATGGGGCTCACGCCTCCGCCGCCGGCTCTGCCTCGCTCAGGTCTTCCGCGGGCACGAAGCCCGGCAGCCACTCCTCCAGTTCCTCGCGCAGCCGTACCGTGGCGCCCAGCTGGCACAGGACGCCGATCGTGCTCAGGGTCACCCGGTGGATCAGCAGATAGGCAGGCGGCAGGTTCAGCCGCTTGCCCAGCTGGTAGGCGGGGGAGCGGGGGTCGGCGATGCGGGCCGCCTGGCTGCGCATCCAGGTGCGGGTGAAGGTGAACGCCTCGACCCGGGCCGGTTCGATGATCGGCAGCAGGTAGTCGAGGACCGCGTCGGGGTCCAGCTCTATGGACTCCTTCACGAAACCTTCGTCGCAGAGCATTTCGTAGACCGACTCGGCTTCGCCGTCCAGCGTCATGCGGAGGGAGGTGCCGATCGGCAGAGGCAGGCCTCCGGGCAGCCGGTCGACCGTGCCGAAGTCGAGGACTCCGAGGCGCCAGTCGTCCTCGCCGTCCGGGCCGCCGGGCAGCAGCCGGAAGTTGCCCGGGTGCGGATCGGCGTGGAGCAGGCCGGTGCGGGCCGGGCCCGAGAAGAGGAAGCGGGCCAGGAGCTGGCCGGCCCGGTCGCGCTGCTCCTGGGTGCCGTCCGAGATCACCTCCGACAGCGGGATGCCGTCGATCCACTCGGTCACCAGCACCTGCTCGCACTGGTGCACCACCGCCGGGACCACCACGTCCGGGTCGTCGGTGAACTCCTCCGCATGGGCGGACTGGGCTTGTGCCTCCAGTGCGTAGTCCAGCTCCTCGGAGACGCGGTCCTTCAGCTCCGCGATCAGCGGCTTGATGTCCATGCCCGGGATCAGCGGCCCCAACAGGCGGGCGAAGCGGCTCAGTTGTCCCAGGTCGGAGAGCAGGGCCTCGCCGGCGCCCGGGTACTGCACCTTGACCGCCACCTCACGGCCGTCGTGCCACACGGCCCGGTGCACCTGTCCGATCGAGGCGGCGGCGGCCGGCTTGTCCTCGAACTCCTCGAACAGATCGCGCCAGTCCGGACCCAGCCGCTCGTCGAGCACCGCGTGCACGGTGCGGGTCGGCATGGGCGGTGCCGCCTCCTGGAGCTTGGTCAGGGCCGCGCGGTAGGGACCGGCGATCTCCTCGGGCAGCGCCGACTCGAAGACGGACAGGGCCTGCCCGAACTTCATCGCGCCGCCCTTCAGCTCGCCGAGCACCTTGAACAGCTGCTCCGCGGTGCGCTGTTGCAGTTCCCGGCCGACGATCTCCGCGGACTCGCCCACGATCCGCTTGCCCAGCCCCCAGGTCGCCCGGCCGGCGAAGCCGAGCGGGAGCGCGGCGAGCTTGGCGGTACGGGTGACCGCCTTCCGGGGAAGATCAGACATGCGCCCTCCAAGTCCCAGTCGGCCGCGCCTCGCCTGTCCTGCGTCGCCGCTTCGCCGACGGCCGTTGCACCGCCATTGTCGCGCGCCGTTCGCCGTCCGGTGAGGAGTGCTCCCCCTTCTTACCTCTCCGCGCCGCACCGCACCCGCATCCCGGATGCGGCCGGACCGGTCGGTCGTGCCAGTCCAGGCCGGGCAGGGACACCTCCCAGCGGGTGCCCACGCCGGACGGGGACTGCCCGTCGAGAAAGGCCAGCGCATGCGCCGCGGCCAGCCCCGCGACCGCGGTGGCCAGCGTCACATCGCAGGCGCCGACCCGGCGGGCCTTCGGGGACCGCCACTGGGCGGTCAGCCGGAGCCAGGCCGGGTCCCGGTCGCAGCGGTCGAGGTGCAGGCAGCCGGCGCAGCCCGACTCGCCGGGCAGGACGAGCGGGCCCACGACGCCTGTGCCCTCGACCACACCGGCGTACAGGTGCGGTGTTCCGGCGGTCATGAGCGGCTCGGTGTCGGCCGGGTCGGGTGCGTGCACGGCCACGTCGTCCCGTGGCGCGAGGATGACCAGGGAGAGCCCGGCGTCCTGGGCGCCGGATCCGGGGGAGTGGGTGTGGCGCGGTGGGCGGTGGGGTGCCGCGCGGCGCACGGCGGCGCGCGCCGCCGTCTCGCGGCGGTCGCCGAGCGACTCGGCGGGCAGTCCGCCCGGGGCCAGGTCCCACGCTTCGACGCGTCCCGCGTCGCGCACGTCGACCTCGCCGACCCCGGCGCCCGACAGCACCGACGCCAGTACGGCGCCGACCCGCCCCGCGCCCCGTACCTGCACGCGCAGCGCGCGGCGGGCGGCGAGCCGGGCGAGCGCGGCGCCCGGCTCGGCCGTGGTCAGGGAGAGCGCGGCGAGGTCGGGGCGCAGCCGCCGCAGGACGTCCTCCTTCTCGCGCAGGGCGTCCGCGGCCGGTCCGCCGCCGCGCGCGTCGTCGACCAGGCCCGCGCGGGTCAGCCGTGCCAGCAGGGTGTCGACACGGCCGTCCGGCAGGTTGAGGCGGCGGCCCTCCTCGCGCAGCAGCGGCAGCCCGCGCGTGCCGTTGAGCAGGTCCAGGAAGCCGCTCGTCGCCGGGTCCAGCGGGCCCAGCGTCAGCGCGTGCGCCGGCGTCATCCCGAACTGCACGGTGTCGCGATCACGCCAGCCGCGCCGCAGCGCGGGTTTCATCACCGGATGCATGGCTGGCTCCCGTATCCGTGGAAGGCATTGCGGACCTCTCGTCGCCCGCGGAGCCGGTCCTGCTCCGCCGACGTCTGCCAGCATGCCGTGCCGGTCCGTCCGGCGCCGGGAGTTATCCACAGGCCGGGCATGTTTGTCATATAAGCCTGCCGATAAAGGACATTATTCCTGCCGTAAACGGGATAAAACGGATGGGTGGATCAGTCGGAGGAGTCATAGGAATCAAACGCATGGTGGGGGTTCCGCATCGAACCGTTCCTGAGCCGGGACTTCGGCCATGCCCAGCGGGTAACGTCGGGGCGTGCCCGCCGACCCACTGCACCGCGCCGGAAACCCACAGCGCAGCACGACGAGCCAGCCGCCCAGCGGCTCGGGGGCGAGCGCGATCGAGGTCCGCAGGAGCACCCGGCGCCGCCGGACGGTCTCCGCGTACCGCGAGGGCGATCGCACCGTCGTACTGATCCCCGCCCGGATGTCGAAGGCGGAGGAACAGCGCTGGATCGCCGTCATGCTCGACAAACTCGCCGCCCAGGAGAGCAAACGGAAGCTCGGTGACTCCGAGCTGGGCGAGCGTGCCGAGCGGCTGTCGGCGCAGTACTTCGACGGCCGGGCCCGGCCCGCCTCCGTGCGCTGGGTCACCAACCAGAACACCCGCTGGGGTTCGTGCACCCCGGCCGAGGGCAGCATCCGGCTCTCGCACCGGCTGCAGGGGATGCCCGACTACGTCATCGACTACGTCCTGTGCCATGAGCTGGCCCATCTGCTGGTCCCCGGTCACGGGCCCGACTTCTGGCGGCTGCTGGAGGCGTACCCGCGCACCGAGCGGGCCCGCGGCTATCTCGAAGGGGTCGTCGCCGCCGAGCGGCTGCCGCAAGTGCCGGGGGCGCGCGGCGAATGAGCCGCGGGCCGGCCGTCCGCCTCCGGGTGCGGTTGTGTACCGGGTCTGTACCGGCTGCGTGTGATGTCGGTCTTTGCCGTTAGCCTGGCGCGACGCACTCACATTCGGGATGGGGGACGGTCGTTACGCATGGCCAGGGAATTCCAACGCGGCCACAAGGCCAGGATCAGTGACCTCACGGCGGGCACGGATCTGTACATAGGCGTGCAGATCTCCGCTCCCGGGCTCACCTTCGACATCAGCTGCTTCGGTCTGGACGCCGACGAGCGCCTCTCGGACGACCGGTACTTCGTCTTCTTCAACCAGCCGAAGTCCCCGGAGGAGTCCGTCCAGCTGCTGGGTGCCCAGGCAGGCGACACCGAGTCGTTCCGGGTCACGCTGGACCGGATCCCCCCGCACATCCACAAGCTGTCCTTCACGGCGACCATCGACGGCGCCGGGCAGATGTCGCAGGTCGCGCCCGGCTATCTGCGTATCGTGGCCGGCGGCGAGGAGGTCGCGCGGTATTCCTTCACCGGCGCGGAGTTCTCCACCGAGCGGGCCGTGATGCTGGGTGACCTCTACCTGAAGGACGTGTGGCGGTTCGCCGCGGTCGGACAGGGCTTCGACGGCGGCCTGGAGGCCCTGCTGAAGAACTTCGGCGGCGAGGTGCTGGAGGAGGAGGCACCCGCCGCCCCGCAGCAGCCGCAGCCCGGTGCCGCCCCCGGCTTCGCCCTGCCCGCCCAGACCAACGCCCCGCCGGCGTTCGCCGCCCCCACCACCCCCGCACCCGCCCCGGCCCCCATGCCGCAGTCCCCCTCGCAGGGATTCGCCCCGCCGGCCGGTGGCACTCCGCCGCAAGGCTTCACCCCGCCCGGCCAGACCCCGCCCCCGGCACCGGCCCCGAACGTGCACGCCGCGCCCACGGTCGTCGGCCCCCTGACCCCGCCCCCCGGCGGCACCGTCCCCCCGCCGGCCCCGGCCCCCGCGCCGTACGGCCAGCCCCAGCAGCACCCGTACGGCCAGCCGCCCCAGCAGCAGCCGTCGTACGGCGGCCAGCCGACCGCGCCGCCCCCGGGCTACGGCCAGCAGCCGCCCTCCTACGGCGGCCAGCCCACCCCGCCCATGCCGCCGGGCTACGGCCAGGTCCCCGGCCAGCAGCCCGCCGGCTACGGAGTGCCGCAGGGCGTCCCGCAGGGCGGTGCCGGAGTGACCGCCGCGCTCCAGGCGTTCAAGGAGACGCCGACGGGACAGCGCTGGACGCCGCAGAACAAGAAGCTCATCCGCGTCGACCTCGGCATCGGCGGGCAGCCCGTGCTGGCCAAGCAGGGCAGCATGGTGCTCTACCAGGGCAAGGTCGACTTCAGCTACAAGGGCGCCGGTTTCGCCGGGCGGATCGTCGGCAACACCACCGGCCAGGAGATGCAGTTGATGCGCTGCACCGGTCAGGGCCAGGTGTTCCTCGCCGAGAACTCCACCCACCTGCACCCCGTCGAGCTGCAGGGCGACGCGATCTGCGTCTCCGCCGAGAACGTCCTCGCCTTCGACGAGAGCCTGCAGTACGAGGTGCGCCGTATCGAGGGCCACGGCATCCCCGGCGGCGCGCTGTTCACCATGCAGTTCCAGGGCACCGGCACGATCGTCGTCAAGACGCACGGCACGCCCGTGGTCCTGCCGGTCACGCCGACCACCTTCGCCGACTGCCACGCCATCGTGGCCTGGTCGGCCGCCTCCCAGGTGATCGTTTCCAGCCAGGTCCGCATGCGCCGCAACGCCTACCCGGGCGACACCGGCGAGAGCGTGAACCTCCAGTTCCGGGGTGCACCCGGCAACTTCATCGTCGTCCAGCCGTACGAGGTCTAAGGGGAGCCCGTCATGAACCAGCCGCTCGCGGGCTACGCCCCCGCACCCGTCACCGCCCGCATGGAGAACCACGGCAACCACATGCTGAAGGTCGCCATGCAGACCGGAAACGACCTCCTCGCGCGCGTGGGCTCGATGGTCGCCTACGAAGGCTTCGTCCAGTACGAGCCCAACCCTCCGGCCGTCCGCCAGATCGCCCGTGACTGGATCACCGGCGAGGGGGCGCCCCTGATGAAGTGCACCGGCGACGGCCTGCTCTACCTCGCCGACTACGGCGCCGACGTCGTCGTGATCAACCTCAACGGTGACGGCATCTCCGTCAACGCCACCAACCTGCTCGCCTTCGACGCCCATCTGACGTGGGGCGTCGAGCGGGTCAAGGGGCTCGCGAAGTTCGCCGGGCAGGGGCTGTGGAACACGAAGATCTCCGGGCAGGGCTGGGTCGCGCTGACCTCCCGGGGCAAGCCGATCGTCGTCGACTGCGGCGGCGGCGAGGACGAGACGTACGTCGACCCCGACGCGCTCGTCGCCTGGTCGCCGAACCTGAGGGTGAAGGGCAAGCGCAGCTTCAAGGCGCAGTCGCTGATCGGCCGCGGCAGCGGCGAGGCCTACCAGATGGCCTTCTCCGGCCAGGGCATCGTCGTCGTCCAGCCCAGCGAAGACAGCACCGACCGCCTCCGGATCCGGGGCTGAGGGGGAGTCAGAACGCCATGCAGAGCCCGCTTTTCGCACACAACGACGTCCAGACGCAGGAGCGCTGGAGCCTGCAGAACAAGCAGATGCTCCGCGTCACCCTGGAGGGCCACGACGACATCCTGGCCCGCAAGGGCACCATGGTCGCCTACCAGGGCCTGGTCGAGTTCGACGCCGAGTACCGCAGCAACAGCCAGGCACGCGCGCGTGCGTACACCGGCGAGGGCCTGGACCTGATGCGCTGTCACGGACAGGGCACGGTGTACCTCGCCAACCTCGGCCAGCACGTGCACGTCATGGACGTCGAGCAGGACGGGCTGACCGTCGACAGCTCCTACGTCCTCGCCATGGACTCCTCGCTGCACCACGAGGTCATCGCCGTCGACAGCCTCTACGGCATCTCCGGCTCCGGGAAGTACCAGCTGAACATCACCGGGCGCGGCAAGGTCGCCCTGATGACCTCGGGTGCGCCGCTGCTGATGCAGGTCACGCCCGACAAGTACGTCAACTGCGACGCGGACGCGATCGTCGCCTGGTCCACCGGGCTGCGCGTGCAGATGCAGGCGCAGACGCACTCCTCCGGGGTGTGGCGCCGGCGCGGCAACACCGGTGAGGGCTGGGAGCTGAGCTTCATGGGGTCCGGCTTCGCACTGGTCCAGCCCAGCGAGCTGCTGCCGCCGCAGAACGCGGTGATCGGGCAGGGCCTCGCCGCCCAGTTCGGCATGGGTCAGCACGGGGCGCGCGGACAGAACCAGGGGAACGTCTGGAGCTGAGCGTCCAGTGAGCCAACGTAAGGGGCGTCGGCAATGGCGGACGCCCCTTACACATGCCCCGGGGTCAGAGGCGCGCCCGGGTCGCCTCCAGCAGGCGTACGACCGACTCGTCGGCCACGTCCGCCACCTCGCCGTAGGCGAACCAGCGCAGGTCCAGCGACTCCTCGCTGATCGCGTGCTCGGCGCCCGCCGGGGCCAGTGCCGCGTACTGGACGTCGAAGTGCCAGTGGCACGGCGCCGGGATCGGGTGCCGGTCCAGGCGCACCGGGCCGCCGGGCAGCAGCGTCAGCCCGGGCACCCCGGACTCCTCGGTGGCCTCCCGCAGGGCCGCCGCCGCGAGCGAGGCGTCGCCCGGCTCGCAGTGGCCGCCCATCTGCAGCCACATCCGCAGCTTCCTGTGCAGGGTGAGCAGCACCCGGCCGCGCTCCAGGTCGATCACCAGGGCGCTCGCCGTCACATGCCCTGCCTCGCAGGCCTTCCACATGCCGTCCGGATGGGCCGCCAGATGGTCCAGGTAGGCCTGGCGCAGCTCCTCCTGGCCCTCGTACCCCTTCAGGGCGAGGACCGCGTCGTCGTACAGGCTCACTCGGCGTCGTCGCCCTTGTCGTCGTCCTTCTTCAGGTTCGGCTTCTCGGCGGAACCGCCCGCCGCCTCACCGAGCATCTTGTCCAGCTCGGAGAAGTCCAGCTGCTCGCGGTGCACGAAGCCGTCCGGGTCGTCCAGGTCGGTCGCGGTGGGCAGCATGTCCGGGTGGGCCCACAGGCCGTCCCGGCCGTCGACCCCGCGCGCGTCCGTGAGCGAGGCCCACAGGCGGGAGGCGTCGCGCAGCCGACGCGGGCGCAGCTCCAGGCCGATCAGCGTGGCGAACGTCTGCTCCGCCGGGCCGCCGGTGGCGCGGCGACGGCGCAGGGTCTCGCGCAGGGCGTCGGCGGACGACAGCCGCGGCTTCGCCGCCGCGTGGACCACCGCGTCCACCCAGCCCTCGACGAGCGCCAGAGCGGTCTCCAGACGGGCCAGGGCCGCCTTCTGCTCGGGCGTGTCCTCCGGCTGGAACATGCCCTGCTGCAGGGCGTCCTGCAGCTGCTCGGGGTTCTGCGGGTCGAACTGGCCGACCACGTCCTCCAGCTTGGCCGTGTCGACCTTGATCCCGCGCGCGTAGCCGTCGACCGCGCCGAACAGGTGCGAGCGCAGCCACGGCACATGCGCGAACAGCCGCTGGTGGGCCGCCTCGCGCAGGGCCAGGTAGAGCCGCACCTCCTCCTGCGGGACGCCCAGGTCCTTGCCGAAGGCCTCCACGTTGGCCGGGAGCAGCGCGGCCTTGCCGGCCGGGCCGAGCGGCAGGCCGATGTCGGTGGAGCCGACGACCTCGCCCGCGAGCACGCCCACGGCCTGCCCGATCTGCGTGCCGAACATGGCGCCGCCCATCGAGCGCATCATGCCGATCAGCGGGCCCGCCATGGCCTGCATCTCCTCCGGCAGGACGTCGCCCATGGCCGCGCCGACCCGCTCGGCGACCGGGTCGACCAGTTCCTGCCAGGCGGGCAGGGTCGCCTCCACCCACTCCGCGCGGGACCAGGCCACCGCCGAGGCCGAGCCCGACGGCAGGGAGGTGGCGTCGTCCAGCCACAGGTCGGCCAGGCGGACGGCCTCCTCGACCGCCTTGCGGTCGGCCGCGCCGACGCTGGCGTCCTTCGTGCCGTCCGGGGTGCCCTGGGCGACCGTCTGGCGGGCGATCTGCTTGGCCATGTCCCAGTTCACCGGACCGCCCTCGTAGGAGAGCATCTGGCCCAGCTGCTGGAACGCGGCGCCCAGGTCGGTGGGGTTCAGGGACCCGAACATGGCTGCGAGCGGATTGTCGGCGCCGGGGCCGCCAAAGCCCCCGGCTCCGGGCAGGCCGCCGAAGCCGAACGGGTTGGCCGGTCCCTGCCCACCACCGCTTTCCTGGTCCTTCTTCTTGCCCTCGTCGCCGTCTTCCGGCTCCTCCGGCGGAAGGCCGAAACCGAATGGGGTGTCACTCACGGGATTCCTCGGCTGGTAAGGCCGCCGGTTCTCTCCGGCGGCGCGGCTGCCCGACAACACCACCCAGCGTAGACACCCGGACCCGATCGGGCCTCGGTGCTTCGCCCACGGCAGGCCTGCGGCAGGATGGATGCACCTGGTACGTACGCGTCACTCGCGCTCGTACTGAAGACAACCGCTGGAGACGCCCGGTGAGTTCCCCAGATCCGCAGGTTCGCGCAGCGCGAAACCCATCAACCTCGTCCGCTGTACGCGGACCCGTCGTCGCGGTCACCGGTGCCGCCGGAGGGGTCGGTGCCCTGCTCACCGAGCGGCTCGCCGCCTCCGAGGAGATCAAGCAGGTCATCGCCATCGACGAGCGGCGCGGCGAGTGCGCGGCCGCCACCTGGCACATCCTCGACGTGCGCGACCCCGCCATCGCGGACAAGCTGCGGGGCGCCGACGTGGTCGTCCACCTCGCGCTCGACCTCGATCTGGAGACCGATGCGGCGGCTCGTACCGCTTACAACGTCCGGGGGACGCAGACCGTCCTCACGGCCGCCGCGGCGGCCGGCGTGCACCGGGTCGTGCTGTGCACCTCGGCGATGGTCTACGGCGCGCTGCCGGACAACGAGCTGCCCCTTTCGGAGGACGCCGAGCTGCGGGCGACCGCCGAGGCCACCGGGGTCGGGGACCTGCTGGAGATCGAGCGGCTGGCGCGGCGGGCGCCGCGGGCGCATCCGGGGCTGAACGTCACCGTCGTACGTCCCGCGGTGCTGGTCGGCGGCACGGACACCGCGCTGACCCGGTACTTCGAGTCGCCGCGGCTGCTCGTCGTCGCCGGGTCACGCCCCGCGTGGCAGTTCTGCCACGTCGAGGACCTGTGCAGCGCTCTTGAGTACGCCGTCCTGGAGAAGGTCGACGGGGAACTGGCCGTCGGCTGCGACGGGTGGCTGGAGCAGGAGGAGGTCGAGGAGCTGAGCGGGATCCGGCGGATGGAGCTGCCGTCGGCGGTCGCGCTCGGCGCGGCGGCCCGCCTGCACCGGATCGGGCTCACGCCGTCTCCGGCGGGGGATCTGGCGTACACGATGTACCCGTGGGTGGTCAGCGGGAGCCGGCTGCACGACGCCGGGTGGCGGCCGCGGTGGACCAACGAGGAGGTGCTCGCGGAGCTGCTGGAGGAGGTTTCCGGGCGGCACACGGTGGCCGGGCGGCGGCTGGGACGCAAGGACGCCACGGCTGCGGGGGCCGCGGGGGCGACGGTGGCTCTGCTGGGCGCTGCCGCTGTGGTTCGGCGGGCCCGGAAGGCCCGGCGGCGGGTGTGAGGTGTGTCGCACCGGGGGCGTGACGTCGTACGAGCATCCAAGACGCGCCACGCGCGTGCCTGGTGAATCTCGTATTCCTCGGTGTCACGGGCGTGCGGCACGATGGGGGCATGGCACATGCGAACGAGCACCCCGGTGAGCAGGCGGCGCAGGATCCCATCAAGCTGATCGGTGTCCGGGAGACCGCGCTCTCCGTGGACGAGGTCTTCCAGGCCGTCGGGGACGCGGCGGCCGGGGGTGTGGCGCTGTTCGTGGGCACCGTGCGGAACCACGACGGGGGCGCCGATGTCGACGCCCTCGGCTACTCCTGCCATCCCAGTGCCGAGGCCGAGATGCGGCGGATCGCCGAGAAGGTGGTGGCCGAGTATCCGGTGCGGGCGCTGGCCGCCGTGCACCGCGTGGGCGACCTGAGCGTGGGGGATCTCGCCGTGGTCGTCGCCGTGGCGTGTCCGCACCGGGCCGAGGCCTTCGACGCCTGCCGCAAGCTGATCGACGACCTCAAGCACGAGGTGCCGATCTGGAAGCACCAGAAGTTCTCCGATGGTACGGAGGAATGGGTGGGCGCCTGCTGACGTCCGTCACTCGGGGCATCTGTTCCCCCCAAGTTGCGTAACCGGCCCCCTCGCGTGAGCGTTGTCAGTGCGGATGGTTAATCTGCTGATCAGTCAGTTGCGGACGCTCATGGCGTTGGGAGGTCGGCATGGGGGTGCTTGTCTGGCTGCTGATCCCGCTCTTGGCTGCGATCGGCGGCGGGCTGTGGGGCAGTTGGGCCAACAGAACACGCCGGGTGCGCGGTGACGGCCCCGAGCTGGACGGCTATGCCCGGTTCCGTGAGGCCATGGAGCGGTCCCACACGGGCGCCGGTGGCGCGTGACGGGTGCCCTGACGGTCCGCTGACACAGGCGTCCCGTACTGTCGAGGCATGCCACGCCGCACCGCGACGATGCTCGCCTCCACCCTGATGCTGATCGCGCTCCTGTGCGCGGGAGTGCTCATCCCCGTGCCGTACGCGGAGATGTCCCCCGGCCCGACCGTGAACACGCTGGGGGACCACGACGGCGAGCCGGTACTGCAGATCACCGGGCACAAGACGTACCGGACCGACGGTCACCTGAACATGACGACCGTCCGGGTGACCAGCGCGGACTTCCGGATGAACCTGGTGGAGGCGGTCTACGGCTGGCTGGCGCACGACAGCAAGATCGTGCCGCACGACACCCTCTACCCGGACGGCAAGACCGAGGAGCAGTCCACCCAGGAGAACGCCGAGGAGTTCAGCCAGTCCCAGGAGAGCGCCAAGGTCGCCGCCCTGAAGGAGCTGGGCATCCCCGTGAAGTCCTGGGTGATCGTCTCCACCGTCGTCAAGGGCTCACCCGCCGAGGGCAGGCTGCACGCCGGTGACGTGATCAAGGCCGTGGACGGTACGGCCGTGAAGCAGCCCTCCGACGTCGCCCGGTTCGTCACCCGGCACAAGCCCGGGCAGAAGGTCGTGTTCACCGTCGTCCCGGCCAAGGAGCAGGTCGCCGCCGAGAAGGCGCACAGGACGGCGACGAAGAGCCAGGACGTCACCATCACCACGACGACCTCCCACGACAGCGGCGCCGAGCGGGCCGTCGTCGGGATCTCCGCCGGGACCGACCACACCTTCCCGTTCACCATCGACATCAAGCTCGCCGATGTCGGCGGGCCGAGCGCCGGCCTGATGTTCTCCCTCGGCATCTACGACAAGCTGACCCCGGGCAGCCTGACCGGCGGCAGGTTCGTCGCCGGCACCGGCACCATCGACGACAACGGCACCGTCGGACCGATCGGCGGCATCGAGATGAAGACCGTCGGCGCGCGCGACAAGGGCGCCCAGTACTTCCTGACGCCCGCCGACAACTGCGCGGCCGCCGCCAAGGACACCCCGGGCGGGCTCAGGCTGGTGAAGGTCAAGACGATCGGGGACGCCCTCGACGCGCTGAAGGACATCCGCAGCGGGAACACCGCGGCGCTGCCCGCGTGCACCACCAAGGGCTGACCGGCACGCGCATGTGACACGGCTGGGGGCGCCCCGCAGAGCCGGGGCGCCCCCATCGCCGTACCGCACCGGGCGGGATCAGTCCTCGAACGTCGCCGCCAGGGCCTCCGCCAGGCCGGGCACCAGGTCCGGGCCCGTCAGGACCTCGGTCGCTGAGTCCTTCTCGCGCAGCCGCAGCGCCGACTCACGGCCGCCGTCACGCAGCACCGCGACCGTCATGCGCACCTCCTGACGCTCGGGGTGCTCGGCGACCCACCTGGCCAGCTTGGCCTCGCTCAGATTCTGCGGGACCTGCGCCTCGGCGGACGGCGGCAGCATCAGGCGCTCCACCGACAGCGCGCAGCCGACCACCGCGTCGGGCCAGGCGATGGTGCCGAGGAACTCGTCCAGCGGCTTGCCGGACGGGATCTCCTCCTGCTCGATCGGGGTGAGACCGGCGGTCTCGGACTCGTCCCCGTCGAGGCCCAGCTGAGCCGCGAGCGAGGGTTCCTGGGCCCGCAGCCGTGCGGTGTCGACAAGGGCGAAGAGGCGAGCGGGCTGGTCCCAGCCGAGGCCGGAGACGTACTCGTCGATCTCGAGTACGGCCCGGGTGAGCGGGCTCGCTGCCATGGGAGTGTTGGACATGGTCACAATCCTGCCTCGTTCCTCGCCGGAATCGGGAACCGAGCAGTGCGTGAGTAAGTTGCATAGGTGTTGGC
This sequence comes from Streptomyces sp. NPDC030799, assembly GCF_055572255.1. Classification (NCBI taxonomy): domain Bacteria; kingdom Bacillati; phylum Actinomycetota; class Actinomycetes; order Kitasatosporales; family Streptomycetaceae; genus Streptomyces; species Streptomyces sp. NPDC030799. The sequence goes on along the minus strand of NZ_JBVIDS010000006.1, from coordinate 225,642 downwards.
CCGCGATCACGGGGGGCAACCGAGGGCCCGCGAACACGAGGGCCTGACGGATCGACAGCGAACTTCGAGGTGCGCACCTTGGCTTTCCAGATGCCGGACCGCGGTGGAGGCCCGACGGGGCCGCGGATCAGAGCGGGCCGCCCGTCCCGGCGGGCGAGGACCCTGCTCATGACACTGGGCGTCCTGGCCGTCCTCGGCATGGCGTTCACCATGTTCGCGGGCTTCTGGACGGACTGGCTGTGGTACCGGTCGGTGCACTACTCGTCCGTGTTCACGACCGTGCTGTGGACCAAGATCGGCCTCTTCTTCGTCTTCGGTCTGCTGATGGCGGTCGCCGTGGGGGTCAACATCTGGCTCGCGCACCGGCTGCGGCCCCCGCTGAGCGCCATGTCCCTGGAGCAGCAGAGCCTCGACCGCTACCGGATGGGCATCGCGCCGTACAAGAAGTGGCTGCTGCTCGGCGTCACCGCGCTCGTCGGGCTGGTCGCCGGCGCCTCCGCGGCCGGCCAGTGGCGGACCTGGCTGATGTGGGTCAACGGCGTGCCCTTCCACCAGAAGGACCCCCAGTTCCACCTCGACGTCTCCTTCTACGCCTTCGACCTGCCCTGGTACCGCTTTCTGCTCGGCTTCGGCTTCGCCGCCGCCGTCCTGTGCCTGATCGCCGCCGCGCTCACGCACTATCTGTACGGCGGGCTGCGCGTCACCAGCCCCGGCGCGCGTGCCACCGCCGCCGCGACCGGGCATCTGTCGGTGCTGCTCGGCGTCTTCGTCGCCCTGAAGGCGGTCGCCTACTGGCTCGACCGGTACGGCCTGGCCGTCAAGTCCAGCGACTTCAAGGCCACCGGCGACTGGGCCGGCCTGCGCTACGTCGACGCCAACGCCTATCTGCCGGCGAAGACGATCCTGTTCTGCATCGCCGTGATCTGCGCGCTGCTCTTCTTCGCCACGCTGTGGCGGCGCACCTGGCAGCTCCCGGTGATCGGCTTCGGCCTGATGGTCCTCTCGGCGATCCTGATCGGCGGCCTGTACCCGGCGATCGTGCAGAAGTTCCAGGTCCAGCCCAACGAGCAGGCCAAGGAAGCGCCGTACGTCCAGAGGAACCTCAAGGCGACCCGTGAGGCGTACGGCATCGACGACGCCAAGGTCACCGAGTACGCGGGCAAGTCCCCGACGTCGGACAAGTCCTCGGCCGCGGACAAGGCCAAGCTGCGGGGCGACGCCGACGACGCGGCGAGCATCCGGATCATGGACCCGAACGTCGTCTCGCCGACGTTCCAGCAGGCGCAGCAGATGAAGAACTACTACGCCTTCCCGACGAATCTGGACGTCGACCGGTATCCCGCGAAGGACGGCGAGGACGGCAAGGAGCAGGACACGGTCATCGGCCTGCGCGAGCTGAACCTGGACGGTGTCCCGAAGAACAACTGGATCAACGACCACTTCCGCTACACGCACGGCTACGGCGTGGTCGCTGCCAAGGGCACCCAGGCCGATGACCAGGGCCAGCCGGTCTTCACCGAGTCCGACCTGCCGTCCAAGGGTGACCTCGGCACATACGAACAGCGCGTCTACTACGGCGAGAAGACCACCACGTACTCCATCGTCGGCGGACCGCAGAAGGAGGTCGACTACTCGGCGGACAACGGCGACGAGAAGACCACCAGCTACGCCGGCAGGAGCGGCGTCAACCTCGACAACCCGGTCAACCGGGCCGCGTACGCGGTGGCGTTCAACGAGCCGCAGATCCTCTACTCGGGCGCGATCGGCAAGGGCTCGCGGATCCTGTACAACCGCACGCCCAAGGAGCGCGTCGAGGCGGTCGCCCCCTGGCTGACCATCGACGGCGACGCCTACCCGGCGGTCGTCAAGGGCCGTATCCAGTGGATCGTGGACGCCTACACGACGTCGAACGGCTACCCGTACTCCTCGCGTACGACCCTCGGGGACACGACCGCCGACTCGCTGACCGCCACCAACAACAACCGCGCGGTGGTCGCCCAGCAGAACCAGGTCAACTACATCCGCAACTCGGTGAAGGCGACCGTCGACGCGTACACCGGCGACGTCAGGCTCTATCAGTGGGACACCCAGGACCCGGTGCTGAAGACCTGGATGAAGGCCTTCCCCGGCACGGTCGAGCCGCGCAGAGCCATCTCCGACGACCTGATGGCCCATCTGCGCTATCCGCAGGACCTGTTCAAGGTCCAGCGTGAGCTGCTCACCCGCTACCACGTGACGGACGCGCAGACGTTCCTCACCGGCAGTGAGGTCTGGCAGGTGCCCGACGACCCGACCAACGACTCGGGCAGCGCGGTGCCGCCGTACTACCTGAGCATGAAAATGCCGGACCAGAGCAAGCAGTCGTTCTCGCTGACGACGACGTTCACACCGAACGGTCGTGACAACCTCAGCGCGTTCATGGCGGTCGACTCCGACCCGGGCACCAGCGACTACGGCAAGATCAGAGTCCTGAAACTGCCGACCAGCACGACGGTCGACGGTCCCAAACAGGTGCAGAGCCAGTTCAACTCCCGGCCGGACATCGCGGAGACGATCAGCCTGCTCACCCGGGGGCATTCCAAGGTCGAGTACGGCAATCTGCTGACCGTGCCGCTCGACGGCGGACTGTTGTACGCGGAGCCGGTCTACGTCCTCGGTGGGAAGCTGAAGTACCCCTTGCTGGGCAAGGTGCTGGTCACCTACAACGGCAAGACGGCGTTCGAGAACACCCTCGACGAGGCGCTCGACAAGGTGTTCGGTGTGAAGGGTTCGACCACCACGCCACCGGAGACCGGCACCACCAATCCGCCCGGCACCGGCAACCCGACGGTCGAACAGGCGCTGCAGGACGCCCAGAAGGCCTTCGACGCCGGGCAGCAGGCACTGAAGGACGGCCCGGACTGGGACGCGTACGCCAAGGCGCAGAAGAATCTCCAGGACGCGCTGAAGCGGGCCGAGGACGCACAGTCCAAGGGTGACAAGACCAGGAGTTGATCAAGCGCGCCCCGCGTCGTGGTACGGTTGACACGCAACGGCGCGGGGTGGAGCAGCTCGGTAGCTCGCTGGGCTCATAACCCAGAGGTCGCAGGTTCAAATCCTGTCCCCGCTACTGCAGTCGAAGGCCCGGATCCCAACGGATCCGGGCCTTCGTGGTGTGCGAACTCATGTACTGAGGGGAGGGACGGCCGCGCCGCCGTGGGGAGTTGAGCGGTGTGTGTTTGACTTGTCTCCCTGTGGGCATGTCGACAAAACGCTGAAGTGACCTCACGGGCTGCGGTATACCGGGTGTACCCAGGTTGCAGGTGGTGCGACGATGGACGTTATGGGGGACAAGGCAACTCTGTTCGAGTCAGGGCGATTTGTGCAGACTTCCGGTGAGGAGCCGACCCGCGACGAGTTGACCGAGACGGGGGACGCCGCGGAAGAGGTGCGCCTCGGGCTGGCCGCACAGAGCGGCGACGCCGAGGCGGCGAGCGTCCTCGGAGCCATGCTGCTGCGCCGCGGCGACCTCGACGGAGCCGAACCCCATCTGCGGGCCGCCACCGCGGCCGGCGACCGGGCCGCCGCCAACAACCTGGGTGTCCTGCTGCACCAGCGCGGCTACCCCGAGGAGGCAGCCGGCTGGTGGCGCGTCGCCGCCGTCGCCGGTTCGGCCGCCGCCGCGCACGCGCTGGGCCGCCATCACCGTGAGCGCGGGGACGAGCCCGCCGCCGAGTACTGGCTGCGCCAGTCCGCCGAGCAGGGCCATGTCCTCGGCGCCTACGCGCTCGCCGACCTGCTGGAGCACCGCGGGGACGTCGGCGCCGAGCTCTGGATGCGGGCCGCGGCCGAGCGCGGACACCGGGAGGCCGCCTACCGGCTGGCCCGCGCGCTCGACCACAGTGCCGGGTGCGAGGACGAGAGCGGCACTGACAACGCTGTCGCGGAGGCCGAACAGTGGTACCGGCAGGCCGCCGCCCGCGGACATCGGCGCGCCGCGCTGCACCTCGGCGCGATCCTGGAGAGGCGCGGGGAACTGAAGGAGGCCGGGCGCTGGTATCTGACCTCTGCCAAGGACGGCGAGCCGCGGGCCGCCTGCGCGCTCGGCTTCCTGCTGCGCGACGCCGGGGACACCGAGAGCGCGGCCGTGTGGTGGCTGCGCGCCGCCCAGGAGGGCGACGGCAACGCGGCCAACGCGCTCGGCGCGCTGCACGCCGAGCGCGGCGAGACCCAGACCGCCGAGCGCTGGTACCGGGCGGCACTGGACGCGGGTGACGACAACGGTGCGTACAACCTGGGGCTGCTCTGCGCCGAGCAGGGGCGGACCGCCCAGGCCGAGCAGTGGTACCGGCGGGCCGCCTACGCCGGGCACCGGGAGGCCGCCAACGCGCTCGCCATCCTGCTGCTCCAGGGCGGCGACACCACCGGCGCCGAGCCGTGGTTCTCCAAGGCCGCCGAGGCCGGGAGCGTGGACGCCGCGTTCAACCTCGGGATCCTCTACGCCGGGCGCGGCCAGGAACCGATGGCGCTGCGCTGGTACGAACGGGCCGCCGCCGCCGGGCACACCGAGGCGGCGCTCCAGGTCGGGATCGCCCGGCTGCGCGAGGGCGACGAGCAGGAGGCCGAGCGGCATCTGCGGTGCGCGGCGGGCGCGGGCAGCGCGGAGGCGGCGTACCGGCTGGCCACGCTGCTCGACGCGCGCCGGCCGCCGGAGCCGGCGCATGAGCTGGGCGAGATCGTGCACGAGAAGACCGAGTGCGAGGAGTGGTACGAGCGGGCGGCGACCCAGGGACACCGGCGGGCACAGGTGCGGGTCGGCATGCTCGCGGCGGCACGCGGGGACGTGGTCGAGGCGGCGCGGTGGTACCGGGCGGCGGCGGAGGCCGGGTCACGCAACGGGGCCTTCAACCTCGGGCTGCTGCTCGCGCGGGAGGGGAGCGAACCGGAGGCGGCGGTGTGGTGGACACGGGCCGCTGATGCGGGGCATGGCCGGGCGGCTCTTCGGCTGGCCCTTGTCTACGCGCGTCGGGGCGAGCTGGCGGAAGGGCAGAAGTGGGCGAACCGGGCGGTCGAACTGGGCCCGGCGGAGGTTGCGGAGCGGGCGGGGCGGCTCAGAGATGCGCTGCGGGAAGAACTTTCCGCGTGAACAAGTGAGCCCGGCCACTCCACCCCCAACTGATTTGCTTCCGTCGGCTTGTCTCACGTAATGTCGTGTTCACCGACGCGGGGTGGAGCAGCTCGGTAGCTCGCTGGGCTCATAACCCAGAGGTCGCAGGTTCAAATCCTGTCCCCGCTACTGAAGGCCGAGGGCCGGAATCCAGAGATGGGTTCCGGCCCTCAGTCGTTTGTTCGTGGAATGCGAGCAGGGGGGCGAGGAAAGAAAAAGGGGGCTTGCGCCCCCTGTCCTCACACGCTGTCCTACGCGCTCGTGCACTCCGGGCACAGTCCCCGGTACGTCACCTCGACGTCCGACACCGTGAAGCCGAAGCGCTCCGTGTCGGGGAGATCGGCGAGCGGATTGCCCGTCGGGTGGACGTCACGGATCGCGCCGCAGCGGCCGCAGACCAGGTGATGATGCGGCTGGTGTGCGTTCGGGTCGTAGCGCTTGGCCCGTTTGTCCGTCGTGACTTCCAGCACCTCGCCGAGGGAGACCAGCTCGCCCAGCGTGTTGTAGACGGTCGCCCGGGAGATCTCGGGCAGCTTCGCGACGGCCCGTGCGTGGACCTCGTCGGCTGTCAGGTGCACATGCTCGCCGTCGAGGACCTCGGCCACGACACGCCGCTGCGCGGTCATCCGCCATCCGCGTCCACGCAGCCGTTCCAGAAGGTCGCTCATGGCCACCAGCCTAACAGGAAGGCGTACCAGGTCGGGAATAGGTGTGACTTTGGAATGCTATTTGACTTAGACCTAGTCCAATGTAGGATCGGCAACGGCTTTGGCCGCAGGACAGGACTGGGACAGGACTGGTCGACAGTGACTCAGGAGGCGCACGTGACGCAGGGACCGCTCACCACGGAGGCCGGGGCTCCGGTCGCCGACAACCAGAACAGCGAGACGGCGGGCGTCGGCGGGCCGGTACTCGTCCAGGACCAGCTGCTGCTGGAGAAGCTCGCCCACTTCAACCGGGAGCGCATCCCCGAGCGGGTCGTCCATGCGCGCGGCGCGGGCGCCTATGGCACCTTCACGGTGACCGCCGACGTCACGCCGTACACCCGCGCCGCCTTCCTCTCCGAGATCGGCAAGGAGACCGAGGTCTTCCTGCGCTTCTCCACGGTGGCCGGCAACCTCGGCGCGGCGGACGCCGTCCGTGACCCGCGGGGTTTCGCGCTGAAGTTCTACACCGAGGAGGGCAACTACGACCTCGTCGGCAACAACACCCCGGTCTTCTTCATCCGGGACGCGATCAAGTTCCCGGACTTCATCCACACCCAGAAGCGCGACCCGTACACCGGCTCCACGGAAGCCGACAACGTGTGGGACTTCTGGTCGCTGTCGCCTGAGTCGACCCACCAGGTGACCTGGCTGTTCGGCGACCGCGGCATCCCGGCGTCGTACCGCCACATGGACGGCTTCGGCTCGCACACCTTCCAGTGGAACAACGAGTCCGGCGAGGTCTTCTGGGTCAAGTACCACTTCAAGACCGACCAGGGGATCAAGAACCTCACGGCCCAGGAGGCCGAGATCCTCGCGGGCAAGGACCCCGACTCGCACCAGCGTGACCTGCGCGAGGCGATCGAGCGCGGCGAGTTCCCGAGCTGGACCGTGGGTGTGCAGATCATGCCGGCGGCGGACGCGGCGACGTACCGCTTCAACCCGTTCGACCTGACCAAGGTGTGGCCGCACGCGGACTACCCGGTCATCGAGATCGGCAAGCTGGAGCTGAACCGCAACCCGCAGAACGTCTTCGCCGAGGTCGAGCAGTCGATCTTCAGCCCCGCGCACTTCGTGCCGGGCATCGGCCCCTCGCCCGACAAGATGCTGCAGGGGCGTCTCTTCGCGTACGGCGACGCGCACCGCTACCGCGTCGGCATCAACGCCGACCACCTGCCGGTGAACCGTCCGCATGCCACCGAGGCGCGTACGAACTCCCGTGACGGCTTCCTGTACGACGGCCGGCACGGCGGGGCGAAGAACTACGAGCCGAACAGCTTCGGGGGGCCGCAGCAGACCGGTCGGCCGCTGTGGCTGTCCACCTCCGTCGACGGTCGCACGGGCAACCACCCGACGCCGGTGCACGCCGAGGACGACGACTTCGTGCAGGCGGGCAACCTCTACCGGCTGATGTCGGAGGAGGAGAGGGAGCGGCTGGTCGCCAACCTGGCGGGAGCGATCTCGCAGGTCTCGCTCGAAGACATCGTCGAGCGCGCCATCGGCAACTTCCGCAATGCCGACGCCGACTTCGGCAAGCGGCTGGAGGCGGCGGTGCAGGCGCTGCGCGGCTGAGCCGGCGGCACTGCCCGCTCCTCCCCGTGCCTCAAGAGCCTGGGTGGTGCGCCCAGGGCGGGCCGGACCCCACGGTGCTCGGGGTCCGGCCCGTTCCGTGTGTGTCCAGGATTCGTGCGCAGAGGATCTGTGTGCGGAGGCGCTGTGCTCAGAGGGCCGGTGCGGGCTCGCGGGCCGGGACCCAGCAGCGGATGATGTCGCGGACCGAGACGATGCCGGCGACCTCGCCGCGGTCGAGGACGACCAGGTGCCGGAAGCCGCCGTGGGCCATGGTGCGAGCGGCGTGCTCCAGGGTCCAGGTCGGGGCCGCGAAGACGACCTCGGTGGTGGTGTGGGCGTGGGTGCGTTCCGTGTCCGGGTTCTGGCCGAGGCCGACGGAGTTGAGGATGTCGCGTTCGGTGAGGATGCCGATGCCGCCGGCGTCCGGGTCGAGGACCACGGCGGCGCCGACACGGCGGGCGGACATCAGGGCGGCTGCCTGGCGGAGGGTGTGGGCGGGGCCGACGGTGAGGATCACCGTGCTCATGGCGTCTCGAACGAGCATGGAAGGGGCCACCTCCTAGGAATCCCTGAGGTTGGGAAGGGATTCACAATTTCACAAGTGGGGGTGGCATCAGAGTGCCAGGTAAAGGACGGGTCAACAAGAGGGCGTGCGGCGCCAGTTGGGGGCGTGCGCGGGCTTCTCCCGTGTCTCACTGACGCTGGTTGAGATACCCCAGCAACTCGTCGTGCAGCAGGCCGTTGGACGCGGCCGCGTTGCCGCTGTGCGGGCCGGGGCGGCCGTCGAGACCGGTGAAGGTGCCGCCGGCCTCGGTGACGACGATCGCGGTGGCGGCCATGTCCCAGAGCGACAGCTCCGGCTCGGCGCAGATGTCCACGGACCCCTCGGCGACCATCATGTAGGGCCAGAAGTCGCCGTACGCGCGCGTGCGCCACACCTCGCGGGTCAGGTCCAGGAAGCCGTCCAGCCGGCCCTGCTCCTCCCAGCCGGAGAGGGAGGAGTACGCGAAGGACGCGTCCGCGAGCTTGCCGACACGGGAGACGTGCATGCGGGTTGCGGAGGTCAGGCTGCGGCCGGTGAAGGCGCCGTAGCCCTTCGCGGCCCACCAGCGGCGGCTCAGCGCGGGCGCGGAGACGACGCCGACGACGGGCTGGTAGCCGTCCTCGCCTGCTTCCATCAGGGCGATGAGCGTCGCCCAGACGGGGACGCCGCGGACGTAGTTCTTGGTGCCGTCGATGGGGTCGATCACCCAGCGGCGGGGGCCGGTGCCCTCGATGCCGTACTCCTCGCCGAGGACGGCGTCCCTGGGGCGGGCGCGCTGGAGCCGGCTGCGGATGAGTTCTTCCGCGGCCTTGTCCGCTTCGCTGACCGGAGTCATGTCCGGCTTCGTCTCCACCTTCAGGTCGAGGGCCTTGAAGCGGTCCATGGTGGCGGCGTCGGCGGCGTCCGCGAGGACGTGGGCGAGGCGCAGGTCGTCGAGATAGTCCGGCATGTGAGGAACGGTATCCGCCGCTGCTGCTACGCGGCCAGCGGGGCGGGGGTGTCGGGTGCCGCCTGCTGTGGCCGGGCGGCCGCCCGGCCACGGATCCGCCGAACCCCCGCGGACCCTTGACAGTGCATACAAGCGCGTCAAATCTGGGCGCAGAGCCGCTCTGTCTCAGGGAGGCGAGGATGCCTGCTGCCCGGGAGTCCCTGCTGGACGCCGCCTATACGGCCCTCGCGCGCCGGCCGTGGTCCACGGTGCGGATGGTCGACGTGGCCGCGGCGGCCGGGGTGTCCCGGCAGACCCTGTACAACGAGTTCGGCAGCAAGGACGGGCTGGCGCGGGCGCTGGTGCGGCGGGAGGCCGACGGATACCTCGCCGGAGTGGAGCGGGCCCTCGCCGGGCCGGGCGAGCCGAGGGAGCGGCTCACCGCCGTGGCCGAGTGGACGAGCGCCGCCGCGCGGGAGAACCCGCTGATCCGGGCCATGCTCACCGGCTGCTGGAGCGAACGGCTGCCCGCCCCGCCGCTCGCCGCTGTGCCGTCCTCCTCCTCGGTGCCGGCGCAGCGCCGTGCGGACGGGCCGCTGCCGACGCCCCGCGACTTCGTACGGATCGTGCGGGACCGCGCGGTCGGCGCTCTGGCGGGCCACACCGCCACCCCCGCCGACACCGCCGAGCTGACCCGCCCCTGCGAACTGGTCGTACGCCTCGCCCTGTCCTGCGTCGCGGCCCCACCGGGCGAGGGCGGCGTGGCGGGACTGGTCCGAGCGGTCGTCCCGCGCCGGCCGGTGTGATCCCGGGCGGTCGTCCCGCCGGCCGTTGTGATCCCGGGCGGTCCCGGACGCCGGGCTACTTCTTCAGCCAGCCCACCTTCGTGTAGTCGATGTCCGCCAGCCCTTCCGCCCCGAAGTTCGCCAGGCCCGAGCGGACGGCGAGGATCTGCGGGCGCTGGTAGAGCTCGATGGAGTGGGCCAGGCGCCAGATCTCGGTGTCGGCCTGGTTGTACAGGGCGGCCGCCGTCGCCTGGTCGGTGGATTCCCCCGCCTTCCTCAGCAGCGCGTCGATCCCCGGGGAGCCGACCGAGCCGAAGTTCTGGAAGAGGTTGCCGTTCTTCGGCTGGACGAAGACCGGGGTGAGCATGGACTGGTAGACGGCGTCGACGTTGCGGAAGCTGGTCAGGTCGAAGTTGCCGCGGTTGACGAACTGGTTGAAGTAGTCGTTCGCCGGCACCTTCTTGAGCTCGACCTTCACCCCGGCCTGCGCGAGCTGCTGCTGCACCAGCTCGGCCTGGTCGGTCTGGGCGGCGGTGCTGCCGGCGCTGAGGACGTAGTCGAGGGCGAGCTGTCTGCCGCCCTTGGTGCGCGGCCTGCCCTCGCCGTTGTCCTTCCAGCCGGCCGCGTCGAGCAACTGCTTCGCCTTGCCGAGGTCGAAGTCGGCGTACCCGCCGGAGGTGTCCTTGTAGCCCTTCTGGTTGGGCATGAAGAAGTGGTTGCCGAGCGGCTTCAGTTCGAAGGAGAGGTCCTTGGCGAAGGCCTCGTCGATGCCCTTGCGGTCGACGGCGTGCTGGATCGCCTGCCGTACCCGCAGGTCCTTCAGTGGTCCGCGGCCGCCGTTGAGCGTGATGTGCACCTCGTCCCAGCGCGCGCCCCGCCTGATGTCCGTCTGCGGCGCCTCGACCAGCCGCCTGTAGTCCTCCGGCAGCAGCGCGGTGGTGTAGTCGATCTCCTTGTTGAGGTAGGCGTCGGGGCGCGCGGAGGAGTCGAGGACGCGGTAGACGATCGAGTCCAGCCTGGGCCTGGGGCCCCACCACTTCGGGTCCGGGACGAGCGTGATGGTCTGCGTGGTCCTGTCGTACCGCCCGACCTTGAAGGCGTTCGCGGAGACCGGCGCCTGCTCGGCCCAGCCCTTGGTGAACTTGCCGGGGGTGTCGTAGTACTTCGCCGGGTACAGCGGGTCGAACAGCCGCTGCCAGTCGGCGTACGGCGTCTTGAAGGTCACCTTGACCGCATGTGCGCCGGAGCCCTGCTCGACCTTGGCGATCTGGTCGTAACCGCTGGTGTCGGCGGCCTCGTACGCCTTGTCCGTGCCGTTCAGCGCCTGCCACTGGGCGCGGAAGTCGCGCCAGCTCAGCGGTGTGCCGTCGGACCACCTGGCCTTCGGGTTCAGGTCGTACTGGACGGTCTGCGGGCTGCCGGAGGTCACCTTCGCCGAGAGCAGGAACTCCGGGTTGATGTGGTGCGCGCCCTTGGCGTCCGAGTCGAACAGGTCGGGCAGGACCGTCTTGATGATCTCCTGGGCGTCACCCTGCTGGCCGTCGACGTCGTTGATGTTGTACTGGGTGATCCACTGGTCGATCGCCAGCTTCAGCGTGCCGCCCTGACGCAGATCGGCGAGCGGGTGGGCGTTGATGTCCTGGCCGTCGGCCCTGGGCGCCGCCGCCTTCTTCGGAGCGTGGTCCTGGCCCGAGGAGCCGCAGCCGGTCACCAGGAGCGCGGTGGCCGCGGTGGTGGCGATCCATGCTGCGGCGGGGGTGGGACGCATGTCGGTGTCCTTCGTGAGGGGCGACGATGGGATGCGCCGAACGTAGAACGCCGCAGGTCGGGCAGGGGAGAGCTCCCCGGTTACTGACATGTTCTCTTCATGTTGCTGCAATAAGAGGACTGGACCATTTCATGCGTGCCCCTCTACCTGGCCAAGCGCCTCGGCCATCACGCCGTCCTGCTGCTGGCCGCCGTCTGCCTGTCGTATCTGCTGGCCTCGCTGGCCCTCGATCCGCGCGCCTACTACGCGGGCCGGCAGCCACCGCTGTCCCCGGCCGCCGTCGACCACCACCTCACCGCGCTCGGCGTCAACGACCACCAGCCCCTGCGCGACCGCTTCCGGCACTGGGCCGACCGCGCCGTCCTGCACGGCGACCTCGGCGAGACCATCGACGGCACCTCCGTCGACGCCGAGTTCGGCCGGCGGATCGGGGTCAGTTGCGGCTGCTGCTCGCGGGCACCGTCCTCGGTACGGTCGCCGGTGTCCTCGCCGGCGCCTGGACGGCCGTACGGCAGTATCGCCTCAGCGACCGCGCGGTCACCGTCGTCTCCTTCGCGCTGCTGTCGACACCGGTGTTCCTGCTGGCGGTCCTGCTGAAGACCGGTGCGATCTGGTTCAACCAGACCACGGGCACCGATCTGATCCGGTTCACCGGCGAGCAGAGCCCCGGCGTGGACGGCGGCCTCTGGCCGGTCCTGCGGGACCGGTCCGTGCACCTGCTGCTGCCCACCCTCTCCATCGCCCTCTTCAGCGTGGCCGGTTACAGCCGCTACCAGCGCAGCACCATGCTCGACGTCCTCGGCTCCGACTATCTGCGCACCGCCCGCGCCAAGGGACTCGGCCGCCGGGCCGTCCTGCTGCGGCACGGTCTGCGCACCGCCCTCATCCCCATGTCGACCTACTTCTCCTACGGATTCCTCGCCCTGTTCACCGGCGCCACCTTCACCGAGACGATCTTCGGCTGGCACGGCATGGGCGAGTGGTTCGTGAACTCCCTCGGCAAGAACGACGTGAACTCGGTCGTCGCCGTGAACGTCTTCGCCGCCGTCACCATCCTGCTCTCCGGCTTCCTCGCCGACCTGCTGCACGCCGCCCTCGACCCCCGCATCCGGCGGGCGGCATGACGACCGCGACCCTCACGAAGGCACCGGCCGGCCGTTCGGCGCTCGTCCTGCGCCGCTTCGTGCGCAACGGGTCCGCGCTCGCCGGAGCCGTCGCCCTCGTCCTGCTGTTCCTGCTCGCGTTCGCCGGGCCGTACCTCACGCCCTGGTCATACGACCACATCGACTACGGCGCGTTGCGCTCCGCACCCAGCGCCCAGCACTGGTGGGGCACCAACCGGATCGGGCAGGACGTCTTCGCGCAGACCGTGCGCGGACTGCAGAAGTCGCTGGTCATCGGGCTGCTGGTGGCCGTGCTGGCCACCGGGCTCGCCGCGCTGGCGGGTGCCTGCGCCGGATACTTCGGCGGCTGGACCGACCGGCTGGCGATGTTCTTCGTCGATCTGCTCCTGGTCTTCCCCTCCTTCCTGGTCATCGCGATCATCTCGCCCCGGCTGCGCTCCGCCGGGTGGATCGCGTTCGTCGGGCTGCTCGCCGTCTTCGCCTGGATGATCACCGCACGGGTCGTACGCTCCATGACCCTGTCCCTGAAGGAACGCGACTTCGTGCGCGCGGCCCGCTACATGGGCGTCGGGCCCTTCCGGATCATCTGGCGGCACGTGCTGCCGAACGTGGCCTCCTTCCTGGTCATCGACGCGACGATCCAGGTCGGCGGCGCGGTGATGAGCGAGACCGCGCTGTCGTACTTCGGCTTCGGCGTGCAGCCGCCCGATGTGTCCCTGGGCACGCTGATCGCCTCGGGCACCGGCGCCGCCCTCACCTACCCGTGGATGTTCTTCTTCGCCGCGGGACTGCTCGTCGTGTTCGTGCTCGCCGTCAATCTGGTCGGCGACGGACTGCGGGACGCCCTGGACCCGACCGCGAAGGGGGCGGCCCGATGAACCCGTTGCTCGAAGTGACCGGCCTGGGCGTCGACTTCGACGGCGAAGCAGCCGTGCGGGACGTGAGCCTGACCCTGGCACGGGGCGAGGTGCTGGGGCTGGTGGGCGAGTCCGGCTCGGGCAAGTCCGCCACCGTCCTCGCCGTCCTCGGACTGCTGCCCGGCAACGCCACCACGCGCGGTTCCGTACGGCTCGACGGCACCGAACTCCTCGGCGCGAGCGAGCGGGAACTGACCCGGATCCGGGGCGGCCGGGCGTCCATGGTCTTCCAGGACCCGCTGTCGGCGTTCACGCCCGTGTACCGCATCGGCGACCAGATCGCCGAGGCCGTCCGCGCCCACCGGGACGTCTCCCGTGCGCAGGCCCGCTCCCGCGCGGTCGACCTGCTCGACCTCGTCGGCATCCCCGAGCCCGCCCTGCGCGCACGGGCCTTCCCGCACGAGTTCTCCGGCGGCATGCGCCAGCGCGCCATGATCGCCATGGCGATGGCGGCCGAACCCGACCTGATCCTCGCCGACGAGCCGACCACCGCCCTCGACGTCACCGTCCAGGCGCAGATCCTGGACGTCCTGCGCACCGCGCAGCGGGAGTCCGGCGCCGCCGTCCTGCTGGTCAGCCACGACCTCGGCGTCATCGCCGGGCTGGCCGACCGGGTCGCGGTCATGCGGCAGGGCCGGGTCGTCGAACAGGGCACGGCGACGGACGTGTTCGACCGCCCGCGCGCGCCCTACACCCGGCAGCTCCTCGCCGCCGTCCCCCGCATCGACACACCACGCCGACCCCAACCGACCAGGGCGGAGCCGGTGTTGAAGGTGCGGGGTCTCACCCGCACCTTCCCCGTCCACACCGGCACCGTCGTCAGGCGCCGCACCGGCACCGTGTACGCCGTCGACGGCGTGGACCTCGACATCCGGCGCGGCGAGACCCTGGCGCTGGTCGGCGAGTCCGGGTCCGGCAAGTCGACCACCCTCTTCGAACTGCTCGAACTCGCCGCGCCCGAAGGGGGATCGGTGGAGCTGTTCGGGCAGCGGCTCGGCGCGCTCAGCAAGAACCGGGCCAAGGCTCTGCGCCGACGGATCCAGATCGTCTTCCAGGACCCGATGGCCTCCCTCGACCCCCGGATGCCCGTCGGTGACATCATCGCCGAGCCGCTGCGCGCCCAGGGCGCCGGCAAGGGTGTCGTCGCGCGCAGGGTGCCCGAACTCCTCACCCGGGTCGGCCTGGAACCGGCCCACGCCGACCGCTACCCGCACGAGTTCTCCGGCGGCCAGCGCCAGCGGATCGGCATCGCCCGTGCCCTGTCCGTCGAACCCGAGCTGCTGGTCCTCGACGAACCCGTCTCCGCTTTGGACGTCTCCGTCCAGGCCGAGGTGCTCGACCTGCTGCGGCGGCTGAAGGAGGAGCTGGGCCTGGCCTATCTGTTCGTCTCCCACGACCTCGCCGTCGTACGGAACATCGCCGACCGGGTCAGCGTCGTCTATCTGGGCCGCACGGTCGAGGCCGGCCCGGTCGACGAGGTCTTCGCCCGGCCCCGGCACCCCTACACCCAGGCCCTGCTGTCGGCCGTGCCCGTGCCGGACCCCGCACGGGAGCGGCGGCGCGAGCGGATCCTGCTCGCCGGTGACCCGCCGAGTCCCACCCGGCGGTACGACGGCTGCCGCTTCCGGACGCGGTGCCCGCTGTACGCGGAGCTCACGGTGGACGAGCAGAAGCGGTGCGCGCACGAGGTGCCGGAGTTCGCGGGGGACGGGGCCGCATGTCACTTCGCGAGGGCGCGTGAGGTGCTGTAGCGGGAGGCCTCGCAAGCGCCTAGCGGGCGGAACCCGACAGCTGCAGTCCGATCACCCCGACGATGACCAGGCTGATCGAGACGATCTTCAGGGTGGAGACCAGGTCGCCGAGGAAGACCATGCCGTAGATCGCGGTGCCGGCCGCGCCGATGCCGGTCCACACCGCGTACGCGGGGCCGACGTCGAGCTTCTTCAGGGACAGGGTCAGCAGACCGAAGCTGCCGAGGGCGAAGGAGGCGAAGGCGATCGTCGGCCACAGGCGCGTGAAGCCGTGCGAGAGCTTCAGGCACACGGCGAAGCCGGTCTCCAGAATTCCGGCCACTATGACCAGCAGCCACGCCATGTGCTGTCCTCCCGTTGATCCGGATCTCCGGCTCGGTGCGATTATGCACTTACCGGCCTCTCACCCGGCCAAACAACGCGGTGGTCAGTCGCCTTCCCTGCGCTCCCGGGTGGCCAGCAGCCGGCGCAGCGAATACAGCCGCGCCGGATCCGCGTGGCCCTCCTCGACCCAGGCGTCCAGCGCGCAGTCCGGCTCGTCGTGGCTGCACGCGCGTGGGCAGCCCTCCGTACCGGGTTCGAGGTCCGGGAAGGCGTGGATCACGCGCGAGGGGTCGATGTGCGCCAGGCCGAACGAGCGGACGCCGGGGGTGTCGATGACCCAGCCGTCCGTATCGGACAGGGGCAGGGCGAGGGCGGACGTCGTGGTGTGACGGCCGCGGCCCGTCACCGCGTTCACATGGCCCGTCGTACGCCGGCGCTCCTGCGGCACCAGCGCGTTGACGAGGGTCGTCTTCCCGACGCCCGAGTGACCGACGAACGCGGTGACCCTGCCGTCCAGATGCTCCCGCACCCGGTCCGCCGCGTCCCCGTTCTCCAGCTGTTCGCGGCTGGTGACGACGTAGGGGATGTCGAGCGCGCCGTACAGCTCCAGCAGCTTGTCCGGCGGGGCCAGGTCCGACTTGGTCATCACCAGCAGCGGCTCCAGACCGCCGTCGAAGGCCGCGACCAGACAGCGGTCGATCAGACGGGGGCGGGGCTCCGGGTCGGCCAGGGCGGTGACGATCGCCAGCTGGTCCGCGTTGGCCACGACCACCCGCTCGTACGGGTCGTCGTCGTCGGCCGTGCGCCGCAGCACCGAGGTGCGCTCCTCGATCCGGACGATCCGGGCGAGCGTGTCCTTGTTGCCGGACAGGTCGCCGACTAGGGCCACCCGGTCCCCGACCACGGCCGCCTTGCGGCCCAGCTCGCGGGCCTTCATCGCCATGACGACCCGGTCCTCGACCAGGCACGTCAGCCGGCCGCGGTCGACCGTGAGGACCAGCCCCTCGGCGGCGTCCTCGTGCTTGGGCCGGATGTTGGTCCGCGGCCGGTTGCCCTTGCGGTTGGGACGGGTGCGGATGTCGTCCTCGTCGGTGTGCTTGCCGTAGCGGCGCATGGCGTGTCCCTACTGCCCGAGCATCCCGGTCCACAGTTCGGGGAAGTCCGGCAGGGTCTTCGCCGTCGTCGCCACGTTCTCGATCCGCACACCCTCGACGGCGAGACCGATGATCGCGCCTGCCGTCGCCATGCGGTGGTCCTCGTAGGTGTGGAAGGTCCCGCCGTGCAGCTTGCGCGGGCGGATGTGCAGGCCGTCGGCGGTCTCGGTGACGTCACCGCCGAGCTCGTTGATCTCCTTGGTGAGCGCGGCCAGCCGGTCCGTCTCGTGCAGCCGCAGATGCGCCACGCCCCGCAGGGTGGAGGGGGAGTCCGCGAGGGCCGCGACCGCCGCGATGCCGGGGGTCAGCTCGCCGACGTCGCTCAGGTCCACGTCGATCCCGTGGATGGCACCCGAACCGGTGAACACCAGCCCGTACTCGGTGAGTTCGCAGGAACCGCCCATCTCGGTGAAGATCTCCCGCAGCCGGTCACCGGGCTGGGTGGTCCGCTCCGGCCAGTCCGGGATCAGCACCTTGCCGCCGGTGACCAGGGCCGCCGCCAGGAACGGCTGGGCGTTGGACAGGTCGGGCTCGATCGTCAGGTCCCGGCCGAGCAGGGCGCCCGGCGTCACCCGCCACACGTTCGGCTCGCCGCCCGACTCGGGGGTGTCCACCTGGGCGCCGACCGCGCGCAGCATGTCGACGGTCATCCGGATGTGCGGCAGGGAGGGCAGCGAGGCGCCGGTGTGCCGGACCTCCACACCCTGGTTGAAACGGGGGCCCGAGAGCAGCAGGGCGCTCACGAACTGGGAGGACGAGGAGGCGTCGACGGACACCGGGCCGCCGTCCAGGGCGCCGCCGCCGTGCACGGTCAGCGGCAGCGCGCCGCGGCCGTCGTCGTCGATCCGGGCGCCGAGCTGCCGCAGCGCGTCGATCACGCCGTGCAGGGGACGCTCGTACGACCGCGGGTCGCCGTCGAACCGGATGGGGCCGTCGGCCAGCGCGGCCACCGGCGGCAGGAAGCGCATCACCGTGCCGGCGTTGCCCACGTCGACCGTGGCCGGGCCGTGCAGGCCAGTCGGCAGCACCCGCCAGGCCTCGCCGGAGCCGTCCGGGCCGACCCCCTCCTCGATCTCCACGCCCATCGCACGCAGCGCACCGGCCATCAGCAGGGTGTCGCGGGAGCGCAGCGGCCGGCGCAGCCAGCCGGGCTCGGAGGCGAGGGCGGCCAGCACCAGCGCGCGGTTGGTGACCGACTTGGACCCGGGCACGTGGACCGTCGCGTCGACGGCTCCGCTCGCGTGCGGGGCGGGCCAGAGGGCGGTGTGTGCGGGGTTCACGGTCATGCGCCCCACTTTAGTGGCTGGGCGCGACCGGAGATCTCGACCAAAAGGGCCGAAACCTCGACGAAAGCTACGGCGCCGACCCCGCCGGCCGTCACACCTCCAGCAACCAGCTCCCCCCGCCGATCAGCGAGCTGAGCGACACCACGTGGAACAGGAACAGCCACAGCCCCGCCGGCACATGGGTCAGCCGGGACAGCTGGTCCGCGTCCGACTCCCCGGCGCCTCCCCGTGACCGCTTCAGCTGCAGTTCGAAGGGCGGCCGTACCCCGCCGAACAGCAGGAACCACACCACCGCGTACGCGAACGCCGCCTGCACCTGGGGCCCCGCCAGCCAGGACACCAGCAGGAAGGCGGCCCCGGCCAGCACCACGGTCAGGACGCCGTACGCGTTGCGGATCATCACCAGCATCGCCACCAGCAGCGCCGTCGCCGCCCACAGCAGCAGTGTGATGCGCCCGGCGGCCAGGAGGGCGGCGCCGCCGAGGCCGAGCAGCGAGGGCGCCGTGTACCCGGCGGCGGCCGTGAGGATCATGCCCAGCCCGTACGGCTTGCCCCGGCTGACCGTCAGGCCGCTGGTGTCGGAGTGCAGCCGGATACCGGTGAGCTGCCGGCCGGTGAGCAGTGCGATCAGGCCGTGGCCGCCCTCGTGCGCGATGGTGATCGCGTTGCGGGATATCCGCCACGGGGTGTGCGGGACGACGACGGCGAGCGCGGCGGCCGCCGTGGCGAGCACCACCCACAGGGCGGGATCGGGCTGGGTGCCGGTGAGCCGGTCCCAGAGGTCGGGCAGCGCGAGGGCGGCGAGGCTGTCCATGTGTCCGAGTGGCTCCCTCTCCTTGTGCGGAGTCTGGCAGTGTGGCACGTATGTGCGGACGGTATGCATCGAGTCGTAGGCCCGAGGATCTCGCAGGCGTCTTCGAGATCGAGAAGTGGGAGCCCGAGGAGACCCTGGAGCCGGACTACAACGTGGCTCCGACCAAGGAGGTCCACGCCGTCCTCGACCGTCCCCTGAAAGACGCGGACTCCCCGCGTCCGGTTCGCCAGCTGCGCAAGCTGAAATGGGGCCTGGTGCCCTCCTGGGCCAAGACGCCCGAGGGCGGCGCCAGGATGATCAACGCGCGCGCCGAGACCGTGCACGAGAAGCCCGCCTACCGCCGTGCCTTCGCCGCCCGCCGCTGCATCATCCCCGCCGACGGCTACTACGAGTGGGTCACCGGCGCGCAGGAGCGCGAGCTGGAGGTCGAGGGCAGGAAGAAGCGGCCGCGCAAGCAGCCGTACTTCGTGCTGCCGGCCGACGGCTCGGTGTTCGCGATGGCCGGGCTCTACGAGTTCTGGCGCGACCGGACCCTGCCCGACGACCACCCGCAGGCCTGGTGGGTCACCTGCTCGGTGATCACCACCGAGGCCGAGAGGACCCCGCTGGCCGTGGCCCCCGCCGAGGGCCCGCGCACCCTGGCCGACATCCACCCCCGGATGCCGCTGATGCTCACCCCGGACCGCTGGGACGCCTGGCTCGACCCCTCCCGGACCGACCCCGACCACCTGCGCGACCTGCTCGCCCCGCCCCCGCCCGGCCTGATGCGCGCCTACCCGGTCTCCACGGCAGTCAGCAACGTCCGCAACAACGGCCCGGAGCTGCTGAAGGAGCTGGAGGCGCCGGAAGAGGGCACACTCTTCTAGCGTGATCGAGATTGTCGAGACCGACGCCGGAACCGCACGCATCACCTGGCACCGGGCGCAGGACCCCCGGCTGGTCCTGGCCGTGAGCCATGGCGCCGGCGGGGGCGTGGACGCACGTGACCTCCAGGCACTCGCCCGGGCCCTCCCCGCGCACGGCGTGACCGTGGCCCTGGTGGAACAGCCCTGGCGCGTGGCCGGGAAGAAGGTCGCCCCCGCACCGCAGACCCTGGACAGCGGCTGGCGCGGCATCTGGCCGGCACTGGCCGGGATGCAACTGCCCGTGATCTCCGGCGGGCGCAGCGCGGGCGCCCGGGTCGCCTGCCGAACCGCGGCCGAGCTGGGCGCGCACGCCGTCCTCGCGCTGAGCTTCCCGCTGCACCCGCCGGGCAGGCCGGAGAAGTCCCGCGCCGGGGAACTGCTGGGCACCGGGGTGCCCACACTGGTCGTGCAGGGCGGCAACGACCCGTTCGGGAAGCCGGAAGAGTTCCCCGAGGGCGACCACGGGCTGATCGAGGTGCCGTACGGCGATCATGGCTTCGCGATTCCCAAGCGCGCGGAGATCACCCAGGAGCGGGCCCTGGAGATCATCACCGAGGGCGTCGCGCAGTGGCTCACGTCTCTCGGGTGACGGGTGGGAATGCGCCGCGCCGGACCACTGTTGTGGCGGACAGAAGTGCTGAGGCCTCGGCACCGACGTCGTAGGAGAGGAAGTCCGCCGCATGGGTTCGACCGTATGCCCGAGCCGTGAGCGCCGCGCCGACCTGGACTGGACGGTGCTGTACGCGGCCAAGACCGCTCCTATTCGAGGGGCGGCAGGCACGGGTCGTGTTCTATCCTCCGAATCGAGTGGGACCGCTCTCGGTCCTGCCCGGGATCTTGAGGAGGTGGGTCCGGTCACCGGTACCGACGCAGGGACCGACAACGGCCAGGCGGAGCAGCCCGAGGGCCAGGGTGTGAGCGCGGAGACGACCTCCGAGTCCACCGCCGAGCGCAGTGCGCGCTTCGAGCGGGACGCGCTGGAATTCCTCGACCAGATGTATTCGGCGGCGCTGCGCATGACGCGCAACCCGGCCGACGCCGAGGACCTGGTGCAGGAGACGTACGCCAAGGCGTACGCGTCCTTCCACCAGTTCCGCGAGGGCACCAACCTGAAGGCGTGGCTGTACCGGATCCTCACCAACACCTTCATCAACTCCTACCGCAAGAAGCAGCGCGAGCCGCAGCGCTCCGCCGCGGAGGAGATCGAGGACTGGCAGCTCGCCCGCGCCGAGTCGCACATGTCGACGGGTCTGCGCTCCGCCGAGTCGCAGGCGCTCGACCACCTGCCGGACTCGGACGTGAAGGAAGCGCTGCAGGCGATCCCCGAGGAGTTCCGCATCGCCGTGTATCTCGCGGATGTCGAGGGCTTTGCGTACAAGGAGATCGCGGACATCATGGGGACACCCATCGGTACGGTGATGTCCCGGCTGCACCGGGGCCGCCGTCAGCTGCGCGGCATGCTGGAGGACTACGCCCGTGAGCGCGGGCTGGTTCCGGCGGGCGCCGGAGAGTCGAACGAAGTGAAAGGTTCGGGCTCATGAGCTGCGGAGATCCGCACGAGACGGACTGCAGTGAGGTCCTCGACCATCTGTACGAGTTCCTCGACAGCGAGATGCCGGACGTCGATCGCGACAAGTTCCAGCACCACTTCGAGGAATGCTCTCCGTGTCTGGAGAAGTACGGCCTGGAGCAGGCCGTGAAGAAGCTGGTCAAGCGGTGCTGCGGACATGACGACGTGCCCGCCGACCTGCGAGCCAAGGTCATGGGGCGGATCGATCTCATCCGCTCCGGCCAGGCCGTGCCGGACCACGACGTGACCGCCACGCCGCAGGAGAGCTGACCGCCGGGTCACCCCGGCCGTCACCCGAATGTGCTAATCCTCAGGTCATAGGCCCCGTACCCCCCGATCCCCGCCCTAGGCTCCGAGCCTGGACCGGCACGGTCGGGGAGGGGCGCGATGGAGGCGGTACCGGCAAGGGCACGCGGCTATGTGGCCGGTGTCGCCCTGCTGGCGCTGCTCTGCCTCCTGCCGCTGCCGGCTGTCCACACTCCCTGGTGGGTGCTCGGCCTGCTCTGCGCCCTCTGCGCCGCCTGCGAGCACGTCGTACGCCGCCGTTTCGGCGGCACCTTCTACCCCGTCCTGCTCGCCGGGGTGTTCCTGCTGCCGCCGCCCGCCGCCGCGCTCGTCCCGTTGCCCGCGGCCCTGCTCTCCCCGGTCGAGCACCGGCCCGCGCTGGTCAGGCGTGTCTGGCGGGCCGCGCAGCCCGCGCTCGCGGTGTGGGGCGCTGCCCGGGTGCACTGGGCGCTCGGCGGGCGGGACGCCGTCGTCGGCTGCGACTTCCCGTACGCACTGCTGCCCGCCGGCGCGGCCGTCCTCGTCTTCTGCCTGGTCCTCACCCTCCTCGACGGCGGCCTGCGCGCGGTCGCCCTGGGCGTTCCGCTGCGCCGGGCCTGGCGCGGGCTGCTGTCCCGTTCGCTCGCGCCGGTCGCGGTGCACGGACTCGCCGGGCTGATGATGGCCGTGCTGTGGCGCAGCCCGTACGGCCCGGTCGCCGCGCTGCTCGTGCTGCTGCCGATGTGCGTGTCCTGGTGGATCTTCGCCCAGTACCACCGCGAACGCGCCGCCCACCAGGCCACCATTCGAGCGCTCGTCCAAGCCGTCGACATCAAGGACGGCTACACCCGCGGCCACAGCGAACGCGTCGGGCAGGCCTCCGTGATGATCGCGCGGGAACTCGGCATGGACGACGACCGCGTCGAGACACTGCGCTTCGCCGGGATCCTGCACGACGTCGGCAAGCTCGGCGTCCCCACCCGGCTGCTACGCAAGGACGGCCCGCTGACCCCCGAGGAACGCCGGATCATCGAACTGCACCCCGAGTACGGCCATGAGATGGTCCGCGGGATCTCCTTCCTCGGCGAGGCCCGCGCCGCGATCCTGCACCACCACGAACGCCTCGACGGCAGCGGCTACCCGTACGGCCTCGTCGGCACCCAGATCCCCGAGTGCGCCCGGGTCGTCGCCGTCGCCGACGCCTTCGACGCGATGACCTCCACCCGCTCCTACTGCCGGGCCCGGCCGGTCGACGTGGCCGTCGCCGAGCTGCAGCGGTGCGCCGGCACCCAGTTCGACCCCCGTATGGTCACGGCGCTCGCGCGGGCCCTCGACCGCCAGGGCTGGCACCCGGCCGTCACGGCCGACGAGACGGCGCGCGCGGTCCCGGGCCCGCAGCCGGCCGCAGGCCACCGCACCGGGGCACCGCGATGACCGCGCTCCGGTGCATCCACGCCGCGGCCGGGCTCACCGCAGCCGCCTCCCTCGGTGTCACCCTGTGGACCGGCATGGCCGACCGGGGCGTCGCGCTCGCCTTCGGGGTGCTCATAGCCGTCGGCGAGCTGACCCGGTGGAGCGGAGCCCCGGTGCGGCAGGCCGCGCCGCTGGGCACCGCCGGATCGCTGTCGTACGCCCTGCTCGGGCCCGACGCCGGGCAGCAGACGCTGCATGACGCGCCGCAGGTCGTCACGGTCGTTCTCACCGCCTCCCTGCTCGGCGGCGTCCCGCACATCTGGTGCGGCCGCACCCCGACCCGCGACCACCTCGCCCGCCGCGTGCTGAGCGTCGGATTCGCCGCCGTCTGTTTCCAACCCCTCTCGAACGAGGGCGTGTTCGTGTCCTGGAGCGGCCCCGCCTACGCCCTGCTGCTCGTCGCCCTCCTCGTCCTCACCGCCCTGTGCGACGCCGTCCTCGCCGCGGCCCTCGCCCACTCCCGCACCCGCTGGCCGTTCGGCCCGCTGCTGCGCGACGAACTGCGCGGACTGCTCGGCATCGGCTCCGCCGTCTGCGCGACCGGCGCCGTGATGGCGCTCGCGGTCGCCGTCGTCGGCCTGTGGGCGCTGCCCGTGTTCTGTCTGCCCCTGCTGCTCACCCAGCTGTCCGTGCGCCGGTACGCGGCCGTCCGCGCCACCAACCGGCAGACCATCGCCTCCCTCGCCCGCGCCACCGAGATCGCCGGATACACCCCCGCCGGACACGCCCGCCGCGTCGCCGCGCTCAGCCTCGCCGTCGGCCGGGACCTCGGCCTGAGCGAGGGCGAGCTGACCGTCCTGGAGTACGCGGCCCTCATGCACGACATCGGCCAGCTCAGCCTGGTCGACCCGGTCCCGGCCGGTGCCACCGCCGGCCTGCCCCCCGAGGAGCAGCGGCGCATCGCGCTGCTCGGCGGGGCCGTCGTACGGCAGACCGGTGTGGCCGCGGCCGTCGCCGTGATGGTCGAACGGCAGGCCGACCCCTACCGCGCACAGCCGGTCGCCGCGCGGATCATCCGGGCCGTGAACGCCTACGAGGAGAAGGCCCGGGACGCCGGGCCCGACGGCCCCCTGCGGGCGCTGGAGGAGCTGCGCCTCGGCACCGCCGGCGACTACGCTCCCGACGTCGTGGAGTCCCTCGCCCGGGTCCTGGCCCGGTCGCGGGCCTGGCGGGAGAGCGCGCCGGCGGAGGGCGACGGAGACATACGGCACTGTCTGACCCCGGGCGCGGCTGGGTAACCCATGGGTAATGAGCGCCTTTCCCGCCGTACGTGGTTGGATGCGAGGGAGAGGGTGTTTGGGGGCACAAGCCAGCCCACTGTGCGGAACTGGAACTGGCAGGCGGGAATCGTGAGGATCTTCGGCAAGGGACGGCACCGGCCCTCCGCCTCCTGGCGGCAGGCCACAGACCGCGCGTTCACGCTGATCGGCGACGGCCGGTACGAGGACGCGGGCGAGCTGCTGACACGGGCCGCCGATCTGGAGCCCTGGCTGTCGGAGTCCTGGTTCAACCTGGCCCTGCTGCACAAGTTCCGGCACGACTGGGAGCAGGCCCGTGCCGCCGGACTCCGGGCGGTCGCGCTGCTGGACCGGGAGACCGGGGCGCCCGACTGGTGGAACGTCGGCATCGCCGCCACCGCCCTGCAGGACTGGCCGCTGGCCCGCCGCGCCTGGCAGGCGTACGGACTGAAGGTGCCCGGAGGCGCCGCCGCCTCCGCCGAGCCCCTCGGCATGGAGCTGGGCAGTGCGGCCGTACGGCTCTCCCCGGAGGGCGAGGCCGAGGTCGTGTGGGGGCGCAGGCTGGACCCGGCACGGCTGGAGGTGCTGTCCATCCCGCTGCCCTCGTCGGGGCGGCGCTGGGGCGAGGTCGTGCTGCACGACGGTGTCCCGCACGGCGAGCGCACGACGTCCGCCGGGCACTCCTACCCGGTCTTCGACGAGATCGAGCTGTGGGCGCCCTCGCCCGTGCCCACCTGGGTGGTCCTGCTGGAGGCGGCCACGGAGGCGGACCGGGACGCGCTGGAGCAGCTGGCCGCCGACGCGGGGTTCGCCGCGGAGGACTGGTCCTCGTCGGTGCGGCTGCTGTGCCGGATGTGTTCGGAGTCACGGATGCCCTCGGACGAGGGCGAAGGTGTGCACCTCGACCCGCACGACCACAGCGAGCCCGGTCATCCCGGCCCGCTGGGGCATCGGACGGACGGGCAGCTGTGGGTGCCCGAGCGGGAGTGCGGGGTGGCCGCACCGGCGTCGCTGGTCCGGGGGTTGCTGGACGGGTGGGTCGCGGACAGCCCGGACTCCCGGGACTGGCGGGATCTCGAAGAGGTTTGCTGAGCCGACGGTGACCGGCCACCTTTAGGCTGTACTCGCAGAATTCTCCAGGCTTGCAGGAAGGCGTACGTCGGTCATGGCGCAGCAGGACACCGATCAGCAGCACGCGGGCGTGCTCCCCGTCGACGACGAGGGTTATGTCGTCGACACGGAGGACTGCGAGGAGCGCGAGAAGGCCTGGCGGGAGCGCGGCACCTCGCGGCCGATCACGGTCGTCGGCAACCCGGTGCTCCACAAGGAGTGCAAGGACGTCACCGAGTTCGGCGAGGAGCTGCAGCAGCTCGTCGCCGACATGTTCGCCAGCCAGCGCACCGCCGAGGGCGTGGGCCTGGCCGCCAACCAGATCGGTGTCGACCTGAAGGTCTTCGTCTACGACTGCATGGACGACGAGGGCGTCCGGCACGTCGGCGTGGTGTGCAACCCGAAGCTGGTCGACCTGCCCGCCGACCGGCGCCGGCTGGACGACAGCAACGAGGGCTGCCTGTCCGTGCCGACGGCGTACGCGCCGCTCGCGCGTCCCGACTACGCCGAGGTGACCGGTCAGGACGAGCAGGGCAACCCGATCAAGGTGCGCGGCACCGGCTACTTCGCACGCTGTTTGCAGCACGAGACCGACCACCTCTACGGCTACCTGTACATCGACCGGCTGTCCAAGCGGGACCGCAAGGACGCCCTGCGGCAGATGGCCGAGAATGAGCCACGTTATCCGGTGGTCGCCAACGACTAGGAGACGCGGGCTCGTCGGGCGCCCGGCCGGGATCACCCCCGGTCGGGCGCCCTCCGCATGTCTCGCCTCGCTCATCCGTGCGTCGTACACCCGACCTCTTCTGTCCTCGTTGTGATCCTTAACCGGTCACACAAGGCTGGATTCCCGGCAGCCTTGGGGTAGTGAGTGAAGCAAATCCGTTCCCACGGCGGTCAGTTGTGGTGCTGAATGTAAGAGCGGGGATACGCGACGGCGCACGCCCGGCACAACCGTGGAGGGGCGTGTGCTCCTGCGGCTGAGAGGGGTTTGTTCGTGCAAGCTTTCCCATACAGCACCACAGCGACGCCAACGGCGGTCGTCGTACCACCCTCACTGGCACTCCCGGTGATCGAGTCCGCCTTTCCCCGGCAACTGCATCCGTATTGGCCGCTGCTACAGCACAGGACACGGGTCTGGCTGCTGGAAAAACGGCTCATGCCGGCGGACAAGGTGCAGGAATATGCCGACGGACTGTGCTACACCGACCTCATGGCGGGCTACTACCTCGGCGCCCCCGACGAGGTCATGCAGGCCATAGCCGACTACAGCGCGTGGTTCTTCGTCTGGGACGACCACCACGACCGCTGTGTCGTCCACGGCCGCACGGGCGACTGGCGGCGGCTGAGGTACCGCCTGCACGCGGCCCTGGACGCACCCCGGCACCATCTGCACCATCCCGACCCACTGGTCGCCGGGTTCGCCGACAGCGTGCTGCGGCTGTACGGCTTCCTGCCGCGCACCTGGAACCAGCGGTTCGCCCGGCACTTCCACGCGGTCATCGAGGCCTACGACCGAGAGTTCCGCAACCGCACCGAGGGATACATACCCGGCGTCGAGGAATATCTCGCCCTGCGCCGGCACACCTTCGCGCACTGGATATGGACGGACCTGCTGGAACCGAGCGCCGGATGTGAACTCCCGGACGCCGTACGGAAAAAACCGGCCTACCGCCGGGCCGCGCTGCTCAGCCAGGAATTCGCCGCCTGGTACAACGACCTGTGCTCGCTGCCGAAGGAAATAGCGGGCGACGAGGTCCACAATCTCGGAATCAGTCTCATCGTCCATGAGAGGCTGACTCTCGAAGACGCGGTGGAAGAAGTCAGGCGCCGGATCGAGAAATGCGTCAGTGAATTTCTCGAAGCCGAGCAGGACGCCCTGCGGTTCGCCGACGAACTCGCCGACGGAACGGTCGGCGGAAAGGAACTGAGCGCCGTGGTCCGCGCCTGTGTCGGCAATATGCGCAACTGGTTCAGCTCCGTCTACTGGTTCCACCACGAGTCCGGCCGGTACATGGTCGACACCTGGGACGACCGGTCCACGCCCCCGTACGTCACGAACGAAGCGGCAGGTGAGAAATGACCGTCGAGTCTGTGCGGCCCGGTACCTCCGAGGCGGCCGAACTGCGTGAGCCGCCCCTGGCCCAGGGTGCGGTGCCGGGCCTCGGGCACGGCCTGAGACTGGTCCGCGACCCGCTGGCCTTCATGTCCCGGCTCCGCGACCACGGCGACGTCGTACGCCTCAAGCTCGGCCCCAAGACGGTGTATGCCGTCACCACGCCGGAGCTGACCGGCGCGCTTGCGCTCAGCGCCGACTTCAAGATCGACGGACCCCTGTGGGAGTCCCTCGAAGGCCTGCTCGGCAAGGAGGGCGTGGCCACCGCCAACGGCCCCCGGCACCGGCGCCAGCGCCGCACCATCCAGCCCGCGTTCCGGCTGGACGCGATCCCGGACTACGGGCCGGTGATGGAGGAGGAGGCGCACGCGCTGACCGGGCGCTGGCGGCCCGGCGAGACCATCGACTGCACCTCTGAGTCCTTCCGGGTGGCCGTGCGCATCGCCGCCCGCTGCCTGCTGCGCGGCGAGTACATGGACGAGCGCGCCGAGCGGCTGAGCGTCGACCTCGCCAGTGTCTTCCGGGGCATGTACCGCCGCATGGTCCTCCCCCTCGGACCGCTGTACCGGCTGCCGCTCCCGGCCAACCGCGAATTCAACCGGGCACTGGCCGATTTGCATCTGCTGGTGGACGAGATCGTCGCCGAGCGGAGGGCATCTGGTCAAAAGCCGGACGATTTGCTGACGGCATTGCTGGAGGCAAAGGACGACAATGGCGACCCCATCGGGGAACAGGAGATCCACGACCAGGTCGTCGCGATACTCACCCCCGGCAGCGAAACCGTGGCGTCCACGATCATGTGGCTGCTGCAGGTTCTCGCGGAACACCCGGAACACGCCGAGAAGGTACGGACCGAGGTCGAATCCGTGACCGCCGGTCGGCCGGTCGGATTCCAGCACGTTCGCGCGCTCACGCACACCAACAATGTCGTCGTCGAGGCCATGCGGCTCAGGCCCGCCGTATGGATATTGACGCGGCGCGCGGTGACCGACACCTCGCTCGGCGGCTATCGCATTCCGGCCGGAGCGGACATCATCTACAGCCCCTACGCGATCCAGCGCGACGCCCGCTCCTACGACCGGCACCTCGACTTCGACCCCGACCGGTGGCTGCCGGAGCGGGCCAAGGACGTGCCGAAGTACGCCATGAGCCCCTTCAGCGTGGGCAACCGCAAGTGCCCCAGCGACCACTTCTCCATGACCCAGCTGAGCCTGATCACCGCGGCGGTCTCGGCGAAGTACCGCTTCGAGCAGGTCGCCGGGTCGAACGACGCCACCCGCGTGGGCATCACGCTCCGTCCGCACAACCTGCTGCTGAGGCCGATGCCTTGGTAGGCCACCTGGTACCGGCGCACGCTCAGGCGGCCTGAGGGCCCCGGAACGTGCGCCGGTAGGCGTTCGGGGTGGTGCCGAGCGCCTGGACGAACTGGTGCCGCAGCGCCGCCGCCGTACCGAACCCGGTGCGCCAGGCGATCTCGTCCATGGTCTCGTCCGTGCCCTCCAGCAACTCCTGGGCGCGCAGCACCCGTTGGCGCAGGATCCACCGGTAGGGCGTGGTCCCGGTCTCCTGCTGGAAACGGCGCGCGAAGGTGCGGGGCGCCATGTGGGCACGGGCGGCCAGCTGTTCCACGGTCACCTCCTGGTCGAGGTGCTCCTCCATCCACACCAGCACCTCGCCGACGGTGTCGCACGGGGCCTTGGGCAGCGGCCGCTCGATGTACTGCGCCTGCCCGCCGTCCCGGTGCGGCGGTACGACCATCCGGCGGGCGATCTTGTTCGCGACCTCGGGTCCCTGCTCCTTGCGCACGAGATGCAGACAGGCGTCGATCCCGGCGGCGGTGCCGGCCGAGGTGATCACGGGATCCTCGTCGACGTAGAGCACGTCCGGCTCGACGGCGACCGTCGGATACCGGCGGGCGAGCTGCTCCGCGTGATGCCAGTGCACCGCGCACCGCCGGCCGTCCAGCAGCCCCGCCGCGGCCAGCAGGAACACGCCGGAGCAGACGCTGAGCACCCGTGCCCCCCGCTGGACGGCGCGCCGCAGGGCCTCCAGCAGCTCCTCCGGGTACTCCCGTACGGCATAGGTCTCCCCGGCCGGGACGGCGATCAGGTCGGCCTCCTCCAGCCGCTCCAGCCCGTAGGGGGTGGACACGGTGAACCCGCAGTGGGTGCCGAGGGTGGGCCCCTCGGCGGAGACCACGGCGAAGTCGTACACCGGCAGACCCTCGTCGCTGCGGTCGATGCCGAACACCTCGCACACGACACCCAGCTCGAAGGGATGCACCCCGTCCAGCAGCACGGCGGCCACGTTCTTCAGCATGCTGCCAGTGTGCCGGATCAGTGGCAGCAATTCGAGGGTGTACGGCAGTCCTGCCACTCACGGACGAGGAGTGCTCCGCGCGACAGTGAGGGCATGAACGGAAACCAGATCCAAGGCCTCATCGGCATGCTCGCCACCTTCGGGATCCTCGTCCTCATGATTCTCCCCTCCGCGATCGGCGCCGTGCGGGAATGGAGCATCGACCGGCAGCTCAGGCGGGCGGAGCACGGCGAAGGGGAGGCGGCGCCGAACCGCCCCCACAGCCGTCACGGCGTGGCCCACCCCGCCTGAGGGAACACCTGCGCGAGCCCCGTGTGCCGAAGCAGCGGGACGGTCAGAAGTCCTCGTCCAGGTCGACCGTGCCCTCCACGGCGACCTGGTACGCCGACGGGCGGCGCTCGAAGAAGTTCGTCAGCTCCTGGACGCCCTGCAGCTCCATGAAGGAGAACGGGTTCTCCGAGCCGTACACCGGTGCGAACCCGAGGCGGGTGAGGCGCTGGTCGGCGACGCACTCCAGGTACTGCCGCATCGACTCGGTGTTCATGCCCGGCAGGCCGTCACCGCACAGGTCGCGCGCGAACTGCAGCTCGGCCTCGACGGCCTCCTTGAGCATGTCGGTGACCTGTTGCTGGAGCGCGTCGTCGAACAGCTCCGGCTCCTCCTTGCGGACGGTGTCGACCACGTCGAAGGCGAAGGACATGTGCATCGTCTCGTCGCGGAACACCCAGTTGGTGCCGGTGGCGAGGCCGTGCAGCAGACCCCGGCTGCGGAACCAGTACACGTAGGCGAAGGCGCCGTAGAAGAACAGGCCCTCGATGCACGCGGCGAAGCAGATCAGATTGAGCAGGAAGCGCCGGCGGTCGGCCTTCGTCTCCAGGCGCTCCAGCTTCTCGACCGAGTCCATCCACTTGAAGCAGAACCCGGCCTTCTCCCGGATGGAGGGGATGTTCTCGACGGCCGCGAAGGCCGCCGCCCGGTCGTCCGGGTCGGGGAGATAGGTGTCGAGCAGCGTCAGATAGAACTGGACGTGCACGGCCTCCTCGAAGAGCTGCCTGCTCAGATACAGGCGCGCCTCGGGCGAGTTGATGTGCTTGTACAGCGTCAGGACCAGGTTGTTCGCGACGATCGAGTCGCCCGTCGCGAAGAAGGCCACCAACCGGCCGATCAGGTGCTGCTCGGCCGGAGTCAGCTTGGCGAGGTCGGCGACGTCCGAGTGGAGGTCGACCTCCTCCACGGTCCAGGTGTTCTTGATGGCGTCCCGGTAGCGCTCGTAGAAGTCCGGGTAGCGCATCGGGCGGAGGGTGAGTTCGAAGCCCGGGTCGAGGAGGTTCTGGGGACGGGTGGACATTACTGGCAGGCCTCGCAGGACTCGGGGTTTTCCAGGGAGCAGGCGACCGCGTCGGGATCGGCGGCCTGCTGGACGGGGATGGTCTTCTGTGTCTGCGCCTGGGCGGCGCGGGCGATGCGCGTCGCGGGCCGCGAGCGCAGGTAGTACGTCGTCTTGAGCCCGGACTTCCAGGCGTACGCGTACATCGAGGAGAGCTTGCCGATGGTCGGCGTCTCCATGAAGAGGTTGAGCGACTGCGCCTGGTCGAGGAACGGGGTCCGCGCCGCGGCCATGTCGATCAGGCCGCGCTGCGGGATCTCCCACGCCGTGCGGTACAGGGCCCGTACGTCGGCCGGGATCCACGCGAAGTCCTGCACCGATCCGTTGGAGTCGCGCAGCGCCTCACGGGTCCGTGCGTCCCAGACGCCGAGCTCCTTCAGATCCTTCACCAGGTACGAGTTGACCTGCAAAAACTCACCGGACAGCGTCTCGCGCTTGAACAGGTTCGACACCTGCGGCTCGATGCACTCGTACGCGCCCGCGATGGAGGCGATGGTGGCGGTGGGCGCGATCGCCAGGAGGAGCGAGTTGCGCATGCCGACGGCCGCGATCCGCTCGCGCAGGGCCGCCCAGCGCTCCGGCCAGGTCAGCTCCACCTCGTAGTGGTCGGGGTGCAGCACACCGCGCGCGGTACGGGTCTTCTCCCAGGCCGGCAGCGGGCCGTTCCGCTCGGCGAGGTCGGCGGAGGCCTCGTACGCGGCGAGCATGATGCGCTCGGCGATCCGCGTGGACAGGGCCTTGGCCTCCGGGGAGTCGAAGGGCAGGCGCAGCTTGAAGAACACGTCCTGCAGACCCATGGCACCGAGGCCGACGGGCCGCCACTTGGCGTTCGACCGGCCCGCCTGCTCGGTCGGGTAGAAGTTGATGTCGACCACACGGTCGAGGAAGGTGACGGCCGTGCGGACCGTCTCGTCGAGGCGCTGCCAGTCGATGTCACCGCCGCTCACGAACGCACCGAGGTTGACCGACCCCAGGTTGCAGACCGCCGTCTCCCCGTCGTCCGTGACCTCCAGGATCTCGGTGCAGAGGTTGGAGGAGTGGACGACATGGCCGGGCAGGGCGGTCTGGTTGGCGGTGCGGTTCGCCGCGTCCTTGAAGGTCATCCAGCCGTTGCCGGTCTGCGCGAGGGTGCGCATCATCCGGCCGTACAGCTCACGGGCCGGGATCGTCTTCTTCGCGAGCCCCGCCGCCTCGGCCTTGCGGTAGGCGGC
Source organism: Streptomyces sp. NPDC030799 (assembly GCF_055572255.1). Classification (NCBI taxonomy): domain Bacteria; kingdom Bacillati; phylum Actinomycetota; class Actinomycetes; order Kitasatosporales; family Streptomycetaceae; genus Streptomyces; species Streptomyces sp. NPDC030799. Next base: position 193,232 of record NZ_JBVIDS010000006.1, on the reverse strand, counting down.
GTCGAACTCCTCCCCCCACAGGTCCACCAGCTCCGGCACGTCCGCCGGGGAGAACAGCGACCACTGTCCGTCGGCGTTGACCCGGCGCATGAACTCGTCCGGGATCCAGTGCGCGAGGTTCAGGTTGTGCGTACGGCGGGCGTCCTCACCGGTGTTGTCGCGCAGCTCCAGGAACTCCTCGATGTCGGAGTGCCAGGTCTCCAGGTAGACGGCCGCGGCGCCCTTGCGCCGGCCGCCCTGGTTCACGGCCGCCACCGAGGCGTCCAAGGTCTTCAGGAACGGCACGATGCCGTTGGAGTGCCCGTTGGTGCCGCGGATCAGCGAACCGCGGCTGCGGATCCGGGAGTACGACAGACCGATGCCGCCGGCGTGCTTGGAGAGCCGGGCCACCTGGTGGTAGCGGTCGTAGATGGAGTCCAGCTCGTCCAGCGGGGAGTCGAGGAGGTAGCAGGACGACATCTGGGGGTGGCGGGTGCCGGAGTTGAAGAGCGTGGGGGAGGACGGCAGGTAGTCGAGGCGGCTCATGAGCCGGTAGAGCGCGGCGACTTCGTCCAGGGAGCGGACACTGTCGTCCTCGGCGAGGCCTGCGGCGACCCGCAGCATGAAGTGCTGGGGGGTCTCGACGACCTTGCGGGTGAAGGGGTGCCGGAGCAGATACCGGCTGTGCAGCGTGCGCAGCCCGAAGTAGCCGAAGCGGTCGTCGGCGCCCGTGTCGATCAGCGCGTCCAGCCGCGCGGCGTGCACCCGCGCGAACTCGGCGGTCCGGTCGGCGATGAGCCCCTCCCGGTGTCCCACGGCCACGGACTCGGTGAAGGACGTCACGCCCTGCGAGGCGGCCTCCGCGCGGATGGTGAGGGTCAGCAGCCGGGCGGCCAGCCGGGAGTATGCGGGGTCCTCGGAGATGAGCCCGGCGGCGGCCTCCGTGGCCAGCTCCCGCAACTCCGCCTCGTCGGCGTTCGCCGACCGGCCACGCAGGGCGGCGGCGGCGACCCGGCCGGGGTCGGTGTCGGGGAGGTCGGCGGTCAGCTCGGTCAGGGTCCGCAGCAGCGCGGCACCGGGACCGTCGGTCTCCAGGCCGTCGGCTGAAGCCGGGTCTGCTGGCGCGATGGTCACGTGGGGCTCTCCCTCGCTCGGCACGGGGGCCTGGCGGAGGGCGGGGGCAGCCACGAGCGCACACGGCGTCGCGTCCACCGGCCCACTCCACGAGGCCCGGACGTCTCAGGGCACACCGGCCGGACGGCCGGGTGCGCTGTCGGCAGGTCCTCGGACTGACTCCTGTGCACGGCGTTCAGGGAACGGACACACACAAGTACACCGTTGCGGGACAGTTCCGGATTCGCACCGGATTCCCCTGCGGCGACAGCGAGGATGAGCATACATCTAGTGCCGGGCTGTCAGGTCACCCCCAGATGTTGTGTCTGTTGTGTGGTGCGGTGGCTTCGGAGGGTCAACTTCCGAGTTGCAGGGCCCGGCTGGAGTGTTTCCATGGAAGAAGGTGCCCCGCGGGTCCTTCGTGCCGAGAGCCGGCCTCGGAAGGAGAACGCACCATGACGAGGATCGTCCGTCATCCGCCGGGCAAGGTGCGGCCTCGCAGCGCGCCGATGGCGACGCTGGAGGCGAGACACGTGCGATCCGGGTTGTGTGGCTGATCCTCCTGACCGCACTCCTCGCCTGGGCCGCGGAAGGGCTTTGTGCTCACCGCCGGGCCCGGCATGGCCGAGATCGTGGGCCGTGAGGAGGTCGCCCGGGTCATCGCCCAGAGGCTGCGGCAGCGCGAGACCCGCAGGCCCTGTCTGCTCGTCGGCGGTGTCGGCACGGGCAAGACGGCCGTCCTGGTGCGGCTGACCGAGCTGCTGGCCCGGCAGCACGCCGTTCCCGTGCCGATCCGGCTGAGGGACGCAACCGGTGCCGATCTGAACTTCGAGCGCATGGCCAGGCAACGGTTCGCCGAGGAAGCGCCTCACGGCATTCTGGCGCGCACCAAGAGCGACCGGATCTGGCAGCAACTGCTCGCCGACGACAAGGTGGTCGTCATCGCCTCCCGGCCGCACAGTCCGCTGGAGAGCACCCCGCCGCGATCGTGGAGCTGGAGCCGCTGAGCGAGGAGTCGGCGCTGCACTTCGTCGAGGCGCGGGTCCCGGAGACGGACGAGCGCCGCGTGGACTGGATCGTGGAGACCGCGGAGGTCACCGAATCGCCGATCTACCTGCAGATCGCCCGCGAACTGCACCACCACGGCGACCTCGAACGCGTTCGTCCGCGCAACGACAAGGACCGGCTCGACACCCGCAGTTGGGACCGCAGCACGCTCCGGCTGTGGCTCCTGGAGACCTGGGCCCACGCCATGAGTGACGGCCGGCTGCGCGAGGACGTCGAGCTGAGCCCCCGGCCCCCGGGGCGGGGTGCCCCGGGGCGAGGTCCGCGAGCCCTTCTGCCGGCAGCAGCAGGTCCTGCTGCCCGGAACCATCCGCCGCTGCTTTCCCAGGCTGGTGCACCGAAAGACACCGCCCTGGGTCAGCATGCGCGTCCGCGAACTGGACCGCTTCTGGGACGCGATGGCCGGACGCACACGGGACGAGGGCGTCCGGCCGAGGCGCGTGGGCTAGGGGGTGTCGTTTGGATCATCCCGGCGTCGCAGGGTCCCCTAGTGCGCGCTGCCCGCCGTCGCCGACGGCAGTTCCACCTGGACGCCGAGGTCGCCCGCGTCCGCCGTGTAGTCGGCCGGGCTGGTCTCGTCGATGCCCTCGGGGGCCTTGGCGGCCTTGAGGACGAAGGTGAGGACCACGGTCACGGCGACGTTGAGGACGAACGCGGTCAGGCCGATGTAGCCGATCTCCCCGATGCCCGGGATCTCCTTGGCCGAGCCGCCGAAGTGCTTCTGGGTCGGCGAGGCGACCCCGTACGCCGCGACCGTGCCGTACACCATGCCGACCGCCCAGCCGGCGAGCAGCGCCCAGCGGTGGAACCAGCGGGTGAACAGGCCGCCGACCAGGGCCGGGAAGGTCTGCAGGATCCAGATGCCGCCGAGCAGCTGGAAGTTGATCGCGACCGTCTTGTCCATGGTGAGGACGAAGACCAGGGCGCCGACCTTCACCAGCAGTGAGACGATCTTGGAGACCTGGGCCTCCTGCCGGGGAGTGGCGTCCGGCTTGATGAAGTCCCGGTAGATGTTGCGGGTGAAGAGGTTCGCCGCCGCGATCGACATGATGGCCGCCGGTACGAGAGCGCCGATGCCGATCGCCGCGAAGGCCACGCCCGCGAACCAGTCCGGGAACATGTCCTCGAACAGCTGCGGGATGGCCAGCTGCCCGTTGGTGACCTTCACTCCGGCCGCGATCGCCATGAAGCCCAGCAGGGCGAGCAGACCGAGCATGAGGGAGTACAGCGGCAGGATCGTGGTGTTGCGGCGGATCACCTCACGGCTCCTGGACGACAGGGTCGCGGTGATCGAGTGCGGGTACATGAACAGCGCGAGCGCCGAACCCAGGGCCAGGGTGGCGTACGTCCACTGGTTCGCCTCCGGGGGCACGAGCGCGCCGCGCGGCTTGCCCGTCGCCGGGTTGACCTGGCTGAACGCGTGGCCCGCCTTGGCGAAGACGTCGTCGAAGCCGCCCAGCTTGATCGGGATGTAGATGATCGCCACCCCGATGACGATGTAGATCAGCGCGTCCTTGACGAAGGCGATCAGGGCGGGCGCGCGCAGGCCGGAGGAGTACGTGTACGCCGCCAGCACGCCGAACGCGATCAGCAGCGGCAGGTCCTTCACGAACCAGTTGGTGGTGTCCCCGCCACCGACGCCCATCACGTCCAGCACCGCCTGGATGCCGACGAGTTGCAGCGCGATGTACGGCATCGTCGCCAGGATGCCGGTCAGCGCCACGGCCAGCGACAGGCCCTTGGAGCCGAAGCGGCCCCGGACGAAGTCCGAGGTGGTGACGTAGCCGTGGCGGTGGCTGACCGACCACAGGCGCGGCAGGAAGGTGAAGATCAGCGGGTAGACCAGGATCGTGTACGGCACCGCGAAGAAGCCGGTGGCGCCCGCCGCGTAGATCGCCGCCGGCACGGCGACGAAGGTGTACGCCGTGTACAGGTCGCCGCCGAGCAGGAACCAGGTGATCCAGGTGCCGAACGACCGTCCGCCCAGGCCCCATTCGTCCAGGGAGTGCTCGTTCTCGGCCTTGCGCCAGCGGGCGGCCAGGAAGCCCATGACCGTGACGGCCAGGAAGAAGAAGATGAAGACGCCGAGCGCGACGCCGTTGACGTCGTTCTTCACTTCGCCTCACCGCCCTTCGGGGACACGGGGGAGGCATGGGAGGCGCGGGCGCGCTGGTCGCGCTGCCACAGCTTGTACGCGGCCATCGTCAGGGCGGTGGAGATCAGCACCCAGAGCATCTGGTACCAGTAGAAGAACGGGATCCCGACGAAGGCCGGGTCCGTCTTGGCGTAGGAGCCGACCCAGAGCATCGCCACGAAGGGCGCGACGAGGCAGAAGGCGATGATCACCCGGACCGGGGTGACGAGCGGTGGTCTCACTTCAGGTGTGTCGGACATGCCAAGGCTCTCCGTCCCCTCGCTGATCACCTGTGTAATGCGCAGGCAATCTAGGTGACGGTGTCGCGACAGTGGAAGACCTCGTCCGTATATCGGTATATCGATTCAGCGAACGTCCACCAGGTCCACCGGTCCTACTCGGCGGGCCGCTTGAGCCGTGCGACGAACTTGTAGCGGTCCCCGCGGTACACCGACCGCACCCACTCCACCGGCTTGCCCTCGCGGTCCAGGGAGTGGCGGGAGAGCATCAGCATCGGCAGGCCCACATCGGTGCCGAGCAAACCCGCCTCGCGCGGCGTGGCCAGCGAGGTCTCGATGGTCTCCTCCGCCTCGGCGAGGTGGACGTCGTAGACCTCGGCGAGCGCGGTGTAGAGGGACGTGTACTTCACGAGCGACCTGCGCAGTGCCGGGAAGCGCTTGGCGCTCAGATGCGTGGTCTCGATGGCCATCGGCTCGCCGTTGGCCATGCGCAGCCGCTCGATGCGCAGCACCCGTCCGCCGGCGGCGATGTCCAGCAGCCCGGCGAGCCGGTCGTCCGCGGTGATGTAGCCGATGTCCAGCAGCTGCGAGGTGGGCTCCAGGCCCTGGGCGCGCATGTCCTCGGTGTAGGAGGTGAGCTGCAGCGCCTGGGAGACCTTGGGCTTGGCGACGAAGGTGCCCTTGCCCTGGATGCGCTCCAGCCGGCCCTCCACGACCAGCTCCTGCAGTGCCTGGCGGACGGTGGTGCGGGAGGTGTCGAACTCGGCAGCCAGGGTGCGCTCGGGCGGCACCGGCGTGCCCGGGGCCTGCGTCTCCGTCATGTCGAGCAGGTGCTTCTTCAGGCGGTAGTACTTGGGCACGCGCGCCGTACGGACGGTCGTGCCGGCCTCGTTCTCCGCACTGCTGACGTCGGTGCTCATGCTCTGCCTTCCCGGCTCCGGATGCCGAAAGCGACCGACTGGCATCGGCCACGGGTCACATCGTGGCACGGCTTCGTGTGTCACGAGTCCACCCGGACGCTCCGTGATCTCCTCTGTATACCGTCGCACCTGCTGTTGGTCTAGGCCACCACCCCCTGTGCTTGATCAGATGCCCTGCCAGTCCGGCTTGTTGGCGTAGGTGTGCCGGAAGTAGTCGGCCAGCTTGAGCTTCGAGGCGGCGGCCTCGTCGACGACCACCGTGGCGTGCGGGTGGAGCTGGAGCGCGGAGGCCGGGCACACGGCCGCGACCGGCCCCTCGACGGTCGCGGCGACCGCGTCCGCCTTGCCCTCACCGGTCGCCAGCAGCACCAGATGCCGGGCTTCCAGGATGGTGCCGATGCCCTGGGTGATGACGTGGTGCGGGACCTGCTCGATGTCGCCGTCGAAGAAGCGGGCGTTGTCGATCCGGGTCTGCTGGGTCAGTGTCTTGATCCGGGTCCGCGAGGCGAGCGAGGAGCACGGCTCGTTGAACCCGATGTGTCCGTCGGTGCCGATCCCGAGCAGCTGCAGGTCCACTCCGCCGGCCGCGGCGAGCGCGCGGTCGTACGCCTCGCACGCCGCCTGTACGTCCCGGGCGGTGCCGTCGGGTCCGACGAACGCGTCCATGCCGATGCCGAGCGGCTCCAGCACCTCCCGGCGCAGCACCGAGCGGTAGGACTCGGGGTGGTCGGCGGGCAGCCCCACGTACTCGTCGAGCTGGGCTATGCGCGCCCTTGAGGTGTCGACGGCGCCGGAGCGGACCTTGGCGGTCAGTGCCTGGTAGACGGGCAGCGGGGTGGAGCCGGTGGCCACGCCGAGCAGGGCGTCGGGCTTGCGTCGCAGCAGCTGGGCCATGGCTTCGGCGATCAGCTCGCCGCCCGCCGCGGCGTCCGGAACGATGACAACTTCCACGCTGGGCCTGCCGTTCTGAAGTGGGCTCGTGCGTCTCCATGTGGTTTAGACCAATCTAGCAGAATCGGCGGGCGCGGGTGCGGGTCCGGGCGCGGAAACCCGGCACGCCGGGGTCATTTCTCTAAGGTCCGCTATAAAATGCCTTCCATGGCGGCACACGGGCACACGGAAGAGCAGGTCAAGACGCCGAAGGGGCGTGGACGGCCGCGTTCCTTCGACCGGGCCACCGCCCTGGAGAAGGCGCTCATGGCCTTCTGGGAGCACGGATACGAGGCCACCTCGGTCGCCGACCTCACCCGGATCATGGGCATCGGGGCGCCGAGCCTGTACGCGGCCTTCGGTGACAAGCGCACCCTGTTCGAGGAGGTCGTCCGGGTCTACACCGGCACGCACGGCGCCTTCGTCGACCGCGCCCTCGCCGAGGAGCCCACCGCCCGCGCCGCCGTCGCGCGCGTGCTGCGCGAGGCCGCCGCCGAGTACACCGACCCCGCGCACCCGTACGGCTGCCTGGTCGTGCACGCCGCCACCAACTGCACCAGCCCCGAGGTCGAGGAGCTGCTGCGCGCGCGGCGCAACGACAGCATCGCCGCCCTCGAATCCCGGATCCGGGCGGACCTCGCGGCCGGGCGGCTGCCGGCAGACGTCGATGCCGCCGCCCTCGCCCGGCACACCGGTGCCATGATCCAGGGCATGTCCCAGCAGGCTCGTGACGGAGCGAACCGCAAGGAACTGGAAGCGCTCGCGGAAATTGCCATGGCCATCTGGCCCCGCGACTGACCGAGGCGGGCTAGGCTGCGTGGCATCGGGTGCCATCAGTCGTGCATGCCGACGAGACCATGGACACATCGTTGTGGTCTAGTCCACAATCGACAAGAACACATCAACGTGGAACAAGCCTCCGTCTTCCCCGCACAGGAAGGCGGATCGAGGAACCGGCGCTCTCTGCCCTGACTGCCCCGGCTCCTCGACCTTCGGCCGATCGGGACCGCACACCCCACGGCCGATGATGCTCCGGGCTGCGGTGCCGGGAGGGTTGAGGGTCCCTTCCAGGCGCCGCGGCCCGCGGGTGTTTTCCGGCCACCCACGGCCCGCGGGTACGCTCGCAGACGTGCCCTCCATGAACGAACTGGTCCGCCAGCACACCGCCCTCGACGACTCCGACCTCGAGTGGCTCCATCTGCTGGTCTCGGAGTGGCAGCTGCTCTCCGACCTCTCCTTCGCCGACCTGGTCCTGTGGGTCCCCACCCGCGACGGCACGCGGTACGTCTCGGTGGCCCAGATGCGCCCCAACACCGGCCCCACCTCCTACCAGGACGACATGGTCGGCCACCTCGTCCCGCGTGGCCGCCGGCCCATGCTGGACGCGGCACTGGACGAGGGCCGGATCGTGCGCGAGGGCGACCCGGAGTGGCGCGAGGAGGTCCCCGTACGGGTCGAGTCCATTCCCGTACGACGCGAGGGCCGCGTCCTCGGCGTGATCGCCCGCAACACCAACCTGCTGACCGTCCGCACCCCGAGCCGTCTGGAGCTCACCTACCTCCAGAGCGCCTCCGACCTCGCGCAGATGATCGCGGCAGGATCGTTCCCCTTCCCCGACCAGCAGGTCGACATGGACGCCTCGCCGCGCGTCGGTGACGGACTGATCCGGCTGGACGCCGACGGCATCGTCCAGTACGCCTCCCCGAACGCGCTGTCCGCCTACCACCGCCTCGGCCTCGCCGCCGACCTGGTCGGCCAGCACCTCGGCCAGACCACCGCCGAACTCGCCCCCACCCGGGGGCCGGTGGACGAGGCGCTCGCCAAGGTGGCCAGTGGCTGGGCGCCGCGCGAGTTCGAGATCGAGGCCAATGACGGGGTCATCCAGTTCCGGGCGATCCCGCTCAAGCCCAAGGGCACCCGGATCGGTTCCCTGGTGCTGTGCCGGGACGTCACCGAACTGCGGCGCCGCGAGCGGGAGTTGATCACCAAGGACGCGACCATCCGGGAGATCCACCACCGGGTGAAGAACAACCTCCAGACGGTCGCCGCGCTGCTGCGGCTGCAGGCCCGGCGCATCGACTCCGAGCGCGGCCGGGAGGCCCTGGAGGAGGCCGTCCGCCGCGTCGGCTCGATCGCGATCGTGCATGAGACGCTGTCTCAGAACCTGGATGAGCGCGTGGAGTTCGACGACATCGCCGACCGCGTGCTGGCGATGGTCGCCGAGATCTCGCCGGGCAAGGTGACCGGCCGGCGCAGCGGGCGCTTCGGCATACTCGACGCCGAGGTGGCCACCCCGCTGTCGATGGTCCTCACCGAGATCCTGCAGAACGCCCTGGAGCACGGCTTCCGCGAGGGCGACACCGGCACGGTCGAGGTGTCGGCGGTGCGTGGGGGTACGACGAAGGAGGCCCGGCTTCTCGTCACCGTCCAGGACGACGGCGTCGGCCTGCCCGAGGACTTCGATCCGCACCGCTCGGGAAACCTGGGGCTGCAGATCGTACGAACGCTGGTGGAAGGGGAGTTGGGCGGTTCGTTCGACATGGTTCCCGCACCGGGGCGGGGGACCCGGGTGATCCTCGACATTCCGGTGCGGGCGCAGAAGTGAGCTGCGGGTGCTGAAGTGGGGCACGTCACCCTGTCCTGAGGACGTTTGCGCACAGCAAAAAGCCCCGGACCGTCATGGGTCCGAGGCTCGTGCTCGTGCTGCTCTGCTAAATCGCTAGCGGCATCGGGGGATACTGCGCGCTGCGGCTCGGGGGCGGGAGATGCGTGCGTGCTGCACGCGCCGCCAAGCTCAGGCTGTCAGCAGGGGTGGGTGTGTCAGGCGGAGGCCTGACGGGCCCGGTTGCGGGCGGCGCGGCGCTTCATGGCGCGGCGCTCGTCCTCGCTGAGACCACCCCAGACGCCGGAGTCCTGGCCGGACTCGAGCGCCCACTGCAGACACTGCTCGATCACCGGGCAGCGACGGCAGACGGCCTTGGCTTCCTCGATCTGCAGCAGCGCAGGACCGGTGTTGCCGATGGGGAAGAAGAGCTCGGGGTCTTCCTCGCGGCAAACGGCGTTGTGACGCCAGTCCATGGCTGCTACCTCTCCTAGGTTCTCTGAACGTATTACGTGCAGGTTGCTTGTGAATGTGAACGCTTTCACGAATCCCTCAACAAGTGAAGGGCCGACCGCCGAGTCTTCCCCGGCGTGGTCCTTGGTTTGAAGAGGGGTTCCGGTGATCAGTGGAGGCCGGTGTTGCGGGCCGTCCCGATCGCCACGTAGAGACTCGCAAACCTCAGCGGCGGATACAACCCCTTCCGGAAAGTTTTTTTTGATTCCTCGGTGTCGACTAGGTCACAGCCGTACTTCCATGGGGTGGATCCTGGCCTAAACGTTCGAGTGAAAGGACTTTTGCGTCTTCCGCTCACACAATCACACGCAGTGCACGGCGTACGCCTGTGAACGTCACGCTCGTACGCAGCCCCAGGTGGTCACCGTCCATCTGCAGGGGGAGAGGCACCTTCGAATGCAAGGTGAACCGGTCCAGATCATGCAGGGAGAGCACGTGCTTGCCATGGGGGCCGCGCTCGGGGGACGAAGTGAGCAACTGGGTGCCATACCGGGCAACCGAGGCCGTCGACAGACGGCTGAGACCGAGCACGTCGATGCCGGTGTCGAACGAGGCTTTAGGTGACGTGTACATGGGGCGATTGCCGAGATACGTCCACGGGGACGTGTTCGAGACTATGGCGACCACAAGATCACCGACCGGGTCCTCGCCGGGCTGCTCCAGCGTGATGGAGCCGTGCCGCCGGTTCGGCTCGCCCAGGAACTGCCGGATCACCTGCCGTACGTACAGCGCGTGCGTCGACTTCTTGCCCCGCTCGCGCTGCTGCTCGACCCGGCCGACCACGCCCGCGTCGAAACCGAGGCCGGCATTGAAGGTGAACCAGCGGTCCGGGACCGCCTCGTCCTCGGTGCCGGGCGTGCCCGAGGTCAGCCCGAGCCCGACGACGCGCTCGCTGCCCTCCCGCAGGGCGTCCAGCAGGGCGCCGGTGGCCTCGACGGGGTCGTTGGGCAGGCCCAGGGCGCGGGCGAAGACATTGGTGGAGCCGCCGGGGACGACGGCGAGACCGGGCAGGCGCTCGGGGTCGGGGCCGGCGTGCAGGAGGCCGTTGACGACCTCGTTGACCGTGCCGTCGCCGCCGAGGGCCACCACGAGGTCGATGTCGTCACTGTCCGCCGCCTGCCGGCCGAGGTCGCGCGCGTGGCCGCGGTACTCGGTGGTGACCGCCTCCAGCTTCATCTCGCTCGCCAGCGCGTGGATCAGGACGTCGCGCCTGCGTGCGCTTGTGGTGGTTGCCGCCGGATTGACCACGAGAAGTGCACGCATGGAGGGCAGCGTACCTACTGGGGGGTACTGGGCGTAGAGCGAGGTAGGGATCCGGTAAGAGGTGGGGGCGTGACAGTGGACACGGGGCCGGGCCGCGGGGTGCGGCTCCGCTGCCGGGCGCGGGTCCTCGGTGGCCGATCGCGCCCACGGCGGAGCCGCACATCGAGACGGCCCCGCGCCCCTTTCGGGGCGCCCCCACCGCCCACCGTTACCCTGCTGGGGTGAGCAGTGAGCAGAGTCCCGCCCAGACCACCGCCGAAGCCGCCGGTCCGCGCCCCCGTCGGCTGACGTACGCCGCCGTGCTGGCCGGGCTGGAGGGCGTCGCCCTCGCGGTCGGCGGTCTGTGGGTGCTCGTGCTGGGACTCACCGGCTCCCCGGACGACCGGCAGCAGGCCGTGACCCTGGGGATCACCCTGGTCGTGCTCGCGCTGCTGCCGCTGCTCGCCGCGCGCGGACTGCTGCTGCGGCGCAGCTGGAGCCGCGGCCCCGCGGTGATCACCCAGCTCATGGCGCTGCCGATCGCGTACAACCTGATCCATGCCGACAGCGTGGCCATCCCGGCCGGTATCGCCCTCACGGCCGTCGCCGTGGCGGCGCTGGTGCTGCTCGTCAACGGCGAGACGACCCGGGCCCTCGGCATCAAGGGACCGGGCCGCGCCGAGTAGATCACTCCTCGACGAGCAGCTTCTCCCGCAGCTGCGCCAGTGTGCGGGCCAGCAGCCGGGAGACGTGCATCTGGGAGATGCCGACCTCCTGCGCGATCTGCGACTGGGTCATGTTCCCGAAGAAGCGCAGCAGCAGGATCCGCTTCTCCCGCGGCGGCAGATCCTCCAGCAGCGGCTTCAGCGACTCCCGGTACTCCACGCCCTCCAGCGCCTCGTCCTCCGCGCCGAGGGTGTCGGCGACCGCGGGGGACTCGTCGTCGGTGTCGGGGACGTCCAGGGACAGCGTGGAGTACGCGTTGGCGGACTCCAGGCCCTCCAGGACCTCCTCCTCGGAGATCGCGAGCTTCTCGGCCAGCTCGTGCACGGTGGGGGAGCGGCCGTGCAGCTGGGACAGCTCGGCCGTCGCCGTGGTCAGCGAGAGCCGCAGCTCCTGCAGCCGGCGCGGCACCCGGACCGCCCAGCCCTTGTCGCGGAAGTGCCGCTTGATCTCGCCGACGACCGTCGGGGTGGCGTACGTGGAGAACTCCACGCCGCGCTCCGGGTCGAACCGGTCGACGGACTTGATCAGACCGATCGTGGCGACCTGGGTGAGGTCGTCCAGCGGCTCGCCGCGGTTGCGGAACCGGCGTGCCAGGTGCTCCACGAGCGGCAGGTGCATACGGACCAGCTGATTGCGCAGCTCGGCGTACTCCGGACTGCCCGCGTTCAGCGTGCGCAGCTCCACGAACATCGCCCGCGCCCCGCTGCGGTCCTGGGGGCCGTGCTGTGCTGCCTGCACGGCCTCCGCGCCCGGCGCGTCGTCCTCGGCGTTCCGCTCGTGCTCGCTCATCGTCCCGCCCGTAGCCCTTCCCCGAGCCCTGGCCGCCGCGCGGGGTCCCACCGCGGGGGCGCCCTCAACGGAACCGTCACCGCCGGCCCGCGCGGAGTCGTCCTCCGGGTGCGGTCTGGCCTGCTCGGGGATGCCGTCGATGCCGTCCGCCATGCGCCGGGAACCGTCCCCGGGGCCCTCCCCGGGCGTCTCGGCCGTCCTCGGCCAGGGGGCACCCCCGTCCCCGACCGGCAGCTCCCGTGTGCCGCGCTCTTCGTCACGCACCGGACCGTCCCCGTTCCTCACGCCGGCCCAGGACCTGCGCCGCGCTGTTTGTAGAGGCTGATCGACACGGTCTTGTCCTCGTCGACGGCGGACGAGACCTTGCCCGCGAGGGCCGACAGCACGGTCCAGGCGAAGGTGTCCCGCGAGGGGGCGTGACCGTCCGTGGTCGGCGCCGCGACCGTGACCTCCAGCGAGTCGTCGACGAGCCGGAAGACACAGCTGAGCACGGAGCCGGGCACCGCCTGTTGGAGCAGGATCGCGCAGGCCTCGTCCACGGCGATCCGCAGATCCTCGATCTCGTCCAGGGTGAAGTCCAAGCGGGCCGCCAGACCGGCCGTGGCCGTCCGCAGCACCGACAGGTAGGCACCCGCAGCCGGCAGCCGGACTTCCACGAAGTCCTGATTCGCCGCGGGCTCGCCTGCGATCTGGGACACCCTCACCTCCATGGTGGTACAAGCTTTACGGGGCCGAGGGTTGCCCCCCGGGGTAACGCGTACGTGGTTCCGCGGTGACGCTATCGCGCTCCGAACGTTCCTGTCCCGGGACCCCCAACCCCCTTGGCGTCACTCACAGTAAAGCTGTGTATACGCTCCGTGTCTAGAGGGTTTGCGGGCCCAAATGGGAAGTGGGCGCGCCGGGTTGACGTACCCAGACGTCACACGCTCGAACCGTCGTGCGGTCGTCGCCGCATGCAGTGTCACACGAGAACGGGGTCAGGCGGGAATGTGATCACGCGACGGCCTGCTCAGGCCAGTACATGGTCCACGAAGCACCACCGCCACTCCTCGCCCGGCTCGAAGGACCGCATGACCGGGTGACCGGTCGTCTCGTGGTGCTGCGTGGCGTGCCTTCCCGGCGAGGAGTCGCAGCAGCCGACGTGTCCGCAGCTGAGACACAGCCGCAGCTGGACGGGGTGCGTGCCGTCCCGCAGGCACTCCGGGCAGGTGGCGTCGAGCGGATCCGGCTCCGGGTGCGGCAGCGCGTCGGTGTGCGTGCACTGTTTCATGATTGCCAGATTACGACGGGTGTGCGGGTGGCCGCGCGGACAACGAGGGTGGGCGAGGATCATGGACGTGATGCCGCTGCTGTTGCTGGTGGCGGGCAGTGCGGCGGTCGCGGGGGCCGCCCGGCGCACCCCCGTGCCGGCCCCGCTGCTGCTGGTCGCCGTGGGCCTGGTGGTCTCGTACGCCCCCGGCGTCCCGCACTACACGCTGGATCCGGAGATCGTCCTGCCCCTGGTGCTGCCCCCGCTGCTGTACAAGGAGGGCACGGAGAGCTCGTACCTCGATCTGCGCGCGCAGATGCGGCCCGTGGGGCTGCTGTCGATCGGGTACGTGCTGTTCGCGACCTTCGTCGTCGGCTGGGTCGCCTACCTCGTCGTCCCCGGGCTGCCGCTGCCCGCCGCGCTGGTCCTGGGCGCGGTGGTCGCACCGACGGACGCGGTCGCGGCCGCGGCGATCGCACGCCGGGTCGGCCTGCCGTCCAGGATCACCACCATCCTGCAGGGCGAGTCCCTGCTCAACGACGCCACCGCGATCACCGCGTACAAGGTGGCCCTCGCCGCGGCCGTCGGCGAGGGCGCCACCTGGGCGGGCGGTGTCGGCGAGTTCCTGCGGGCCGCCGTCGGCGGTGTCGTCGTCGGACTGGTGCTCATGGTGCCGATCCACTGGCTGCGCACCCACCTGAAGGAGGCGCTGCTGCAGAACACCCTCTCCCTGCTGATCCCGTTCGTCGCCTATGGCGTGGCCGAGCAGTTCCACGGCTCCGGAGTCCTCGCGGTCGTGGTGGTCGCGGTCTACCTCGGACACCGCGCGTGGGAGGTCGACTTCGCCACCCGGCTCCAGGAGGACGCGGTGTGGCGGATGGTCGCCTTCGTGCTGGAATCGGCGGTGTTCGCGCTGATCGGCCTGCAGTTGCCGACCGTCCTGAAGGGGCTGGGCGCCTACCGGGGCGCGGATGCGGCCTGGTACGCGATCGCGGTCTTCCTCGTGGTCGTAGCGGCCCGGTTCGTCTGGGTGTTTCCGGCGACCTTCCTGCCCCGCCGGCTCTTCCGCCGCATCAGGGAGCGCGAGGACGACCCCACCTGGCGCGGGCCGGTCGTGACGGGGTGGGCCGCCATGCGCGGTGTGGTGTCCCTGGCCATCGCGTTCTCGATCCCGCTCACGGTGCACGGCGGCGCCCCCTTCCCGCAGCGGAACCTGATCCTGTTCCTGACCTTCACCACCGTCATCGGCACCCTCGTGGTGCAGGGCCTGACCCTCGCGCCGCTGATCCGCCTGATGCGGTTCCCCGGGCGCGACCGGCAGGCCGAGACGCTCGCCGAGGCCAACGCCCAGGCACAGGCCTCCCGGGCCGCCGAGAGCCGCCTGGACGACCTCCTCTCCGACGAGCGCAACGCCCTGCCCCCGCCGCTCGCCGACCGCCTGCGCACGGTCCTGGAGCGCCGTCGCAACGCGGTCTGGGAGCGTCTCGGCCAGACCAACCCGGTCACCGGCGAGACCGTGGACGACACCTACCGCCGGCTCTCCCGCGAGATGATCAGCGCCGAACGCGAGGTCTTCGTCAAGCTCCGGGACAACCGCTACATCGACGACGAGATGCTGCGCGCGCTGCTCAGACGCCTGGACCTGGAGGAGGCGGCGGCCTACCGGGAGGCGGCCTAGTGGGTGTCCCTAGCCCTCCGGGAACGGCCGCCCGGTGACGACGGCGGCGATCGTCGTCCCGCGCGCGAAGGCGCCCTCCCCGGCGAGGGAGACAAGTCCGTAGAGCAACTTGGCGACATAGAGACGTTCGACGGGCAGCCCATGGCGGTCCTCGAAGTCTTCCGCGAAAGCGTGCAGGCCGGGTGTCGTACGGGCGTAACCGCCGAAGTGGAAACGCTCGTCGAGCGACCAGGAGCCGGTACGGGCGCCGAAGGCACGTTCCTGCAGACTCCTTACGTCGCCTTCCAGGAAGCCGCCCTTGAGGACCGGTATGCCGAGCGCGCGCTGTCCGGCCGCCAGCCCGGCCGCGAGCCCCGCGAGGGTGCCACCGGTGCCGCAGGCGACCGCCACGACGTCGGCGTGCCCGCGCAGTTCCCCGCCGAGGGCCCGGCAGCCGTGTACGGCCGCGCTGTTGCTGCCGCCTTCGGGGACGACGTACGCCTCCTCGGCGCCGGCCGCGCGCAGGATCGCGGCCAGGGTCTCCGGCTCCGTCTTGCGGCGGTACGCCGACCTGCCGACGAAGTGCAGGCGCATGCCGTCCGCCGCACACCGGGCCAGGGAAGGGTTGAGCGGACGGCCGGCCAGCTCCTCGCCGCGGACCACGCCGGTGGTCGGCAGACCGAGGAGGCGGCCCGCGGCGGCGGTGGCGCGCAGGTGGTTGGAGTAGGCACCGCCGAAGGTGACCAGGGGGCGGCCTCGGGCCGCCTCCACGTTCGGCACGAGCTTGCGCCACTTGTTGCCGATGAGGTCGGGGTGGATCAGGTCGTCGCGCTTCAGGAGCAGCTGGAGTCCGTGACGGCCGAAGCGCTCGTCCCTGACCTCCTGAAGAGGGGAGGGCAGGCGCGGGGTGAGCGGGTCGGTGCTGGTCACTGCCTCATTGTCGCCACCCCTCCAACCGCTCGGCCACCCGCTCCCGCAGCCACCCCATCCCGAAACCCCTCGGATCCACCTTCCCCGGCTGCCACTCCAGGTGGCCGATCACCGAGCTCTCGGTCCACCCGTGCCGGCGGCACACCGCAGCCGCCGCCCGGGTGACCGCGTCCAGCTGGACCTGCGGCCAGGGGTCCTCCCCGTCGCCCAGGTTCTCGCACTCGAAGCCGTAGAAGTGCCGGTTGCCGTCGGTGTTCGCCTCGTTGTCCGGCGGCAGCCCCTCCTCGGCGATCACCGCGCGCAGCACGTCGTCGTCACCGAGGCCGGCGTGGTTGGCGCGGCCGTAGCCGACCAGATGGACCCTGCCGTCCTTGGTGATCACGCCGTGGCACAGCGGGCCCGGCAGCGCCGGACGGCCGTCCCTGCACATCTGCACCGTGTGCGCGCTGCCGCGGGTCACCGTGTGGTGGATCATCACGCCGTGGACGGGCCCCCACGGGCCCTTGTGATTGCGGTTGTGGTTCTGCCAGTCGCCGACCTCGACGACGGTGACGCCCTCCGCTCGCAGAGCGTCCAGAAACCCGCTCGCGGACATGGGTGGGGCCATGCCGCCTCCTTCGTTCCGTGCCGGTCCGTTCCGGTCGCCGGACGCTACCGAAACCGGACCCCGGACCACGACGAGATCCCTCTTCGTGCCCAGTAATCCGATGATCCATTCCCGCTCTTTCGGGTAATGGCGCGGCCACTGACAGTGATGGAAGGCTCGGTTGCGAGACCGGTGCCTGCGCGATTCGGCACCGGGAATACCTGGGAGGCAATTCTCTATGTCGGTAGGCGAAGAGGTCCGCACGGATCAGAGCAAGCCGCAGCAGTCCCTCGGGACGGCGGCCGCGCGGAACCTGGCCACCACCACCAAGTCCGTCCCGCAGATGCAGGAGATCAGCTCCCGCTGGCTGCTGCGCACACTCCCGTGGGTCGACGTCCAGGGCGGCACGTACCGCGTCAACAGGCGACTGACATACTCCGTCGGCGACGGCCGCATCACCTTCGTGAAGACCGGCGACCAGGTCGAGGTCATCCCGGCCGAGCTCGGCGAACTGCCGGCCCTGCGTTCCTACGAGGACGAGGAGGTGCTGACGGAGCTGGCCCGGCGCTGCCGCCAACGCGACTTCGCGGCCGGTGAGGTGATCGCCGACTTCGGCAACCAGACGGGCGAGGTGTACCTGCTGGCGCACGGCAGGGTCGAGAAGATCGGCACCGGCCCCTACGGCGACGACGCCGTCCTCGGGGTCCTCGCCGACGGCGCCTACTTCGGGGAGCAGGCGCTGCTGGACCCGGACGCCATCTGGGAGTACACCGTCCGCGCGGACACCGCGACCACGGTGCTGATCCTCAGCCGCCAGGACTTCCAGCAGATCGCCGAGCGCTCCGACACCCTGCGTGCCCACCTGGAGCAGCTGCGCTCCGTCCCGGAGCAGCGGACCAACAAGTACGGCGAGAAGGAGGTCGAGCTGGCGGCCGGTCACTCAGGCGAGCCCGACATCCCGCACACCTTCGTGGACTACGAGGCACGGCCCCGCGAGTACGAACTGAGCATCGCCCAGACCGTGCTGCGCATCCACACACGCGTGGCCGACCTGTACAACCAGCCGATGAACCAGACCGAGCAGCAGCTGCGGCTCACGGTCGAGGCGCTCAAGGAGCGCCAGGAGCACGAGCTGATCAACAACCGCGACTTCGGCCTGCTCCACAACTGCGAGTACGACCAGCGGATCCAGCCGCACGACGGCGTGCCCAGCCCGGACGACATGGACGAGCTGCTCAGCCGCCGGCGCAGCACCAAGCTGTTCCTGGCCCATCCGCGCGCGATCGCCGCGTTCGGACGCGAGCTGAACAAGCGCGGCCTGGTCCCGGAGACCGTCGAGATCGGAGGCAACCGCATCCCCACCTGGCGCGGGGTGCCGATCTACCCGTGCAACAAGATCCCGGTCACTCCGGAGCGCACGACCTCGATCATCGCGATGCGTACCGGTGAGCAGGACCAGGGCGTCGTCGGTCTGCGCCAGTCGGGCATCCCGGACGAGATCGAGCCGAGCCTGTCGGTCCGCTTCATGGGCATCAACGAACAGGCCATCATCAAGTACCTGGTGACGGCCTACTACTCGGCCGCCGTGCTGGTGCCCGACGCGCTCGGTGTGCTGGAGAACGTCGAGATCGGCCGCTGGAGGTGACGTTTCCGCACTTCGCGGCCGTGTCCCCGCCCGCCGCGGCGGGTAGACCCTCGGAACATGCGTCCGGCCGGGCCGGCGACGCCGGCGTCCGCGGACCTGGCGAGGGGGAGACATGGCCGAGTTCATGACGGAGACAGAACAGCGTTCCCCCGTCGTGCCGCACCCCGGCACGGCGGGGGAACGGAGGGGGAGGACCGACGCCGGTCCGTTCGACGGACAGGAGGCGGCGGTCCTGCTGGAGTGCACCCGGGCCGTCGTCGACCCGGAGCTGCGCGCGGCCCTGGAGTCGCTGCCCGGCGCCATGCGCCGGATCGCGTTCTACCACTTCGGCTGGCAGCACGCGGACGGCACCCCGGCAACGGGCAAGGCCGGCAAGGCGATAAGGCCCGCGCTCGTCCTGGCGTCGGCCGCGGCCCTCGGCGGGCCGGCGGCCCGGGCGGCGGCGGTCCGGGCGGCGGTGGCGGTCGAACTGGTCCACAACTTCACGCTGCTGCACGACGACGTGATGGACCGGGACACCTCCCGCCGGCACCGGCCCACGGCCTGGACGGTGTTCGGTGACGCCGACGCGATCCTCGCGGGCGACGCCCTCCAGGCACTGGCCCTGCGGCTGCTCGCCGAGGACCCGCACCCGGCCTCGGGACCGGCCGCGGCCCGGCTCGCGGACTGTGTCCTGGAGCTGTGCGCCGGCCAGCACACCGACACGGACCTGGTGCGCCGCGCCCCGGACGAGGTCACCCTCGACGAGGTGCTCGCCATGGCCGAGGCCAAGACCGGCGCGCTGCTGGGCTGCGCCTGCGCCCTCGGCGCGCTGTACGCGGGTGCCGGCGACGAGGACGTGGCGGCACTGGACGGCTTCGGCCGCCAGGCGGGGCTCGCCTTCCAGCTGATCGACGACGTCATCGGCATATGGGGCGACCCGCGGCGCACCGGCAAGCCGGCCGGCGCGGATCTCGCGGCCCGCAAGAAGTCGCTGCCCGTGGTGGCGGCCCTTTCGACCGGCACCGAGGCGGCGGCCGAACTGGCCGAGCTGTACGGCAAGCCGTATGTCTCCGGTGACGCCGAGGGCATCGCGCGCACGGCCCTGGCCGTGGAGCGGGCGGGCGGCCGGGACTGGGCGCAGGCCGAGGCGGCCGACCGGATGGCCCGTGCCGTGCACGAGCTGTCCCGAGCGATCCCCGCCCCCGAGGCGGCGGGCGGTCTGCTGGCGCTCGCCGAGTTCGTGACCCGGCGCAGCAGCTGAGTGCTGCCGGCACCGGCAGCCGGGAGAAGCCCCGGAGTCCCGGGCCCGTGCGACTCCTGACCTCGCACGGCCCCCGGGATTCCGGCCGGGCGGGCCCCGCACATCCCCACGGCGTGCGGGGCCCGCCGCATGCGCACGCGCGGAAACACCGCTGAGCCCGCCGCCGGTACACCGCTGAGCCCTCAGCCGGCGCCGTACCGTGGGCGCATGCCGAAACTGCCCCGTATTTTCCACATCACCGAACGCTCCCTCTGGGAGACGGCGCGCGAGCGCGGCTCCTATGAGGTGTCCACCCGTGGCCGCACCCTCCAGGAGGAGGGCTTCATCCACTTCTCCACCCGCGAGCAGCTCTCGCGTATCGCCGCGTTCCTCTACGGCGACTATGACGGCCCGGACGAGCTGGTCGTGCTGGTCGTGGACCCGGCCCTGGTCGGCGCGCCGGTGAAGTACGAGGCCCTGGAGCCCGGCGGCGAGGAGTTCCCCCATGTGTACGGGCCCGTGCCGGCCGGCGCCGTGGTGGACGTGGAGCCCTGGAAGTGACCGACGAGGGGGCGCGCGCCGCGGGCGCCGGTGGCGGTGCGCGGTGACCCTGGTGTGCCCCTACGCGTCCTCCGGGCGCCGAGCGGCGCCGGGCAGGCCGCCGGTCTCCGGGTCCCGGCCGGTCAGGCAGTAGGTGCCGCCCGCCGGATCGCGCATCACCGTCCAGTGCGGGCCCCCGCCCACCCGGACCGCCCCGTACCCCTCGTGCCGGGCGCGGACGGCGGCGATGTCCGCGCAGGCGAGGTCGAGATGGGCGGAGACGGGACGTTCCTCGTCGAGCCGTTGGAGAAGGATCCGGACGGGCAGCTGCGCCGGCGGCTTCAGCACCTCGAACTCCGGTCGTGACCCGGTCTGCCGCTCCCAGCCGGTGAGGCGGGCCCAGAAGGCGGACTCGGTGGCGTACGCCGACGGCGGGATGTCGAGGCACACCTGGTCGAGCCGACTGCCCGCCACCACCGGCGGCCGCACCGACTCCCCGTGCCAGGGCACGGCACAGAACAACTTCCCTGCAGGAGAGCGCAGTACGGCCCATCCGCCGTGGTCCGCCACCACCTCCGCGCCGAGTTCACGGGCCGTTCCCGTCAACCCCCGCACGTCCTGAGTGCAGAGGTCGAGGTGGGCGCCGCCCTCCCCCTCGATGACACCCTGGAGCTTCACGCAGGCGTCCGCCCCGCCGTCGTCCTCGGGCAGCAGGGTCAGGAACTCCCCCCGGTCACCGCGGGGTTCGGACGGCCGGGTACCGGTGACGGCGGCCCAGAAGGCGCGGGCCTCGGGCAGCCGGGCGGCGGGCCGGTCCGCGAAGGCGTACGTCCAGCGAATGATCATGACGGGGAGTGTAGGCGCCAACTGCCCAACGGCCCGCGGCATTTCGCGTACGTCGTATTACACGCGCCCGGTATCTCACGTTCCCGGTATTTCACTCCGCGGGCCGCTGGAGGAAGCGCAGCTGGTTGCCCGCCGGGTCGCGGAAGGCGCAGTCGCGCACCCCGTACGGCTGGTCCGTGGGCTCCTGGAGCACATCGGCGCCGGACTCCCGCACCCGCTCGTACAGCGCGTCGCAGTCCTCGGTCGTGAAGATGACACCCCGCAGCATGCCCTTGGCGAGCAGCTCGGCCATCGCCTGCCGGTCGGCGGGTGAGGCGTCCGGGTTCGCACCGGGCGGCTCCAGCACGATCTCGACGTCCGGCTGCAGCGGCGAGCCCAGCGTCACCCAGCGCATGCCCTCGAAGCCCACGTCGTTGCGGACCTCCAGGCCGAGCACGTCACGGTAGAAGGCGAGCGCCTTGTCGTGGTCGTCCACCGCGATGAAGCACTGCTTGAGTTTCACGTCCATGCGCTCACGCTAGGCCCATCCGGATCCGGGCGCGCGCCTGTCACCAGGGCCGGCGGCGCGGGCGGGTGAACGTACGGGCCACGCAGGACGGGATCACCGCGCTCTCCTCGTGGTCACGGGCCCGGTAGGCGCTCGGGGTCTCCCCGACCAGCTCGGTGAAGCGGGAGCTGAAGGAACCGAGCGACGTACACCCCACGGCGAGGCACACCTCGGTCACGGTGAGGTCGCCGCGGCGCAGCAGCGCCTTGGCCCGCTCGATCCTGCGGGTCATCAGATAGCTGTACGGCGTCTCGCCGAAGGCCTTGCGGAAGCTGCGCTGGAAGTGGCCCGGCGACATGTGGGCGCCGCGGGCCAGCTCGGTCATGTCGAGCGGCTCGGCGTACTCGCGGTCCATGCGGTCGCGCACCCGCCGCAGCCGTCTGAGGTCCTCCAGGGTCACGCCGACAGCTTGGCACAGGACACCGACACCGGTCTCTCTCCTTTCGGACGGTGGCCTGCGGCCGGTGGCACGGGAGAAGGCGCAGGGCAACCCCAATCCGGCCACCCTGGTCCGGCTCGCCGACGCCCTCGGCATCTCGGTGTCCGCGCTCATGCAAGGGGCGTCCCGGGGCCGTGTCCGCGTGGTGGACGCGGGCCATGTCGCTCCCCTGTGGACCGGGGAACGTGGCAGCGAGGCCCGGCTCGTGCTGACGACCTCGGGTCCGGCCCCGGTCGAGGTCTGGCGCTGGCGGCCGGAACCGGACGAGGAGTACCCCAGCCACCCCCACCAGGCCGGAGTCGTGGAAACCGTCAGCGTCATCTCCGGCCGGATGACCCTGATGGTCGACGCCGCCGAGCACACCCTCCAGGCCGGCCAGACTGAAAGACCGCACCCGGTCCCTCATGGACGCCGTGCTCGGCGGCCGTAGGGACCGGGTGCGGACAGGGAGACCCTGCAATCAAGGAAATCGCAGGTCAGAAGGCGTGGATGGAGATCAGGCCTTCTTGGTCTCCCAGAAGATCTTGTCGATCTGGGCGATGTAGTCCAGCGCCTTCTGGCCCGTCGCCGGGTCGGTGGACGCCTTGGCGGCCGAGAGGGCCTTCAGGGTGTCGTTGACCAGCTGGTGCAGCTCCGGGTACTTCTCGAAGTGCGGGGCCTTGAAGTAGTCGCTCCAGAGCACGGAGACGTGGTGCTTCGCGAGCTCCGCGCGCTGCTCCTTGATGACGGTGGCGCGTGCCTGGAAGTGGGGGTCGTCGTTACCGGCCATCTTCTCCTGGACGGCCTTCACCGACTCCGCCTCGATGCGGGCCTGGGCAGGGTCGTACACGCCGCAGGGCAGGTCGCAGTGGGCGCTGACCTTGACCTTGGGGGCAAACAGGCGGGAAAGCATGGAGCATTCCTTCCTCGTGATCGTCTTCTCAGGTGCGACATTACTCCCTGCAGAAGGCGATTTCTCGGGTGCCCCCTAGGGCTTAGGACAAAAGTCCAGGGTCAGACTGAGACTGGTGGAGGAACGGACCGGGGAGGTGCCGGGGATGCCGGAGCTGTCGCAGGAGACCGAGCGGGGGAGGGCGGTGGCGCCGTTCGGGCTGGCCGAGGTGACCGGCCCGTCCATGGTGCCCACGCTCCAGCACGGGGACCGGCTGCTGGTGCAGTACGGGGCCTCGGTCAGGGCGGGGGACGTCATCGTCCTGCGTCACCCGTTCCAGCAGGACCTGCTCGTCGTCAAGCGTGCCGTGGAGCGGCGCGAGGGCGGCTGGTGGGTGCTCGGGGACAACCCCTACGCGGGCGGGGACAGCACCGACTACGGAGTCGTACCGGACGAGTTGGTGCTGGGCAGGGCGCGCTTCAGGTACCGGCCGCTCCCGGCCGGTCAGCGTTCGCCGCTGACGCTGGTGCGCTGGGCGCTCTCGGCCGCCAGGCCGCTGCTGGCCGACCGGTCGGCCTCCAGGCGCTTGCGGGCCCGGTAGGCGGCCACGTTGGCGCGGGTCGCGCAGCGGTCGGAACAGTAGCGCCGGGAGCGGTTGGTGGAGGTGTCGAGGTAGGCGTTGCGGCACGGCGTGGCTTCGCACAGGCCGAGGCGGTCGACGCCGTACTCCGTCAGGTGGAAGGCGAGGCCCATCGACGCGATGGCCGCGTAGCCGGCGGTGGCGTTGGAGGGGTGGTCGGCCAGGTGCATGTGCCACAGCGGACGGCCGTCCTCGTCGCGGTGGTCGTGGCCGGAGATCTGCGGCGACACCGGGAACTCCAGCAGCAATGAGTTCAGGAGGTCCACGGCCAGGGTCTCGTCGCCCTGGTCGGCCGCCTCGAAGACCGCGCGCAGCCGGGCCCGCACCGAGCGGAAGCGGGTGACGTCGGCGTCGGTGGCGCGGCGGGCCGCCGACGAGTTGTCGCCGAAGAGGTCGCGGACGGCCTCGACCGAGGTCAGTGAGTCCTTGGCCCGGGCCGGTTCCTCGGTGTTGACGAGCCGGACGGCGTAATCCGAGTAATAGGCCAGTTCCACTTGTAGTCCTTACGGGGGCGCTTCATGGTCGTGTCTGCGTCGGGTAACAGCCGGTCGTGTGTCCAGGGTATTACGCAAACCGGGGAATTCGACATGGCCGAGGGTGTGGCCGGGGTGTCGGGGTGTGCCGGGGCCGTGCGAGTGGTTAGTTCGATGAGCCGTTTTTGATAAGGGATGCCCGGGTAGCTAGGCGGCGACATATCGTCCCAAATGCGGAGGAAGACGTGTTTGCACGTAGGGCCCTGGCCATCGCGATCGCTACCCCCGTCCTGCTCGCCACGATCGGCATGACGGGTGCAGCCGCGTCCACCCCGGAAAAGTCCGCCCATGCGCAACAGATCGCCCGGCCCAAGCCTGTCCATGGCCGTACGCACGGCGAGGCGGCCGGAAAGAACGCCGAGGAAGAAGAAGAGGAAGAGGGCGGCATCCTCGGCACCATCACCGGTGAACTCGCGGGTCGTTTTTGAAGTCATGTCGAAGGAAGGGGCGGTACGGAACATCCGTACCGCCCCTCACCGATGTGTGATCACAGGACCTTCGACAGGAACGACTGCGTCCGTTCGTGCTGAGGGTTCGTCAGGACCTCACGGGGATGGCCCGATTCGACCACCACGCCCTCGTCCATGAACACCAGGCTGTCGCCCACCTCGCGGGCGAAGCCCATCTCGTGGGTGACGACGACCATGGTCATGCCGGACTCGGCGAGATCCCGCATGACGTCGAGGACGTCGCCGACCAGCTCCGGGTCCAGGGCCGAGGTCGGCTCGTCGAACAGCATCAGCTTCGGCTCCATCGCCAGGGCCCGGGCGATGGCCACCCGCTGCTGCTGGCCGCCGGACAGCTGCGAGGGGTAGTGCCCGGCCCGGTCGGCCAGGCCCACGCGCTGCAGCAGCTGCATGGCCTGCTCCCGGGCCTGCGTCTTGCTCACACCCTTGACCTGCACCGGCGCCTCCATGACGTTCTCCAGCGCCGTCATGTGCGGGAACAGGTTGAAGCGCTGGAAGACCATGCCGATGTCCCGGCGCTTCGTGGCGACCTCGCGGTCGCGCAGCTCGTACAGCTTGTCGCCCTGCTGGCGGTAGCCGACCAGCTCGCCGTCGACGTACAGCCGGCCGGCGTTGATCTTCTCCAGGTGGTTGATGCACCGCAGGAAGGTCGACTTGCCGGAGCCGGAGGGGCCGATCAGGCAGAACACCTCGCCCGGCTCGACCTCCAGGTCGATGCCCTTGAGTACCTCGACGTGACCGAAGGACTTGTGCACGCCCTGCGCCCTGACCATCGGGACCGTGCCCTTGGCCGGCGCGTCCTGCGTCTTGCTCAGCTTGTCGTTCATGCCGCGCCCACCGCTCCCCTCGGACGGCCCAGCGAGAACATGTTCGCCTTCACCTTCTGCCACGGCGTCGGCGGCAACTGGCGGCTGGAACCGCGGGCGTAGTAGCGCTCGATGTAGTACTGGCCCACGCTCAGCACCGAGGTCATGATCAGGTACCAGGCCGCGGCGAGGAAGTACATCTCCACCGGGGCGCCGGAGTTCTGGCCGATGTCCTGGGCGTAGCGGAACAGCTCGGGATACTGGACGGCCGCCACCAGCGAGGTCGTCTTCAGCATGTTGATCACTTCGTTGCCCGTCGGCGGCACGATCACGCGCATCGCCTGCGGGATGATCACCCGGCGCAGCGTCTTGCTGTGGCTCATGCCGAGCGCGTGGGCCGCCTCGGTCTGGCCCTCGTCCACCGCGAGCAGGCCCGCGCGGCAGATCTCGGCCATGTAAGCCGCCTCGTTCAGACCCAGGCCGAGCAGCGCCGTCAGCAGCGGCGTCATGAAGTTCGACCAGTAGTCCTTGTAGAACGGCATCAGGTTGATGTAGTGGAAGACCAGGCCCAGGTTGAACCACAGGAACAGCTGGACCAGCACCGGGGTGCCGCGGAAGAACCAGATGTAGAACCAGGCGATCGACGAGGTCACCGGGTTCTTCGACAGCCGCATGATCGCGAGGACGATGCCGCCGACGATGCCGATCAGCATCGACAGGACCGTCAGCATGAGGGTCTTGTAGACACCGGTCATGATGCGGTGGTCGAAGAAGTAGTCCGGCACCGCGTGCCAGTTGATGTCGCCCTGGCTGAAGGCGTAGACGATCGCGACGAGGATCGCGATGGCGACGACGGCGGAAACATATCGCCCGTAGTGCCGGACCGGGATGGCCTTGATGGCCTCCGGACCGGCCGGGGGAGTGCTGCTGTTCTCCCCGGCCGTCTTCTGGATGTCAGTCACGCGTGTTGCCTCTCAGTGGCCGCTTCTGCTCGTGTGCTTCCGCGGGTCACTTGCCGCCGTTGATCACGGACTCCTGGACGGCGCCGTCCTTGGCGCCCCACTTCTGGAGGATCTTCGCGTACTCGCCGTTCTTGATGATCGCGTTCATCGCGGCCTGGAGGGCGTCGCGCAGCTGCGTGTCCTTCTTGGCCACGGCGATGCCGTACGGGGCCGCCTCCACCTGCTGGCCGACGATCTGGAAGTTCTTGCCGCCGCCGGAGGTCTTCACCGCGTACGCGGCGACCGGGAAGTCGGAGGAGGCGGCGTCCACACCGCCGGAGCGCAGCCGGGTCTGGGACTGCTGGTCGTCGTCGAACGGCTCGATGGTGAGCTTCTTGCCGCTCGGACACTTCTTGGCCTCCTGCTTGGCCAAGTCCTCCGAGACGGTGCTGCGCTCCACGGCGATCTTCTTGCCGCACAGGTCCGACCAGCCGTTGATGCCCTGGGTGTCCCCCTTGCGGGTGTAGATCGAGACACCGGCGGTCAGGTAGTCGACGAAGTCGACGCCCTCGCCGACCTTCTTGCCCGTGTCCGGGTCGATGCCCTGCTGGCGGTCCTTGTTGTCCGTCATCGCCGACATGGCTATGTCGAAACGGCCGGAGCGCAGGCCGGTGAGCAGACCGTCGAAGGTGCCGTCCTGGAACTCCAGCGTCACGCCGAGCTGCTTGCCGAGAGCCGCCGCGAGGTCCGGGTCCAGGCCGACGGCCTTGCCGGAGGAGTCCTTGAACTCCACCGGGGCGTACTTGATGTCCGAACCGACCTCGATCTTGCCCTTGTCCCTGATGTCCTTGGGCAGCTTGTCGGCGAGCGGAGCGCTGTTGGAGCCGGAGTCCTTGCTCTTGTCCTTGGTCTGGTCACCACAGCCGGTGAGCAGCAGGGTGCCCGCGACCGCGATCGCACCGACCGCTGCCAGACGGGAGCGGGCGGCGGTCGTACGACGGGTGGAGCTTGCGGTCATCGTGGTTCCTCCGGCGGATGGGAAGAGGTGCCGATGGGTCGACGAGTACACACACCTTCGGGTGTTGCGACCTCGTGGGTTTACCGCATCTTGCCATTCGGACTAAGCCGTTCAGGGGGCTGACTATGTCAAAATCGGATAACGGGTGACCCCCGAAACCGCCTCA
The DNA here is from genome assembly GCF_055572255.1 of Streptomyces sp. NPDC030799. Lineage (NCBI taxonomy): Bacteria > Bacillati > Actinomycetota > Actinomycetes > Kitasatosporales > Streptomycetaceae > Streptomyces > Streptomyces sp. NPDC030799. Next base: position 165,877 of record NZ_JBVIDS010000006.1, on the reverse strand, counting down.
GGTCGGTACATCCTTGGTTCAACAGCACCGAACCATCTGTCGAAGTCCGGCCATATGGCCGGAAAATCTTCGGCGCATCTCACGATGTGGTCAGCGTGCAGACCTGCGTACGACGTCTTCGCGGGCTTGGCGCGGTTGTCAGCCGCGCGTCACCTCACGGCGGCTTTCCGGTTCCGAGATGTGACCTTGCGCCTATTGGACTCGTCGTGGGCGCCGTCCGTCCGGTAAGAAGGTTCTTTACACCCCTCATCCGGGGCTCAGGGCGCGTGTGCGGCGCGCCCGTCGCGTATGTGCTCGTACGTATCAGCAATCGAGTCGTACGCGGTGCCCGCCCACCCCTCACCAGGAGTGGTCGACCCTCAAACCATGCATACCTAAGGGGTAAAACAAAGTGGCAGCGGAGATCGTCAATCCTCGCAGCGACAGCACAACGGATCAGGACGGCGGGGCCGAGCCCCTCGATTCCTTCGATCCGGTGTTCGCGCTGCACCGCGGCGGCAAGATGGCCGTGCAGGCCACCGTGCCGGTCCGCGACAAGGACGACCTTTCCCTCGCGTACACGCCCGGTGTGGCGCGCGTGTGCACCGCGATCGCGGAACAGCCGGAGCTGGTCAACGACTACACATGGAAGTCCTCGGTGGTCGCCGTCGTGACCGACGGTACGGCCGTGCTCGGACTCGGGGACATCGGTCCCCAGGCCTCCCTCCCAGTGATGGAGGGCAAGGCGATCCTGTTCAAGCAGTTCGGCGGCGTCGACGCGGTGCCGATCGCGCTCGACTGCACCGATGTGGACGACATCGTCGAGACCGTCGTCCGGCTCGCTCCCTCCTTCGGCGGAGTGAACCTCGAGGACATCTCGGCGCCGCGGTGCTTCGAGATCGAGCGCCGGCTGCAGGAGCGCCTCGACATCCCGGTCTTCCACGACGACCAGCACGGTACGGCCGTCGTGACGCTCGCGGCGCTGCGGAACGCGGCGCGGCTGAGCGGCCGTGAGATCGGGCAGCTGCGGGCCGTCATCTCGGGCGCCGGCGCGGCCGGTGTCGCCATCGCGAAGATGCTGGTCGAGGCCGGCATCGGGGACGTGGCGGTGGCGGACCGCAAGGGCGTCGTGTCGGCCGACCGGGAGGACCTGACCCCGGTCAAGCGTCAGCTGGCCGGCTTCACCAACAAGGCGGGCATCACCGGCTCGCTGGAGGACGCCCTCGCGGGCGCCGACGTGTTCATCGGCGTCTCCGGCGGTACGGTCCCGGAGGAGGCCGTGGCCTCCATGGCGAAGGGCGCCTTCGTGTTCGCGATGGCCAACCCGAACCCCGAGGTGCACCCGGACGTCGCGCACAAGTACGCGGCGGTCGTGGCGACCGGGCGGTCGGACTTCCCGAACCAGATCAACAACGTGCTGGCGTTCCCGGGCATCTTCGCGGGCGCGCTGCAGGTGCGGGCCACTCGGATCACCGAGGGGATGAAGATCGCTGCGGCTGAGGCGCTGGCCGCGGTGGTGGGGGACGACCTCGCCGCCGACTATGTGATTCCGTCTCCCTTCGACGAGCGGGTTGCTCCCGCGGTCACGGCGGCGGTGGCTGCGGCTGCTCGTGCCGAGGGCGTTGCTCGTCGCTGACATTGCGCTGAATGGCCCCGTCCGATTGGGCGGGGCCATTTCCTTTCCCACCCGCCCGCTCGAATCCGGTGTGTGAGGGGAGCCCTTCGGCGGCGTCGGGGGCGCCTGCGCTGGATGGGTGTCCCTGCGCAAGAGGGCAAGTGTCACAGGCCCTCGCGGTTCCGTCGGCTGATCAGCACGCCTATCGTCGGCTGCATGTTCGCTGTCTACGCCGCCCGAATCGACCGCGACCAGCCGCTCACCGGCCTGGAGTTGGGGGAGCGTCCGGCCCCCGAGGCCCGGCCCGGCTGGAGCACCATCCATGTGCGGGCCGCTTCCCTCAACCACCACGACCTCTGGTCCCTGCGGGGCGTCGGCCTCCCGGAGGAACGGCTGCCCATGATCCTGGGCTGCGATGCCGCCGGCGTCGACGAGGACGGCAATGAGGTCGTCCTGCACTCCGTCATCGGCCAGACCGGCCACGGCGTCGGCCCGAACGAGCCGCGCTCCATCCTCACCGAGCGCTACCAGGGCACCTTCGCCGAACAGGTCGCCGTGCCGACCTGGAACGTCCTGCCCAAGCCCAAGGAGCTGTCCTTCGCCGAGGCCGCCTGTCTGCCGACGGCCTGGCTGACGGCGTACCGGATGCTGTTCACCAACGCCGGGGTACGGCCCGGTGACTCCGTCCTCGTGCAGGGTGCGGGCGGCGGTGTGGCCACGGCCGCGATCGTGCTCGGCAAGGCGGCCGGGCTCCGTGTCTTCGCCACCAGCCGGGACGAGGCCAAGCGCAAGCGGGCCCTGGAACTGGGGGCCGTGGAGGCCGTGGAGTCCGGAGCGCGGCTGCCGCAGCGGGTGGACGCCGTGATCGAGACCGTGGGCGCCGCGACCTGGTCCCACTCGGTGAAGTCCCTGCGGCCCGGCGGCACGATCGTCATCTCCGGTGCCACCAGCGGGGACCGGCCCTCGCATGCCGAGCTGACCCGGATCTTCTTCCTGGAGCTGAAGGTCGTCGGTTCCACCATGGGTACCAAGGAGGAGCTGGAGGACCTGCTCTCCTTCTGCGCCGCCGCCGGCGTACGGCCCGTCATCGACGAGGAGCTGCCGCTGGACCGCGCCCGTGAGGGCTTCGAACGGCTCGCTTCCGGCGAGCAGTTCGGAAAGATCGTGCTCACCACGTCCTGAGGTCTCCCGCTTCGGGCGGTTCACGGGCGGGTCCGGGTGTCCGGGCCCGCCCCTTGCGCACCGGTGCCGGCGAGCGGCCACGGGCTGCCGCCGGAGCACCGGCGGCCGTGCCTCCCGTCAGGGTCTCGGTGACCGCAGGAGGGCGCCGATGTGGGACGCCGCCGTCGACAGGTGGCGGCGGGCGTCGCGGAGCTGGGTCTGGGTGACGCCGTGGTCGCGGGCCGCGTCGCGGATGTCGTCGCGGAAGCGGTCCAGGAGGCGGTCCAGGTCACGGACCGGGTCGCCGGTGAGGTCCTCGTGCGCCCAGGAGGGTTCGTACCCGGCCGGGAAGTCCTCGGTGGGCGGGACGTAGTGCAGGTCCTCGACCGTGGCGGCGGACTTGGGCGCCGGCTCCTCGGGGGTGCGGGAGGAGCCCCAGTTCTTGCCGAAGTCGCCGAGCTCCCTGGCCAGTTCGGACAGGCCCTCGCGGACGCCTGTCGGCCAGTCACCGTGCGCGAAGTGGTCCTGGACGCGATCCTGGACCTGGCGCGCGATGCGCTGCATCTCCTGCTGCGCCTGGGCCCGCGCCCGCGCCTGCGCCTCCTGGGCCTGGCGACGGGCCCGCTGGGCCTCCTCGCGGGCCCGGCGGCTCTCGTCCTTGGCCCGGCGGGCCTGCTCCTTCCACTCCTGCTTGACACGGCGCATCTCCTCCTTGGCGACCCGCCAGGCCTCCTTGTCGGCGAGGTCGCCGTACTCCCCGGAGGGGCCCGCCGTGCCCGCGCCCGTCTTGGTGCTCCGGTGGGCCTCGGACGCGGCCGCGCGCATCTCGCGGCGCAGGTCACCGGCCGCACCGCGCACGTCGGCCCTTATCTCGGCGGCCAGTTCCGCGACCGACTCGCGGATCTCCAGCTCCAGGTCGGCCAACTCGCCGCTGCGGTCGGCCAGTTCGGCACGGCCGGCGTCCGTGATGGCATACACCTTGCGGCCGCCCTCCGTGGTGTGCCTGACCAGGCCCTCCGCCTCCAGCTTGGCCAGCCGGGGGTAGACCGTGCCCGCAGAGGGGGCGTACAGCCCCTGGAAGCGTTCTTCAAGGAGCCTGATCACCTCGTAGCCGTGGCGCGGGGCCTCGTCGAGCAGCTTGAGCAGGTACAGGCGCAGGCGCCCGTGGGCGAAGACGGGGGGCATGTCAGAGCACCTTCTTGTCGGTCGTGCCGTTGCCCGGGGCCGCATGCGGGGCCGCATGCGGGGCCGCATCCGGGGCCGCGGCGGGGTCGCGCGGCGGCTCGGTGGGCCCGGCGTCCGCCGCGGTCTCCGCCTCGTCCTCGCGCGACGGGCGGCGCAGCAGGGCGATCGAGCCGGAGACCGTGGTGGCCCGGAGTCTGCCCGTGCCCGCACCCAGGCGTCCCGTGATCTTGTGGGCGCCCCACTGGCCGTGCACCCGCAGTCCGTCGAAGGCGTTGGAGATCGTGCCGCTCGCGGTGTTCGCCTCCACCTCGGCGTCCGCCGGATGCGGCAGGCGGATGGCGATCTCGCCGGAGACGCTGGTGAGGTTGACCTCCGTGGGGCCGTCCGGGTCCAGGTCGACGATCATGGAGCCGCTGACGGAGTCCGCACGGACGGACCGGCCGGAGCCGTCGACCACCGTCAGGTCTCCGGACACGGACTTGAAGGCCAGGTCGCCGGTGACCGCCTGGGCTTCCAGGTTCCCCGACACGGTGTCCGCGCGGACCGGGCCGGAGACGCCGACCAGGGTCGTGTCGCCGGTCACCCCCTTGACCACCGCGGGGCCGCGGATGCCGGAGACGACCGCGCCGGCGCCGACCACGCCCACCTCCACGCGCGTGTCGGCGGGGACCGTCAGGGAGACCACGGCGCTGCGCCGCCAGCCCTTGCGGTCGAGCCACTTGAGGAAGCCCTTCCAGGGCAGGTCGTCATAGGCCACCGTGAGGGTGTCGCCCTGCTGGGTGACCACGAGGGGTGGGCCGTCCATCTCCGAGACTTCGAGGCGGGCGGAGCCCTCGTCCGTGCCCACCACGTTCACCGTTCCGTTGACGACGCGGACCTGGAGGTCGCTCACGCGGGTGTCAAAGGTCAGCTTCTGGGGCTCGGTGACGGACCACTCGGGCATGAGGACCTCCTCGGGTACGGCGCGGCGCAGACCGAACGCCGTAGCGACACGCCATATCGCGTCTTCCTCGTTTCACGATATATCGCGGCCACGGAAAGTCAAGACACCCGTTCGTGGGAGCGGCAGGCGTGGTGCGTATGCCGGAGGAGGGTGGCGGGGCGCGCTGCCGGGCCTACTCGTCGTCCTCGTCGTCCAGGCGGGCCAGCCAGGTCGCGAGCCGTTCCACCGGTACCTCGAAGTCGGGGTTCAGGTCGACGAACGTACGCAGCTGCTCGGCGAGCCACTCGAAGGTGACCTCTTCCTCGCCGCGCCGCTTCTCCAGTTCTTCGATTCCTCGGTCGGTGAAGTACATGGATGCCGCTCCGTCGTTCAGTGCAGGGGTAGGGCCGCTCCCGGGCGGGAAGAACCCTCAACCTGTGAGAGGTGGAAGATGCCGCATTTCCGCCTGAGGAGCCTGGCAAGAACAGGAAAATAATAGGCAGCCGTCCGGCTCGGCGGACGCGCGGTCCCGACGGGGCGAGCGGACGGGGGAGCATGACGGACGCGGAGTCGAGGAATGCGGGGTCGACGCGGGTGGCGCGGATCCAGCTGCCGGACGGCACGCCGGTGTGGTCCCGGATATCGGGGGCCGAGGAACTGTCCGCGCCGCCGGGGGGCCCGCGCCGGGGGGACTGTCGTACACGGACACCGGGTTCGCCGAACGGGTGGAGGCGAGCGTCTAGAGCCTCCAGTCGCTCGCGGACGGCGAGGCCAGGGCCGCCCTCACGGTCACCCTGACCAGGCACGGGGACGGTGACCTGGCACGGGGACGGTCCGCCGGACGCGGACACACCGCCCGCCCCGTCCCGGGGCTCCCGCATCCCCGGCAACGCGCCCCCGCCTTCCGCCGTCCAGGGACCCCGCACCGGCGCGTCGACCGGCGTTCGGGGGCGCGGGGGCGGCGGCGTCGTGGGCGCGGAACGACAGAGCGGTACGACGGGGGCGCACCGGACGGCTCCGAGCTTCCTGATCGGGGCCCGCGCCAACCACGCCCTGGTGCTGCGCAGCGTCGGCGAGCGGGAACACGCGCACGCCGTCATCGAGGAGGCGCCGGCCGGGATGACCGCGGCCCTCGGCGAGAGCCACCCGCACACCCTGGGCTGTGCCATCAACGCCTCGGCCCTGCGCAACCTCGTCGGCGAGCCCGAGTCCGCCGCCGAATTCAGCAGGGTCACCAGCCTCAGGGCCACCGAGACCCTCGGCCGCGCCCCCCTCACCCTCTCCGACCTCGCCGCCACGCTGGGCCCCCAGCACGTCCACACCCTCTCGGCCCGCTCCCGCAACCGCCCCTACTGGGACTTCGAACCCGAGGCGAACCGACGGCGAACTGACAACGCGAAGGGCCCGGTACCGAGTGGGAACTCGGTACCGGGCCCTTGCTTTCAGGGCTTACGCCTCAAAAACCTCACGCACCAGCTGCTCCTGCTCAGCCTGGTGACGCTTGGCGGAGCCGACCGCCGGGGACGAGGAGTGCGGACGCGAGATGCGCCGCAGCCGCTCGCCGTGCGGGACGTCCGCGCCGACCGCCAGGTCCAGGTGGTCGATCAGGTTGAGCGCGATGAACGGCCAGGCACCCTGGTTCGCCGGCTCCTCCTGCGCCCACAGGTACTTCTCGGCGTTCGGGTACTTCTTGATCTCCGCCTGGAGCTCGGCACCCGGCAGCGGGTACAGCCGCTCGATGCGGATGATCGCCGTGTCGGTCGCGCCGCGCTTGACCCGCTCGGCCTCCAGGTCGTAGTAGACCTTGCCGGCGCAGAAGACGACCTTCTTCACGGCCGCCGGGTCGGTGATCGACGCGTCGCCGATGACCGGACGGAACTCGCCGCTCGTGAACTCCTCCGCCTTCGACGCCGCCGCCTTCAGACGCAGCATCGACTTCGGGGTGAAGACGATCAGCGGCTTGTGGTGCGGGTTGTGCACCTGCCACCGCAGCAGGTGGAAGTAGTTCGACGGCAGCGTCGGCATGGCGACCGTCATGTTGTTCTGCGCGCACAGCTGCAGGAACCGCTCCGGACGCGCGGACGAGTGGTCCGGGCCCTGGCCCTCGTAGCCGTGCGGCAGGAGCAGCACCACACCGGAGGTCTGGCCCCACTTCTGCTCGGCCGAGGAGATGAACTCGTCCACGACCGTCTGCGCGCCGTTGGTGAAGTCACCGAACTGCGCCTCCCACATCACGAGCGACTCGGGACGGGCCAGCGAGTAGCCGTACTCGAAGCCCATCGCGGCGTACTCGGACAGCAGGGAGTTGTAGACGTTCAGCCGCGCCTGGTCCTCGGAGAGGTACTGCAGCGGGGTGTACTCCTCGCCGGTCTCCCGGTCGATCAGCACCGCGTGGCGCTGGCCGAAGGTGCCGCGCTGGGAGTCCTGGCCCGCCAGGCGCACCGGGGTGCCCTCCAGCAGCAGGGAGCCGATGGCGAGGGTCTCGCCCATGCCCCAGTCGATCGTGCCGTCCTCGACCATCGTCGCGCGGCGCTGCAGCTGCGGCTGCAGCCGCGGGTGGACGGTGATGGAGTCGGGGACGTTGACCTGGGACTCGGCGATCCGCTTGACGACCTCGGCGGAGACCGCGGTCGGCACCGCGACCGGGAAGCCGTCCTGCGGCGCCTGGGCGCCGGCGGCGGCCGGCTGCGCGGTGGCCTCGCGGACCTCGGTGAAGACCTTCTCCAGCTGGCCCTGGTAGTCCTGCAGCGCCTGCTCGGCCTCTTCCAGGGTGATGTCACCGCGACCGATCAGGGACTCGGTGTACAGCTTGCGCACCGAGCGCTTCTTGTCGATCAGGTCGTACATCAGCGGCTGGGTGAAGGCCGGGTTGTCCGACTCGTTGTGACCGCGGCGGCGGTAGCAGATGAGGTCGATCACCACGTCCTTGTTGAACGCCTGGCGGAACTCGAAGGCCAGTCGCGCGACGCGGACCACGGCCTCGGGGTCGTCACCGTTCACGTGGAAGATCGGGGCCTCGATCATGCGGGCCACGTCCGTCGCGTACATGGAGGAACGCGAGGACTCGGGGGCCGCGGTGAAGCCGACCTGGTTGTTGATGACGATGTGGACCGTGCCGCCGGTGCGGTAGCCGCGCAGCTGCGACATGTTCAGGGTCTCGGCCACCACGCCCTGGCCCGCGAAGGCCGCGTCGCCGTGGATCGCCACCGGCAGGACCGTGAAGTCCGTGCCGCCCTTGTTGATGATGTCCTGCTTGGCGCGGGCGACGCCCTCCAGGACCGGGTCGACCGCCTCCAGGTGCGAGGGGTTGGCCACCAGCGAGACCTTGATCTGCTCGCCGTCCAGGCCGGTGAAGGTGCCCTCGGCGCCCAGGTGGTACTTCACGTCGCCGGAGCCGTGCATCGACTTCGGGTCGAGGTTGCCCTCGAACTCGCGGAAGATCTGCGCGTACGACTTGCCGACGATGTTCGCCAGCACGTTCAGGCGGCCACGGTGGGCCATGCCGATGACGACCTCGTCCAGGCGGGACTCGGCCGCGGAGTCGATCACCGCGTCCAGCAGCGGGATGACGGACTCGCCGCCCTCCAGCGAGAACCGCTTCTGGCCGACGTACTTCGTCTGCAGGAAGGTCTCGAAGGCCTCCGCCGCGTTCAGCCGGCGCAGGATGCGCAGCTGCTCCTCGCGCTCCGGCTTGGAGTGGCCGCGCTCGACGCGGTCCTGGATCCACTTGCGCTGCTTCGGGTCCTGGATGTGCATGAACTCGATGCCGGTGGTGCGGCAGTACGAGTCGCGCAGCACGCCGAGGATGTCGCGCAGCTTCATCATCGACTTGCCGGCGAAGCCGCCGACGGCGAACTCGCGCTCCAGGTCCCACAGGGTGAGGCCGTGCTCGACGATGTCCAGGTCGGGGTGCTTGCGCTGGCGGTACTCCAGCGGGTCGGTGTCGGCCATGACGTGGCCGCGGACCCGGTAGGAGTGGATCAGCTCGAAGACGCGGGCGGCCTTGGTGACGTCGTCGTCGTGGCTGGCGTCGATGTCCTTGAGCCAGCGGACCGGCTCGTAGGGGATGCGCAGCGCCTCGAAGATGTCGTCGTAGAAGCCGTTCTCGCCGAGCAGCAGGTTCGCGACCTGGCGCAGGAACTCGCCGGAGGCGGCGCCCTGGATGACCCGGTGGTCGTAGGTCGACGTGAGCGTCATGACCTTCGAGATGCCGAGCTTGTTCAGGGTGTCCTGGCTGGTGCCCTGGAACTCCGCCGGGTAGTCCATGGAGCCGACGCCCATGATCACGGACTGGCCGGGCATCAGACGCGGGACCGAGTGGACGGTGCCGAGGCCGCCGGGGTTGGTCAGGGAGACCGTGACACCGGTGAAGTCGTCCATCGTCAGCTTGCCGTCACGGGCGCGGCGGACGATGTCCTCGTAGGCCTGCCAGAACTCGAAGAAGTTCAGCGTCTCGGCCTTCTTGATGGCGGCCACGACGAGCTGGCGGTCGCCGTTGGGCTTCACCAGGTCGATGGCGAGGCCCAGGTTGACGTGCGGCGGCTTGACGAGGGTCGGCTTGCCGTCCTTCTCGCCGAACGACCAGTTCATCGACGGCATGGCCTTGATGGCCTGCACCATCGCGTACCCGATGAGGTGCGTGAAGGAGATCTTCCCGCCGCGGGCGCGCTTGAGGTGGTTGTTGATGACGATGCGGTTGTCGAACAGCAGCTTCACCGGGACGGCGCGGACCGAGGTGGCGGTCGGCAGCTCCAGCGAGGCGTTCATGTTCTTCGCGACGGCGGCGGCCGGGCCGCGCAGCGTGATCAGCTCCGGGCCCTCGGGGGCCTCGGCGGCGGGGGCGGCCTTCGCCTTGGGCTGGGCCGGCGCCTGTGCGGGCGTCGCCGGCCTGGCCGGGGCAGGGGCCGCGGCCTTCGCCGCGGGCGCGGGAGCCGCAGCGGGCTTCGGGGCTGCGGGAGCCGGGGCGGCGGCCTGGGGGGCCGGGGCCGCGGGCTGGGCCTGGGGGGCCGTGGAGGTGGTCTCTGCGGCCCCCGCGGCCGCAGTACCCGCCGCAGCCGGGGAGGCAGGAGCACCCGGCTTGTAATCGGCGAAGAAGTCCCACCAGGCGCGGTCTACCGAATTCGGGTCCTGGAGGTACTGCTGATAGATCTCGTCGACGAGCCACTCGTTCGGACCGAACGCGGCAGCGGGGTTCTTCCCGGCTTGGTCGTCGGTCGAGATGCTCGAGTTACTGGGGGACTGTGGCGACACGGCGGCAACCGCCCTCTTCCGCTTCACAAGGTGATGGACAGCGGGAATAAAGGCTACGCCTCCATGGCGGGGAAGGTCAGGTCGAGCAAGGTCATCGTCGTGTAAGTCACATCGGAAATCTTGTTTCAGGGCTTGATATGGCGGGAAACAAGCGTGGTTCCGCATGTGGGAGGGTGCACCGGCGCCGGCCCGGCGCGCCTTCGTTCGACGGGTGGCGCGGGCCTGCCCTGATCACACGTGTCCAGCTGCACGGAACGGCAGCGACCGTCGTGGATCTTGTGCTTCCGGATCGGACTTTACGTCAACTCGGGGCGGAAGTCAGTCCCGGAAGAGTGACGATGATCCGGCAGCCGCGCTCGGATTCGGCCACTCCGATCCGGCCGCCGTGCAGATCCACCGCCCAGCGGGCGATCGCCAGACCGAGGCCCGTACCGCCGTCGCTGCCCGGGCCGTGCGGCCGGGTCGCCGCGCCCCGGTTGAACCGCTCGAACACCTTGTGCCATTCCGATCGCGGGATCCCCGGGCCCTCGTCCAGGACCTCCAGCTCCAGCGACTCCGGCTGCGGCCCGCGCCGCGCCTTCACCGTCACCCGGCCGTGCGGCGGGCTGTGCTTGACCGCGTTGTCGATCAGGTTGGCGACGACCTGGTGGATGCGCTCGGGATCCGCGTGCGCGGTCAGCTCCGGCGGGGAGACGTCCAGGTGCAGATGGACGTCGGTGCGGGTGTGGCTGCCGGAGCCGGAGGCGATGCCGGCGCGCGCCGAGGCCACCATGTTGGCCTCCTTCAGCACGCCCGACAGATACGGCCACACCTCGAAGCGCCGCATCTTCAGCGGGACGACGCCGTTGTCGAGCCGGGACAGGTCCAGCAGGGTCTCCACCAGCCGGCCGAGCCGCTCGGTCTGCTTCAGGGCCGTCCGCATGGTCTCGGGGTCGGCCTCGGTGACCCCGTCGACGATGTTCTCCAGCACGGCGCGCAGCCCGGCGATGGGGGTGCGCAGTTCGTGGGAGACGTTCGCGACCAGCTCCTTGCGCTGGCTGTCCTGGGCCTCCAGCTCGTCCGCCATGACGTTGATCGTCCGGGCCAGGTCGCCCAGCTCGTCCCGGCGGCCCTCGCTCACCCGGCGGGTGTAGTCGCCCTCGGAGATCGACCGCGCCACCGTGTTCATCTCGTCCAGCGGCATGGTCAGCGAATGCGCCACGAACTGCGTGATCAGCAGGGTGGCGATCATCGAGAAGACCGTGATGAAGCGCAGCTCGGTCTTGGTGTGCACGGCGACGATCGACAGTCCGGTGGTGATCAGCACCGATATGACGACGAGCGCACCCAGCTTGGTCTTGATCGAGAACGGGCGTACGCCGCCCCAGGGGTCCTCCCCGGGGCTCCTCCGTGCGGCCTGGCGCCCGGCGCCGCTCATGGAGTCGGCGTCTCCAGCGCGTATCCCACGCCGTGCACGGTGCGGATGCGCTCGGCGCCGATCTTCCGGCGCAGCGCCTTGATGTGGCTGTCGACCGTACGGGTGCCGGAGGCGTCCGCCCAGTCCCACACCTCGGCCAGCAGCTGCTCCCGGGAGAGCACCGCACGCGGGGTGTTCGCGAGGCACACCAGCAGGTCGAACTCGGTGGGCGTCAGGTGGACGTCCTCGGACTTCACCCGCACCCGGCGCTGCGCGTGGTCGATCTCCAGCTCGCCGAGCCGCAGGATCCCGCTGCGCGGCGTCGCGGCGGCCAGGGCCGCCCGCTCCACCCGCCGCAGCAGCACATGCACCCGCGCGGCCAGCTCCCGCATCGAGAACGGCTTGGTCATGTAGTCGTCCGCACCGACCCCGAGACCGACCAGCATGTCCGTCTCGTCGTCCCGCGCGGTCAGCATCAGCACCGGCACCGGACGCTGTGCCTGCACCCGCCGGCAGACCTCCAGGCCGTCGAAGCCCGGCAGCATGATGTCGAGGATCAGCAGATCGGGCTGCCAGGCCTCGGCCGTGTCGACGGCGGCCGGGCCGTCCGTCGCGGTTTGCACGAGAAATCCCTCGGCGCGCAGCCGGGCCGCGATGGCGTCGACGATCGTGGGGTCGTCCTCGACGACCAGGACCCGGCGCTGTGCGCCCGGGGTGGTCGTCGCCGCGCCGCTCTGGGAGGTGTGTGTCTGCTCCATCGCCCGCCCCTGCTTGTTGCTTTCCGGAACCAGTGGGGTGATCCCATGTCTGCGATTGACGCTTGAATGATCCGCGTCAGGGCAGCACATTACGGGGATCCGCCGTGCTGTCGCTATCCAGGTCGGACCCCGAGGTGCACGGCGTCCGGAACGCCCCGGGCAACGGGGACCTCTTCGGTACGCACCTGCCGGAACCCGGCATTCCGCATGGTTCCTTCAAATTCCGGAGAGGGCTCGGCGGACCACACGGCCAGCACTCCACCGGGTCTCAACGCCCTTGCGCAGGCGGCGAGTCCGGCCGGCGCATAGAGGCTGTGATTGTCGTCCGTGACCGTCCAGCCGGGGCCGTTGTCGATGTCCAGGCAGAGCGCGTCGAACGTGTCGGATGTCTCATTGACGAACGTCACGAGATCCTCCTGCACGATCTCGGTGCGCGGATCGCCGAGCGCACCGGCGGACACCTCCGCCAGCGGCCCGTTCCGGTGCCAGTCGACGACGGCGGGTTCCCGCTCCACCACGGTGATCCGTCCCCACCTGGGATCCGCTGCCGCATGTGCGAGTGAGAATCCCACGCCCAGCCCGCCGATCAGCACATCCGGCTCCGGCCGTCCGTCCAGCGCGTCGTACGCGGCGTCCATCAGCAGCCGCTCCGAGCGGCCGTCGGAGGTGTCCATCAGAAAACAGCCGTTGGCGATGATCTGCAGCAGCGATCCGTGCCGGCGCAGCACCACCTCGCCGTACGGGCCGTCACGCCGGTCGAGGACCACGGGAGAGTCGTACACGGCAGCAGTCATGCCCCCATCCTGCTTGAACACGCCATGACCTGCACCGGAATTGCGGATGACACGCGCACGCTCTCGGCACCGGGCCGGGGGCGGACGCAGCCGGTACGTGAGAGGTTGCTGTGAATCCGCCCTCGCGTGGCGTCGGTCATAGACAGCGGCCCGCGCAACGCGAAGGGTGGGGCGCGAAGGAAGGAGCGCCACACCGTGGAACCGATCGCGACGGGGCCTTCATCGGCCGCGTCCGCGCCCCTGGCGGGCGCTCCGCTCACCGACGGCGGTGTCGCCGTCCCGGCACCCGCGCTCGCGGACCTGCTGGACGGCATGCCGCGCCAGCGGCACGCCACGGTCCCCGCCCGCGACCCCGCACCCACCCCCGCCGACACGCGCCCCGCCCTGCGGGTCCCGCGGCTGTGGCGCCTGCTGCCCACGCCCACCGGAACCCCGTTCACCTTCTCCTACGGCGCCGTCCTGGCCGTCACCTCGGCGGTCGCGGCCATGGCCGACCCGGGCCTGGTGCACACCCTCTACCAGAACTCCAGCACGGACGTGGCCCACTTGGTGCGCACACCCGTGCTGGTGCTGCTGGCGAGCGCCCTGTGGATCGCGGGCGGCGTCCTGTCGCCGTACGCGCTCGCGTTCGTGCTGGTGCTCACCGCGCTCGAACGGCGCATAGGCGGTGTGCGGGCGGCCTGCGTCTTCCTGGCGGGGCACGTCCTGGCCACCCTCGCGACCGAGGTGCCGGTGGGCCTGGCCGTCCTGTTCGGCCACCTTCCCCCCACCTCGCTGCACCGCCTCGACTACGGCATCAGCTTCGGCGTCGCCGCCGGCACCGGCGCCCTGGCCGGCCTCCTGAGCCCCTGGCTCCGCTGGCCCGTACTCGCCCTGGCGACCGGCCTCCTCTTGAACGACCTGATCGCCTTCGAGGACCCGATGACGAACTGGGGCCACCTGATCGCCCTCGCGATCGGCGTCGGCGGCTGGCCGCTCGTCCGACGCCGGCGCCTTCCGGCGGTTTCCCCGGTTCCCCTGTGAACACCCGCTCGATGGTGTAGCCCTGTGCTGCGGTCGGAGCACAGGGCTCCGGCGGGACAGGGGGAGGACCACATGACGGATGTCGTTGCCCGGATCGAATGGGCGGTCGAGGTGACCGGCCGCGTGGTGGACGCCGTCGCCGACACCCAGTGGCGGATCGCGACGCCCTGCAAACCGTGGGACGTTCACACCGTCCTCAACCACACCGTGGGCGGTATGCACATCTTCGCCGCCCTCCTGAACGGCACCGAGCCGGGCCGGGCGCACGAGGACGACTGGCTGGGCGAGGACCCGAAGGCCGCGTACCGGGCGGCAGCAGCGGCGGACCTCGCGGCCTGGACCCGCCCCGGCGCCCTCGACACCACGGTCCGCATCGCGCTCGGCCCCCTGCCCGGCCCGGTCGCCGCACTGGTCCACCTCACCGAGGTCTGTGTCCACGGGGTCGACATCGCGGTCGCCACCGGAGGCGAGTCCCTCCTGGACGAGGACCTGTGCGAGCACCTGCTCACGACGATGCGGCAGACGCCGGACTTCGACTCGTTCCGGGTGCCGGGGGTCTTCGGCCCGGAGCTCCCGGCACCGGCGGACGCGGCGCCGCACATCCGCCTCCTGGCCTTCCTGGGCCGCAGTACTTGTTGATCGCTCACAGCGAACAACTGAAGGGAACACCGGCAGACCCCCAGCAGTTGAGTCGGCATAGCTCAACTTGACTGCCGAAGGGGAGATCATGGCTACTGAGTCACCGGCGTTCACGCTCGTCCTGCCCGTGCTGCCGCTCGACGACGAGGTCGTGCTGCCCGGCATGGTGGTTCCGCTGGACCTGAGCGACGCCGAGGTGCGGGCCGCGGTGGAGGCCGCACAGGCCGCCGCCCGGTCCGCGCCCGGGAAGCCCAAGGTGCTGCTGGTGCCCCGTATCGACGGCACGTACGCGAAGACCGGTGTGCTGGGCACGGTCGAGCAGGTCGGCCGGCTGGCCGACGGTGACCCGGGGGCTCTGATCCGCGGCCGCAGCCGCGTGCGGATCGGCGCCGGCACCACCGGCCCCGGCGCGGCCCTGTGGGTCGAGGGCGCCCGCATCGACGAGAACGTCCCCGACCCGCTGCCGGGTCAGGTCGCGGACCTCGTCAAGGAATACAAGGCGCTCGCCACCACCTGGCTGAAGAAGCGCGGCGCCTGGCAGGTCGTGGACCGGGTCCAGGCCATCGACGGCGTCTCCGCGCTCGCCGACAACTCCGGCTACTCGCCGTTCCTCACCACCGAACAGAAGCTCGAACTGCTGGAGACCGCCGAGCCGGTGGCCCGGCTGAAGCTCGCCACGCAGCAGCTCCGCGACCACCTCGCCGAGCAGGACGTGGCCGAGACCATCGCCAAGGACGTCCAGGAGGGCGTCGACAAGCAGCAGCGGGAATTCCTGCTGCGCCGCCAGCTGGAGGCCGTCCGCAAGGAACTGCGCGAGCTGAACGGCGAGTCGGAGGGCGAGGAGTCCGACGACTACCGGGCCCGCGTGGAGGCCGCCGACCTGCCGGAGAAGGTCCGCGAGGCCGCCCTGAAGGAGGTCGACAAGCTGGAGCGGGCCTCCGACCAGTCGCCGGAGGGCTCCTGGATCCGGACCTGGCTGGACACGGTCCTCGAACTCCCGTGGAACTCCCGCACCGAGGACGTGTACGACATCCAGGGGGCCAAGGCGGTCCTGGACGCCGAGCACGCCGGTCTGCAGGACGTGAAGGAGCGCATCACCGAGTACCTCGCGGTGCGCAAGCGGCGCAGTGAGCGCGGGCTCGGCGTGATCGGCGGCCGGCGCGGCGGTGCCGTACTGGCCCTGGTCGGCCCGCCCGGTGTCGGCAAGACCAGCCTCGGCGAGTCCGTCGCCCACGCCATGGGCCGCAAGTTCGTGCGCGTGGCCCTCGGCGGCGTCCGCGACGAGGCCGAGATCCGCGGCCACCGCCGTACCTACGTCGGCGCGCTGCCCGGCCGGATCGTGCGCGCCGTCAAGGAGGCCGGGTCGATGAACCCGGTGGTCCTGCTGGACGAGATCGACAAGGTGGGCTCCGACTTCCGCGGCGACCCGGCCGCGGCCCTGCTCGAAGTCCTGGACCCGGCGCAGAACCACACCTTCCGGGACCACTACCTGGAGGTCGAACTCGACTTGTCGGACGTGGTCTTCCTGGCCACCGCCAACGTCCTGGAGGCCATCCCGGAGGCGCTCGCCGACCGTATGGAGATCGTCCGCCTGGACGGCTACACCGAGGACGAGAAGGTCGTCATCGCCCGTGACCACCTGCTCCCGCGCCAGCTGGAGCGGGCGGGACTCGGCAGGGACGAGGTCGCCCTGGACGAGAGCGCCCTGCGCAAACTGGCCGGCGAATACACGCGCGAGGCCGGCGTGCGCACCCTGGAGCGCTCGATCGCACGCCTGCTGCGCAAGGTCGCGGCCCAGCACGAACTCGGCGAGCGGGAACTGCCCTTCACCGTCCGGGACGAGGACCTGCGCGGCCTGATCGGACGTCCGCGCCACGTGCCCGAGTCCGCCCAGGACCCGGCCGAGCGCCGTACGTCCGTCCCGGGTGTGGCGACCGGCCTCGCGGTCACCGGCGCCGGCGGTGACGTCCTCTTCGTGGAGGCGTCCCTCGCCGACCCGGAGACGGGTGCGGCGGGCCTGACCCTGACCGGTCAGCTCGGTGACGTGATGAAGGAGTCCGCCCAGATCGCGGTGAGCTTCCTGCGCAGCCGCGGAGCCGAACTGGAGCTCCCGGTCGGCGACTTGAAGGACCGGGGTGTGCACATCCACTTCCCGGCGGGCGCGGTCCCCAAGGACGGCCCGAGCGCCGGCATCACGATGACGACGGCGCTGGCGTCCCTGCTGAGCGGACGGCTCGTGCGCACGGACGTGGCGATGACGGGCGAGGTCTCCCTGACCGGCCGGGTCCTGCCCATCGGCGGCGTGAAGCAGAAACTGCTCGCCGCACAGCGCGCCGGGGTGACCACCGTGATCATCCCCAAGCGCAACGAGCCCGACCTGGACGACGTCCCGGCCGAGGTGCTGGACAAGCTGGACGTCCACACCGTGACCGACGTCCGCCAGGTTCTGGAGCTGGCGCTCGCGCCCGCGACGAACGGCGCGGCGCCGGAGGTTCCGGTGGCGGCGTGACGGACGCTGCCGGATGAGGGAGGGCCCGGGTCCCGTGAGGGAGGCCCGGGCCCTCGCCGTACCCGCTCGGGCTGCTCGCCCCGCCGTGCACGCGCGACGACGCCTTCGGCCGCCGGTCCGCGCCGGAGGCCGGCCGCCGCCGTCGGGCTCTGCGCCGGCGCCTGCGCGAGCTGCGGCAACGGCGGCCGTGGGGCGACGGTGGCAGCGGCCGGTCAGCCCGCGGCGCCGGCCAGAGACTGCTCCGCCCACACCGTCTTGCCGACCCGGTCGTGCCGGGTGCCCCAGCGGTCGGCCAGCTGGGCGACCAGCAGCAGGCCCCGGCCGCCCTCGTCGAAGATGCGGGCGCGCCGCATGTGCGGGGTGGTGCCGCTGGAGTCGTACACCTCGCAGATCAGGGTCGAGTCCTGGTGGATCAGCCGGAGCCGGATGGGCGGGCGGCCGTACCGCATGGCGTTGGTGACCAGCTCGCTGACCATCAGCTCGGTGGGGAAGGCGGCCTCGTCCAGTCCCCACACGGACAGCTGATCGCAGGCCAGGCGGCGGGCCCGCGAGACGTCCGTGGGGTCGTCCGCCAGCTGCCAGGCGGCGACCCGGTCCTCGTGCAGCACCCGGGTGCGGGCGACGAGCAGCGCGATGTCGTCGTCGGGGCGGTGGCTCAGCAGCTCGGTCAGCACCCGGTCGCAGACGGCGTCCAGCGTGGTCGCGGGCCGGCCGAGCGCGGCGAACATCTTGTCCAGCGCCTCGTCGATGTCGTGCTCACGGGCCTCGAAGAGCCCGTTGGTGTAGAGCGCGAGCAGGCTGCCCTCGGGCAGTTCGGTCTCGCTGGCCTCGAAGGGCAGCCCGCCGAGCCCGAGCGGTGGCCCCGCGGGCACGTCGAGGAAGCGTACGGCGCCGTCCGGCGTGACCACGGCGGGCGGCGGATGGCCGGCCCGGGCGAGCGTGCACCGGCGCGAGACCGGGTCGTAGACGGCGTACAGACAGGTGGTGCCGATACCGCCGGCGGTATCGGCGGCCGGGTCCGCGCTGCCCTCGTCGGCGGCGAGCCGCAGTACCAGGTCGTCGAGGTGGGTGAGGAGTTCGTCGGCCGGCAGATCGACGTCGGCCAGGGTGCGCACGGCCGTGCGCAGCCGGCCCATGGTGGCCGAGGCGCGGATGCCGTGGCCCACCACGTCGCCCACGACGAGCGCCACCCGCGCCCCGGACAGCGGGATCACGTCGAACCAGTCGCCGCCCACGCCGGCCCGGGCCGCGGCGGGCAGATAGCGGGTGGCGATCTCCAGGGCCGCCTGGTCGGGCAGCGTGTGCGGGAGCAGGCTCTGCTGGAGGGCCATGGTGGTGGTACGGGCCCGTGCGAAGCCCCGGGTCTGCCGGATGCCGGCGGCCGCCCTGGCCGTGAACTCCTGGGCCAGCCGCAGCTCCTCCGGGCCGAACGGCCCCCGGTCGGGGCGCCGGCCGAAGAGCGCCACGCCGAGCGCGCTGCCCTGGGCGAGCAGCGGCGCCGCCAGCAGCGAACGCGTCCCGGACGCGCGCAGCCACGCCGCGCCCGGGTCCACCGCCGCCCACTCGGCGACGACCGGGTCCGTCGTGTCGTACAGCAGCGGCCGGCTCGCCGCGAGGCACTGGGCCGGCGGGGAGTCCACCGGGCAGACGACCGCCTCGCCCGGGCCGGCGCCGTAGGCGGGTCCGTGGCCGTCCGGGACGGCGCGCAGCGCGGCGCGGCGCAGCACCACGGGACCGGGCTGCTCGGGCTCCTCGTCCGCGTCGCGGGGCGAGTCCAGCAGGTCGACCGCCATGACGTCGGCGAGCCGCGGGACCGTGACCTCGCCGAGTTCCTGCGCGGCACGCGCCTGGTCCGCCGCCGGGCCGACGCGCGAGCTGCTCTCGTCCGCCGCCTGTGACGGGCCGGCGGCGTCCTGGCCGGGCGCCTGCGTGGACAGGCAGACCGCGCGCACCCGGCCGCCGGCGTCCTTCAGCGGGGTGAGCACGGCGGTTCCGCCCCCTTCCGCGCCGAGCCCGGCCGTGGCCTCCTGCGGCCGGCCGGACTCCAGCGCGAGCCGCATCGACCGGTCGGCCTCCTCGCTCGCGGCGCCGGGCGCGATGTGCGGCAGCCGCAGTCCGCGCATCGCGGCCTCGGGCAGGGCGAGGGCGTGTTCCATCCGGCGGTTGGCGCGCACCAGCCGCAGATCGGCGTCGAAGATCGCCAGTGGGAAGGGGGACTGCAGGAACGTCCACTCCTCCAGTGGTTCGCCCCGGGGCGGCTGCGACCGGGCCGTCACGGCGCTCACCACGAGCCAGTCGGTGACTCCGGTGGCCGAGGTCCGGCGGTGCGCGAGCACCCCCAGTTCCAGCCGCCGGCCGTCGCGGTGGCGCAGCGGCACGGTGCCGTTCCAGCGTTCGCGGCCGGCCAGGACCCGGCGCGCCGCCGAGACCTCGGCGGCGAGCAGCACGGTGGCGGGCCGTCCGACGACGGCCGGGGAGTCATAACCGAGCAGCCGCTGTGCGCCTTCGCTCCAACCCGTGAGAATGCCCTGCTCATCGATGGTGGCCGTGGCCGTGTACGTCGACTGTCGCTCCATCGCCGCTCATCTCGCCCAGTTCGGCAGGCTCTCCCTGACCAGCATGATCCCGGGCGGCGGAGAGCACCAACGCAACGGAAGCGGCCCCTGCCGGGCGGGCAGGGGCCACCACAGGAGCATCAGCCGTTGGCCAGGGCCTGTACCCGGTCCAGAGCGCCGTTGAATTTGTCGTGGTCGCCGACCGTCGGGCCGGAGGAGGTGTACTGCCACATCGTGTAGTACGACCAGCCGGCCGGCAGTGTCCCCGGGTCCGAGGCGTAGCGGGCGATCCACAGCGGGTTGTTCGCGGCGAAGCCGCCGTAGTTGCCGGTGCACTGGGTCCACCAGCTGGTGGCCGTGTAGATCACCGGGTAGCGGCCGGTGAGCGAGTGGTAGGTGTTGATGAAGTCGGCGATCCAGCTGACCATCTGGCTCGCGGTCTTGCCGTAGCAGGCCGCCCCGTAGGGGTTCCACTCGATGTCGAGCGTGCCGGGCAGGGTCTTGCCGTCGCGCGACCAGCCGCCACCGTGACCGACGAAGTAGCTCGCCTGGGTGGCGCCGCCGGTGGTGTCCGGGGTCGCGAAGTGATAGGCGGCGCGGATCATGCCCACGTTGTACGAGCCGTTGTACTGCTGGGCGAAGTACGGGTTCGTGTAATACGTGCCCTCCGTCGCCTTGGTGTACGCCCAGCGCACCCCGCTGCCCCACAGGGTCGACCAGGCGACGTTGCCCTGGTGGGCGGAGACGTCCACGCCCTCGGTCTGGGTGACGGCACCCGGGGCGGGGGTGCCGTTTCGGCCGTCGTGGGCGAGGACGCCCATGCCCATGCGGGCGGAGCCGCGGCTGGGGGTGGTCGCGGCGTGGGCGGAGGTGAGGGGCAGGGTGAGGGAGAGCGCCGCGAGCAGGGCCGTGACGAGGACGGCGAGGGGGCGCGGGCGCAGGGAGCGGGCGGAGCGGTCGGAGCCGGGTCTGTGCACGGGCATGACGTGCCTCCGGGATGTGGGGTGGGGGGAACGAGGCGGTGACCGTGAACCGAGTGGCCGCACTGGCGTGGGCATGCCATTGATTGCCTGATAAAGAAGCTACGCACGTAGATGACGGCGTGGGAAGGGGGTCCGGACGCTGCCGTTGGTCTACGCCTGCGAAATACTTACGGAGCTGCGGCAATGACGACTTTTGGCAGAAACTTTCAGGACCGGGAAACCGAGCAGGGGTGCTGACGTGCACGAGGACGGAAACGGCGACGCACAGCGCGGCGCCCACAAGGCGACGCCCGCCGGCGCGGACCAGGAATTCCTGGCGCTGGAACGGGAGTTGACCGTGCTGCTGCGGCGAGCGCGGGCCAACCAGGGAGAGATGGCCCGAGAGGTCCATCCCGACCTGGAGTCCTCCGCGTACGGCCTGCTCATCCGCCTGGACGAGTACGGCGGGCAGCGGGCCACGGAACTCGCCGCCTACATCGGCGTCGGCAAGGCCACCATGTCCCGCCAGCTGCGCGCCCTGGAGGAGCTGGGCCTGATCGCCCGCGAGCCCGACCCCGCCGACGGCCGTGCCTGGCTCGTCACCCTGACCGACGAGGGGCGCGGCCGGGTCGGCAAGGTCCGCGAGGCGCGCCGCGCCCGGTACGTCAGCCAGCTCGCCCACTGGGACCGCCGCGAGGTCGCGGAACTGGCCCGGCTGCTCCACCAGTTGAACGGCGTCATGGAGAAGTAGGAGCCCTCGACCGGGGTCAGCCCTCGACCGGGGTCACAGCTCCACGTACACGACCGTCGCGTCGTCGTGCGTCTTGCTCCGCCCCAAAAACGCCCGCTCCTCCCGGTCCGCCGTCTCCAGATCCCGCACCCGGTCCACCAGCGACCGGGCGCCCTCCTTCGCGACCACGTCGAACAGGGCCGCCCAGTCGCCCTCGTGGAACTTCTCCGTCCAGCGGGTCGCGCCGTCCGTCAGCGCGGCCAGGGCGCGGACCTCGCGGCGGGGCAGGCTGCCGGCGACCGCGCGTGCGGCCACCGACGGGTCGGCGGCGGCCGTGAAGAATCCGCCCTCCTTGTTGCGCAGGGTGGCGTCCACCAGGGCGTCCGTGGCGAGCCGGGAGCGCGGGATCCGGGCGAGACGGTCGTCCAGGACCGGGGTGACCGTCCCGTCGGGCCCCTGGAGCAGCAGCGCCGCATCGGACAGCACCAGGTACTCGACCGTGTCGGCGGACCAGCGGGCCAGGGCGACGGTTGCCTGGGGGGTCCGTGGGTGAGAAAGCTCACAAGTGTCCGCGTGGGCCCCGGCCGTGCGGCCGATCGCCCGGGAGAGAACCTCCGGCAGTGTCAGATCTCTGCTCGAAACGGTCAGTTCGGTCAGCGCGCCGCCGAGCCGCGCGGTGAACCAGGGGACGGAATGCAGACACCCCGTCCCGCCTCTCGGCGGGGTCACCCCGTCCAGGACGATCACGCAACCTCCCTGTCCGGAGGCGGGTAGTCCGGCACCGGCGAAGTCCTCGTTGGGTCGGTTCACGTCGCCGGGTTCCGAAACGAGATCGGTTCGCATCCAGCCAGTCTGCACGACCCCTTCACAGGATGCGCCAAAGGCTGGCAAGCTCCGCCGAATTGACCCGACCCCGCAGGTCAGCCGCCTGTTTTGGGCGGGAATGAGCGGCTCCGGGAAGGCGTGGCGGCGAATACTGCCAAAGCCTGCGGCGTGCGTCCAACCGGCGTGCCGTACAAGGGCACCGCACGCGCCACGGGAACTTGCCCGTCAACTCTCCTCCGATGTTCACTCCTTCGGGTGGCGGGTCAGGTGATGCGCGACCACCGCCCACCGGCGCTGGGAGGGTCGGGAACCGTACGAACCGGGTGTACGAACCACTTGGCACCGAGATGACGGGGCGCCACCCGGTGCCTTGGGTAGACGAGTTCAGGATTGCGAGCACCGGTGCAGAAAAAGCGGCCTCGGCGCACAGGCAGGCAGACGGCTCCCACGGGGACCGCCCAGCAGACCCCCGCGGGCACCGGCCGCCCCACCCATGTGCGCACCCGGCTCATCGTCGCCGTCGCCGTGGTGGCCGCCGCCGTCGCGGGAGCCGGTGCGCCCTCCCTGCTCACCGCCTCGCAGGACGTCAGCGACTCCCAGGACCTGGTGACGCTGGCCGCCCGCACCCAGGACGCCCTCGCCCTCGCGAACTCCCTCGCCGACGAGCGCGACGAGGTCACCTCCTACATCGCGGCGGGCCGCCCCAAGGCCAAGGCCCCGTCCGAGGACCGCAGCGCCCGCGTCGACCGGCAGGTCGAGGAGCTGCGTGCCGACACCGACACCCCGGCGAGCCTGCGCGGCGACCTCGACGGCATCGACGCCGTCCGCCGGGCCGCCCTCACCGGCAAGACCTCGGCCCTCCAGACCCACCAGGCGTACTCGGAGACCATCGCCGCGCTGCACCGGCTCGCCGAGCAGCTGGCCGAGCAGACGCCCCCGCGGGCCGGCTCCGGCGCCCATGCGCTCGCCGGACTGGACACCGCCGTCCAGCAGTCCGCCGCCGCCCGCGGCCTGCTGCTGGCCGCGCTGAACGTGCCGTCCGGCACCCGCACCGTGATCAACCCGGTCACCGGCCTGCCCACCACGACCTCCACCGCCTCCGCGGCCGACCGGAAGCAGCGCGACCAGCTGACCGCCGCCGCCCAGCAGGCCCGGCTGCGCGCCGACGCGGCCCTCGCCGACTTCCGTGCGACCGCCCCCAAGGCGGCCGTCGACTCCTACGACTCCACGGTCACCGGCTCCGACGTCAACTCGGCCGAGAAGTACCTCGCCACGCTCACCGACCAGCCGACGCTGGCCGACAGCGAGCTGACCACCAGCACCAAGAAGCTGGACGCGGCCCTGTCCGCCCGCGTCGACCTGATGCGCGGCGCGGAATCGGCCCTCTACGACCACCGCACCAAGGACCTGGCGCAGCTCCGGGACGACGACGTCACCGCCCTGGAGATCCGCATCGCCGTCCTCGGCGCGCTGATGCTGGCCGCGGTCGGCATCGCCACGGCCATGGCCCGTACCCTCACCCGCCCCCTGTCGGTGCTGCGCCGCGGCTCGGCCCGGCTCGCGGAATCGGACGACCCGACCACCCAGGAACCGATCGCCTTCACCGGCCGCAACGACGAGTTCGCCCAGGTCGTCCGCTCGGTCAACGCCCTGCACGCGCACGCGGTGGCCCTGCGCGAGCAGGCTGTCGCCGCGGGCGAGCGGATCGCCACCCTGGAGGCCGACCGCAAACACCTGGTCGGCCAGCGCCAGAAGATGGCCGACGCCCGCGAGGAACTGCGCGCCGAACTCACCGACGCCGTGGCCCGGCTGGATCGGCTGCGCACCAGCATCGGCGGCACGTTCGTGAACCTCTCGCTGCGCACCCTCGGGCTGGTGGAACGCCAGCTCGCGGTGATCGAGGGCCTGGAGGACCGCGAACAGGACCCGGAGCGGCTCGCGACCCTCTTCAAGCTGGACCACTTCGCCACGGTCATGCGCCGCCACAGCGAGAACCTGCTGGTCCTCGCCGGTGCCGAGCACGTGCAGCAGCACCACGGCCCGGTTCCGCTGGTCGACGTGGTCCGGGCGGGTGTCAGCGAGATCGAACGCTATGAACGCGTCCGTATCGCCGCCCTGCCCCCGCACGCCCATGTGGCGGGCTTCGCGGCCGACGACCTCTCCCACCTGCTGGCCGAGCTGATGGAGAACGCCACGTCGTCCTCCCCGCCGGAGCTGCCGGTGGAGATCTCCGGGTGGCTCCTGGAGAGCGGCGAGGTGATGCTCTCGGTCCAGGACGAGGGAATCGGCATGGCGCCCGAGCGCCTCGACCACCTCAACACCCGTCTGACCGACTTCGACCCCGAGTCCCCCTACGACAACGAGGGCGAAGCCGGCCTCGGCCTCGGCCTGTACGTCGTCGCCCGCCTCGCCCACCGGCACGGGGTGCGTGTGCAGCTGCGCGAGCAGAAGCAGGGCGGCATCGCGGCGGTCGTCGTCCTCCCGTCCACCCTCCTCACCGAGGCACCCCCGACCGCCCTGCCCCCGCAGACCTCGTCCCTGAGCACCACGGGCACCTTCTCCCTCCCCGGCGCCGACGCCGAGGTCAACTCCAACGTCCTCCCCACCCGCCCCAAGGACCCCGACCCACTGGTCGCCCTGGCAGAACGAGCTGTCCGGGGGGCGACTGCCTCCGGCGGTTCGGCGGAGGAGGGCGCGTCTGCCTCCGGCGGTTCGGCGGAGGGTGCTCCTGTTTCCGGCGGTTCGGCGGCGGAGGGAGCTTCTGTCTCCGCCGGGTCGGTGGAGGAGGGTGCGTTCGTCTCCGGTGGGTCGGCGGAGGACGTACTCGCGTTCCCTGGGCCGGCCGCAGAGGACGTGTCTGCTTCCGGTGGGGAGGAGGCCGTCTCCGGTGGGTGCGGGGAGGGGCGGCCCGCCTCTGGGGATACGGCGGCGGAGGGTGCCTCTGTCTCCGCCGGGTCGGTGGAGGAGGGTGCGTTCGTCTCCGGTGGGTCGGCGGAGGACGTACTCGCGTTCCCTGGGCCGGCCGCAGAGGACGTGTCTGGTTCCGGTGTTGCCGGGGGCTCGGTCGGAGAGGGCGGCTCCGGGGGACCGGGGGATGAGGCGGCCGAGGCGACCGAGGGTGTCTTCGGCGGTTCGGTCGCCGAGGCGGACGGTGCCGCCTTCGGCGGATCGGCCCAGGACGCGGTGCGGGCGGCCTTCGGCGATCGCTCCGAGCCGACGGCGGGGGACACCCGCGCCGGGCGCGCCGAGGACGCGGTGCAGGCGGTCCATGAGCAGGCCGACGCGGGTGCGCAGACCGCGGAGACCCGCCCGAAGGCCCCGGCGGAGACGTACGCCGAGACGACGATGGAGCTGCTCCTCCCGGACCTCACGACGGAGCCCACGGCCGACCGCACCGATGCGCCGCAGGCACGGTTCACGGACCCGCCGGCCGCCGACGGCGGACACGTCCCGCAGGGGCCACCCGCACCCGACGACGAGAGCCGCTCGGATGGTGCGGATGGGAACGAAAGCCCCGCCGAAGGCGAAGCCGAGGCGGTCACCGCCAAGGGCCTCCCCAAGCGCACCCCCAAGATCACCGCACCGGCCCAGGCCCCGCGCCGCCGGACCGGAACCGTCGACGCCGAAGCCCTCCGCAGGAGGCTCGGCGGCTTCCGCAGCGGCGCCCAGGCCGGCTACCGCGCCGTAGAAGCAGAAATCGCACAAGCCGAAGAAGCCACAGAAGCCACGGGGGGCACAGCCGAGGAGGCAAGCAGTTGACCGCGCCCAGTACGTACGGACTGAGCAGTGAAGCCCGCAACCTGCACTGGCTGCTGACCAACCTGGTCGAGGAAGTCCCCGGCATCCAGTCGGTCGCCGTGGTCTCCTCCGACGGCCTGCTGCTCCTCTCGTCCGACCCCGGTCACACCGAGCAGTCCCGCCGGGCCCTCCCGGCGAAGGGCCCCCGCGGCTCCTCCGCCGACCTCGCCACCATCGTCTCCGGCATCGGCAGCCTCACCGTCGGCGCCGCGAAGCTCATGGCGTTCGGCGGGGTCAAGCACACGATGATCGCGATGGAGGAGGGCAGCCTGTTCGTGATGTCGATCAGCGACGGCTCGCTGCTCGGTGTGCACGGCTCCGCCGAGTGCGACATGAGCGTGGTCGCGTACCACATGGCGCTGTTCGTCGGCCGCGCCGGCCACGTCCTCACCCCCGAACTCCGCAGCGAGTTGCGCAAGTCCCTGGAGGCCGAATCGGCGGGGAGCGCCCGATGAGCGGCACGGCCAAGAAGCTGCCCATGCGCGGCGGCGACCGCAAACCCGCCCGCGTCCGCCCCTACTCGCTCACCGGCGGCCGTACCCGCTTCGGCCACGTCCTCCTCGTGGAGACGTTCGTGGCCGCGCTGGAGGCTCCCGAGGAGCGCAAGGAACTGACGACTGGTTCCGTCACCACCCGGGTCATGCCGGAGATGCGGGCCATCGTCGAACTGTGCCGCCGTATGCGCACGGTGGCCGAGATCGCCGCGCTGCTGAAGATGCCGCTCGGCGTGGTCCGCGTGCTCCTGAGCGATCTCGCGGACCAGGGAAAGATCCGTGTGTACGGCACCGGAACCGGTCACGGCACCGGCCGCCCGGACCGCGCGCTGCTGGAAAGGGTGCTGAGTGGACTCCGCCGTCTCTGACGCCACCGGCGTCGCCCCCCTCGCCGCCGGATACGCCGATCCGGACGAGGACCTGAAGTCCTGGCAGACGGACCGCACCCGCGCCCCCATCGCCACAAAGATAGTCGTGGCGGGAGGCTTCGGGGTCGGCAAGACCACCCTGGTCACCTCCGTCTCGGAGATCACGCCCCTGCAGACCGAGGCGCTGATGACCGAGGCCAGTGAGGAGACCGACGACCTCACCGCGACCCCCGGCAAGCTGACCACCACCGTGGCCATGGACTTCGGCCGCATCACGCTCGACGACGACCTGGTGCTCTATCTGTTCGGCACGCCGGGCCAGCAGCGGTTCTGGTTCATGTGGGACGACCTGGTGCGCGGCGCGATCGGCGCGGTCGTCATGGCCGACACCCGCCGGCTCAAGGACTGTTTCCCGGCGCTGGACTACTTCGAGAGCTGCGGGATGCCGTACGTGGTCGCGGTCAACCACTTCGACGGCAGCGAGCGCTTCGAACCGGAGGACGTGCGAGAAGCGTTGACGGTCCCCGCGCACATACCTGTAATGATCATGGATGCGCGGCGGAGGATCTCGGTGATCGAGACTCTCCTGGCCCTCGTGGGCCACGCCCTGGACGTCACCCCCGAGTAGGAGAACACCCCCGCATGCGGAAGATACTCGTCGTCGGAGCCGGCCAGTCCGGCCTCCAGCTCGCCCTCGGCCTGCAGTCGCACGGCTACGAGGTCACCCTGATGTCGAACCGGACCGCGGACGAGATCCGCACCGGCCGGGTCATGTCGACGCAGTGCATGTTCGACACGGCCCTGCAGCACGAGCGCGATCTCCAGCTGAACTTCTGGGAGTCCCAGGCCCCGAAGATCGAAGGTATCGGCGTCTCGGTCGCGGCCCCCGGCTCGCACGACCCGGGCCCCACGCAGCGGGCCATCGACTGGGTGGGCAAGCTCGACGGGTACGCGCAGTCGGTCGACCAGCGGGTGAAGATGGCCGGCTGGATGGAGACCTTCGCGCAGCGCGGCGGCCAGCTGGTCATCCATGGCGCGGCGGTCGGCGACCTCGACTACTTCTCCCGTACGTACGACCTCGTCCTGATCGCCGCCGGCAAGGGCGAGCTGGTCCAGATGTTCGGCCGTGACGCCGCGCGCTCCCCGTACAGCGAGCCGCAGCGGGCACTGGCGGTGGCGTACGTCCACGGGCTGGGCCCGCGCCCCGAGCACCCGGACTACCACGCCGTCCGCTGCAACCTCGTCCCCGGCGTCGGCGAGCTGTTCATCATGCCGACGTTCACCACCTCCGGAGCGGCCGACATCCTCTTCTGGGAGGGCATACCCGGCGGCCCGCTCGACGTCTTCAACGGCGTCAAGGACCCGGCCGAGCACCTCTCCCTGACCCTGGAACTCATGGAGAGGTTCACTCCGTGGGAGTACGCGCGGGCCACGAAGGTCGAACTGACCGACGCGGGCGGCACGCTGGCCGGCCGCTACGCCCCGACCGTGCGCAACCCCATCGGCCGGCTGCCCGGCGGCGGCCTGGTCCTGGGCGTCGCGGACGTCGTCGTGGCCAACGACCCGATCACCGGCCAGGGCTCCAACTCCGCCGCCAAGTGCGCGGCCGCGTACCTCGCCTCGATCCTGGAGCACGGGGACAAGCCGTTCGACGAGGAGTGGATGCAGGCCACGTTCGACCGGTACTGGGCCACGGCCCAGCACGTCACCAAGTGGACGAACGCGATGCTCATGCCGCCGCCGGAGCACACCCTGAACCTGATAGGCGCGGCGGGACAGCTGCAGCCGGTGGCCGACCGGTTCGCCAACGCGTTCAACGATCCGGCCGACTTCGAGAACTTCTTCTACGAGCCGGAGAAGACGGCTGCTTATCTGGCCTCGGTGGCCGGAGCATGACGGGTCTCTGACCGGGGGTTCGGCCGTCGTCGTCTGTCGTTGTTGGCCGACGTCGGCCGCCCTCGGACGGCCCACAGACGGCCCCGGATGGACAGGTGCCATCTGGGGCCGCAGGCGTTCAGCATCGTCGGTGCGAAGCATGGACGTGGTGGCTGCCGATGGCTCCTGTGCAGTTGGAGCACCTGGTTGCGAAAAGAGCCACGCGGGTGCGCCAGACACGACATGCTTGACCCATGCCTAACCGCAACGCCACGCATGACTTCTTGGCGCACAAGCAAGCCATGATGCATACGTACTGCCACCAGTTGGCCGCGACATGGCTAGAGCTGCATCCAGGGGCCACGGCCGATGACCTGTTGGCGTTCCTGAGGGAACAGGCGCACACAGCGCAGACTGCCGCTGCTGAGGTCTATGTAGCCAAGGAAGGCATGACCATGGAAGAAGCCATGGAATTTCAGAAGCGCCACTACGACTACCGAGACTTGATGCGTCGAGAGCTGTCCGCGAACGACTGAGATTGGCGGAACTGCTTGGGCTGAGGCTCGGGTCACTGGTCCCTCCGCGTCGTCATACTGCGGGACACTCAGCCCGCGTGCGTGCTGCAGTCCGATGAGAGAAGCCCTTTGCCCCTAGCCAGGAGTGCGAGTCCGTCACCCCGTTTCAACCGCTCGCCGGCTGAGCTGGAGGATTACCGGGGGTCATGCGCCCCATCACGATTTTGCCTTTCTGACTGGAAATAGCTGTGGAAGGCGGTGCAGGCTCAAGTTCTCCTGAGAGCCGTGACATTTCAATTGTCGGGGACATGTCGGGTGAATAGTGTCCAGGTGCTTGATCGCCACGGGGGCGGTCCACCGAGAGGCTGTCACATGGGCATCGGTTCACGGCGCGCTACGACCGGCGCTGCCACTGCGCTGCTGCTGTGCTTCGTCACTGCCGGCACGGCGGCTGCCGAGGACGTACCGTCAGACAACGCCGAGATATCAGCCAATCAGACCACAGACGTGAACGACAGACAGGGCTGGGAAGACGGTACCGACCAGCCGGTCGAGGACAACACGCCGGCCCTGTGCGACACACCGTCCACGTGGTACAGCATCACCTCGAAGCAGGCCTACCACATCGGTTCTTGGTGGAACGGAACCAAGTACAAGGACGGTCCGGGTGGTTCCATCTCGGTTTCCGTCACCAAGGGCGGGACCATCTCGGCCGATGTGTCCGGCAGTGGTGACTTCGAGGCCAGTGGCGTCATCTTCAAAGCGAAGGCAAGCATCACCTACAAGATTGGTGGCAGTGTGACCGTGACGACGGGACACACCTACTCCCACTCGATCTCGAGCAACAAGTACGGCCATCTCCAGTACGGTTCGTGGGGCTACAAGGTGACATGGAAGAGATACCGTTCCGGCAGCGGCCGCGACTGTGGCGGCGTCGAGATCGGCCACGGATCGGCCATCCTGCCCACGTCCGAGACCGGTTGGAAGTATTGGGAAACCTCCTCATGACCTATCCGAGCACGCGGCTCTGGTTCACCGGGTCCGTCGTCGCGGCGACAGCTCTTGTCCTTACCGCGTGCACCTCCAGTGGCGACAAAGCTGGCAGCGCAACAAATACGCCGAGTACCGTGAGCGCTTCGCAGACCACAACCGAGGCGGCAGACAAGAAGCTCACTGCCAAGGCGCAGGCTGCCCTCGCTGCCGTACACAACGGCAAGCTGGTCGAATCCGGCGCGGAGCGGGTGACGGACGGCATCCACACCGAGCCCTCCCTGGGGCAGGGTAGGACCTACAGGCTCAAGCTGGCATGCGCCGGAACCGGCACTGCACGGCTGACCCTGACACCCGCGAGCGTCGGCACCAAGAACAAGGTGCCGTGCGATCAGTCCGTGGTCCAGCAGAGGATCACCGTGCACCAGCCGGTGCGCATCGATGTCGAAGGCACCAAGGGAGCGACAGGCGTCGTCGCTTGGGAGATCGACACCCTATGAACCGACCTCATTCGGGACCACAGATCAGTTGCAGTAGTAGTCGTCAATAATCGACGCCGAGCGGCCTCGGACGGCCCAGGGACGGCCCGGCCGGTGGGGTCGTCCGCCCCGGCTGAGCTGCCGCTGCCTACCGCTCAGGTCCACTCGCGCGAAGCAGATCGCCCATAGCGCTGCGAGCTGCTGCTACGAAGGCGTCGAGGCGGTCATCCAAGCGATCGCGGATCCGGAACCACGAATCGACGGGCCCCTCAAGTTGCACCCTCTGCGCCGAGCCTCCGGCTGCCCTGACTGGGCTGCATCCTTGCGCCGTTCCGACCGGAACGTAACTGCTGCCGTCAGTCCGCCGCCGGCAAGCGTCCCCAAGACGCTCACGGCCGCTATGAGTAAGGGTGACCTCGCGGGCAAGGTGGTGGTCCTGGATTTGCTCGGGCGCCAAAGCCTCCGCCTCCAAGATCGCGGCTGTGGCCTCGCCGACGTGTCACCGCTGCGCGTGTGTTCGCGCCACGTCAAGCAAGAAACGCGACTGCCGCTCCGGCGACAGGCCTGATGTGTCCACGTCCTGGGCCACCTCCAGGGCAAGCCCCGCATCCCCCAGGTCGAGATCACGCTGCCCTGGAAGACACCGGACGGGCCGAAGGTGACCCGGCGGCTCATCTTCATGGCGCCTGGGGGCAACCATGTGTGGCGTACCTCCCTGAACGAGGAGGCGTGGAAGCCCGCGCTCGTCGCGGCCGGCGTCATCCCGAAGCCGCAGACCAAGGCGGCCGGTTACGCGGCGGCACGCGAGCACGGAATGCACGCGCTGAGGCACTTCTACGCGTCCGCGCTCCTGGACGGAGGGGAGAACATCAAGGCGGTCAGTGAGTGCCTCGGGCACAGCAACGCCGCCCTGACGCCACGGATCTACGCGCACCTCATGCCGAGAAGACGGCGGCCTACCTGGCCTCGGTGGCCGGAGCCTGACAGGCGGACGGCCCACAGACGGCCCCGGCTGTGCCGGGGTCGTCGGGGTCCCCTGGCTCCAAGCTCTCTCGATGCGAACCACGAGTGCGAAGGCCGCATGATTCACCGCGTGGTCTCTTCGAGCCACCCCGGGGGGAAGAACGGCGTAGGGATCAGTGCCGCGAATGCGATCTGAGCCATGACCTGGAACGCCAGAGGTTCGGCGGCGCTGCTCGCAAGGAGGGGACAAGCACAGACGACCAGCGGAAGGGCAAGCAGCACGCGGAACCGGACCGTTTCCATCCGGCTGTGGACCCAGACCGCGAAAATGGCGATGAAGAGGGTGGGAACACCGATGATCAGCAGCAAGCCCATCCCCAGCGTCATGACCTCCAGGAAGGTCTCTTTCCACCAGACGGTCTGCGAGACGGCCACCCACGCTGCGGTGTGGAGGAGCACGTATGTAAGCGCACACCGCCCCATTCGCCCCAGGATGTACCCAAGTCTGCCGGCAGGTCCTCTCTCTGTCGCCATCTCCACCCCCGTGCCCGAGCTCCAGATTTGAACGCGTTCAACATACTGCACTGGGCGCCTGCCGACAGCGTCGAGGCGACCCGCTGACGCCGACGGGGTCGCCTTCCAGTGCGCCGGCATCGGGGCGGACGGCGCCGAGGATCGGGTAGGACGCCATCGGGGAGACCTTGATGCGCTCTCCCGGTCTCGGTGCCTGTACGACGTTGCCGTTTCCCACGTACATCGCCACGTGGGTCGCCTCGGGGAAGTACACGACCAGGTCGCCCGGCCGAAGATCGCGCAGCGGGACCTTCCTCAGCCGCTTCCACTGCTCCTGGCTGGTGCGGGGGATCGGGGTGCCCGCGTGGGACCAGGCGTCGGAGGTGAGGCCCGAGCAGTCGTACGCCGAAGGCCCCTGCGCGCCCCACTGGTAGGGCTTGCCGAGCTGGGCCATGGCGTAGCGGACCGCTCGGTCACCCTCGGGGGAGGCGGAGCGGTCGTCGGGAAGGGAGCCGGCGGTGCTGAGCTTCTGCTGGGCCTCGGTGACGCCCTGCTGTTCCAGCCCGGCGATCGCGGTCAGCTGGGCCGGTGTGAGGGAGGCCAGCAGGCGTTCCACCTCGCCCAGCCTGGACCGGATGCCGTCGCGCTGCTTCTGCTGCTCGCCGGCCAGGGCGAGCTGGGTGTCGAGGGCCTTGCGGGCCGCCCGGGCCAGGGCGTCCTTCCGCTTCTCGGCGGCGGTCAGCCGGCTCACCGTGCGGGCCCGCTCGCGCGCCAGCTCGCCGATGACATGACCCTCGTCCAGCGCGTGCTGCGGATCGCGGGCGAGGAGCAGGCGGACGTACGGGCCGAGACCGTCGCTGCTCTGGTACTGCTGCCGGGCCAGCCGCCCGGCGTCGGTCCGGCTGTCCTCCAGGGCGAGGCGGGCGCGTGTCAGTTCGTCGTCGAGCCGGGACACCTCGGCGCGCTGCCGCTTCAGCTTCTCCGCGGTGGCGTCGTAGGTCTCGGTGGCCTGTTCGGTCTGCCGGTACAGCTGCTGCAGGTCGGTCAGCAGTGCGGCGACGGAACGCTGTTGCGGGTCGGGGGCGGCCGGAGCGGGTGCGGGTGTGAGGACGGCCTGGGCCGCCACCGTTGCCGTACAGGCCAGGCGCAAGAGCGTTCCTGACACGTCTTCACCTCCGGTGCCGGTGAGGGCGGACTGTCCGCCGCTCGTCGCACCGGGATCATCACGTGATAATCAGACGTGTCCGCGCGGGCCGCGCCCCGCGCGTGCGCGGTTCGGCGCAAGCCTGTCACCCGTTCGCGTCGTCCGGCTTGCCGGACGGCGTGCCCTGTGGCTTGGACCAGGGCCACCGGAGCCTGCCGCCGGAGGTGTCGTCCGGGTCGTACTGGTACTTCCACCCCTGGATCAGGCCGAGCCGCCTGCTGTGTCCGCGCGGCACGCGGCGGTAGACGAGCTCTGTCGCCGGGCCGCCGCCCGGGTCCGGGACGGGGATGCGGTACGTCTTCGGGGGGTGCCCGGTGGGGCCGACCAGGACCGGCAGTACGCGCCCGTCCATGGGGCCGCCCTCGAAGGGGGTGTCCTGACTCTTCACGGCTTCAGTCTCGGTCATTGCGGGCGAGCGCGCCGACGACGGCGGCCGTCTGCGGGTCCCGGCCGGCGGTGACCGTGAGCATGGCCTGGAACTGCTCCACCAGCCAGTCGCGCAGCTCCTCGACCGGGGGCTGCTTGTCCTCGTCCAGCCAGATCAGGGAGGCCGCCTCCACGGCCGTGATCCACGTCCGGACGGTCATGCGCAGCCGGGGGCCGGGGTCGGTGACGCCGAGGTGGCCGTGGATGTGCTCGGCGGCGGCCCGGCGCACCCCGTCGACGATGGCCGTGGTCCGTGAGGTCTCCACCACGCTGCCGCCCTGCAGCAGCGCGCTGAAGCCGGTGTCGTGCTCGTCGACGAAGGCCAGATAGCGGTCCAGGGCGTGGGACAGGCGGGCCAGCAGGGGGCCCTCGTGGGGCTCGTCGAAGCACAGCTGCAGCTCTTCGGCGGCGGAGCGCAGCGCGGCCTCGTACAGCTGCTGCTTGCCGCCGGGGAAGTACCGGTACACCAGCGGGCGGGAGACCCCCGCCGCCTCCGCCACGTCGTCCAGTGACACGTCCTCCGGTGCGCGGTGCGCGAAGAGGGAGAGCGCGGCGGCGAGGAGCTGACTGCGCCGCTCCTCGACACTGAGCCGACGGTAGGCGGGGGTGGTGGCCTGCGGGGTCATGCCTCGCAGCGTAGTCGCCGGGCGGTGGGGGTGCCGGGTGCCCGGTGGGCGTGGGACTGGGGGATGTCGTTTGGATCATCCCGCCGGTCGGCACCGCTCGTCACGGCCGGCCCGATCCGAACGACACCCCTAGTTGACGCCCTTGAAGCTCATGACACCGAAGGGGAAGCCGTCGGGCACCTTCACGCCCCAGTTCATCGAGAAGACCTTGCCCTTGCAGCCCGTCTTCGAATACAGGTTGAGCATGTGCCGGGTGTTGTTGTTGATCGACCGGATGGGCACGGAGCGGCTGTTGTTGCAGGCGCCGAGCTGGGTGTTCACCTTTCCGTACCGGCCCGTGTAGTGCTCCTTGGACCACACGCACGTGTAGTTCTTCTCGCAGTCCCCGCTCGCCGCGTGGGCGGGGGTGGTCATGACGGCCACGCCGATGCATCCGGCTGCGGCCATCACACCCGCCGAGCGGGCCATGTGCTTGAGGAAAGTCACTGTAAACCCCGTGGAATGAAAGATGGTTGACGACTGCGGCCACGATTCATCACATGATCATCCCGGCCGCCTCGCCAGTCTAACCACCCCTTCACGCAAGCAACCCGGAGGCCTTCCACAGCCGCCTGCCGACCCCCCGGAGCACCCCGATGTCGTCCAGGAAGTCGGTGAGCCGCTTTGCGCCGGTCTGCATGACCTCGCGGCGATGCGCACTGGCCTTCACCTGGGCCATCGCCTCCCGCTTGTCCAGGCCCACGTTCGTGTACACCTCGGGATTCACGAAGGCGACCGAGAACACCCGGGCGAACTCCCCGGACGTGACCCGGGTGAACTCCTGCGACCACTTCGGCGCCGTCATCATCTGGCGCCGCAGCTCCTCACGGGCGTACCGGACGTGGCGGGCCTCCTCGACCACATGGATGCGCGT
The DNA here is from genome assembly GCF_055572255.1 of Streptomyces sp. NPDC030799. NCBI lineage: Bacteria > Bacillati > Actinomycetota > Actinomycetes > Kitasatosporales > Streptomycetaceae > Streptomyces > Streptomyces sp. NPDC030799. The sequence continues at coordinate 130,410 of NZ_JBVIDS010000006.1, read as the reverse complement.
GACCCCCCGGATCAGGGGCTGCACCCGCTCGTCCGGGAACGTCAGCCGCTGCATCCAGTCCAGGACCTCCTCACCGAGGAGAGTGGCGGTGAAGGAACCGGGGGTTGTGGAGATGGTCTTGAAGAGGCGGCCGAGGTTCTGGTGAGCCCGGCTCACCGGGTACCAGGGCGCGTCCCCCCGCGCGATCAGCCGCGCGAACATCTTCGAGTGCCGGCACTCGTCCTCGATCTCGGTGAGCGCGTAGCGCACGTGCGCACTCGTCGCCGCCTTGTCGTAGATGTGCCGGACCAGCAGCTGCATCAGGATGATCTCGAACCAGATACCGAGCGAGGCGAGCGCCGCCGCCTCGTGCTGGGAGAGCAGGATGCGCTGCTCCTCCGACATCTGCCGCCACATCGGGGTGTCGTAGAGCGAGACCAGCTCCGGCGGCCAGAACCACTTGCCCTCCTCGAAGGGCGCGTCCCAGTCCAGCTCCTCGTCCGGGTCGAAGGAGTGCTTGGCGGAGGAGACCAGCAGCCGTTCGGCCACCTGCTCCCGGTCCTTGAGCAGGCCGAGCGCGTCGCGCAGGCCGTCCAGCGCGTCCGCTTCCGTCAGGGTCGTCATGGCTCCCTCACCTCGTTACCCGGGGTACGTCTTCCGCCTCTTATGAGACTGCTTGTCAGCAAGACCGTCAATCCCTTGCGCATGACTTGTTGACTTCGCGTCTACGTGTGAGCCTGCGAGGTATGCCGACCCATGACCTGTACGCCAACGACCCCGGAACCTCCCCCTGGGAGGTGCCCGCGACCGGCGCCGCCCGCTTCAGCTGGGAGTACGACGACGGCCGCGACCGCCTCCTCGCCCTGTACCAGAAGGGCAAGGACAAGCAGTGGGACGGGCGGACCCGCATCGACTGGAACCTGGAGGTCGACCCGTACGACGCGCTCGGCACCCCCGAGGAGGCGATGTCCCTGTACGGCACCAGGTACTGGGACAAGCTGACCGACAAGGACAAGGGCGAGCTGCGGCGCCACTACGCCTCCTGGCAGTTCAGCCAGTTCCTGCACGGCGAGCAGGGCGCGATGATCTGCGCCGCGCGGATCGTGGAGTCGGTGCCCGACCTGGACGCCAAGTTCTACTCCGCCACCCAGACGATGGACGAGGCCCGGCACGCCGAGATCTACGGCCGGTTCCTGCGCGAGAAGATAGGCATGGTCTATCCGATCAACGACAACCTGCAGTCCCTCCTCGGCGACACCCTGCGCGACAGCCGCTGGGACATGCCGTACCTGGGCATGCAGGTGCTCATCGAGGGCCTGGCGCTGGCCGCGTTCGGGATGATCCGCGACACCACCGACAAGCCGCTGCCCAAGCAGATCCTGACCTACGTCATGCAGGACGAGGCCCGGCACGTGGCCTTCGGCCGGCTGGCGCTGAGGGACTACTACAAGCAGCTCACCGACGCCGAACTGCGCGAGCGCGAGGAGTTCGTGATCGAGGGCTGCTATCTGATGCGCGACCGGCTCCGGGGCGTCGAGGTCCTGGAGAACTTCGGCATCCCCAAGGCGGAGGCGGAGGCGCTGAGCGAGCGCTCCGAGTTCCTGCAGCTGTTCCGCAGGCTGCTGTTCAGCCGGATCGTGCCCTGCGTCAAGGACATCGGCCTGTGGGGCAAGCGGCTGCAGCAGGCCTATGTCGACATGGGTGTCTTCGAGATGGGCGACTCCAACCTGGACCTGCTGATGGCCCAGGACGAAGAACTGGCCGAGCAACTGGACGCGGAGCGCTTCGCCGCCGAGGAGCGGGACCGGATCGCGGAGGTGCGGGACGCGATCGAGGCCGGGGCGGCGGAGGCCTGAGCCGGCAACGGGCCGCGTGGCCCAGGTGACTGCCGGGGCTTTCACCCGGGTGCAGTAGCGTGCCGACGTGTCCATGCCGCCGCCGCAGTACCCGAACCAGCCGCAGCCCCCGTACGGACAGCAGCCGCAGCCCCCGTACGGCCGGCCCCCGCAGGCCGTCCCCGGCCCGTACGGCGCCCCGTATCCGCCGCAGCAGCAGCCGTACCCGCCCCAGCTCCACACCCAGCAGCCGTACGCCGCCTGGGGCATGCCGCCGATGGCCCCGCCGCCGAAGAAGCGGCGGGTCGGGCTGGTGCTCGGGATCGTGGGCGGAGTCGTCACGGCGGGCGTCGTGGGGCTCGTGCTCATCGGGGCGCTGGCCGGGAGCGGCTTTCCCGAGGCGAAGAACAAGCTCACCCTGCCCAGGACGCTGCTGGACGGCAGGTTCCAGCTCGCCCGGGACCTCTCCGACTCCGAGGGCAAGAAGATCGAGGACGAGGCGGACGGCGCCTGGGACGCCAAGGACACCCGCGGTGTCGTCGGCACCTACGACCTGGGCGGCGACGCGACCAGGGGCACACTGGCGGTGTCGGGCATGTACGGCCGGTTCAGGAACAGCGACGAGGCCCGTCGCAACATGCTGAAGGGCGCATCCGAGGCACAGGGCGTGACGATGGCCGCGCCGCGCAGGGACTTCACCCAGGACGGCTCGCCCACGGTCAGCTGTGAAGTGCTGACGCAGAAGAGGTTCGGCGCGACCCTGACCTACCCCCTGTGCGCCTGGAACGACGGCAATACCGGAGCCGCGGTCGGGTGGATCACCGCCAAGACGGCCCGGCAGGACCCGTCCGACGTGGACCTCGCCTTCTACGCGAAGGTCACCCTCCAGATCCGTTCCGAGGCGGTCGAACCGATCGGCTGAGCGTCTCACCGGCCCAGAACGGCCCGCATCACGTCCCGTGCGATCGGCGCCGCGTCCCCACCGCCGCTGATCTCGCCGCGGTCCGCGGAGGCGTCCTCCACCACCACCGCGACCGCCACCTGCGGCTCCAGGGAATTGTCGGCCTGCGCCCAGGAGACGAACCAGGCGTACGGCACACCGGCGTTGCCGACCCCGTGCTGCGCGGTGCCGGTCTTGCCGCCGACCAGGGCACCGGGGATGGCCGCCCGGGTGCCGGTGCCCTCCTGGACCACATCCATCATCAGCTCCTTCAACCGCGCGGCCGTCGAGGGCTTCATCACCTGCCGCACCGGATGCGTCCCGCTCCCGGCGACCGTCTCCCCGCCGCGCCGGGTCGTCCGGTCCACCAGGTACGGCGACCGCAGCTGTCCGCCGTTCGCCACCGCCGAGGCCACCATCGCCATCTGCAGCGGCGTGGCCCGCGTGTTGTACTGCCCGATCGAGGACAGCGCCAGCTGCGCCCGGTCCACGTGCGCGTCGAAGGTGCTGGGCGCGACGGAGAACGGGATGCGCAGCCCGGTGTCGTTGAACCCGAACGCGTTCGCCGTGGTCACCATGCCCTTCACCCCGACGTCCACACCGAGCTTGGCGAACACCGTGTTGCAGGACCACTCGAAGGCCGACCGCAGTGAGGCGTCCCGGCAGTCGTCGGCCTCGTTGGTCAGAACGGTCCTGGTGCCGGGCAGCCGGTAGGGGTCGGGGGAGTGGGTGCGCGCGTCCAGGTCGGTGACCACGCCCGCGTCCAGCGCCGCCGCCGCGCTGACCACCTTGAACGTCGACCCCGGTGGATAGGTCTGCCGCACCGCCCGGTTGAGCATCGGCTTCTCCGGGTCGTGGTTGAGCCGCGCCCACGCCGAGGTCACCGCCTCGCCGTTGCCGGACAGCTCCCCGGGGTCGTACGACGGACTCGACACCAGCGCCAGGATCCGGCCCGTGGCCGGCTCGATCGCGGCCACCGCGCCCTTGCGCCCGGCGAGCCCCCGGTACGCCGCCTCCTGCGCACCCCGGTGCAGCGTCGTGACGATGTTCCCGGCGGCGCGGCCCCCGCGCGTCACGTCGTTCCACAGCGGCAGCGGCGACAGCATCGGATCGGTGCCGGAAAGCACCCCGTCCCCGGCGTGCTCCAGGAACGTGGTGCCGTACGACTGGGAGGCGAAGCCGGTGACCGGGGCGTACAACGGGCCGTTCTTGTAGGTGCGTTCGTAGCGCAGCTGCTCGCCGGTGTCCACGGATCCGGTGACCGGCTCGTCGCCGACCAGGATGTCACCGCGCGGCTGGCCGTAACGGGCGATCTCGGCACGGCGGTTGGCCGGGTTGCCGTCGTAGAGACCGGACTGCACCACCTGCACGCGGGCCGCATTGACCAGCAGGGCCGCCAGCAGCAGCGTGCAGAACGCGCAGGCGTGCCGGATGTACCGCGCCATCGGCCGCCCGCCCTCGTGGAAGCCGCCGTACTCGCTCACCGGGCCTCCCGGCCGTCGTACTGGCTGCGCGCCGAATCGCTCACCCGGATCAGCAGCGCCACGATCGTCCAGTTGGTGACCACCGAGGAGCCGCCCTGGGCGAGGAACGGCATCGCCATACCGGTCAGCGGGATCAGCCCGGTGACCCCGCCCGCGATCACGAACACCTGCAGCGCCAGGATGGAGGCGAGCCCGACCGCGAGGAGCCGGCCGAAGGGCTCCCGCAGGGCCCGCCCCGCCCGATAGCCGCGCTCCACCAGCAGGGCGTAGAGCAGGATGACCGCCGCGAGCCCCGTGAGCCCGAGCTCCTCGCCGGCCGTGGCCAGGATGAAGTCCGACTTGGTGGCGAAGCCGATGAGGATCGAGTGCCCGAGCCCGAGCCCGGTGCCGAGGATCCCGCCGGCGGCGAAGGCGAACAGCGACTGGGAGAGCTGGTTCGGCCCCTGCCCGGCCTCGATGGTGGCGAAGGGATGCAGCCAGTCCTCGATCCGCTGGTTCACATGCGGTTCGAGGCGTCCCACGGCGACGGCCCCCAGCACGGCCAGCACCAGCCCCACCGCGATCCAGCCGGTCCGCCCCGTGGCGACGTACAGCAGCACCACGAACAGCCCGAAGAACAGCAGCGAGGTGCCCAGATCCCGCTCCAGCACCAGCACCCCGACGCTCAGCAGCCAGATCGTCACGATCGGCCCGAGCACCCGCCCGGTCGGGAACTGCAACCGCCACAGCCGGCGGCCCGTGTACGAGAGCGCGCTGCGGTTCGCGGCCAGATAGGCGGCGAAGAACACCGCGAGCAGCACCTTCGCGAACTCGCCCGGCTGGATGGAGAACCCGGCGATCCGGATCCAGATACGGGCGCCGTTGACCGCCGGGAACAGGATCGGCAGCGCCAGCAGCCCGAGCGCGGCGGCCACGCACACATACGAGTACCGCTGGAGCATCCGGTGGTCGCGCAGCACCAGTACGACGACGATGAACAGCCCGATGCCGAGCGTGGACCACACGAGCTGGGCCGGGGCGGCCTGGTCGTGCGGGGTCTCCCGGTCCAGCCGGTAGATCAGGACCAGCCCGAGCCCGTTGAGCAGCACCCCGATCGGCAGGAACAGCGGATCGGCGTACGGGGCCCGGATGCGCACCGCGAGATGCGCGCACACCGCGAGCACCGCGAGCCCGGCGCCGTAACCGGCGGCTCCGGGCGGGACGGTGCCGGTCCGCGCCAGACCCACCGCGCAGTAGCCGTACACCGACAGCAGTACCGCCAGCAGGATCAGGGACAGTTCGATGCCACGGCGCCGGGGGAGGCGGACGGCAGGCGTGGGAGTCTGCGCCGCCGCCACGGTGGTTCCGGCCTTCGTCATGCCGGGAACCTACCCAAATAGGGCGTCTTGCGCTCGGAGCGGCCCCGAGGGACGACAACGCGGCCGATGTGCGTGCCGGACCCCGCGACGCCGGGATGATCCGAACGACGCTTCCTAGCGCCCCTCGACCAGCGGCAGGACCAGCGTGGCCACGGCCCCACCGTCGATCGCGTTCGCAAAGAACAGGCGCGCCCCCAATACCTCCGCCTGCCCCAGGGCAATCGTCAGCCCCAGCCCGTGCCCGGTCGCCCCGCCCTCCGTGCGGAACCGCTGCGGCCCATGCGCCAGCAGATAATCCGGATACCCGCCCCCGTGGTCCCGTACGGTCACCACGGCCCCGTTCACCGTCACCACCACCGGTGGTGCCCCGTGCTTGTGCGCGTTGGCCACCAGATTCCCCAGCACCCGCTCCAGCCGCCGCCGATCGGTCTCCACCCGCGCGTCGGCCAGGACGCGCACCTCGGTGTCGGTGCCCGAGGCCCGCACCACCCGCCGGGCCAGCGCCGCCAGCTCCTCGGTGTCCACCTCGAGCCGTTCCCGGCCGGTGTCCAGCCGGGAGATCTCCAGCAGGTCCTCGGTGAGTGTGCGCAGCGCCGCGACCCGGTCCCGCACCAGCTCCGTCGGCCGGCCCGGCGGCAGCAGCTCCGCCGCCGCGTGCAGCCCGGTCAGCGGGGTGCGCAGCTCATGCGCCACGTCCGCGGTGAAGCGCTGCTCGCTCAGCAGCTTGCTCTGCAGCGACGAGGCCATCGTGTCCAGGGCGGCGGCCACCGCGGCCACCTCGTCCTGCGGGCGGGACGGGTCCTTCGTACGAGGGTCGTCGACGCGCGAGTCGAGGTCTCCCGCGCTGATCCGCCGGGCCACACGTGCGGTGGCGTGCAGCCGCCGGGTCACCCGGGTCACCGCGAACACGCCGACCAGCACCGTCGCCCCGATCGCGAGACCGGACGACCACATGATCGAGTGGTCGAGCCCGTCGATGGTGCGGGCCTGCTGCGAGTAGTCGACCGCCACGGCGAGCGCCCGGTGCCCGGCGACCGGGCCCGCCGCCCACATGGTCGGGCGCCCGTCGTGCGAGGAGACCATGGTGCCGCGGTTGCCGGCCGCCGCCAGCGTCCGCAGCGACGCCGGCAGGCCCCGGGGGTCCACGCCGGCGTTCGGCAGCAGCGCGTCCCCGGCCTCGTACGCCTGGGTGGCGTCCGCGAGCTTGGACAGGGCCAGGCTGCGGGCCTGGCCGACGGTCTGGTTGGTCACCGAGACGTGCACCAGGACACCGAGCAGCGCGGCCAGTGCACAGCACATCACCGTGATGAAGGCGGCCGCCTTCACGGCGAGCGGCCCGGCCCACCGGGGAAGCACGAGCCTCATCGCGCACTCGCCGAGGGCGAAGCGGGGGCGGAGGCCGGGGCGGAGCCGGAGGAGGGGGACGGGGCGTGGGAGGGGACGGAGGGGGACGGAGTGGACGAGGAGGCCGACGGCGTCGGCGAGGCCTTCTTGGCGTGCCGCCCCTCACCGGTGCGCAGGAACTCGTCGCGGGAGAACACCATCGCGCGCTGCTCCGGGTCCCACACCCAGGTGGCGCGGTACTCGTACCCGGAGATGTCGCCCGGTGAGCGCTCGATCAGCGTCCGGCCGGCCAGCTCCACCCCGATGATCGCGTCGTTGTCGGTCAGCACCTTCACCAGCTTGTGCTTCTCGACGGTGTAGACCCGCACGCCCGTCTGGTTGGTCGGGTAGAGCCGGAAGCCGAGCGTCATGTCGTCCCGGCCGTCACCCGTGAGGTCCCGGTAGTACGGCTTCAGCAGCGGACAGCGGGCCCGGTCGCCGCCGGGCCGGCAGTCCTTCAGCCGGTCCACGGTCGCGTGATACGCCCCCTTCGACCCGTAGTCGCCCGGATGCGCCTTGACCTCGGCCTCGACCACGGCCACCGGGTCCACGGACCGGATGTCGTCACCGGGGACCGTGATCCCTTTGACGACCTCCCTGGTCGCCACGTCGTAGGGGTACGCCGGGCTGGAGGCGGGGCGCAGGTCGGGCCAGAGCTTGACCGGGCTGACGGCGGTGGGGGTCGCGCCCGCGCCCTGCAGCCCACCGGCGTCCCCGCAGGCCGCCGCCGTCGCCGACAGTACGGCGACGACGGCCACGGTGAAGGCGGTGCGCGCGGGACGGCGGGCTGACACGGTGCTCCTGGGGCGTCGGGGTCGGTCGGGGCCCCGTCCACCTTATGTCTAGACGGAATTTGATAGATAAGTCGTTTTTGCACCCGTCGGAGTGATGCTGGAAGAGAGGCTACTCGGCCAGCTCCTCCAGCAGTCGCACCGTCGACAGGCCCGCGCGCAGGTACTCCACGAACAGCTCGTTGTGCAGCGCCCAGGCCGAGCGCCGGGCCCGGATCAGCTGGATCACCTCGTCGGGCGAGGCGTGCCCCCGCTGGACAAGCGCGTGGGCGACGACCAGGCCCGAGCGGTTGTACCCGTGGTAACAGCGCACGAGAACCCGGCGGCCGGCGTCCAGCGCCTCGTTCGCCGCCCGGGCCAGCCGGATCACCCCGGCGAGCTGCGTCCCGTCCAGCGGGCCGTCCGGAATCGGCCACACATGGTGCTCGACCCCCGGAGCGGGGCCGTATCCCGGCAGCCGCAGCAGCGTCTGCACCACATCGAACTCATCCCGCACGACGGCAAGCTCCGGCCGTCCCGAACGGCCCCGGAACTCATGCCCGCCCATCCACAGACCCGGCACGATCTCGTGCCACGGGCTCTCCGGAGCCGGTACGTCGGGCTGCTTTCCGCGCATCCGCACCGGCGCCTCCCCAACTCCCCCTCGTGGGCCCGCCCTCCACGGTAACCGGTCTTGCCCCGGGAGCACCCCGCCTGTTCCCATGGTCCGAGGGGTGATGGCGCATGAGCGCACTGCGCGTGGTGCCGGCCTATCGGCACGGGCGGGAACGGCTGTACGTCTGCCGCCCGGACGGAAGCAATGTCGCCTGGTACGACCGTGAGACCGGCCGGGTCAATCTGCTCGGCGAGGACAACAGGGACGACGTACTCCACGCCCTGAAACCCTTCCTGACCGGCCCGGTGACCGTAGGACCGCCCCCGGTACCCACCCCCGCGGAACTGGCCCGGCTGACCCTGCACCCGGACGACGACCTCGCGCCCAACCGCCCCGGCGAGACCCTCCTCGTCGCCCTCGAACGCGACCCCGGCCCCGCCCACCGGCTGCGCCCCGACCCGCGCCGCCGCGCCCTGGCCGCCGAGGAGATCATCGGTACCGCCCTGGACACCCTGGAGGGCGCCGGCTGGCACACCCTGCACTCCGTCCCCCTCCCCGGCGGCGACCGCATCCACCACCTGCTGCTCGGCCCCGGCGGCCTGTTCGCCGTACACGCCCTGTACGCCCGCAAGTCCCGGGTCCAGATCGCCGACCCCATGGTCACCGTGGGCCGCCGCGACCCCGAGCCGCTGCTGCGCCGACTGCGGCTCGTCGCCGACCGGGCCTCCTACGCCCTGACCGCCGAGGTGCGCCCGCTGCTGGCCCTGGCGGGCCCGGCCGAGCTGACCCTGACCACCCAGCCCCGAGCAGTACGCATCCTCCAGGACACGGACCTGCCGGCCCTGTCCCGGCTCGGCGGCGTCCTGAAACCGGCGGACGTGGAGGCGCTGCATGGGATGGCCAGGGATCGGAATACGTGGGGGAGGGTGTGAGGACCGGATGGGAGAGGGTGGGAGAGCAGGGGGTAGGGCGTGAGGGTGGATGGGGGAGGGCCCCTGAGTAGACGGGGGAGGGCGTGAGCGGTCTCGGCTGAGCGGCTTGCCCGGTGCTTGAGGGCGGGCTGTTCAGACTGAGGCGGGGGTGTGGGGGTGGCAGCGCCATCAGGCGGACAGGGGCAGTCACGGCTGGCAGAGGGTGAGGGGCGGTCATCGCCGGCTGGGGTTGTAGGGGGCGGCAGCCCGAGCACGGGGTCGAGGGGATGGCGGGCCGCGGTGGGCGTAGTGCGGGGCGGCGGCCGCCGGGCGGGGGCAAGGACAGTGGCCCGCGGCAGGTGGTCGTAGGGGCCGGCAGTGCTCGGCGGGGGCAGGGATGGCGGCGCGCGGCGGGCGTTGTATGGGGCGGCAGTCGCCGAGCCGGGGGCAGGGATGGCGGCCCGCTGCAGGCGTTGCGCGGGGCGGCAGCCGCCGGGCAGGGGTGCAGGGGGCGGCGGCAGCGGCCCGGCACGGGTCGCACGGGCGAGCAGCCCCGCAGGGGTCGCAGGGGGTGGAGCACCCTCGCCGGACGGGTAGGAGCGGCGGGGGTGACCGCCCACGTCAGGGCAAGGGCGCCGCCGTCCCCGCATCCAGCAGCGGTGCCAGCAGATCCCCGTGATCCTGCAGCCGTGGTGCGATGTCACCGGCCAGGAATTCCAGCTGCCCGGGGCTCCGGCAGTCGGCCACCTCCGCCCAGGTCACCGGTGCCGAGACCAGCGGGGCCCGGCGGGCGCGCAGGGTGTAGGGCGTGGCCGTGGTCTTGCGGGCCGCGTTCTGGCTCCAGTCGACGAACACCTTCCCCGGCCGGAGGCTCTTCGTCATCCGGTGCACCACCAGCCGCGGCATCGCCCGCTCGGCCTCCACGGCGAGTGCTTTCGCGTACTCACTCGTCCGTTCGGACGAACCCCCGCGCACCGCCGCCAGCAGATGCAGCCCCTTCGAACCGGCCGTCTTCGGATACGCCTCGATGCCGTCCGCCGCGAGCCTCTCCCGCAGCCACAGCGCCACCTCGCAGCAGTGCACGACGGTCGCGGGCGCGCCCGGGTCGAGGTCGAAGACCAGCCGGTCGGCCTCGTCCGGAGCCTGCACCAGCCACTGATGGGTGTGGAACTCGGCGACGAGATTCGCCGCCCAGACCAGGCTCGGCAGATCCTGCACCACCACCATCCGGGCCGGGCTGTCCGCCGACGACCGCGGCACCTCGGCGGTCGTGACCCACTCGGGCGTGCCCGGCGGCACGTTCTTGGTGAAGAACAGCTGGCCCTCCGGGCCGTCCGGATAGCGCAGGAAGGACACGGCCCGGTCGCGCAGATGCGGCAGCAGCACCTCGGCGCTGGTCGCGTAGTAGTGCACCAGCTCCGCCTTGGTGAAGCCGGTCTCCGGATACAGCACCTTCTCCAGGTTGCTGAGGGCGACCCGCCGCCCCTCCACCTCTGTCATGGGCGTCATAAGATGACAATCCCAGAAAAACGGGTGAAACCGGCGCAACCGGTGTCCCGGTACAGGAAGGGTGCGGCACGTGCGATCGATCTGGAACGGCGCCATCTCCTTCGGGCTCGTCAGCATCCCGATCAAGCTGGTGAACGCCACGGAGAGTCATGCGATCTCCTTCCGCCAGATCCACACCGAGGACAACGGCCGCATCCGCTACCGCAAGGTGTGCGAACTGGAGGAGCGGGAGGTCACCCAGTCGGAGATCGGCAAGGGCTATGAGGATGCCGACGGCACGATCATCCCGATCAGCGACGAGGACCTCTCCCACCTCCCCATCCCCACGGCCCGCACGATCGAGATCGTCGCCTTCGTCCCGGCAGACCGGATCGACCCGCTCCAGATGGACGCGGCGTACTACCTCGCGGCCGGCGGAGCCCCCGCCGCCAAGCCGTACGTCCTCCTGCGCGAGGCCCTCAAACGCAGCAACAAGGTCGCCATCACCAAGTACGCGCTGCGCGGCCGCGAACGCCTCGGCATGCTGCGCGTGGTCGGGGACGCCATCGCCATGCACGGGCTGCTGTGGCCGGACGAGGTCCGCGCACCCGAGGGCGTCGCCCCGGACACCTCCGTCACCATCCGCGACAAGGAACTCGACCTGGCCGACGCCCTCATGGACACCCTCGGCGAGGTCGACCTGGCGGACCTGCACGACGAGTACCGGGAGGCGCTGGAGGAGGTCATCGCCGCGAAGGCCTCCGGCGAGGCCCCACCGGAGGCGCCCGAGCCGGCCGCCGGGGGCAAGGTGCTGGACCTGATGGCGGCCCTGGAGAACAGCGTGCGGGCAGCCCGCGAGTCCCGCGGCGCACCGCCCACCCCGGCAGAGGCCGAGGTCAGATCCCTGCCACGCCGGTCGGCACCGAAGGAGGCGGGCGCCAAGAAGTCGACGTCCACGGCCAAGAAGAAGGCAGCACCGGCGAGGAAGTCGACGTCCAAGACAGCCGAGGGAACGAAGAAGACGGCGGCGTCGAAGACCACGGCGAAGACCACGGCCAAGAAGACGGCCCAGAAGACGGCTCAGAAGACGGCCCAGAAGAAGACGACGTCGCGTCGGCGAACGGCTTGAGGGCGACCACTGAGCGCCGTATCCGTAGGGGGATCGGCCGGTCCCTGGTTCCGGCTGCGCCCACGCTGATCGCGCCCGCGCGACGGAGCCGCACACCGATACGGTTCCGCGACCCGTTCCCCGCCCCTCTCGCAGGACCGGACACGAGGCTGTGCCCCGTGACCCTTGCTTTCGACTCGCGCGAGTTTCCTGAATTCTGCGGCCACATGGCGCATGATCGAAATGCGGTCGGCGTCGCGCACCTCGACGATGGCGCTGAAGGGCGGAGGGCGAGGCCTGCCTGTATCAGCCGAGCACTCCGCTGAGTCATGCGTCAAAGAAAGAGGAAACCATGACGGCAGCGACGGAGACTCCCACTCGTGAAAAGGCCGGCGTAGGCCAGGAAGAGTTCGGCGAGGAATCCGCCTTCGGTCCGCTTCTGCTGGCAGCGTTGCTGAGCCGGCGTGAGGAGCGCGGCGAGGAATCGATCATCGAGCACCCGCTCCTCCTTGCCGCCCTCGCGCGTCGGCGTGAGGAGGGTGGTGAGGAGTCGATCATCGAGCATCCGCTCCTCCTTGCGGCGCTCATGCGCCGTCGGCGTGAGGAGGGTGG